>NZ_RAVT01000022.1 GCF_013464915.1 Stenotrophomonas maltophilia
GTGCGCGATGGCAATGAAAGTGCACTGGCCGGGCTCGATCGCACCGCAACCGGCTTTGATACCGACAGCGCGCTGTCAGCCGTTGACCTTCGCAAGATGCAGGAGCGCGCCGAAGTGATGCAGCTGGGCGGGCAGCTGCTGTTCAAGGGCGCGGGTGACCTGGGCAGCTACCTGAGCCAGAAGGCGGAGACCGAGGAGGGCAAGGCGTTCTGGGCCGACGGCGGCAACGGACGCGCGCTGCTGCACGGCATGGCCGGTGCGGCGATGGCCGCGCTGGGCGGGGCCGATGCGCTGAAGGGCGCGGTGAGTGCTGCCGGTGCGGAGAAGGCCAAGATCGCGATCTCGGAATTCCTCGAGAGCAACAAGGGCAACCTGAGCTGGGAGGACTACCAGTCGCTGATGGAAGTGGGCAGCGCGATGGTGGGTGGGGCTCTGGGTGGAAGCACGGGCGCCAACATTGCGGTGACCGGGGATCGGTTCAATCGGCAGCTGCACATCAGTGAGATCGATTTGATCCAGGGCTCCGCGTCTGGGTTTGCTCAGCGCCTGTGCGGTTGCCGCAACCCAAGCCGCGAGCAGATCGACGCAGCCGAGAAGTCCTTGTCGGAGCAGGCCTATCGGCAGGTGCAGTTCGGCGTAGAGGGGCAATGGGATCAAGCCGCGAGCGACTATCTGAGGCAAGTCAGCGCGGGCAGGCTTCTTGAACCTGATCCGAACAGGCCGGGTAGCGGCTACAGCCCACTGTTCTATGCAACGCCGGGTGAGAAGGCGGATGCAACGCAGTACGTCGGCTCATGGAGTCTGAGGGCGGACTTCTATCGCAAGAACGGTCTGGATGTGCCCTCGCAAGAGCAGGCGATGGCCGCTGCCATCCAGGATCAGATTGATCGCAAGACCCACGGCAAAGTGCTTATTGGAGGGACGGCTGTCATCACGGCCGCGGGACTGTCGCCGGTTGCGTTGGCTGCGGCGCGTAGCTGCCTGAGCAAGCCAGCGTCCTGCGACGCAATCCTGACCGGCGTGGTTGATGCAGTCGCAAGCGAGGCAACGGGTGGTGCCAGCTTGGTGGTTGGCGCGGGTGCAGCTGCGAAGACTGCCGAGTTGATTGTTGAAAACGTTGCGAGGGAGGCGGCCAGTGGTGGAGCCTTGGCTGGTTTGGGAAGATCTGCCACCCAACTACCTAAGAGCGGTGTTCCGAAGCCCAACTTGGGCACAGGTACAGCAAATTTTGCCGATGAGGTAAAACTGATGGGCCACTTTGAAAAGCATGGCGCTGAGTTTGGTGCTAGGTCGGCTTCGGAGTACCTTGAAGTTGGTAAGGACATCATGACGTATGGGCAAAAGGTCCAGTATGTCTATAAGGGGGAAATTCGGACCGGGTATGTTCAATTTATGGGAAACACGTCACGCGGGAAAGCTAAGTTTGGATTTGTAGGAACTAACGCTGATGGTTCCATCACTACTATCCATGTTGAAAGTGGAAAGAATATATGGAGGACGATTAATGGTGACTCTCTGGATAAGGCGATGAGGCCAGTGCAATGATCTATTCGGCAGTTGTTGAGGGTCTGAGTCCTGTGGTGGAGGAGGAGGTATCTATAGAGATTTCAGGCGAGCGGCTCGTCTGTTTCGCGAGCTACCTTCCATTCCGCATTGAAGTGGGCGAGACGTACCAAGTTGAACTATCTCCAATGGTTTTTTCCGAGTATGTTGTAAATGATCTTCCTGGCATTGGCTCATCGATAACTCGACGGGGGGTTGGGTATTCGTACGAAATTGTTGGGGATCTCAAAGATGGGAGGATCACCAGTGGTGAGTTCATGTTCTTCGACGAGGCCTTTCTAGAGGATTTCGCCTTTCTCGATGGGCGGAGGGTATCGTGGGTAGTTGATAGACTTGATGTGCTATTTATATAGCGTGCTTGCTGGGTTTCTGTCCTACTTGTGAATTTTGCGCTCGAGCGGAGGTGCTGAAAACGCAAGGAGGCTTCTGTGCTACCTGAGCCAGAAGGCGGAGACCGAGGAGGGCAAGGCGTTCTGGGCCGACGGCGGCAACGGACGCGCGCTGCTGCACGGCATGGCCGGTGCGGCGATGGCCGCGCTGGGTGGTGCGGATGCGCTGAAGGGCGCGGTGAACGCCGCCAAGCTTCGTACCCAGTTGGCCGCTCAGGAGATTGCGGGTGGGCATGCCTTCGAAAAGCACGTGCTTGTACAGGGGGAATTCTAGGGGCTGGGTATTCGGACTCGTGAGCAATTTGCAAGTCATATTGAAAATGTTATGAGTAATCCATCGTCGATACGTTATTACAAAGATGGTCGGACGGTGTATATTCAAGAGAGTACAGGCACTGTTGTCTTTAGAAATCCAAACGGCGGGGAAGGAACCGCGTTCCAGCCTAAAAACTGGAAAGACTATATTTCCACTCTCCCAACTCAATCAGTTCCATACTGAGAACTCAATGAAATTAGATAGAATTAACGATGCGGACCTAATTTTGCATCTAAACTCCCGAGAGCTCGATCTGGTTCTATCATGCATTCGAGAGTCATTTGCAACATTGAACAGGAAGGAATATGAATTGAGGATAGGGGTTCCAATTGATGAGGCTGCAAAGATGGCGGTTGAGCTAAAGGATATTATGGGGCGTGAGGGATTAGGTGGGTAGTTGAGATAATTTGGTATTTGGCATTTGCTCCGCGAATTGGGGTGCGCTCCAGCGGGCAGAGGACTTCCGTGTCGACCCGCTTTCAAAGGATCTAGTGTTGACGAATTCTAAGTGTAAAGAATGTGCGATTCTGACCCGTAAATCTTAGTGACCATCGACATTGATGAGTATCGTAGGGCCCTTCGAGGTCTTTAATCAGAGTTGGATCTTTCAATAGAAATAGATCTGGCGGCCAGGAAGATGACCTCTTCGATCTGAACAGCCTGTGCAAAGCAGGCGAGGCAGGCGGCCAAGTTTGAAGGTGGTTGCCAGTATCTGCGGCAACGGACGCGCGCTGCTGCACGGCATGGCCGGTGCGGCGATGGCCGCATTGGGTGGCGCCGATGCACTCAAGGGCGCGGTGAGTGCTGCCGGTGCGGAGAAGGCCAAGATCGCGATCTCGGATTACTTGGAGAACAACAAGGGCAGCCTGAGCGGGGAGGCCTACCAGTCGCTGATGGAAGTCGGCAGCGCGATGGTAGGTGGGGCTCTGAGTGGAAGCACYGGCGCCAACATTGCGCTTACAGGAGATCGATTCAATCGGCAGCTGCACCTTGACGAAGCAAAGAAGCTGGATGCGTTGAAGCAGGGCAAGACTGCTGATGAGCAGCAGCGCTTGAACGACGCAATGTGTGCCCTGGTTCATTGTTCCGCCGGCGTACCGGATAGCGATCCGAACAAGGCTCAACTGGAGGCCTCGGAGAAACGCGGACGTGGATATGCGGCAGAGCAGCAGCTTATCAAGGGCGCCAATGCTTTCCTTGGCTACTCAACGATTGGCGAGCTGCTAACTGGGGTTCATAGTGGAAAGTATCCCGTCGTTGGAAATGGTTCACGAGGTAATCCAATTGTGGAGTTTGGTCGGCCGATAGGCGTTGATGGCAAAACGGGAAAGACCGTAACAAGGGGGCAGATACAATATGGTAAAAATGGTGCTCATATTGTTCTGGATGCGAGGGAGTAGGCGGCATGTTCTTAAGTAGGCTTCCGGATTGGCTGGTTGTGTGTTTCAGAGTGGCGCTCCTTGGAGAGATATATCGGGAGATTAGAGCTATAGCCATCGGGTACAACGAGAAGGGGGAGTTGTTGATTCGTTACTACCTTGATCGTGATCCAACTGATTTCGATCGAGAAAGTATGGAGGTCGTGGCGACAAATGTTGATGCGGCAAATTCGGCGGGTGTTATTTCAAGGATCGACGTTGAATGCTTGCATGTTTCAGGCTTCCAGAGGGACTTGCCCCCGCTTAGTGGCTTTGTTTACGCGCGCCGAGAATTTATTTAAGGATGTGCGCCGTGGGCGGCAACACGCTTCTGCAAGCCTGCGTGATCGGTGGCACTGCTGATGCTTCGAGGAATCGCCTGGATACCGGAAGCCTGTCCGTTGTCGACATCAAGAACGAATCCCGCGCCAAGACCAGCAGTGGTGGCGTTTTCAGTCCGCCGAGCAGCCACGCCAGCGCGGCGTTGAACCTGCTGGGCGGCACGAAGAAGAACGACAGCAGGGTCTGCATCCGAACGCCGCTGCCGGCGCGGTGGCGCTGCGCGATGTGATCTGGACTTCATGCCCCGTGACTTCGTGGGAATCGCAGTCTCTCGGCCCAATGGGATACTTCAAGTCGGCCCAATGGGATACTTCAAGAATGAAGGATACGTACGATCTGTATGGCGCTGGAGGCTTGGACCTCTATTCGGCGAGGTGCACGGCGGAGTCTGCGCTTGGCGTGATTTTTGAAGAGAGGGACAGCGCCTACCAGGGAGGGGTGTACTACCGATATGTGGGGCGTGATTCAGAGAATATGGTTCTGAAGATCAACGTTGACCCGTTTGATGGGGAGCCCGCGGAGGTTGCATTCCCGCAGTACCCCGTCCTGCTGTATGTGAATTCGACACGAAGGTCATCCGACCTTGAGGAGGCCATTGGGCGTTGCGGGGTGTTTGAATTGCTCCGGCGTGAGCGCTTGTAGCCAACTTGGCTGGATGCTTGGCGTCTGATGGGTCTTTCGTTCAAGAGTCGAAATCTCCAGCAAACCCCGCGGCAGGATCAACGGCAGTGGCATCGGCCCCCGGGTCAGTCTCGCTGGCGCAAGGGGGCGTAGGGCGACGCGAAGAAGAGCGACCGCTGTTGTCCATTGATGAGATCCGAGCAATGTCGTCCATGGCAGCGCCGGCCCACGACAATCCCGTCAAAGGTCACCGTCATCTCCCTCTTCATCCCGAAAGGCTACGATGAAGCCGATTCCGGATCGAAGGAGTGGCCATGAATTCCCCCTTGTCTCCCCTGTTGTCGGCGGTCGGCCGTAGCTGGTGGATCCTCCTGCTGTATGGCCTGGTCGCTCTCGGCTTCGGCATCATCGCCATCGGCTGGCCCTTGTCGGCGGCCATGGCATTGGCCTGGACGCTGGGCGTGATGGCCATCATCGAGGGCGTCATCAGCCTGTTCGCATTGATCAATGGCGGCAGCGGCGCGTCCCGCGGCTGGCTGGCGCTGTACGTCCTCGCCTCGCTGGGCTTCGGCATCCTGGCGGTGATCAATCCGCTGGCGACGGCCAGCGTGCTGGTGCTGTTCCTGGCGGCGTGGCTGCTGGTGGCCGGCATCTATCGCATCGTGTTCGCCATCCGCGTGCGCAAGCAGATCCAGGGCGAATGGCTGCTGATCCTCAGCGGCGTGCTGGCCGTGGTGCTGGGCTTGCTGTTTGCGGCCAACCCGTATGCCGGCGTGGCGGTGACCACGCTGTGGATCGGTATCGGCAGCCTGCTGTACGGGCTGCTGCAGGTGCTGGTGGCGTTCAAGCTGCGGAAGCTGAAGTGAGGACTGCGCTTCCGCTGTTGCTGGGCGTGGCCTTGACCCTGGCCGGCTGCATGCCGGGCGCCACGCCCGGTGGCTTGGCAGGGAAGGATCACGTGCCGCGCCCTGGCGTGGATGTGCGCCTGAGCGCGGTGGACGCCTCCGGCAAAGGCAAGCCGGCGCAATGGCAAGGCGAAACCCTGGCCCTGCGCGAGCCGCCGATTGCCGGCAGCGCCGATATCGCCGATGTGCGCTACGTGCTGGACGAGGGCCAGCAGCCGGGTCTGCAGATCCGGTATCGGCCAGAGGCACGCCAGCGCATCCATGATGGCACGGCGGCGCTGGTGGGCCAGCGGGCGGCGATCAGCGTGGATGGCCGCGTGCTGATGGTGGCGACGGTGAAAGGCCCGTTCGGTGAATCGATGATGCTGAGCGGGCTGCCGAGCATTGCCGAGGCACAGGAGATTGCCAGGCACATCACCGGGAAATGATAGGAGGCGGTAGAGTCGACTGTTAGTCGACTCACGCGCGTAGCGCGGCGTTCCTGGTGTTGGAGCGAAGAGCAGTCGACTAACAGTCGACTCTACCCGGTCTGCGTACCGTACCCATCGGCGTGCCACAGCCTCAGCGACCTGAGGCKCAGGCGTTGGCCAGGCACATCACCGGGAAATGATGGGAGGCGGTAGAGTCGACTGTTAGTCGACTCACGCGCGTAGCGCGGCGTTCCTGGTGTTGGAGCGAAGAGCAGTCGACTAACAGTCGACTCTACCCGGTCTGCGTACCGTACCCATCGGCGTGCCACAGCCTCAGCGACCTGAGGCGCAGGCGTTGGCCAGGCACATCACCGGGAAATGATGGGAGGCGGTAGAGTCGACTGTTAGTCGACTCACGCGCGTAGCGCGGCGTTCCTGGTGTTGGAGCGAAGAGCAGTCGACTAATAGTCGACTCTACCCGGTCTGCGTGCCACACCCATCGGCGTGCCATACCGTCACGGCGGGCCATACCCCGTTGGCATGTCATGGGGTATGGCCGACGCCAGGTGCAGGCGCTGTCAGCCCCGCTTTCCCGCGAACCGTGCCTCGATCTCCTCCAGTGACTTGCCCTTGGTCTCCGGTAGCCAGAACGCGGCTACCAGGAAGAACACGAAGGTGCACGCCGCCCAGAACACAAACATGCTGGCGTAGCCGTAGTGGCCCACCGTGGGCAGGAAGATCGCGGCGATGGTGGTCGACACGAACTGGTTGATCAGCAGCGCGATGCTCATGCCGTTGGAGCGGATGCGGTTCGGCATCAGCTCCGACAGCGCCAGCCACACGCAGACGCCGGGGCCGACTGCGAAGAACGCGACGAACACCAGGATGCAGGCAGCCACCGCCCAGCCGTGTGCCGGTGGCGGCACCGGGCCGATGCGGGCCTGTTCGATGCGCAGCGGCGCCTGCGCGGCACTGGCCGGGTCAGCGAACGGGTTCAGATGCAGCTTGCGGAAGAACGCGCCGATCACGCTGTCCGGTTGCACGGTGCCGGCGCGCTCGATGCGCAGCTCGCGATCAATCAGGTTGTCGCTGCGCAGGGCACGCACATTGGTGAAGTCGCCGTAGGCGTAGGACACGGTCAGCTGCATCGGCCGGCCTTCGCTGTCGATGCCAGCGCCGAGGCGCTGCCATTGGGCGTCGTCCAGCACCAGCTGCAGACCATCGCCGCTGACCGCCGCCTGCAACTGCGGCTGCACGTCGGTGCGACCGCGTTCGGCCTGGAAGAACAGCGTGGCGGCGGCCAGCAGGGCCACGCAGATGCCGCCGCTGCCGAGCATCAGCAGGAATTTGCGGCCCTTGCGGTCGACCAGCAGCAGCGCGACCACGGTCATCACCGCATTGAGCAGCTTGATCGCCACGTCGGCGCCATTGGCGACCGAGCCGGACAGGCCGGCCTGGTTGAGGATGTTCACCGCGTAGGCCAGCACCGAGTTGATGCCGGTGGCCTGGGTACAGGCCAACACTACGCAGGCGAGCAGGAACGGCACCACATAGCGGCGGCTGAGCAGCGGGTCGCGCTTGCCGCTGTTGCTGCTGGATTCCGGCGCCTGGATCAGTGCGAGCGTCGGCTCCACCTCCGAAGCGGGCAGCACACGCTGCAGGCTGCGGCGCGCATCATCGATGCGGCCACGGCGCACCAGCCAGCGCGGTGATTCGGACAGCCAGAAGATGCCCGCACAGAACAGCAGGCCCGGGGCCAGGCAGCTCCAGAAGATGGTGCGCCAGGCATGGTCCTTCACCGTGAACAGTTCCTGCGCCTGCTGTGCCAGGGGCAGCGAACGCACGGCTTCGGCGGCAGCATCCACCGCATGTGCGTGGTACAGGCCGATCAGCGCGGCCAGTACCAGGCCGATGGTCAGCAGCAGCTGGAACATCGCTGCACCGCGCCCGCGGCGCTCGGGGCTGAGTACTTCTGCCAGGTACAGCGGCACCACCACGCCGATCAGACCGCCGCTGACGCCCTGCAGCAGGCGGCCCAGCAGCAGCGGCGTGTAGCCGGAGGCCAGTGCCATGATCGGAATCGAGGCGGTGAACAACAGGCCGGCCAGCAGCATCGCACCGCGGCGGCCGATCAGGTCGGCAACCATGCCGGCGAACAGCGAGGACAGCACGCTGCCCAGCAGCACCGCAGCCACGACAAAACCGAGCTGCTGGCTGCTGAGCTGCCAGGCGTGGCTGGCGGTGGCCTCAAGATAGGGCAGGGCACCGGCGATGATGCCGATGTCGATGCCATACAACAGGCCGCCGAGGCCGCCGATGAAGAGCAGGTAGCGTACGGGCCAGCGCGGAGCGGTGCTTGCAGTCATCGGCAGTTCCTGTGGTAGCGCCGGGCCACGCCCGGCGGCGGTTCGTCGCAGAGTGCTTTCTGTAGAGCCGAGCCATGCTCGGCTGCTTTCCGTTCCGATATCGAGGTTCCCCATCCCGCGCTTCGCACGCTGAGCCGAGCATGGCTCGGCTCTACAGGGAGCCTGCGCGGCGTCCGGGCCGCATCGCGAGTGTCAGTTCAGATCAACCACGCGCCCGCCGATCACCACCTGCTGCAGGCGCAATCCGGCGTCCAGCACCACCAGGTCGGCGCGGGCGTCGGGCGCGATGCGGCCGCGATCGCCCAGGCCCAGGTAGTCGGCCGGGAAGGTGGAAACACGTCGCGAGGCATCGGCCAGCTCCAGGCCCACCTGCACCAGGTTGCGTAGCGCCTGGTCCATGGTCAGTGCACTGCCGGCCAGTGAACCGGTGGCCAGGCGCACGCAGCCGCCGCACTTGTGCACGCGCTGCTCGCCCAGTGCGTACTCGCCATCGGGCATGCCAGTAGCGGCGGTGGCGTCGGTCACCGCATACAGGCGCGGGATCGCGCGCGCGGCCAGCCGGATCACGCCGGGGTGGATGTGCTGCAGGTCGGGAATGATCTCGGCGTACTGCGCATGCGCCAACGCCGCTGCGGCGATGCCCGGGCGATAGTGATCGACGCCGGTCATGCCGTTGAACAGGTGGGTGAAACCGGAAGCACCGGCCTGCAGTGCGGCCACGCCTTCCTCGTAGGTGCCGGCGCTGTGGCCAAGCTGCACGCGGATGCCCATTGCCGAAAGCGCGGGAATCAGCGCGGTGTGCTCACCGATTTCCGGCGCCAGCGTCATCACCCGGATCGGCGCCAGCGCGTGCAGCTGCTGTACCAGCGCCAGCGTCGCCTCGATGGTGCGGTTGGGCTGCGCACCCAGCCGCTGCGGGCTGATGAACGGCCCCTCCAGATGCACGCCGGCAATACAGGCGGCCTCGGCGTCGGGTGCGGCCATGGTGGCGGCCACGCCCTGCAGCGCGTGCTCGATCTCGTCCAGCCCGGCGGTCATGGTGGTCGCCAGCAGCGTGGTGGTGCCGAAGCGCAGATGGGTGCGGGCGATGGTGCGCGCCACGTCGCCGCCCTGCATCAGGTCCACGCCGGCGGCGCCATGCACATGCAGGTCGATGAAGCCGGGCAGGATCACCGGCAGCTGCAGATCGTCGGCACCGCTGTGGTCGTCCACCTGCAGCTGGCGCACGTGTGAATCGAAGTGGACCTGGCCACGCCGCCAACCCAGCGGGGTGAGGATGCGGCCATGCAGGGAGCGGGTGTCGGTCATATAGCGGGCTCGGCGATGATCACTTCGATGCCCAGCCGCTGCAGTCCTTCGCGGGTTGCATCGTCGATGCCGGCGTCGGTGATGATGGTGTGGATCTGATCCAGCAACGCGATGCGGTGCAGGCTGACGCGGCCGAACTTGGAGGCGTCGGTGAGCACCACGATGCGGCGTGCACGTTCGACCATGCGATGGTTGAGGCGGGCTTCGGCTTCATCGTGGGTGGTCAGGCCGAACTGCAGGTCCAGGCCGTCCACGCCCAGGAACAGGGTGTCGAAGCTGTAGGAGTTGAGGCTGGCTTCGGCCTGGCTGCCCTGCAGCGACAACGACTGCTGGCGCAGCAGCCCACCGGTCAGCAGCACGTTGATGCCGGGCGCGTTGGCCAGTTCCCAGGCGATGTTCAGCCCGTTGGTCATCACCGTCACGTCGCGCTGACTGCGCAGGTGGCGGGCCAGGGTCATCGTGGTCGAGCCGGAGTCGATGATGATGTTGTCACCGGGCCGCACCAGGCGCGCGGCACACGCGCCGATCGATTCCTTCAGCGGCAGGTTCAGTGCGTCCTTTTCGTGGATGTCCTGTTCCTGCGGCGGCGTGCGCACCAGCGTGGCGCCACCGTGGGTACGGTTGGCCAGGCCCTGCGATTCGAAGTGGGTCAGGTCGGCACGGATGGTCACCGCCGACACGCCGAAGCGCTCGACCAGATCGGCCACCTGCACCGAGCCGTGCTCGATCAGCAGCTGCAGGATCTGTTGCCGGCGGGAGCGGGTGTTGCGCATGGCCATTCTCGGTGTCGCGGGGAAAGGTAGAGATTAGCCGTTCGCAGCAACGGCGGCAGCCGAACCTGCGTGGTGAGTGCGGGTTCCGGCCTGGTTGGCGCTGCACGCACGGGCGTACTCGCCCAGGCACAGGCCGACGCGATGCTGTGCCAGTGCGGCAGGCGTATTGGCCAGGGTGCCCTCGCGCACGGCGCGGTACTGCTCGGGCAGGTACTGGCTGAGCAGTACCAGCGGCGGCGCGTGCCGTTCCAGGTTGGCGAACAGGGTCTGCACCGCCTGCACCAGTGCGGGCTCGCCCCAGTAGTAGCGGCAGCGGTCGCTGAAGGAATAGCTGCGCAGCAGGCGCAGCGCCGCCTCATCGCCCTGGTAGTAGGACTGCCAGTACTTCGGCTGCGCCACCATCACCTCGTCCAGCACCTGCGGCAGGCGCGAGCACTGCGCCGCCGGCAGCAGTTCGGCCTCGATCGCGGCCAGGGCGAACAGTGCTTCGCGATAGGCGAACGTCGCCGCCGGGCCCACCTTGAGGATGGCGAAGTGATCGCGCACCAGGGCATGCAGGCCGCTTTCGCGCTGGTAATCGGTGGAATGCGCTTCGAACACGATGCGCGGCTGCTGTTCGAGGAAATCGGCCAGCGCACTGGCGGCGGCCGGGTCGTATTCGTGCACGCTGCTGTGGTCGAAGTCCACACCCGGCTGCACCACCATCGCGATCACCCGTTGCCACGCATCGCGCAGCTGCGGCGTGTCGAACGCCTGCTGGTGGATGGCCAGGGTCTGCGCGGCGGCGGCCGGCGTGGTCACCTGCAGGCCTTCGGCCAGCGAGGCTTCACCACCGGGAATCGGCACTTCGGTACCGATCACGTAGACCGGCGGCGGCAGGCCGTGTTCGGCGGCGGTGCGTTCAGCGATCTCGGCCAGCTCGGCCGAGCGCGCAGCGACGATGGCGTCCGGCAGCGGCACCGGGTCATCGGCGCAGGACATGCTGCAGTCCAGGTGGATCTTGTGGAAACCGGCGGCGACGTAGGCTTCGATCAGCACGCGCGCGTGGGTCATTGCCTCGGCGGCCGGGCGCTTCTGCCAGGCATTCGGGCCGAGGTGGTCGCCGCCCAGGATCAGCTGTTCGCGCGGAAAGCCTTCCTCATCGGCCAGCGCGCCGACGTAGTCGCGGTACTGCGGCGGGGTCATGCCGGTGTAGCCACCGAACTGGTCGACCTGGTTGGACGTGGCCTCGATCAGCAGCACGGTGCCATGCGCCTGCGCCACGTGCATGGCCGCGCGTAGGACCTGTTCGTTGCTGCAGCAGACGCTGTACAGGCCGACATTGGCACCGGCGCGGTGGGAGGCAAGCAGGCTCTGCAACGGGGACATGGTCAGGCTCCGGTCGATCAGGAAAACGAGGGTTGGCAGGCGAGCAGGGCGGCACCACGTGCGCCACCGGCATCGCCGAAGCGTGGCGGCACGATGGGCGGTACCTGCACGCCGTTGAACAGATGGGCGGCGATGGCGGCGGGCAGCTGCTGGTACAGCGGCGCGTACTGCGAAAGACCACCGCCAAGTACGATCACGTGCGGGTCCAGCGCCAGCACCAGCGCGGCCAGGCTGTGGCCGAGCAGGTCGCGGTGGATGTCCAGCGCCCTGCGTGCGCGGGCATCACCGGCTTCGGCCAGTGCGATCACCGCGCTGGCGTCGGCGGCGCTGCCACCGAGATGGCGTTCGATCATCGCCACGCCACTGCCGGACACGTAGCGCTCCACGCAGCCCTGCAGGCCGCAGGCGCAGTCGATCAGTGGCAGGCCATGGCGCTGCAGCAGGTGGCCGGGCACGCTCCAGTGGCCCCATTCCCCGGCCACGCCATTGAAGCCGGACAGCAGGCGACCCTGCAGGCAGAAGCCGCCGCCGGCACCAGTGCCGAGGATGGCGCCGAACATGCTGGGGTAGCCGTCAGCCGCGCCGCCGTGCGCTTCAGACAGGGCAAAACATTGCAGGTCGTTGCCGAAATGCAGAGGTCGCTGCAGGCGCGCCTGCAGGTCGGCGGCCACGCTGTGCCCGGTCAACGCAGGCACGTTCGCGCTGAGCTGGCGGCCGCTGCGGCGGTCGCGCACGCCGGGCAGAGCGATGCCGATCGCCGCATCGCTGCGACCCAGCGCGGCATCCGCCTCGGCGACCAGGGTCACCACCGCCTGCAGGAAACCGTCGTAGTCGCCCTGCGGGGTGGCCACCCGGCGTCGCCAGGTGACCTGCATCGCCGCATCGCACGCCACCAGCTCGATCTTGGTGCCGCCGATGTCGATGCCGTAGCAGGCGTGGGCGATCAGCTCAGCCATGGTGGATGGTGACGCCCTTGACGACGCGGTTGACGGTGCCGTCCGGGAACGGGTTGTCCGGGGTCAGGCCGAGCGCGGCCGAGCGCTGCAGCGCGAACAGCTGCGCGAAGCCCAGCCACACCGGCGCCAGCCACGGGTCGTCGAATGCAGTGTGAAGCGGCGGCACCACAAGGGTGTACTCGTCATCGGTGCCGATATCCGAGTGCGGGCCGATCGCCAGCACCTGGCCGGCCACGCCGTCGCGGCGCAGTTCTTCCAGCAGGTCCTGTTCGTAGCGGCGCGCCAGCGGCTGCACGCTGCGCAGCACCACCACCAGGGTGTTGCCGTCCAGCGTCGACTTCGGCCCATGACGGAAGCCCAACGGCGTATTGGCCAACGCCAGCACGCGGCCGGCGGTCAGCTCCAGCACCTTCAGCGCGGCTTCGCGTGCGAGCGCTTCCAGCGGGCCGCTGCCAAGGTAGATCACCCGGTTGAACGGGCGCTGCGCCAGTGCGGCCACCGGTGCGTCCCACTGTGCCTGGCCTTCGCGGGCGAGACCGGCAATCTGCTTCAGCCGTGCCACGCGCGCATCCCACGGCGAGCGGTCGAACACGGTCAGCGCCGCCAGCAGCATGCAGGTCAGGCTGCTGGTCATGGCGAACGCGCGGTCGCAGCTGGCCGAAGGCATCAGCAGGGTGCAGGTATCTGCGCGGCCGGCGCCACGACGGGCCAGTTCGCCATCGGCGTTGCAGGTGATGTCGAGGAAGCGGGCATCGTCCACGTCGCTGCGCACGCGGTCCACCGCGGCCACGCTTTCCGGGCTGGAACCACTGCGGCCGAACGACACCAGCAGGGTGGGGCGGTCGCGCTGCAGGTACAGCGCCGGGTGGGTCAGCAGGCTGGTGGTGTGCACCACGCGCACGTCGGCCGGCCACTGCGCGTTGATTGCGTCGGCCACCATCTCGGCGATGAAGCCGGAGCTGCCGGCGCCGGTGAACAGCACGCGCTGGTTGGGATCGTTGAGGCTGTCGCCGAGGAAGGCCTGAAGGCGGTCGCGGGCACGCGACAGGTCCTGTGCGAGGGCTTCCCACAGCGCAGGCTGCTGGGCGATTTCGGTAGCGGTATCGGCTCCGCCCAGGCGCTGCCAGGCGGACACATCGGAAAGCAGGGTGACGTCCATTCGGAGGTTCCAGTTGGGCCAGCGCACCATCTGCGTTTTCTTTCGAAATGTCAAATAGCGAAAGCAAAAAGAAAGAAAAGGTGATGTGTGCTTCGCACGCTCCGACGCATGCGGGAAAACGAAAGAAGCGGCCGGATGCCGTATCGCACAATGCTTAACAGGCGGTTGCAAGCGCTTACACAAAGTATTGCGGCGCAACAACTTTCGTTTCAATGGAATATATCTTCCTTTTTCCTTTCAATTTGTTGACATCTTTCGAATCGCTGCCCTAGAGTCGGCCCAACCGCTTTCGAAACGCCCGGTGAACGGGTTGGGAGTCCGCGTGGAAAACTGCGTTCGTCGCTCGCCGCTGATGCTGGCCCTGTTGCCGGCATTGATGCTGGCGTCCATGCCGGCCCGCGCCGAGCCGGTCGGCAATCTGCGTTCGGTGGCCGCCAGCGACAGCCGCGACGGCGTGCAGGGCTGGGACCTGCAGACCGACAAGGGCGCGCGCATCCGCATCGAGCTGCCGGCCACCGACATCATCCGCGTGCAGGCCGGCCGCAACGGCACGCTGACCGGTGCCGGCGACAAGGCCGCACCGATCGTGCTGCCGCAGCCCAAGGCGAATGTGCAGGCGCAGCTGGAAGAAGACGCGCAGGAAATCCGCGTGCGCACCGATGCACTGGTGCTGCATGTGCAGCGGCAGCCGCTGCGCATGCGCCTGGAACGCTTGGACAACGGCCAGCCCACCGCGCTGTGGCAGGAAATGCAGCCGCTGGACCTGGATGCCACGCAGAGCGTGCAGGTGCTGTCCTCGCAGGCCGATGAAGGCTACTTCGGTGGCGGCCAGCAGAACGGCCGCTACCAGTTCAAGGGCCGCGAGCTGGACGTGTCCTACTCCGGCGGCTGGGAAGAAGGTGATCGGCCGAGCCCGGCGCCGATGCTGCTGAGCAGCCGTGGCTGGGGCATGCTGCGCAACACATGGAGCGATGGCAGCTACGACCTGCGCCAGAGCGACCAGGCCACGCTGCTGCATCGCGAAGACCGCTTCGACGCCTACTACTTCGTCGGCGCCGACCTGCCGAAGCTGATCGAGCGCTATACCCAGCTGACCGGCCGCCCGAACATGGTCGCGCGCTGGGCGCTGTCCTACGGCGATGCCGATTGCTACAACGACGGCGACAACAGCAAGAAGCCCGGCACCGTGCCCGAGGGCTGGAGTGACGGCCCGACCGGCACCACGCCGGATGTGATCGACAGCGTGGCCAAGCAGTACCGCGCCCACGACATGCCTGGTGGCTGGATCCTGCCCAACGATGGCTATGGCTGCGGTTACAAGCAGCTGCCGGAAACGGTGAAGGGCCTGGCCACGTATGGTTTCCGCACCGGCCTGTGGACCGAGAACGGCGTCGACAAGATCGCCTGGGAAGTGGGCAAGGCCGGCAGCCGCGTGCAGAAGCTGGACGTGGCCTGGACCGGCAAGGGCTACCAGTTCGCGATGGACGCCAACCGCCAGGCATTCAACGGCATCCTCGACAATTCCGATTCGCGCCCGTTCCTGTGGACGGTGATGGGCTGGGCCGGCATCCAGCGCTATGCCGTGGCCTGGACCGGTGACCAGAGCAGCAGCTGGGACTACATCCGCTGGCACGTGCCGACCCTGGTCGGTTCGGGCCTGTCCGGCATGGCCTATGCCAGCGGCGACGTCGATGCGATCTTCGGCGGCAGCGCCGAGACCTTTACCCGCGACCTGCAGTGGAAGGCCTTCACCCCGGTGCTGATGGGCATGAGCGGCTGGTCGTCGAATGCGCGCAAGCACCCGTGGTGGTACGACGAACCCTACCGCAGCATCAACCGCGACTACCTGAAGCTGAAGATGCGCCTGACCCCGTACATGTACGGGCTGGTGCACGAGGCCGCCCAGACCGGCGCACCGCCGGTGCGCGGCCTGATGTGGGACAACCCGCGCGATCCGCATGCGCAGGATGAAACCTACAAGTACCAGTTCCTGCTCGGCCGCGACCTGCTGGTGGCGCCGGTGTACCGCAGCCAGGCGGCCAGCCGTGGCTGGCGTCGCGACATCCATCTGCCGGCTGGTGGCTGGATCGACTACTGGGATGGCCGCCGCGTGCAGGCCGCCGCCGACGGCCGCCAGCTCGACCGCCAGGTGGACCTGGCCACGCTGCCGGTGTTCGTGCGTGCCGGTGCGATCCTGCCGATGTACCCGTCGATGCTGTTCGATGGCGAAAAGCCCCTCGATGAGGTGACCTTCGACCTCTACCCGCAGGGCGATTCGCAGTACACGCTGTACGAAGACGACGGCAACACCCGCCGCTACCAGCAGGGCGAGTCGAGCACGCAGCTGATCCGCGTGCAGGCGCCGGCGCAGGGCAGTGGCCCGGTGCAGGTGCAGATCGATGCGGTGCAGGGCCAGTACAACGGCCAGCTGCCGCAGCGTCGCTATGGCCTGCGCGTGCTCAGCCGCCAGGCGCCACGCGCGGTGCAGGCCGGTGGCCGCGCGCTGCCCGCGTTGGCCGACGCCGCTGCGTTCAACAACGCCAGCGAAGGCTGGTACTTCGATGCCGCCGAACGCCGCGGCACCCTGCATGTGCGCACCGCCAGCCAGGACATCCGCCAGCCGCTGCAGCTGCAGCTGGACTTCGCGGCGGCTGCGGCGGTCGCCGACGACGCCTATCCGGCCGCGCCGGTGCTGGGCCGCGAACTGCCCGCCGACAGCCTGCTGGTGGTCAACCGCCCGGCCGAAGAGCCTGGCCATGCGCTGGAAAACGCCTTCGACGACGATCCCAACACCTGGTTCCGCAGCGTGCGCAACCAGGCCGTGCGCACCGGTGCCCACGAATGGGTGGTGGGCTTCGGCGAGCGGAAGATGATCGATGGCATCGACATCGCGCCGCGCAACGACAAGAACTGGAAGCACGGCCAGGTGCGCGACTACGAGGTGTACCTGGGTGACAGCAATGGCGAGTGGGGCGAGCCGATCGCCCGTGGCCGCCTGCAGCTGAAGGAGGGCCTGCAGCGCATCGACTTCCCGGCCCACGCCGGTCGCCTGCTGCGCTTCCGCGTGCTGAGCGTGCAGAACCCCGAGGGCGATGGCGCCAGCAGCACCGACCCGATGGTCACGGCGGCACAGGGCAGCGCCCGCGCCTTCAATGCGCTGCAGCCGCGCGACGTCGGCCCGATCGCCCTGTCCACCTTCCACATCCTCGAACACCAGGAACCGGAGCGACCGGCCCGGCAGCGCTATCTCTCCGAGCTGCCGGTGCCGGCCGCGCTGGCCAGCCAGGTGCGTGCCGACCAGTCGTTCCGTGGCGATGCCGGCATGCGCATGAACGGCCTGCAGTTCCGCCGTGGCCTGGGCGTGGGCGCCAACAGCCGCATCGACCTGCGCCTGCAGGGCGGCTGGCACCTGCTGCGTGCCGACCTCGGCATCGACGATGCCTGCCGCACTGCCGGTGGCCTGCAGTTCCAGGTCTGGGGCGACAACCGCCTGCTGTACGACAGCGGCCTGGTGAAGGCACCCGGCGTGGTCAAGCCGGAGCTGGACATCCGTGGCCTTTCCACCCTGAGCCTGCGCACGCTGGGTGCGCAGGGCAGCCAACCCGCCCAGGTCTGTGCCAACTGGGCCAACGCCGTGCTGATCGGCCAGGAGGGCGACTCCGCCAGCATCGTCGCCCCATGACCCCCTCGTAACACCGCTCCTCCCCCCGCCCATTCCGACTACGGCCCTCATGGCCGTGGCCCGGGAGCGTTTTGCCCGCCGAACGCCCATGCGCTCACTTGTTGCGCTGCACCCCTGCCAGGAGAGAACCCCGATGTTGCCCGCACGCCACCACCGCCCCCCCTGTCGTTCGATCGCTCCGCTGTCGCTGGCCATCGCCGGCGTGCTGCTGTCGGTCGCCGTTCCTGCCTTCGCCCAGGAGAGCAAGGACAAGGCCACCGACCTGGCCCGCATCGAGGTCACCGGTTCCAACATCCGCCGCACCGACGTGGAAACCGCGTCCCCGGTGCAGGTGATCAGCAAGCAGGACATCCAGAACATGGGTGCACGCACGCTGCTGCAGGTGCTGGACAACCTGCCGGCCGCACGCCCGGCGCAGCAGGACGCGCGCTCGCTGTTCACCGGTTCTGATGGTGCCTCGCAGGCCAACCTGCGTGGGCTGGGCGCGCAGGGCACGCTGGTGCTGCTGAACGGTCGCCGCCTGTCGTACTACGGTGCACCGGCCGGCTTCCAGACCCAGTTCGTCAACATCGATGCGATCCCGGCCGCAGCCATCGAACGCATGGAAGTGCTGACCGACGGCGCCTCGGCGGTGTACGGCACCGACGCGGTGGCCGGCGTGATCAACGTGATCACCAAGCGCAACTTCCAGGGTGCCGAGGTCAGCTTCACCAACGACACCTCCTCGCGCATCGACTCCTACGGCGAGCGCCAGGCCAGCATCACCGCCGGCTTCGGTGACCTGGCCGAGAACCGCTTCAACATCTACGGAGCGGTGAACATGTACCGCCGCGACGCGATCCCGCTGAGCGATTTCTACGACAAGCGCCCCGACCAGTACTACGTCAACAACCCGAACTACCTCAACAACCTGCGCCTGGGCGTGGGCAGCAAGCCGGGCGAGTTCAACCCGGGCAGCTACTTCGCCTTCGATCCGGTCACCGGCCGCCGTGTGCAGGAAGCTGCGCCGGGCTGCAGGAACGTGCTGACCAGTGAAGCGGCCGGCCCGCGTTGCGTCTGGGAAACCTGGATGAACAACGAGATCGATGCCGGCGCCAAGTCCGAGCGCAACACCGCCTACCTCAACGGCACCTTCCTGGTGGGCGACAGCACCGAGATCTTCGCCGAGGCCACCTACACCGACATCGACCTGCGCGCCAACGGCGGTACGCCGCGTACCTACGGCACCACCACCGGCAACCCGACCAGCTGGTTCTCGCGCAACACCGGCAACACCGTCAACCAGTTCCTGTACCCGTTCCTGGGCCCGAACAACGAGTACAACCACGCCAGCCCGCAGATGAAGGCGATGATGGGTGGTGTGGTCGGCCTGAACTACCTGCTGCAGGATGCTGGCCCGAACTACTTCGGCCAGCGCAACACCGACAAGAGCTACCGCGTGCTGGCCGGTGCGCGTGGCAACCGGGGGGACTGGAACTGGGAGACCGCGTTCGCCAGCGCGGGTACGCATTCCACCACGTACCAGACGATCAACGTCAACATCAAGGGCTTCGAGAAGGCGTTCGGCCCGTACTCGATCGATCCGGGCACCGGCCGCGTGATCATCTCCGACCACCCGGCGTACAAGTTCGGCGAGATCAGCGAAGCCAACGCCGCACTGATCCGTGAAGCATTCCCGACCTTCGACATCCAGTCGTGGACCCGCCTGCACACCCTGGACGGCAAGATCGAAGGCCCGCTGTTCCAGCTGCCGGCCGGTGAGATGCGTGCCGCGTTCGGCTTCAACGCCAGCCGCGAAACCTTCTACACCCCGGGCAACGCCGATGCGGCCAACGGCCTGATCTCCCAGCAGGGCGGCTCGTGGTTCGACGGCAAGCGCAACACCTACGCGCTGTTCGCCGAGACCGTGGCCCCGATCACCGACAAGCTGGAGCTGGATGCAGCAGTGCGCGTGGACAAGTACCCGAACTTCAGCGCCAACGTCGCGCCGAAGATCGGCTTCAAGTACCAGGCGTTCGACCAGCTGATGCTGCGCGGTACCTACTCGACCGGTTTCCGTGCACCGAGCCTGGCCGAGTCCGGCAACGGCGGTGTGTTCGCACAGCTCGGTGGCTTCCGTGACGAGCTGCGCTGCAACGAGACCAATGCCATCGCCAACCTGCTGCTGAAGTCGCAGCGGCCGGGTGATGTCGACCTGGGCAAGACCCTGCTGAACGTCGACTGCAGCCGCACCGTGGCGCGCATGACCCAGCCGAACAAGGACCTGAAGCCGGAAAAGGCGAAGATCGCCACCCTCGGCTTCGTCTACGAGCCGGCAACCTGGCTGTCGGTGTCGGCCGACTACTGGTTCATCTACCGCGACAATGAAATCGTCGCGCCGGACTATCGCCGCATGGAAGACATCATCTCGATGTCGCGCTCGCCGATCACCGACAGCGACCGTGCCAACCTGGCCCAGCTGGCGGCGATGTGTGCCGATCCGGCCAGCGGCGTGAGCTGCCCGGCGAACCTGCCGGGCTACTCGGCCGGCAACGTGGCCAGCGTGGTGGGCCAGTACAAGAACCGCGGCAAGACCCTGATCGACGGCTTCGACATCGATGCGCGCAGCCGCTTCTCGCTGGGCGACTGGGGCAACCTGAACATCGGCCTGGCCGCCACCATCGCCAACCGCAACCGCTTCTATATGGACGCCGAGAACGGCTGGTACTACGGCGACGTGGTGGGCTACTACAACAACCCGCGCCTGCGTGCCACGCTCAATGCGGACTGGACCTACAAGCAGGTCACCACCAGCATGTTCGTCAACTACGTGGGCGGCACCAAGTGGGCCACCGACCAGGTTGATGAGGTGAGCAACAACAAGGAAACCTGCACCGGCGGCTACCTGGCCCTGCAGAAGAGCAAGTGCGATGGTGCGCCGTCGTGGTGGACCGCCAACATGAGCGTCACCTGGCGCCCGGATGATGCCTGGAACCTGAGCTTCACCGTCAAGAACCTGTTCAATCGCCTGCCGTTCTACGACCCGAACAGCTTCCTGGGTGACTCCAGTGACTACGCAACCATCTTCGGCCGTGGTTACAGTGTGACCATTGGCTACCGTTTCAAGTAATTCCGTTTGCGTGACCTGGCGTGCCGGCWGCGGCCGGCACGCKGCCAAGAGGAGAGATGTTTGCCATGAAGCGTAGGGAATTCATCGCGGCCAGTGCCGCAGTCGCCGCCAGCAGCCTGCTGCCGCAGACCCCGGCATGGGCGCGCGGGCGCAAGGTGCGCCTGGCCATGATCGGTACCGGCATGCGCGGCCTGGTGCTGCTGAAGGAGCTGGTGCGGCGCGACGATGTCGAGGTGGTCGCGCTGTGCGACATCGAGCCGATCATGCTTGGCCGCGCCGTGGACATGGTGGCCAAGGCGGGCAAGCCTGCCCCGAAGACCTACGGCCAGGACCGTGACAGCAATGCCTGGAAGCGCCTGCTGGAACAGAAGGGCATCGATGGCGTGATCATCGCCACGCCGTGGGAATACCACGCGCCGATGGCGATTGCCGCCATGCAGGCCGGCGTGGCCGTGGGCTGTGAAGTGGTGGCCGGCATCACCCTGCAGGACCACTGGGACGTGTTGAAGACCCAGCTGAGCACCGGCACCCCGTACATGCTGCTGGAGAACGTCTGCTACCGCCGAGATGTGATGGCCGCGCTGCAGATGGTGCGCCAGGGCCTGTTCGGCGAACTGGTGCACCTGCAGGCTGGCTACCAGCACGACCTGCGCGGCGTGAAGTTCAATTCCGGCGACCCGAACCAGCCCTACGACAGCGGCGTGGAATTCGGCCCCAAGGGCTGGAGCGAAGCACGCTGGCGCACCGAGCATTCGGTGGAGCGCAACGGCGAGCTGTACCCCAGCCACGGCATTGGCCCGTGCGCGATGTACACCGGCATCAACCGTGGCAACCGCTTCACCCACATCAACGCCTTCGCGACCAAGGCGCGCGGCCTGCATGAATACACCGTGGCCAAGAGTGGCGGCACCACCCACCCCAGCACCAAGGTGAAGTTCAAGCTGGGCGACATCGTCACCACCACGCTGGCCTGCGAGAACGGCGAGACCATCCTGCTGCAGCACGATACCTCGCTGCCGCGCCCGTATTCGATGGGCTTCCGCGTGCAGGGAACCAAGGGTTTGTGGATGGACGTGAACCATTCGATCCACATCGAAGGCCGCAGCCCGCCGCACCAGTGGGAAGAGTTCAAGAAGTACCAGGACGCGTACGAGCACCCGCTGTGGAAGCAGAATGCCGACACCGCCGCCAGCGCCGGCCACGGTGGCATGGACTGGTTCGTCATTCATGCCTTTGTCGAAGCGCTCAAGGCCAAGGCACCGATGCCGATCGACATCTACGACGCGGTTACATGGAGTGCGATCACGCCGCTCAGCGAGCAGTCGATCGCCAACAGCTTCCAGACGCTGGAGTTCCCGGACTTCACTGCAGGTGCGTGGAAGCAGCGCAAGCCGATCTTCGCGTTTGACGGCAAGTATTGATTCGCTCTTGTAGAGTCGAGCCATGCTCGACTGTCTTGAACACAACGCCGGGCCATGCTCGGCGTTGCTGTTTGCGACGCCCCCTAACAGACCCATGCTAGGCTCGGCTTCGTGCCCGGCAGTTGATGTCAATCGACAGAGAGGAGCTTGCCTGATGCGCCTGCTGGCCTTCACCTGTCCACTTTGCGGCGCTGCCGGGCAGCGATTCCCGCTGCTTTCCGCATCGAGACGGCAGGCGAAGACGGCATGCAGGGGATGTGGCGTGATGCTGCGCTCGGATCCCCGCTTGGGCCTGCACACGCTCTACCTGCTGTATACGCAGATCATCGTGCTGCTGGCTGCATTGCCCATGATCTGGGCCTATGCCTTGGGCCGATGGTTCTGGTTGGCTGTGATCTGGGCCGTGGTGCTGGCGTTGTGCTGGTTCCCTGGCGTAATCAGGCACGCACGAAGTCCGATCATGCGAGCCTGCCGCGATCCGGATTACAGCTACGCGCGCAGGCCGGGTGCTTCCACTACGCGCGCTGCTGCAAACGCTGGGCAGGGTAGCGACGTGCCAGGTGCCAGCCCATGATCCGGCCGATCATTGCCCTCCTGACCGCAAGCCTGGCCGCGTGTGCATCGCACCCAGCCGATGCCGTGCAGTGCCCCGAGGCCACGATCACCTACATCGGCAGTGAAACTGTGGATGCCGTGGTCCTTGGCAGGTTCCAGATCAGTACGGAGGGATCGCAGGCACTACGACTGCCACTGGCCAGCGTGGATCGGCAGGCGCATGCACACGCGGTATCGGCCGATATCCGCGACGAACACGGTCTGGCCTGGCGTCCCTTCAGTGTTGTTCTGGAAGAGCTCAAGCCGCCGGCTGCGGACCTGGTGGTTGCACGTGGTGAGATTGAAACCTTCCTGTACGACGGCAAGGGCGCCTTCCTGCCCGGTGCGGTGCAGAAAGGGCAGGAGCTTTCCATCGTCGTGCGCGATCTTCAAGGTTGCGCACATCGCTCGATGCCGTTCGCTCCTGAGCCGCGTTGACGTGGAAGTGCAAGCGAGAGGCCAGGAGTGACGGGTACGAGCAGGGAAAAATGGCGCGCCCGGAGGGATTCGAACCCCCGACCAATGGCTTCGGAAGCCACTACTCTATCCGGCTGAGCTACGGGCGCGTTGTAGAACTGCCACGCCGTCGGCCAGTGCCGGGGCGGGCATCGCAGCGCCATGAGGCGGTGCGGGACCGGCATTCTATCCAGTTTCGCCGAACAAATCTCCCCCCACCGGCAAAGCCCTGCCGGAGGGGCAGGAGTATCCTATCGCCATGGCTGATACCCCCCTCACTTCGCCGCAGTCGCCGGCGACGCCGCGTTGGCGGCATTACTGGAGTCTGATGCGCGCTGATCGCCCGATCGGCACGTTGCTGCTGCTGTGGCCCACCTGGTGGGCGTTGTGGCTGGCTGCCGGCGGCGTGCCGCCGCTGTGGACGCTGTTCGTGTTCACCGCCGGCGTGTGGCTGACCCGCTCGGCCGGTTGCGTCATCAACGACTACGCCGACCGCTGGCTCGACCCGCACGTGGAGCGGACCAAGGCGCGTCCGCTGGCCACCGGCGCAATCAGCGGCCGAGCTGCGCTGGCGTTGTTCGCCGTGCTGATGCTGGTGGCCTTCGGCCTGGTGCTGACCCTGAACGGCCTGACCATCGGCTTGAGCTTCATCGGCGTGTTCCTGGCCGCCAGCTACCCCTACCTGAAGCGCTACACCCACCTGCCGCAGGTCTACCTGGGCATGTCGTTCGGCTGGGGCATCCCGATGGCGTTTGCCGCCGTGCAGGGCGAAGTGCCGATGCTGGGCTGGCTGCTGTACGCCGGCAACATCCTGTGGTCCACCGCGTACGACACCTGGTACGCCATGGTCGATCGCGAGGACGACCTGAAGATGGGCTCGCATTCCACCGCGATCCTGTTCGGCGATCTCGATCTGGTCATCCAGGGCGTGCTGTACGCGCTGTTCCTGGCCACCATGGCGCTGGTCGGCGTGCGCGGCGGGCTGGGTGGGTACTACCTGGCCGGCGTGGCGGTGGCCACGGTGCTGGTGGTGTACGAGTTCTGGATCTGCCGCAACCGCGAGCGCGGCCCGTGCTTCAAGGCGTTCCTGCACAACAACTGGGTGGGTGCCGCGCTGTTTGCCGGCATCGCCGTGGATCTGGCACTGCGCTGAGCCCAAGGCCTGGTAGAGCCGGCCGCWGGCCGGCTGCACGACCAWCCCGATTGGGAAATTKCCGGCCAGCGGCCGGCACGACCGCCATTCACCACCTGCGACCATTCCGGGTTTGGTAGAGCCGGCCGCTGGCCGGCTGCACCGGTGTGCGATTCCGAGGTTGCCGGCCWGCGGCCGGCACTACCGCCATTCACCACCTGCGACCATCCCGGGTTTGGTAGAGCCGGCCGCTGGCCGGCTGCAGCCGTGCGCGATCCCGGGATTGCCGGCCAGCGGCCGGCACGACCGCCATTCACCACCTGCGACCATCTCGGGTTTGGTAGAGCCGGCCGCTGGCCGGCTGCAGCCGTGTGCGATCCGAGATTGCCGGCCAGCGGCCGGCACTACCGCCATTCACCACCTGCGACCATTCCGGGTTTGGTAGAGCCGGCCGCTGGCCGGCTGCAGCCGTGCGCGATCCCGGGATTGCCGGCCAGCGGCCGGCACTACCATCCTCCGCCACCTACGACCAATAGGTGGCAGACAGCTCGCACCCCACCGCCCAGAATCGGGCCATCGAACCTGGGAGGGTAGGCGATGGCCTCGACGGCAGCAGTACAGGATGGCTGGATGGCGCGCGCAGCGCTGCGCTCGGCCGCCTGGGCGGAAAAGTGGTTCCCCGATGCGTACGTGTTCGCGGTGCTGGGCGTGGTCATCGTCGCGCTGGCGGCGATGGGCTTCGGCTCGACTCCGCAGGCCACCGCCAGCGCCTTCGGTGACGGCTTCTGGAGCCTGATCCCCTTCACCATGCAGATGGCCTTCGTGGTCATCGGTGGCTACGCCGTGGCGACCGCACCGGTGGTCGCGCGCTTCATCGACTTCCTGGCCCGGGTGCCGCGCACCGGCCGCGGTGCAGTGGTGTACGTGGGCCTGGTCAGCATGCTCGCCTCGCTGCTCAGCTGGGGCTTCTCGCTGGTGTTCGGCGGCCTGCTGGTGCGCGCGCTGGCCCGCCGCACCGAGCTGCGCATGGACTACCGCGCGGCCGGTGCTTCGGCCTATCTGGGGCTGGGCGCGGTGTGGGCGATGGGCCTGAGTTCGTCGGCCGCGCAGCTGCAGGCCAACCCCGCCAGCATGCCGCCGGGGCTGGTCGAGATCACCGGCGTACTGCCGTTCACCGAAACCATTTTCCTGTGGCAGTCGATCGCGCTGACCGCGGTGCTGATCCTGGTCTCGCTGCTGATCGCCTGGCTGACCGCGCCGGCCGCCGCTAGTGCGCGTACTGCCGAGGATTTCCCGGGCGCCGCGCAGGCCGAGCCGGAGCCGCTGCAGCGCCGCACGCGCCCGGGCGAGTGGCTGGAATACAGCCCGCTGCTGACCGTGCTGCTTTCGCTGCTGGCGTTCGGTTGGCTGTTCAACGAGTTCGCCAACAAGCCGGTGGTCACCGCCATCGCCAACCTCAACACCTACAACTTCCTGTTCATTTCGCTGGGCCTGCTGTTGCACTGGCGCCCGCGCAGCTTCCTCAACGCGGTGGCCAAGGCGGTGCCCAGTACCACCGGCGTGCTGATCCAGTTCCCGCTGTACGGGGGCATCGCGATGATCCTCACCCATGCTGCCGGCGGTGATGGGCAGACGCTGGCGCACCGGCTGTCGAGCCTGTTCGTGCACGTGGCCAGCACCGATACCTTCGCGCTGGTGATGGGTGTTTATTCGGCGGTACTGGGCTTCTTCGTGCCCTCTGGTGGTGGCAAGTGGATCATCGAGGCACCGTACGTGATGCAGGCCGCCAACGAACTGAAGGCGCACCTGGGCTGGGCGGTGCAGGTCTACAACGCCGCCGAAGCGCTGCCGAACCTGATCAATCCGTTCTGGATGCTGCCGCTGCTGGGCGTGCTGGGCCTGAAGGCACGCGACATCGTCGGCTTCACCTTCATCCAGCTGCTGGTGCACATTCCGCTGGTGCTGGGCCTGCTGTGGCTGCTGGGCATGACCCTGGCCTATGTGCCACCGGTGATGCCCTGAATGCAGGGCTGGTTTTCCTGCGCGGGCAGCCAAGCCAGCCACGTTCAGCGCGTGTTTCCACCAGCGGATGCCATGAATGCGCGCCTCACTGACCATGGCATGAGCACATGCCGAACCCACATGAATCCTTCAGAGGCTTGTGCCGCAAGGGGCCGGGCGCGTTCATTCACAGCCGTACACACGAATGTAGCCGCCTACCCACGCGTGATTAACCAATTGCTGCAGACGATGTCCGCGTCCACCGCATTCCGCGAGTGGCTTTCGGAGAACGGACATGGCACAGCAGAACCAGAACCCGAACCAGAAGCAGCCGGGCCAGCAGAACCAGCAGGATCAGCAGCAGGGACGCCGTGACCAGCAGCAGCAACAGCAGCAGGACCAGCAGCGCAAGGAACGCAACCAGCAGCAGGGCGGCCACGACGAAGAAGAATGATCCCGCCGCACGCGCGGTGTGACCGGTGAAGCCCCGCCTTGTGCGGGGCTTCTCTTATTGCAGCACGCCGATGCGCTGCAGTACCGGTGCCGACGACATGTCGTTGGGATTGGTGCCAGGCTGGTCCTGCGGCACGTCCATGCCCATCCCACGGTACAGGTCTACCCAGTGCTGGGCGATCTCTCCAGTCTGTGGGTTGCGGAAGTTCATCGGCTGCAGTGCGAACACGTGATGCGCGCGGAACGCGCGTTCGATGAAGTCCGAGCAGTAGTAGCTGTCCTCGTTCAACACATACGACGTGTTGTACGGCTTGCCCAGCATCGTGCGCGCGGTGGCGACCGCATCCTTGATCGCATCCTGCTGCGGCGCGCGCAGGCGATAGACCACGACCTGCCGCTGCTTGGCACGCGCGTCCTGGCGGAACTCGGCCAGCGACTGCCGGCGCGATCCCTTCTCGTCCGCGTGCAGCACCTCCCAGCCCTTCGGCGCCGAGGCCACCAGGGCCACGTGATCGAAGCTGGTCGCCCCCTGCCTGCCGGTGGCATCGTCGATGGCCGCGCTCAGGCCGCTGCGGCCGGCGGTGACGAACAGCAGATCGCCTTCGTGGACATCGACGGCCAACGCCACGGCAGGCCACAGCGCGGGCAGCAGCAGGCCGATCAGGAGCAGGACACGATGCATGGACAGTCTCGGACAGGCGGAATGCCGGAATTGTAGGATGAGCAGTAGCATGGAGCGACCGGACCGGATTCAGGATGAGCCCATGTTTCGTTACCGTTCTGCCGCACTGCTGATGCTCGCCAGTGGCGTGGTGCTGGTTGCCTGCACGCCAGCGCCGCAGGCACCGCGGACAGCGGCCGAGGCCGCGCCTGCTCCGGCCGCGCCGGCGACCACCGCCGCCGAGCCCACGCCTGTGGCTGCACCCAGTGAATGCCCCTACCCGGAGTTCGATGTCTTCCTGAAGCACTTCGGCAACGAGATCACGCTGCAGGAAAAGGCCACCGCCGACCCACTGCTGGACAGCTACATCGATGCCGAGGCCGAGCCGGAACCGCGCAAGGTGGAAAGCCGGCTGGCGCTGACCGACGTCGAGTGGCCGGTGATGCCCGATCCCGCTGCCTTGGCCGGTCAGGGGCGCGAGTTGCAGGTCAGCACGCTGGCCGATGGACAGCGCCAGGTGCAGATCCGCAGGCCGGACAGCAGCGACCAGCAGACCTACACCTTCGCGCAGGCGCCGTGCTGGATGCTGGTCAAGCGCGAGGATGAGTCGATCTGAGGCCTGACTCGGCACAGGCGGGCCGGGCGGCTTGCTGCTAGGCTCGAAGCCTGGTGCAGGCAGGGAGACGCCGATGCAGGCTCGCAGGATGCACATCATCACCGCCGCCATTGTCGCCGTGCTGGCGATGGTCGCCGTCAGCGGCGTCCAGGCGCAGTCGGTGCATGCCGATGACCGCGCCTATTTCGCCAGCGCGGCCGCCGAACAGGCCGCGCGTGTCACGCTGGACAGGCAGCTGGAGACACTGCTGCACGCTGCAGGCATCGCACCCGAGGAACGCTTCCGGCAGGCCGAGATACTGGAGGCGCAATGCCTGCGCCATCACGGCTACCTGCACCTGCAGGCCGCCCGCAACGCGCGTGATCATCGTCCGGCGCAGGCGCTGGATCAGGTGATGGGGCTGTGCAGCCGCATCGCCAGCAACGGTCGTGCTGCGCTGCGCGAGGCGCCCGCAGATGCGGCGTGGACAGCACCGTATGCCTTCCTGCGCGTACGTGCGTTGAAGGAAGCCGCCGCTCCGGCCAACGCTGAACTGGACAAAGCCGTGGAGGCACTGGCCGATCCGGCGCTGGACAGCTTCGCGCGCCTGCGTGGGCAGATCCTGCGCAGCGCCGTGTACCCGCAGATCGAGCACGGCGGTCGGCACTGGGACACGGGGCGCGACAGGCAGGCACTGGCCCGGCAGCCTGACCGCGCCTTGCGCGAGGCCGGCTGGAAGGGCTACTGGCAGGGCCTGCACTCGCGCCGCGAGCCGATGGCGTCGGTGCTGCTGGGGCTGGTGCAGGTGAATGATGCCGCCGCACGCCTGCAGGGCGATGGCTCGGCGCCTGAACATGGCTACCAGCGCATGGGGCTGGATACAGCGGCAGTGGATGCGACGCTGCAGGCGATCGAACGCCATGCAGGGGATCGTCGCGCCTACCAGGACATGCTGCTGCGCCGCGCTGCGCGCTCCGGCATCGATGCGCCGCAGCTTTGGGACACCACGCTGCCCGATGCCGGCTACACGCCGCCGGTACTGACGCTGGCGCAGCTGCGCGACAATGCCGCCGATGCCATGCAGCACCTGGGCCCGGCGTATGTCGCCGAGCTGCGCGCGCTGCTCGATCCGGCCAACCAGCGTATGGATCTGGCCACCGAACGCGGTGACCGCAGCCAGGATGCGTTCCCGGTGAGCGCTCCCGGTGTGCCGGCAATGCTGTTCGTTGGTGTGCGCAGCGGGGATCTGGAAAGCGATGTCGAGATCGCGCACGAAGCCGGTCATGCCCTGCACGGCGAGTGGATGCAGCGCGGCCATGCGTCGCCGCTGCAGCGCAATGGCAGCCCGTGGCTGACCGAGGCGTTCGCGATCTACAACGAGCTGCGCTTCCGCGACCAGCTGTACCAGCAGGCACAGGACCCGCGTGCCAAGGCCTATTACCTGAAGTCGCTGCTGGACGACATGGTGCTGCAGCTGTTCACCTCTTCCGAGGAGGCGCAGCTGGAGCAGTCGATCTACCGGGGCGTTGCCGCCGGCACGTTGGGCACCGCCGACGACCTGGACGCGCTGACCGGCCAGGTGCTGGCGCGTTTCGGCCAGCAACCGGAGCGCTACCCGCAGCTGCGCAACAGCTGGATCAGCAAGCGCCTGATGTATGAAGACCCGAACTATCTGGTGAATTATCTCTATGCGGGGCTGCTGGCGGTGCAGCTGTACGTGCAGGACCAGCGCGACCCGGAAGGGTTCCGTGAGCGCTATCTTGCCGTGCTTGGCGAGGGCTTCGACCGCGCACCGGACGAACAGGTGGCGCAGCTGCTGGGGCACACGCCCGACTGGACGGCCCTGGTGGATGCCGATCTGCAGGTGTTCAACCAGGCGGTCGCGCAGTTGCAGGTGCTGCATGCGCGGATCGAGGCGGGGCAGGGCACATGAGGATGCCGCGCAGGGTGATGCGCACATGGGCCATGGCCTGGCTGCTGGTGTCGCTGTGCCTGTTGCCGAGGATGGTGATGGCCGCAGCCGCAGTACCCGCACTGGATGATCCGGTGGTGGATACCGCCAATGCACTGTCGGCGGATACCCGCGACATACTGCGCACGCAGGCACTTCAGTTGCAGGCGCGCACCGGCGCGCAGCTGCAGGTGCTGGTGGTCGACCATGTTGGCGACGAGGGCATCGAGGCCTACGCCCAGCGGGTGTTCGACCAGTGGCAGCTGGGCCGCGAAGGCGTTGACGATGGCGTGTTGCTGCTTGTGGCCGTGCAGGACCGCCGCGTGCGCATCCAGACCGGTTACGGCCTGGAGGGCGCGATTCCCGATGCCTATGCCGCCCGCATCATCGACAAGGCGATCGTGCCACGTTTCCGCGATGGCGACCTTGATCAGGGCCTGCTGGATGGAACGAAGATCGTGGTCGCGCTGATCAATGGCGAGGATCTGCCGGCATGGGAAGAGCCATCGATGCGCAACGTGCTGCCGGCCGATTGGCGCAGCGCGGACTCGGTGGTTGCACTGACGCTGCTGGCCGGCTTCCTTGCGGGCCTGTGGCGCTCGCCGCCCTCGCGGCCGGCGACCAGGACGCCGGACGACTTCGCACGCAGGCATCGCGAGCGCCGGCGTGGAGCGCCGCGCGAGGTCACCACGCCGCAGGCGCGCCCGAAGCGATTGCCGGCCTGGGCCCGCCCGCTGCTGGTGACGGCTGTGGTGGCCGCGGGCCTGCTGGCGACGGCCATGTGGGCGCCACGCCAGGCACTGGCAGCGCTCTGCATCGTGTTGGCGTTGTGCGTGCCGGTGGCGAGCCTGCTCGGCTGGTGCTGGCGCCGCAGCCGAGGTGTGCGCGTGGTGCTGCTGGGCATGCTCGCGGCCAGTTCGGGGTTCTTCGTGGTGATGGTGCTGCGTGGCCAGCTACCGCCCAGTCTGGCCCTGCACACGTTGCTGGACCTGGCGGTGGGTATCGTGGCCATGCTGGTGTTCTTCCTCCTACAGGCGTCTCGCGCGCGCTGGCACAAGGACCGCAGCAGCTTCGGGGTGAGGTTCTCCGTGCTGTTGCTGCTGACCGCGGGCTACGCGATCTTCGCACTGCTGGCCATTGATCGGGCCGACCCGGTTGCGCGCCTTGCGGCGACGATCGGGTGGAGTGCCGGCACGTTGGTGCTGTACTTCGCCTGGATCTTCACCATGCTGCCAGGTGAGAAGGCACGCGGCAGCCGCAGTTCATCCGGTGGCCACCGCAGCGCGTCCAGCACCTCGTCGTCGAGTTCATCCTCGAGCAGTTCCAGCAGCTGGTCCGGGGGCGGTGGCCGCAGCGGCGGAGGCGGTGCATCGGGCAGCTGGTAGTTCAGACTGCCTGTACCCGCCAGCCGAGCCCAACGTCCTCCACAACACCCGGGCCGGCTACGTCGCCGACCTGCACCTGCAGTCCCTGCGCATTGGGCAGGTCCTTCTGCTCGGGGAACCAGCGTCGATCCGCCGCCACCACGATCAGCAGGCCTTCGTCGTCGCCCATCGGCGCGAACTGCGGCGAAGGCGGGCTGATCGGCTGCAGGCCGAACCTTTGGGTGGACTGTTCGCGCACCGCGTCGACATCGTGGCTGGGCAGGCCGACTTCGCTCAGGCAGGCCAGCTCGCTGCCATGGAACACGCCTTCGCGCGCGCTGGCCGGCAAGCGGCGACGACCGATCAGTTCCAGGATCAGGCCATCGGGGCCGGTGAAGTACACCGACTGCGACTGCCAGCTGCTTTCCAGCGCGAAGTAGTCCAGCCCGGCAGGATTACGCTGCAACGGTGTACGTTCGCGCAACCAGGTCATCGCCTCGTCGAAGCGGTTGTCCGGCACGTTGAACGCCAGGTGCACACCACCGACCGGACGCCCTTCAGCGGGCCGCAGTTCGATCGTGCTCCAGCCGACGTGCACATGGTTGCCGACCACGCGTTGCTGCAGCACATCGTGGAAGTATGCGGCGACGGCACTGACATCGGACACCGGCAGGGTGAGGTGCAGCAGGCGCATGATCGTTCCTCCGTGGACGCGGCCACTGTAGCGCCGGGCCGTGCCCGGCGGCCACTAGCGCAATGCGTCTGCGAAGAACCGCATTGCTGCATCCACCGCTTCCCGGTGGGTTTCTGCCCTGGGGATCGACGTGTTGCATAGCTCGGGCAGCCTCTGCACGCCGGCAGCGGTACAGGCTGCCAGGAAGTCGTAGTGACCCACGTCCGGCAGGCGTTGCAGCGTTGCGTGCGGAATCAGTGCCTGTGCAGCCTCGCCATTGCTCTGCGGTGGCGCAACCGTATCAGCCTCGCCCAGCATCATCGACACCGGCTGCCTCAGCGAGGACAGCTGTTCCGGCGCAAATGCCTGCACGATTGCTGGCGCCAGCAGGAATACCGCGCGCACGCCGGGGATCGCGCGCGAGTCGTTGGCGTGGGAGATCCAGGGGGAAAGCGCGGGTGAGCTCGCAGCGGCAACACGCGCCTCCATCGTGTGCGTGGCGGTTTCCTGTTGTGGCCGGCAGACGCCGTCATCGGGGTGCGCGGTACAGAAGGCCAGCAGCCGCTGCAGGTTGGGCCGCGCTCCGGCGGCCAGCAGTGCGGTGTAACCACCGGCCGAGAAGCCGACCACGCCCAGCCGTGCAGGATCGACGTGCGGGCCCAGCATCGGATCGGCCTGCACGGCGGCCAGCGCAGCGCGCAGGTCATCCGCGCGCAGCCAGCTCAGCATGCTGCCGGGCAAGGTCATTTCGTCGGCACCATTGTTGCCGGGATGATCGACCGCGATCACCAGATAACCGTCCCGCGCCAGCGCCGTGCCCAACCAGCCCATCATGCGTGCACTGCCGCCGTTGCCGTGCGACAGCAGCAATACCGGCAGGCGAGCGCCCGCGAGCGGCGCATCCAACGCCGAACGACCGACATCGAACAGGGGCGCCCCAGGCGGACCGATGGCCAGCGCGACTTCGCTGCTGTCGGCCGGCGCCGGATACCACACCGTGTAGCGCAGGGTGTCGCGGTGCTGTGCATCGCGCACGGAGGCACTGGCCACCGTCGTAGTGCCATGGCGCTCGCCGGCAGTCCAGGCGCCATCTGCGTGGGCGGAGAGCGCTGATGCCATCAGCAGCAGCCCGACGACCGCGGTGTTCATGCGCATCTTCAACTCCATGTCAGCAGGGACGCCCGTCCACCGGCAGCCAGATCTCCACGCCGCCGCTGCCGGTGTGCTCATCGAAGCGGGCGTCATAGCGTTCCAGGTCCGGTGCATCGGCCAGGCTGAGGCCGGAGCCGGGCAGGTAGTGGTCCAGCAGCCAGAACCAGGTCGAGCGGATGGTCGAGATGTGCCCGCCGTGCCAGGCCACCAGATAGCGGCGCGCGGGCACATCGATCCGCTGCCAATGCGCGGGCACGGTGGGCAGCGCGCTGGCGGGCAGCGCTGCGACGTAGTCGAAGCCACCGTCGTCATCGCTGTTGCAGCACACGCCGAAACTGATCGGTGCCGGCGTCGGCCATTCGCGGTTGAGCTGCGCCCATTGGCCGGGAATCGCGCCGCCACTGTCGCGGGTATGCCGCATGCCGATGCCCGCCACCTGGAAAGCGGGCGTGTCGAGCAGTCGCGGCGCTTCAGCGCAGGGCGCCGGTGCTTCATCCACGCGGATCGCCTGTACCAGCGCCAGTCCATCGGTGCCCTGTTCGCGTACGCGCTCCGGTGTCTGCCCGAACTGTTCGCTGAAGGCGCGGGTGAACGCCGCATGGGTGGTATAGCCGGCTGCCAGCGCGACCTGCAGGATATCCCCCGCCCCGTTGGCCAATCGCTGCGCGGCAGCGGTCAGGCGCCGTCCCCGCAGATAGCGCACCACCGAGGTGCCAGTGCGGGCCTGGAACAGGCGTGACAGGTGGAACGGTGAAAGCCCCGCTGCGGCGGCAATATCGGCCAGTGCCAATGGCTGGTCCGCATGGGTTTCGATGTACCACAAGGCCTTGCCTGCCGCGCTCATCCTGCCGTTCCCCGAATCCGATGCCGGCACAGTAGCGGATCGGCAGGTGCCGCGTTTAGCAGTTCTTGCGCTGCCCGAGCTGTGCGTCTTCCCGCATGCCGGCAACAATGTGCGCTTCATGGACGAGATCAGGAGCAGGAAGATGCGAACGACGACGTGGGATGCCCGGCCAGCGGAGCCCGGCCGATGATCGAGATGATCGAAATGCTGCTTGCCCTCTGGGTAGTGCCCAGTCTGTTGACCCTGGCGCTGCTGCTGCTGATGGTGTCCGGCGCGCCACGGTGGCGCGGCAATCCCTGGTGTACCGCGTCGGATTCGCGTTGCTGGGCGGGTTTCTGACACCGACGTTGCTTGGGGCCGGTCACGGTGGGGTGCCGTGCGCGACCATCGGTGGGCTGGTGATGATACTGACGCAGCTGCAGTGGATCGGCGATCTGCAGGCCGATTTCATGGGGATCGGGATTCGCAACAGGGGCATCTGGATCATGTCCACCCCTGCCCTGGTGGTATTCACCGCCATGATGTTCGTTCCGCTGCGAACGGCACGGCCGGCCCGTTTCGGCTGTGGCGACGACGGCAACGGCTAGCCCGGCGTGCGCGGGGATGGGGCGTGGGGCGGCGTTGCCCATCCACGCATGGCGTGGATCTACGGGTGGGCCCTGGCAGCGCTCAACCTTGGTTGGCGCATCAAGTTGTCGCACTGACGTCATGGCTCCTTCACAGATCGCGCCGAGACTGCGCGCCTTGTCCAGACCTGTTGTGTCCGCACAGGTACTGGCCCTGTCGTGTCCTCCCGGAGCCCTGCCGTGCATCGTTCGAAGCTTTCGCGTTCCATCCTCCTTGCCCTTTCCATGGCCAGCGCAGGAGGCGCGATCGCAGCGGAGGCCGATGCGGTCGATGCCAGCAGTGTCAGCCGCGCCGTGCCCACCCAGCTTGACGCGATGCTGGTCACCGGCACCCGCGCGTCCAACCGCACCCAGTTCGAAACGCTGGCGCCGGTGGACGTGTTCACCAAGGAGGACATCAGGTCGGTGGAATCCACCGACCTGAAGGACGTGCTGGCGCAGCTGGTGCCGTCGTTCGTGGTGCAGCGCCTGCCGATGGCGGACGGCCAGGTGTTCGTGCGCCCGGCCACGCTGCGTGGCCTGTCGCCGGACCAGACCCTGGTGCTGGTCAACGGTCGTCGCTTCCATCGCAGTGCGCTGCTCGGCAACCGCGGCGCGCAGGCGGCCGATCTGGCACAGATTCCGACCAGTGCGATCAAGCGCATTGAAGTGCTGCGCGATGGTGCCTCTGCGCAGTACGGCTCGGACGCCATCGCCGGTGTCATCAACATCATTCTCGAGGATGGCCCCGGTACCGAGATCACCGCCGGCTATTCGCAGTACGCACAGGGCGATGGCGCGTCGCGTGATTTCAGCGCACGTACCGGCTGGTCGCTGGGTGACTACGGCAGCCTGGTGCTGTTCGCCGAATCGTCCAACTCCGACGCCACCTCGCGCACCCGCCAGCGCCCGGATGCGATCGCCTTCCAGGCCGCGCATCCGGATCTGGACGTGTCCAATCCGGTACAGCGCTGGGGTCAGCCGGAACTGGAAAGCCGCCGAGTCGGCTTCAACGTAAAGGCCAATGCCAGCGACGCGCTGGAGCTGTATGCGTTCGGCCTGTACAGCCACAGCGATGGCGTCAGCGATTTCAACTGGCGCAACCCGGACACCACCACCGGTGCCTACCGCACCACAGCGATCTTCCCCGGCTGGAACCTGCGTTCGATCTATCCGGTGGGCTTCAGCCCGCAGTACGGCAACGTCCAGAACGACCTGCAGCTGGTTGGTGGCCTGCGTGGCGAGATCACTCCGAAGCTGCGCTGGGATGTCAGTGCGTCGTATGGCCGCAACGCCATCGACTACAGCCTGAAGAACTCGATCAACGCCTCGCTCGGCCCGGCCAGCCCGACCGCGTTCGATCTCGGCCGTCTGACCCAGACCGAGAAGAACGCCAACGCCGACTTCAACTACGAGTGGGACGTGGCCGCGCTGGCCAAGCCGATCAACGTCGCCTTCGGTGGTGAGTTCCGCCAGGAGACCTACCAGGTGCGCGCCGGTGATCCGGCCTCGTACGCGGTAGGCCCGGGCGCGGCCGCGGGCCTGGAGGCCAACTCCAACGGCGCACCGGGCTTCTCGGCCAGCCAGGCCGGGCAGTGGAGCCAGCGCAGCAAGGCGGCCTACGTGGATATGGAAGTGCCGCTGGGCGAGCGCTGGAGCATCGGTGCAGCCAGCCGTTACGAGGACTTCTCCAGCTTCGGCAGCACCCTGGACGGCAAGCTGTCGGCACGCTTTGCGATCACCCCGGACGTGGCCCTGCGCGGCACCGTGTCGACCGGCTTCCGCGCACCGACCCCGGCGCAGCTCAACACCACCAGCACCACCCAGGGCCTGGATACGCGCACCCTGCAGATCTTCACCAGTGGCCGCCTGTCGCCGAACGACCCGCTGGCGCAGATGCTCGGTGCCAGGCCACTGAAGCCGGAAGAATCGCGTACCGCGTCGCTGGGCCTGACCTGGCGCACCGACCTGGGCCTGTCCGGCTCGGTGGATGTCTACCAGATCAAGCTCACCGACCGCTTCAGCCAGTCGGCCAGCTTTGCCATTCCGGCAGGCACGCCGAATCCGCTGGGCTATACCTCGGTGAACTACTTCACCAACGATTTCGATACCACCACCACCGGCGTGGACGTGGTCGGCAACTACCTGCGCGATCTCGGCGCCGGCCGCATGACGCTGACCTTGGCCTACAACTACAACCGCACTCGCGTGGACAACGGCAGCACCTCGGTGGCCACCAACGAAACCCAGCGCGTGCTGTTTGAAGACCGCCTGCCCGAGCACAAGGGCAGCCTGACCGGCAGCTGGGACATCGGTGCCTGGTCGCTGATGGCGCGCATGCGCTACTACGGTGCCTGGACCGACTCCAGTGGCAATGCAGTGGGCGATATCTACCAGCGTTTCGGTGCGATGAGCTTCCTCGACCTGGCCGTCGGCTATCGCATCAACGAACACCACAGCCTGCGCGTGGGCGCGGACAACGTGTTCGACCGCTATCCGGACGAAGCGACCTTCCAGGCCAGCCGTGGCCTGGTCTACTCGCGCAACGCGCCGTATGACACCGACGGCGCCAATCTGTACGCACAGTACCGGCTGAGCTTCTGATGGACCGCAACCGCCGCTCCCTGCTGCGTGCCGGTGCACTGCTGCCGGCTACGGCCGCGCTGTCTTCACTGCCCGCCGTGGCTGCCGCGGGTTACGCTGCGCCCATGCAGATTCCCGCAACGACCGTGGCGCCGGACGTGCTGGCCCGCGATGAAGGCTACTGGACCGCCGTGGCCAGCCACTTCGACATCACCGATGAAGTGAACCATCTGGAGAACGGCTACTGGGGCGCGATGGGCCGCGAGACGCTGGCCAGCTACCAGCGCCACACCGCCGAGGTGAACCGTGGCAACGCGTGGTATGGCCGTCGCGAGTTTCCGGCGCAGTACATCGCGGTGCAGCGGCAGGTGGCCGAGCTGCTGGGCGTGGGTGCCGACGAGATCGCACTGACCCGTGGCGCCACCGAGGCGATGCTGGTGCTGATCGGTGGCTACAACCGCCTGCAGCCCGGCGACCAGGTGCTCTACGCCGACATCGACTACGACAGCATGATCGGCGCGATGCGCTGGCTGCAGCAGCGTCGCGGCGCGCAGGTCGAGCGCATCGCGCTGCCGGCAGTGCCCGACCACGCGCAGATCCTGCAGGCCTACGAGGCCGCATTCGCGCGGTTGCCGCACCTGAAACTGGTGCTGCTGACCCAGGTCAGCCATCGCCATGGGCTGGTGCTGCCGGTGGCGGAGATCGCCGAGCGTGCGCGAGCACGCGGTATCGATGTGATCGTTGATGCGGCCCATGGGTTTGGCCAGATCGACTACGCGGTGCCGCAGCTGAACGCCGACTTCGTCGGCATCAACCTGCACAAGTGGATCGGTGCGCCGGTCGGTGTCGGCGCGATGTACGTGCGCAAGGGGCGCGTGACCGACCTGGACCCCTACATGGGCGAGACCGACGATGGCCGTGTGAGCAGCCGCGTGCACACCGGTACGGTCAACTTCGCCGCCTACCTGGCACTGCCGGACGCCATTGCCCTGCATCAGCGCATCGGCGTGGCCAACAAGCAGGCGCGCCTGCGCTACCTGCGTGAGCGCTGGACCGTGCCGGCGCGGCAGATGGCACATATCGAAGTGCTGTCCTCGCCGGACCCGGCGCTGGCCAGTGCGCTGGCCAGCTTCCGCCTTCGCGGGCGCACCAGCCTGGCTGACAACATCGCGCTGCAGAAGCGCCTGCTGAATGAGCATCGCGTGTTTACTACCCACCGTGACGGCTTGGACTCCGGCGCCTGCGTGCGGGTGACGCCGTCGGTATTCACCCGGCCGGAGCAGATGGATGCCCTCGTGCAGGCGCTCGTGGCATTGGGGTAGTGCCGGCAACGCATCCGACAACAACAACCGGTCAATCCGCCGCAGCGCACTTTCCAGCTGCCTGCGGTCCGCTGCCAGCCCCAGCGACAGCCGCACGCCATTCGGGTGCGACACGCCGGGCGGACAGAATGCCGATGACGGTGCGATCGCCAGTCCCTGCAGCTGCGCGGTACGCACCAGGGTCGCATCGGTCCACGGCGCCGGTATCCGGCACCAGGCATGCAGGCCTTCGGCACGCTGCAGCAGCGACGGTGCCAGCAGGTACCGCGCCATCCGCATGCGCTCACCTGCTTCACTGCGTACCTGCGCCAGCAACGACTGTGCCGAGCCATCCAGCAGCAGCTGGCTGGCCAGCGCCGACACCAGCGGATGGCCCATCAACCGCGTTGCCCGCAGCGCGGCTGTCATCGCCTCGGCGTGTGCGGCACCCGGGCAGTGCACGAAGGCGGTGCGCAGGCCGGGGCTGATCACCTTCGACAGCGTCGCCACGTAGAACACGTGGCGCGGCGCCAGTGTCGCCAGCGGTGTTGGCGCGTCTTCAGCAAGGTGCCAGTACGGATCGTCTTCGATCGCCAGCAGGCCTTCGCGTTCCAGCACGCGCGCCAACGCTTCGCGCCGCTGCAGGGACAGGGTCAGGGCGGTCGGGTTCTGGCAGGTGGGATTGAGATAGACCAGCCGTGCACCGCTGTCACGCGCCTGCCGCACCAGCGCTTCAGGGCACATGCCGTGTTCGTCGCCGTCCACCGGCAGCAGCCGACGCCCAAGCGCCGCTGCGGCCTGCAGCAGGCCCGGATAGACCAGCGCATCGCACAGGATCGCATCGCCATCGCGGCCCTGGCTGACCAGGATCGCGGCCAGCGCCACCTGCGCGCCTTCGGTCAGCAGCAGGCAGTTGTCATCCACGGCGCCCAGCATCGGCTGCAGCCAGCGCGCTGCTGCATGGCGATCAGTGGGGTTGCCGCCGCCCAGGTGATAGGTCATCAGGTTCGGTGCGTTGCTGCGTGCAAGCACGGCGGCGGCACCGCGGCGCAGCGTCTCCGCCAGCGCGTCGGCATCAGGCACCGGCGGCACGTTCATGCTCAGGTCCACCACCTGGTCGAAGCCAGCCTTGGGCGGCGCGATGAAACTGCCTTGTGGCCCGCGCGCTTCGATCAGGCCGCGCTTGCGTGCTTCATCGAAGGCGCGGGTGACCGTGGTCAGGTCGATGCCCAGCTGCTGCGCCAGCGCGCGCTGCGAGGGCAGGCGCTGGCCGGGTGCGAGGCCGCCCCGACGCACCGTGCGTTCCAGTGAGTTGACGATGCGCAGGTAGATCGGCCCGCTGTGTGCAAGCACGTCCTGCACCCACTCGCGCGCTGCGACATCCGGTCGCGGCATGTACGGAGCATGTCGGGGCGTATCGTTGCTTCCAACGGCGGGAGCCTGTCCATAACCATCGGTCGGTTCGGACAGGTGACCGCCGTTGTTGTTTGCGGCGGCCGCGCCGGCCAGCGTCAGTGATGTCATTGCGCGTCCTCAGCGCTTGGCCTGCCACGGGCAGTAGCAGCCCACGGCAAGCAGTCCCTTGGGGCGCACGGTTTCGCCGCGCACCAGTCTGTCCAGCAGCGGTTCGACGAAGCTGTTGGCCGAATTGCAGACCATGCCGATGCTGTATGGCCCGGCATAGGCGAGGTGGCCCTGGCGGTCCCAGATGGCTACGGCGGGGCTGGCCGGAATGTGTTCGATGCCGTCGATGGTCGGAAGGTTGATCACCTTGTTGCGCAGCGGCTCGGGCAGTTCGCCCTGCGTACCCGGGCGGCGGATCGCATAGAAGTCGATGCCGGCGCGGCGGTACATGCTGATCAGGTAGCTCAGGTGCGCACCGGTTTCGCGGTTGCACACGCCGCAGGCCGGGTCCCAGAAATGCACCACGCGGATGCGGCCGGTATCACCGGCCAGATCGGCTGGCAGGCGCAGTTGCGAGTCGTCGAAGACGATCGCCTGCTCGGTGAAGGTGGATTGCGCGCTGTAGCCGAAGTACTGCCACAGGGCTGCTGCAACGCCGGCCATGAACAGGCAGGCGAGGGCGATCATCGTCGGCAGCAGCCAGCGGCGACGCGGCGCGGCTGCGCCCATCAGGAATCTTCCCGGCCGAACTTGTGCACGTACTGCTTGCGCATCTCGCGGCAGGAATCGGCCTGCGCGCGGCGCTGGATCTCGCTACGCGACGGATCCTCGCTGCGCTGCACGCACTGCTCGATGGCATGGCGCTCGGCGGCCTGCACGTCCACGGTCTGCGGCTGCAGGCAGACCCAGGCCAGCGCGGCCAGCATCAGCACGACAAAGCCGCCGCAACCGGCCATCACCAGGTGGAACTTCAGTTTCTCGGCGCGCATCGATGCACGTCCTTCATCCATACATTGCATACAAAATATCATCTTGTATGGATGAAGCGCCATGCGCCCGATTCAGACGATGGCGCTGTGCCGGGCCTCGGGGGCTTCAGACAGGATCTCGTTCAGCTTGGCCAGCGCCCCGGCCAGCGCGCCCTGGTCGACTGCGCCGCCCAGCGACAGGCGGATCGCGTTGCCCGGTGGCGGCTCCTCCACGCTGAAGGCGTCGGAGCTGGCGATGCCCAGCCCCTGCTCCTGGGCGGCCTGGATCAGCCGGTACTGGTCCAGCCGTGGCGGCAGCGGCAGCCACACGTGCAGGCCGGCCGGATGCGCCTGGGCACGGGCCGGCAGGTAGCGGGCAGCAATGGCCTGGCGCTCGCGCAGCTCCTGCTGGAAGCGCTGCACCATGTCCCGGGCCTGGCCACTGCGGATCCACTGCGAGGCCACCGCCACCATCGACTGGGTCGGCATCAGCGCGATCGCACGCAGGGCGTCCAGCACCGGTTCCATCGGCTCGCCGGCCGGCACCACCAGGTAGGCGGTGCGCAGGCCCGGGGCCAGGCACTTGGACAGGGTGGAGATGTAGTAGACCGGGCAGCCGGCGTCGCGATGGGCGGCCAGCGGCGGCGCGGCGTCACCGGCCAGCAACCAGTAGGGATCGTCTTCGATCACGGTCAGATCGTGGCGCTTGGCGACGTCCAGCAGAGCCTGCCGGCGTTGCGCCGACATCGTTGCCGTGGTCGGGTTCTGGATGGTCGGCACCAGGTACAGCAGGCGCGGGCGCCGCAGCTGGCAGGCCTCTTCCAAGGCATCGGGCAGCATGCCTTCGGCGTCCATCGCCACCGGCACCACGCCCCGCTGCAGCACGCGCGCGGCGGCCAGCAGGCCCGGGTAGGTCAGCTGTTCGGCGGCAATCAGCTCGCCCGGCTGGGTGCGGGCCAGGATCAGCGCACACAGCGCGGTCTGCGCGCCGGGGCAGATCACCACCTGGTCGGCACCCACCGTGCCCAGCATCGGCGCCAGCCACTGCACCGCGGCGGCGCGATCCTCGCGGGTGCCGGCGCCGACGTGGTAGCTCATCAGTTCACCCTGGCCCAGCTGCTGCCCTACGTGCTGGAAGCCGGCTTCCATGCCCTGCGCGAACGGCGCGCTGCCCAGCAGCGGCGGGATGTTCATGCTCAGGTCCACCGAGGTGCTGCGGTTGCCGGCCGACAGCGCGATGAAGGTGCCACCGGCGCCCTGCGCATCAAGCAGGCCGGCCTGGCGCAGCTCGGCGAAGGCGCGGGTGACCGTGGTCAGGTCCACGCCCACCTGTTGGGCCAGGTCGCGTTGTGGCGGCAGGCGGTCGCCCGGGCGCAGCACGCCGTCATCCACCGCTTCGCGCACCTGCTGGGCAATCTGCAGGTACAGCGGGCCGGCGCCCTCGCGGAACGGGCGAACCCAGGTGCGATTGGGGTGTTTCAGGCGGCGGCCGGCGGCAGGTGGCGTCATCGGTCAGTTTTTTCCATACGTGCAGATGCACAAGTCCATACAATGATGTATCTTGTATGGGCTTGATTGGAGTGGATCGCCCGCTTGTAGGCGACCTCGTACCCACAGTGTAGCCGCTCCACGCCCGGGCGCTGCGCGCAGGCGAGCCGGTCAAGCGCGCTTCTTCAACAGGGTTGACCTCCAATGAATATCTGCTGGAACCGCATCCGCCTGGCGCTGGTCGCCCTGGCCTGCGTCGGCCTGTCGGGCTGTGACTGGGTGCTGCTGGATTCGAAGGGCATGGTCGGGCTCGCCCAGCGCGACCTGATCCTGATCTGCATCGGCCTGATGCTGATCGTGGTGATACCGGCCATCGTGCTGACCTTCGTGTTCGCCTGGCGCTACCGCGCCGGCAACACCAAAGCGAAATACACGCCGGACTGGTCGCACTCCACCAAGGTGGAGATTGTGGTCTGGGGTGTGCCGCTGATCATCATCGCGGTGCTGGCGGTGATCGTGTGGAAGTCGACCCACGAACTCGACCCGTACAAGCCGCTGGACGTGGCCGGAGAGCCGCTGCACGTGGACGTGATCGCCACCGACTGGAAATGGGTGTTCGTCTACCCGGACCTGGGCATCGCCACGGTCAACCAGCTCAACTTCCCGGCCAACCGCCCGCTGGCGTTCAACATCACCTCCAACTCGACGATGAACACCTTCTTCATCCCGCAGCTGGGTGGGCAGATCTACGCGATGGCCGGCATGCGCACGCAGCTGCACCTGATCGCCAACGAGCCCGGCCAGTTCCGCGGCATGTCCGGCAACTACAGCGGGCATGGCTTCTCGAACATGAAGTTCATCGCAACCGCCAGCAGCAACGAAGACTTCGAGCGCTGGGTGGCCGAGGTGCGCAGCGCGCCCGAAGCACTCAGCTTCACGCAGTTCAAGGCGCTGGCCGCGCCGTCGAAGAACGCACCGGTGCAGCACTTCTCCAGTGTTGAACCGCTGCTGTTCAAGAAGGTCATCGACCAGTTCATCGGCGTGGGTGAAAACACCGCCGCCGCCACCCCGGCGGGCGCTGCCGGTGGTGCCCAGGTTTCCCAGGAGTAACGAACATGTTGGGTAAATTGACGTGGGAGGCCGTGCCGCTGCACGAGCCGATCGTCGTGGTCACATTGGCGGCCATGGTGCTGGGTGGCCTCGCGCTGCTCGGCGCGGTGACGTACTTCAAGCTGTGGGGCCCGTTGTGGCGCGACTGGTTCACCACCGTGGACCACAAGAAGATCGGCATCATGTACGTGGTGGTGGCGCTGGTCATGCTGGTGCGTGGCTTCGCCGATGCGCTGATGATGCGCGCGCAGCTGGCCGCGGCTGGCCCGGGCAGTGACGGCTTCCTGCCACCGGAGCACTACGACCAGATCTTCACCGCGCATGGCGTGATCATGATCTTCTTCGTGGCCACCCCGTTCGTGGTCGGCCTGATGAACATCATCGTGCCGCTGCAGATCGGCGCGCGCGACATGGCGTTCCCGTTCCTCAACGCCTTCAGCTTCTGGATCTTCGTGGTCGGCGCCGCGCTGATGATGATCTCGCTGGGTGTCGGCGAATTCGCCATGACCGGCTGGGTGGCCTATCCGCCGCTGTCGGGCATCGAGTTCAGTCCAGGGGTCGGTGTCGATTACTACATCTGGGCGTTGCAGGCTTCGGGCATCGGCACATTGCTGACCGGCGTCAACCTGTTCATCACCATCCTGCGCATGCGTGCGCCGGGCATGACCCTGATGAAGATGCCGGTGTTCACCTGGACCGTGCTGGTCACCAGCGTGATCATCATCGCCGCCTTCCCGATCCTGACCGTGGCACTGGGTGCGCTCACCCTGGACCGCTACCTGGACTTCAACTTCTACACCAACACGTTGGGTGGCAACCCGATGATGTACGTGAACCTGGTGTGGGCCTGGGGCCATCCGGAGGTGTACATCCTGGTGCTGCCGGCGTTCGGCATCTTCTCTGAAGTGACCGCCACGTTCGCGCGCAAGAAGCTGTTCGGCTACAAGTCGATGGTGGGCGCTACGCTGGCGATCGGCATCCTGTCGTTCATCGTCTGGCTGCACCACTTCTTCACCATGGGCTCCGGTGCCAGCGTCAATGCCTTCTTCGGCATCATGACGATGATCATCGCCATCCCCACCGGCGTGAAGATCTTCACCTGGCTGTTCACCATGTACGGCGGCCGCGTCGAGTTCAGCGTGCCGATGCTGTGGACCATCGCCTTCCTGGTCACCTTCACCATCGGTGGCATGACCGGCGTGCTGCTGGCCATCCCGGGCGCGGACTTCCTGCTGCACAACAGCCTGTTCCTGGTCGCGCACTTCCACAACACCATCATCGGCGGCGCGCTGTTCGGCTATCTGGCCGGCTTCGCCTACTGGTTCCCGAAGGTGTTCGGCTTCACCCTCAACGAGCGCCTGGGCAAGTGGTCGTTCGCCTGCTGGGTGATCGGCTTCTACCTGGCCTTCATGCCGCTGTACATGCTCGGCTTCATGGGCATGACCCGCCGCATGAACCAGTACGACAACCCGGCATGGACGCCGTACCTGATCGCCGCCTTCATCGGCGCGCTGTTCGTGTTCGCGGGCATCATCCTGATGCTGGTGCAGATCTACGTGAGCGTGCGCGACCGCAAGCGCAACCTGGACCTGACCGGCGACCCGTGGAACGCACGCACGCTGGAATGGGCCACGCCGTCGCCGCCGCCGTTCTACAACTTCGCCGTGGTGCCCAAGGCCGATGAGCTGGATGCCTTCCATGAAGCGAAGAAGCGCGGCCTGCCGCCGCCGCCGAAGAAGTACGCACCGATCCACATGCCGAAGAACACCGGCGTGCCGCTGATCCTCAACATCTGGATCCTGGTGCTGTGCTTCGCCCTGGTCTGGCACATCTGGTGGATGGCCGCGGCCAGCTTCATCGCGATGATCGTGACCCTGATCGTGCGGTCCTATGACGAGGACGTGGACTACTACGTCAGTTCCGAAGAGGTGGCGCGCACCGAAGCGGCCAGCCTTGCCAAGCTGAAGGAGGTACGCGCATGAACCTGTTGACCCGCCCGGAGCTGGCCAGCGATACGCAGGCGCACCAGGACCACCACGATCACGACCATGGCCACGAGCAGGGCGGCATGAAGGTGTTCGGCATGTGGGTCTACCTCATGTCCGACCTGGTGCTGTTCGGTTCGCTGTTCGCCTCGTATGCGGTGCTCAGCACCGCATACGCCGGCGGCCCCACCGGCAAGGACCTGTTCTCGCTGCCGTTCGTGATGGCCGAGACCTTCCTGCTGCTGGTGTCCAGCATCACCTACGGCCAGGCCGTGCTGGCGATGCATCGCCACGATGCCTCGGCAGTGCTGCGCTGGCTGGGCGTGACCTTCGTGCTCGGTGCTTCGTTCATCGGCATGGAGATCTACGAGTTCTCGCACCTGATCCACGAAGGCGCCGGCCCGAGCACCAGTGCCTACCTGTCGGCGTTCTTCGCCCTGGTTGCCACCCACGGCCTGCACGTGGCCAGCGGCCTGATCTGGATGGCCGTGGTCATGCACCAAGTCTACAGCCGTGGCCTGACCCCGACCAACATCACCCGGGTGTCGTGCCTGAGCCTGTTCTGGCACTTCCTGGACCTGGTGTGGATCTGCGTCTTCACCTTCGTCTACCTGATCGGAGCCTTCTGACATGGCCCACGTCGAAACCTCGCGCGCCGGCAATGCGCACGGCTCCACCAAGTCCTACCTGATCGGCTTCGTGCTGTGCGCGCTGCTGACCGTGGTGCCGTTCGCGCTGGTGATGAACCCGGTGCTGTCACGGCCGCTCACGCTGTTCCTGCTGGTCGGCTTCGCGGTGGCGCAGATCCTGGTGCAGCTGGTCTATTTCCTGCACATGGACCGCAAGTCCGAGGGTGGCTGGAACCTGGCCAGCTTCGTGTTCACCCTGGTGATCCTGTTCATCATCGTCGCGCTGTCGGTGTGGATCATCTGGAGCATGCACTACCACATGATGATCAACTGACCGTGGCCGGGGTGATCGGCATGGACCGCACGATCACCCCGGCACCTCCGTCCTCTTTCCCCCCAAGGGCAGGCCCGACCGAGACCCCGCCCGCACCTGCGTTGGTGGTACCCCGTGAAGCGTCCTGCTGCTGTTGTTCGTTCGTTGTTCTCTCCCCGTTTCCGCCTGCCGCTGCTGGCAGGCCTGGCCATCGGCCTGCTGGCCGCCTGCAGCGCGCAGTCGCGCATGGACTTCTATTCCAGGGACATCGCCTGCGAAGAGCTCGGCCAGCACTGGTCGATGCCTGACAGCCACGGCACCGTGCGTGGCCCGAAGGACCTGCAGGGGCAGGTGACTTACCTGTTCTTCGGCTTCACCAGCTGCCCGGACGTGTGCCCGACCACGATGGTCGAGCTGAGCCAGGTGAAGCACCTGATGGGCAAGGATGCCGATCAGCTGCAGGTGGTGTTCGTCAGCGTCGATCCGGCCCGCGACACGCCGGAGGTGGCGCGCACCTATGTGGAAGCGTTCGACCCCAAGGCCATCGCGCTGGTTGGCAACGAAGCACAACTGGCTGCGATGGCCAGTGACTTCAAGGCGTTCTACGAGAAAGAGCCCGGCCAGGTACCGGACACCTACACCATGAGCCACATTGCCGGTGGCTACGTGTTCGACCGCCAAGGCCGCCTGCGCCTGTTCGCGCCCTACGGCATGCCGGTGGACAAGCTGTTCTCCGACGTGCAGCGCCTGCTGCTCGAGCCCGGCCACCCGGCCGCCGGCAATGGTCCACTGGCCAGCTGCAGCCCAAGGCACAGCGACACACTCGCCGCGCGCTGACGGTGGTGGGTGCCGACCACTGCTCCTGGTGGGTGCCAACCTTGGTTGGCACACCTGTAGAGCCGAGCCCATGCTCGGCTCCGTGCCTAACGCACAGCAGCCGAGCATAGGCTCGGCTCTACATGCTTGCCGCCCGGTAGCGGCAGATTCGATCCGGTGGGTGCCGACCGTTGGTCGCCCACCACTTCAATCCCCCGGCCGGCCAGGAGAGCCAACCGGCCGGGGGCACCACTCAACGCCTTACTTCGTTTCTTCCCACTGCACCACGTCCGGTTCGGCCGCCTTGATGCCGGCGGTCGACAGAAGCTTGGTGGTCGCATCCAGCGCCGCGTTCACCGAGGGGTACTCCACAATCGCGCGGCCCGACGCCTTGGACACCTTCACCACGGTGCCGCCGGTGGCGGTGGCTGCACGCTGGGCCGAGGCCGCATCGGTGAAGAACACCTTGACCCGCGAGGTCGCCACTACCGGTGCGCCATCGTTGGAGACGGCGGCGGCGAACTTGCTGGCTCCGGCATCCAGGCGTGCGGCCGCGCCCGACGCGGCATCGGTAGAGCGCTTGCTGCGGGTACCCGCTGCAGGTGCGCTGGCAGTGCTGCCCTGGGTGATCTTGAACTGACCCCCGCTGGCCTGCTGCACGGTCGCCGAAGGCGCCAGCTGGAAGCGGGAGCCGCCCACATCGAACGAACGGCCGGTGGCTGCCGCTTTCAGCGCCTGTGCATCCACGGTCGAAAGGGTCTTGTCTGGCGGCGTCTGGCCCGAACTCTGGGCCCAGGTGGTGGTGGTCATCGCCGCGAGGGCGAGGGTGCTCAACAGAATGGTCGTCTTCATCATCAGTGCCCCAGAACGCGGATCTTGAAGAATTCGAGGTTGCCACGCGATGCAGCGTTCGCGGCCTGCCCCAGGTCGGTCACTTCCAGTGTCCAGGTGCCGCTGGCGTTTTCATCCAGGAAGGCATTGCTGGACAGCAGGTCCCAGCTGGTGAAGTTGCGCTGCACGCCACCGGTACCCGAGCCGATCGCGGTGAACGCCGGCTGCACTACGCTGCGGGTGCCACTGGGCGAGATCAGCACGAACTGCAGCTGGCGGGTGTTGGTGTGGTTGACGCGGAAGCCCAGCTGCACGCTTTCGATGTTGCGCGCGCCGTTCGCCAGCTGGAAGGTGAGGCGTGCGGCGGCCGCCGAGGTATTGCCGATGGCCACGGTGCGCGTCGTATTGCGCCAGCCGCTGTCTACCAGCGCACCCAGCGACTGGAAGTTCTCCGCCACCTGCACTGCACGCGCGGCATTGACCACGCCGAAGCCGTACCAGTTGCTGTAGGCGCGGCCGGCGGCGTTCACTGTCCACCCGGGCACCAGCACGCGGCCGTCGGAATGGGTCACTGCCGCCTGGTTCGGGTCGTTGCGGGTGGCCGTGGTGGCCAGGATGTACTTCACATCGCGGTAGGACAGGTTCGGGTTGGTTTCCAGCACCAGTGCCGCGACACCCGACACCATCGGCGTGGCGGCCGAGGTGCCGTTCATCTTGCCGGTGTAGTTGCAGGTGCTGTCGATGGCCGACTGGTCGCCGTCCAACGTGTTCCGCAGGCTGCTGTTCTTGTTGCTGCCTTGAGCGCAGCCGGTGACGTCGGTGGTGAGGATGGCGGGATCGTAGCGGATCGCCAGCTGCCCCGGCACCACCTGCCGCTGCCAGCCGTTCTCACCGCCGAAGCCGGACACCCACAATGCCGAGCCGGTGGACGAGTACGAGGAGCGGACACCGTCGGCACGCACCGCAGCCACGGTGATCACGTTGAACAGGTTGTTGCGTGGATCGCGGCCAGCCGGAACACAGCCGGTCCTGCGGTTCTTGGTGTCGTTGGTGCAGACGTCCTGGAACTGGTTGATCGCAGCATTGTCGAAGTTGTTGCCCGCTGCCTTCACATAGATGCCGCCGCGGCCACCGCGGGTGCCTGACAAGGCCTGCTCGTAGGCGGTGATGTCATTCTGGCTGTATGCGAACGGCAGGTTTGGATTGCCAGGGCCTGCGCCCCAGCTGTTGTTGAAGACCTGTACATCCGCCGATTCGGCACCGTCCCACCAGGCATACTCGATGTTGCTCTGCTGGTTGCCCTGGGCAGCCCTCGAAATCGGGTTGAACCCTTTCAGTGTCGCTGCCGGAGCCACGCCGCGCACGCCGAGATTGTTGGCCCCGACCGCGCCGGCGATGCCGCCGACCATGGTGCCGTGGTTGTCGACGTCGGGATCAGGCGGCGTCGGATTGTTGGAGCCGTTGGCGAAGTTCTTGCCTGCGACTGCCGCGATGTTGGCAGCCAGGTCCGGGTGTGCGATCTGCAGGCCATCATCGACGATGGCGATGGTGACGCCCTGGCCGCGGATGCCGTTGCGGAACAGCCCGTCCACGTTCAGATCGTTGCCGGCCACAGGCCGGGTATCGCCCAGCACGGCTTGTCCGGTGTTGAGCAGGTGCCACTGGCGACCGGCCAGCGGGTCAGCCTGCTGGGCCTGGGCGGTGACGGCCAGGCTGCCCAGCACCAGGGCAGTGGCAAGGGCCAGGCGCGCGGAGCGCGGTGGCGCGGAGCGTTGCGTGTGTCGCTTCATACACGAATCCTTCTGTTGTGAATCGGCATGGCAGGACGGCGGGGCGGAACTGCCCCATCGCAACGAGCCAAACGCGACACAACGAAGAACCCCCTACCTCTTCACACAAGCAATCTGCAGATGTGCCAATTGCGTCACAAACACTTATGCCGCGGGGTAATTACGACAGCGGTGCCCTGCATCTGGTGGATGTCGATCTTGGCTGGCCCCGCATCCACGCATGGCGTGGATCTACTGGCGCGATGTAATGACGTATGCAGTGACCTTCATCTGGTAGATGCCAACCCTGGTTGGCATGCGTATCCACGCATGGGGTGGATCTGCCAGGCGTCATCGCGTTCCCTCACATCCCGCTGTGCTACTACAGCCCGTGCACCCTTCCGCATCGGAGCACGATGATGGTCAACCCTCTGGCCCAGGCGCATCGCGGCCTTGGCACCACGCTGTTCAGCCTGTTGAACCCGATACCCTTCGGCTTCTTCGTCGGCGCACTGATCTTCGACGCGATCTATCTCAACAGCGCCGAGGTGATGTGGGGCAAGGCCGCCGCCTGGCTGATCACCTTCGGCCTGCTGATCGCCATCATTCCGCGGCTGATCAACCTGTTCACGGTCTGGCGCCGCAACGGCACCGCCACGCGCATCGACCGCATCGACTTCTTCCTCAACCTGGTCGCAGTGGTGCTGGCGATCTGGAATGCCTTCGTGCACAGCCGCGATGCCTATGCCGTTGCGGTGCCGGGCACGATCCTGTCGGCGCTGACCGTGGCCCTGATCGCCCTGGGCCTGATCCTGCTGTCATTGCAGCCGCCGGTGCTGCAGGGAGGCCGTCATGGCTAAGCACATCCTGCCCACCATCGGCGCCTTGGCGCTGGCTGTGATGCTGTCGGCCTGTGCCGGCAAGGCCGAATACCATCCCGCCGACCAGTCCGGTGCGCAGCCGCCGCTGCCGGCACCGAAGAACTTCCTGATGCCGCCGATGCAGGTGCCCACGGGTGTCGGCTGGGCCGAGGGGCAGTCTCCCACCGTGGCCGAAGGCCTGAAGATCGAGCGCATCGCCGCCAACCTGCTGCATCCGCGGCGGCTGCTGACCCTGCCCAATGGCGATGTGTTGGTGGTGGAGGGCAATGGCCCCGGCGAAGAACCGGTCACCACGCCCAAGCAGTGGATCGCCGGCAAGGTGAAGGCGCGCTCGGGCAAGGCCGGCAAGGGCGGCAACCGGGTCACCCTGCTGCGCCACACGCCGGGAACGAACACCTGGACCCAGCACGTCTACATCGAAGGCCTGCATTCGCCGTTCGGCATCCAGCTGATCGGCGACACGCTGTACGTGGCCAACACCGGCAACATCGTGCAGTACCACTACGTGCCCGGTGAAACCCGCATGTCCGACAAGGGCCGCGAGTTCACCGACCTGCCCAGCACCATCAACCACCACTGGACCAAGGAACTGCTGGCCAGCCGCGATGGCCGCAAGCTGTACGTGGGCGTGGGCTCCAACAGCAACATCACCGAGAACGGCCTGGCGGTCGAGTACCGCCGCGCGGTGGTGCTGGAAGTGGACGTGGCCACGCGTGGCAGCCGCATCTACGCCTCGGGCATCCGCAATCCGACCGGGCTGGACTGGGAGCCGAGTACCGGGAAGCTGTGGGCGGTGGCGAACGAGCGCGATGAGATCGGTGCCGACCTGGTGCCGGACTACCTCACCTCGGTGAAGGAGGATGGCTTCTACGGTTGGCCCTACAGCTACTACGGCCAGCACGTGGACGAGCGCGTGCAGCCGCAGCGGCCGGACCTGGTGGCCAAGGCGATCGTGCCGGACTATGCCATCGGCTCGCATGTGGCACCGCTGGGCCTGTTGTTCTACACCGGCCAGGCATTGCCGGCGCAGTACCACGGCGGCGCCTTCATCGGCGAACACGGCAGCTGGGACCGCTCGCCGTTGAGCGGCTACGAAGTGGTCTACGTACCGTTCAAGGACGGCAAGCCGACCGGGCGGCCGCAGACCGTGGTCAGCGGTTTCGCCTCGAAGGACGAGAAGACCCTGATGGGCGCACCGGTGGGCATGGCGATGGATGCCGAGGGCGCACTGCTGGTGGCCGACGACGTGGGCGACGTGGTGTGGCGGGTGTCGGCGAAGTAGCGCTGTAGAGTGGAGCCATGACCCCAGGACAACCGGTAGAGTCGACTGTCAGTCGACTCACGCGCGCAGCGCGTGCTTCTCGGGGGGGCAGCGGAGAGCAGTCGACTAACAGTCGACTCTACCAGTCGACTCACGCGCGCAGCGCGTGCTTCTCGGGGGGCAGCGGAGAGCAGTCGACTAACAGTCGACTCTACCAGTCGACTCTCGCGCGCAGCCCGCTGAACACCGATTCGGCGGCAAACCCGACGCCACCCAGCAGCACGCCGAAATACACCATCGTGGCCACCACGAACGCGTAGCCCGCTGCTACCGCCGCGCCATCGCGCTGGATGAAGCCAATGGCGAAGGACATCAGCGCCAGGGCCGGCAGCGTGTTGCTGAAGGGAATCGGCCCGGCCGGCGCCATCAGCAGCAGGGTGGCCACGACCAGCGCCAGGTTGTTCAGGCGCATCATCTTCTTCGAGCGCACCATCACCGCCAGCCGCATCGGCCGAGACAGCCGCTCCATGCGGTGCACCCACTTCAGCGCACGGCCCAGGTTGGCCTTCAGCTTGTCGGTGGCGATCTCGCGGCGGGCGAGCTTCTGCGGCACCCATAGCGGGCGGTTGCGCACCCGGCTCAGGCCGATCAGCAGGATCGAGGCACCAAACACCGTACTCAGCCCGGGAATCGACACCGGAATGATGAAGATGGCCGAGAGCAGGATCACGATCAGCAGCAGGCCTTCATCGCCCAGCGCACTGAGCAGGGTGCCGATGCTGACCTGTTCGCCGGGCAGCTCGTCGATCATCTGCTCGATCTGCTGGGCCAGGGGTGCGCTGTCATTGGTTTCGGGGGCACGGTAGGTCATGCGTCGCAAGGTTCTCCAGGGAAGGGCGGTCAGTGGGCCGTCCTGCGGTGGGGGACGCACAGGCTCCCGCAGTATCCCGGCCAGCGTGGGCAAAGAGGTGAACCGGGCATGAGGGGGTAAACTGGCGTGCCCCGCACGAGTTGAACGCAATGGACATGGGCCGCAGGCAATCGACCATCGAACTGGTCGCCATCGACATGGATGGCACCCTGCTGGACCCTACCCACACGCTCACCGCGCGGGCCAAGAAGGCCATCGCGCAGGCGCGCGCGCTGGGTGTGCACATCGTGCTGACCAGTGGCCGCCCGGTTCCCGGCCTGGCACCGTTCCTGCACGAGCTGGGCATCACCGGCAACGATGATTACTGCATCGCCTGCAATGGCGGCCTGGTGCAGCGCATCGGCACGCGCGAAACCGTGGTCGAGTACCCGCTCAGCTTCGACGACTTCCTGTTCTGCGAGCAGGTGGCCCGCGACCTGGGCGTGCACTTCCAGGCGCTGGACAGCCAGCGCATGTACACGCCCAACCAGGACATCAGCTACTACACCGTGGCCGACTCGCATCTCTCGCGGATGCCGCTGTCCTACCGTCGCGTGGCCGACATGGACCCGTCCATGTCCTTCATCAAGCTGATGATGATCGACGCGCCCGACGTGCTGGATGCCGCCATCGCACGCCTGCCCGCCGAGCTGACCGAGCGCTTCGCGGTGCTGAAGAGCGCGCCATTCTTCCTGGAAGTATTCGACCGCCGTGCCGGCAAGGGCCCGAGCCTGCAGACGCTGGCCGAGCACCTGGGCATCGGCCGCGCCAACGTCATGGCCATCGGCGACCAGGAGAACGACCTGACCATGCTGCAGTACGCCGGTACCAGCGTGGCGATGGGTAACGCCATCGATGCGGTGAAGTCGGTGGCGCGGTTTGAAACCACCAGCAATGCCGATGACGGCGTGGCGCGCGCGATCGAGCGCCTCGTGCTGCAATGAGCCGGAGCGCATCATGAGCTGGACGTTGATGATGTTTGCCCAGTCCTTTGCCAACGAGCGGATGTCGGCGCTGGTTTTCTCCGAGTCCTACATTGAGCTGTGGAAGATCGAGCGGGATCTTGACGTGCTGGCTTTGGATGACGCAGCGCTTTCAACGTGCCTGTCCAACATCTTCTGTGCTGCCGACATGTATTGCGGCGAAGAGATGGATCGCCATGCGTATGAGCTTGATGCCGCCCAGCTGCATGCTGCCGTTGTGGCTTTGGTCGATGAGTGGAAGCAGTCCACGACTGCTCGCTAGCCTGGCTTGGATCTATACCTGCGTATAGCCCATACATCCCCATCGCCATCGGCGCTGTACCACGGCGCGATGGCGAATGCGGCAAACCGATGCAAGACTTTCGCACGTCGAAATCACGCCATCGAATCCCACGGCAGATGATCGTCCTCGTCTGCCACTGACCGGCGCGCACCGCGCGGTCATCCCCTCAACGCAATCGCATCGCCAGCCAGGGCGCCGACACCGGCGCTGCAACGCGCTGGGCGTGTGCCTGCGCCGCTCTCTCCCTGCACCCTGGATCTGCCCATGAACACCCCACCCACGACGCGCCTCGCCCTGGCCATCATCACGGCCATCACCGCACCTGCGTACGCCGCCGAGACTCACGACGCAGCACATGACACCCCCACCACCCTGAACGCCCTGCAGGTCATCGCCACGCCGCGCGGTGCGGCCGTTGCACCCACCCAGGTGGTCGGTCCCAACCGCTACGTCATCAAGGCCGAAGACCTCGACGCGATGGTCACCGGCAACAACGGCCTGGCCATGCTCAAGCAGGTGCCGGGCGCCAGCTACACCGCCACCGATGGGCTGGGCCTGGACATCTCCGCCACCAGCCTGTTCGTGCGCGGCTTCCGCATGAACGAAATGGGCATCACCTTCGAAGGCGTGCCGCTGAACGACAACGGCTTCCTCTCGCTCACCGGCACCAGCGTGGTGAACGTGGGCGTGCCCGATGGCATCGGCGCGATCACGGTCAGCCCCGGTGGCGCACCGGTCAGCGTGTTCTCCAGCAGCGTCAACGGCGGCAGTCTGGAATACCGCCTGCGCGAGCTGCAGGACACACCCAGCCTGCGGGTGAAGCAGGGCGTGGGCAGCAACAGCACGCTGGTCACCACCGTGTCCGGGCAGAGCGGCCAGCTGGGTGAGCACGGCCCGAAGGTGCTGGTCGACCTGCAGCGCGTGTCTGCCGACAAGTACCAGGGCGAGGGCACCCAGAACTTCCTGCGCGGCGACCTGAAGCTGCAGCAGGACGTGGCCTGGGGTGACTTTACCGTGTTCCTGTCCGACAGCAAGGCCAAGGTCTGGGGTTACAACAACATCTCCTTCGACATGATCCGCAAGCTGGGCTGGAAGGCCGACATCTTCTATCCGGACTACGCCTGGGTCTGGTACGTGGCTTCACCGGAGAACGCAGATAAATCCTGCGGCGCCTATACCTGTGGCGAGCTGTCCGAACTGATTCCGTACGACACCGGCCAGATCACCCGCGACCGCGTGTCCTCGATCAACCACCGCTTCCAGATCAGCCCGGCGCTGAGTGGCAACGTGCAGCTGTACAACGCCAACAGCCACACCCAGGCCACGCTGACCGACCCGACCGTACCGTCACCCAACGGCGCACCGTTCTCCGAACAGGTGCAGACGCCGCGCGTGAATCGCCTGGGCGGCATGCTCAACCTGCAGTTCGAGACCGGCGCGCACACCTTCACCGCCGGCTTCTGGCAGGAGAAGAGCAAGGCCGCGGCCAAGACCGAGTGGTACCAGCAGCCGCTGCTGGGCGAGGGCCCACCGCTGAAGGCCACGGGTCCGTTCGATGTGTACGGCCCCGCGTTCCAGACCGACAATGCATCGAGCTGGGCGACCCGCTCGCGCCAGTTCTATCTGCAGGACGACATCGTGTTGAACGACACGCTGAAGCTGGGTGTCGGCTTCAAGGCCGTGGACTTCCGCACCAGCGGTGGCGGCCTGGGTGATGCCAAGGACCGGCCGGTAAACGGCACGCTGCGCGCGAAGAGCAACTTCCTGCCGCACGTCTCGCTGTTCTGGAGCCCGACCGAATCCACCGATGCGTTCATCGACCTGGCCAATACCATGAACGGCTACCGCGTGGCCCAGCGCGGCAACATCGGCTACACCGCCTCGGCGTGGACCATCACCGACCAGGACGAGTTCGACCGCGTGGCCGGCACGCTGCGCCCGGAGAAGAACTGGAACCTGACCGTCGGCGCATCGCATCGTTTCGACAGGCTGACGATCACCGGCGACGTGTTCTACAACGACATCCGCAACCGCCTGCTGTCGGCCGCCATCGGTACCCAGTTCGCGCAGATCAACACCGTGCGGCTGATGCCGAAGATGCACGTGATCGGCGCCGACCTTGGCATCACCGCCGACCTGACCGACCACCTGCAGTTCTACCAGGGCGTGGCCGTGGCCCGTTCGTACTACGACAGCGATTTCGTGGTGGGTGACACGGTGTACCCGATCAAGGGCAACGCGCAGCCGGGCTACCCGCAGATCTCGCTGGTCAGCGACCTGTCCGCCCACTTCGGTGACTGGCGCTTCGGTGCCACCAGCACTTCCTACCTGCGCCAGCCGTTCACCTACGAGAACGACATCCGCGTGCCGACCTTCTGGCAGGTCAACACCTATGCGGCCTACCGCTTCGGTGCGGACAGCGCCATGCCCGGCCTGGAGCTGCGGCTGGACGTGAGCAACCTGTTCAACCGCCACAACATCGGCACCGCCACCATCGCAGGCTCGTCGTTCTCGGGGGATTACCAGACCCTGCAGCGCAGCGCGCCCCGGCAATTGATGTTCAGTACCTCGATGGCGTTCTGAGGCAAGTAGTGGCGGGGTCAGAGCCCTTTGCTGCGCAAAGGGATCCGACCCCGCAGCCATCCCGTGATCGGGGTCAGATCCCTTTGCGCAGCAAAGGGCTCTGACCCCCAAAACCCGCCTACAAACCTGCCTTGCGCAATCAACAGGGATTTTCTGGCGGCGACGCAAGGTTCCCACAATGTTGCTGGGTCATCCTGTAGGCATGGCTCAGTACAACCCGCGATCACCGTTGTTCGACATCCGGGGCCCAGGATGGCCCCGGCAGGCGCCGTCCGTGACGCCTGTGATCGACCTGCAGGCCGAGTACCAGTTCTGGCACGTGTACGAGCGCGTGGTCCGTCCGTTGCCCGGCGGGGGGCTGCGGCTGGCCTGGCTGGTGTGCCAGAAGGTGTACCGGGACCGGTGGCAGCACCCGCACGACAGCGACGAGGCGGCGTTGTCGCGGGTGCTGTTTGGCGGGAACATGACGGCTGACCGGGCGTCGGAGCTGGCGGAGCTGCACGCGCTGGTCAGCCGTCGGGTGGCGTTGCTGGCGAGACGTGGGCGGGTGGATTCCGCGGCGTGATGCGCGGGGATGACCCTGGCGTCGCCCGGCGGCCATGACCTGCTCTGGCATTGACCCATCCGCTGCCGTGACCTGCTCTGGCATTGACCCATCCGCTGCCGTGACCTGCTCTGGCATTGACCTATCCGCTGCCGTGACCTGCTCTTGGTAGAGTCGACTGTTAGTCGACTGCTCTACTCATCGGCTCCGCAGAAATCCGCGCTTCGCGCGAGTCGACTAACAGTCGACTCTACCAACGTCCTCTCCAGCTGGTGCTGCTAAGGCTTTCCCCGGTCCAGCTGCCGATAGCCAATCGCCTCAGCCAGATGCGCCGTCTGGATCACCTCGCAACCGGCCAGATCCGCAATCGTGCGCGCCACCCGCAGAATCCGGTGCATCGCCCGCGCAGAAAGCTGCAGGCGCTCAATCGCCTGCTCCAGCAGATCCTGATCGGCCTCGCTCAGTTTCGTGCAGGCACGCAGCGCCGCTGGTGGCAGATGTGCATTCAGCCCGCCACGCGCCTGCTGCCGGGCGTGGGCGGCTTCCACCCGTGCACGTACCGCAGCACTGGGCTCACCCAGCGGCGTGCTTTCTCGCAGCTCCACCGCGTCCATCCGCGTTACGCCGATATGCAGGTCGATGCGGTCCAGCAACGGGCCGGACACCCGCGCGCGATAGCGGTTGATACGTTCGTCACTGCACAGGCAGCGGTTGCTGCGGTCACCGGCCCAGCCACACGGGCAGGGATTCATCGCCGCCACCAGCTGGAAGCGCGCCGGATACTGCACGCTGCGCGCCGCGCGGGCGATGCGGATGTGGCCGGATTCCAGCGGCTCGCGCAGGGTCTCCAACGCACTTCGATTCCACTCCGGGAGCTCGTCCAGGAACAGCACGCCATGATGGGCCAGCGAGATTTCGCCGGGGCAGGGCGGATTGCCGCCACCCACCAGCGCCGCCGCGCTCGCACTGTGGTGCGGTGCCCGGAAGGGACGCTGCCGCCAGCGGCGCGGGTCCAGCCCCTCACCGCTCACGGAGGCAATCGCGGCCAGCTGCAACGCCTCGGCTTCCTCGGTATCCGGCAGCAGGCTGGGCAGGCGCGAAGCCAATAGCGTCTTGCCGCAGCCAGGGCTACCGATCAGCAATAGATGGTGCCCACCCGCTGCGGCGACCTCCAATGCACGCCGTGCATGCGCCTGCCCGCGCACGTCGGCCAGATCCGGCAGTGGCAATGGCGTTGTGTCCACACGCTCTACTGGCGGCAGCAGGCGTGGGTTCCCCAACCCAGCGCAGCACTCCAGCAACGTTCGCGCTACCCGCACATCAGCGTGCTCGGCCAACGCAGCCTCGGCGGCATTGCCCGGCGGCACCACCAGGATGCGCCCGGCGTCGGCCGCCGCAATCGCCGCCGGCAGCGCGCCGGCCACCGGGCGCAGTTCACCGGTCAGGCCAAGCTCGCCCAGGAACTCGTACTGCAGCAGCGACTGCGGATCGACCTGGCCGCTGGCCGCCAGAATGCCCAGTGCGATCGCCAGGTCGTAACGCCCACCTTCTTTGGGCAGGTCGGCGGGCGCGAGGTTCAGGGTGATGCGCCGCTGCGGGAAGTCGAAGCGCGCGCAGAGCAGGGCGGCACGCACGCGCTCGCGGGACTCGCGCACGCTGGCTTCGGCCAAGCCCACGATCTGGGTGACAGGTAGGCCGCCAGAAAGATGCACTTCCACCCGCACCAGCGGGGCATCGACCCCGGCGCGGGCACGGCTGTGGACCAGCGCCAGGCTCATGTGTGGTTTCCTGCAGAAAGACGCTTGATGGTGCGGCAGGTAATCTGCGTGGGACTATCGGGAATTGCCGGCAATGCGTCTCGGGGTATTTCTGCCTGCAAAGGGTGCAGCATTCGGATCAAGGGCAGATGATCTGTGCAGCGCGGCTCTTCGATGGCGGTCTCGGAGGTCTTGCGTCAGACAAGGCGTACAACAGGGCGGTAAAGGAAAGGAGCGAGCTGAAATGCAGAGCATTCGAGTACTGATGGCCCTCTCGCTCGCCATGGGCCTGCCGGGCTGCGGGGACGAGGTGGAGAGTTCAACCTATCCCGTTGGTCAGACAGGGGAGACGTGCACAGCCTACAAGGGCTTCGACCGCCAGCCTCCTGAAGTAGTTGTGGCCGAGCTTGCCAAGCGAGGGATGGATGGTCGCCGGTTGGTTCATAGGACAGTCTGCGGCTCGATCACCAGCTGGGACATTCTTCCTGCAGGTGCGTCGATCAATCGGATACCTCCGCCAGATGCATATGTAAACGTCCGCATGCGGCAGGATGGCTCGGTTTCCGTCAGCACAGACCATCCATGATGTTGGCGTCGCCCCTGATGATCGAGCATCGGGTTGCCCCTTGCGGTGCAGACGCAGCGCCCACCATAGGCGTCAGCCTACGAAGGCACTTCAGCGCGGACATGGTTGGTGGGATTGGCCTGGCGGTGGCCTGGGGCCCCAAGCAGACACCGCTGCTCTTCAGGCACCAGCCCAGTGAAGCGCCCAAACCGCGCCTCAACCCACGAAGGTCCCGCACTTTCCAGCAACAACCGACCCTGACTCTGGTGCAGATCCAGCCACCGCTCGAAGCTGATGCGCAGCCGTTCGATATCCGGCGCACGCCACACGGCATCGGCAGGCATGCGGATCAGCACGCGCGAGGGCGCGTTCTCCACGTCCATCACCAGAACGCCCTTGCACCGGATCTCGAAGGACGTCGCCCCGACATGGCGCGCGTGCAGTTCAAAGCCCTCGTGCGCCTTCGCAGTGACGAAGCCCAGCGCATCACTGTGCAGCAGGCGGTAATCGGCCGGCCGCAGCTTCTGGTAGGCCCACACCTGATCGCCCGCGGGCTCGGGCCACGCCATCCACACCGTGCCGATCACCATGACGCACGCCGCCATAGCGGCAAGGCCGTGCTTCTTCATTCGTCACCCCGCACACAGGTGGAAAACTCCGCGCCATAAGCGCGCTCAGTCCTTGGGTCGCATCCGCTCGTGGATGAAGGCGGTCAGTGCCAGATCGGCCATCACCAGCCCCTCCATCACCCGGTCGCCCACGTACTGCTCGGGCTCGCCGTTCTGGCGCGTGCGCTCGGCCGCCAGCAGGATCTCCTGCACGATGCGTTGGCCGGTGAGTGCGCAGTCGGCGTCGGACAACTGCATCTGCCGGCTGCGCAGGTGATGCCGCTCGGGCCAGGGCTGGCCATCGGCCGCAGCGCCCGCGCCGATGGCGTGCAGGATGGCGATGAGGCTGTTGGGGTCCGGGGCCGGAGCGGCCGAGGGCGCTTCCTGGATCGGGCGCGGGGGCGGGGAGTGCGGCGTGGTCATGGCGGGCTCCGTGCATGCAGGCGGACGCCGCCACCGATAAAGGTGGCGGGCAGAGCGTGGCTCGAAAACCGGATGTTGGGAACCGGCGGGTACAAGACCCCCACGCCCCGCCCGCCATAGCCGGCAGACGGATTGCCAGCCGGCACCACGCGCGGTGGTGCCGGCTGGCAAGCGCAAACTACTTCCCAACAAAACGGGCTTTCGAGTCCCGACCACCGATGCACGGTGGCGCAGTAACGATTACCTGCTGTTGTTCGGAATGCCAACGGGTAGGGGTCAATGCCGCCAAAACCCGAGACGCTTTTGGCATTGTCGCACAGCGTGGAAAGGGGCGAGAGCATTGGCGTGCTAGGCGGAACGGCACTTCTGGAACGGAGTCGTCAGAACCTTCCGCAAGAGACGCAGGGAACGGCAAATGCGACAACATCGGGCCGACGGCAATGTGTGATCGCTCGTGTAACCGAACCGCTGCGACACCCGCTGGATGGTTTAAATGACTTCTTGCCTATTGAACCTACCGAGTGCCGCGCGCAATCTGACTACTGCTGTAGTCACTCAAGATCGTCCTGCCCGCAGTAGGAAGGTTCTGCAGCGTTCGACTGGATTCCACCCACTGGCGCAGGCCAAACAAGGACCACCCTACGTGTCACGCCGCAGCCGACTGCTTCTCTGCGCGGGTCTGGTCCCGCTTCCGTGGTTCCTGTTCTGGACCAGCGTTGCCGCCGTGTTCGCGCCGGGCTACAACCCGCTTGCACAGCACGCCAGCGAGCTGCTGCAGGCGCCAACGATCGCAAGCGTTTGCGGCAGGGCTGCCGCCATCGGCTCCGGCGTGGGCTTCGTGGCGTTCTCCATCGGGGTATGGCGGGAGTCCGGTCGCCGGATTGCCGTAGGCGCGATCTGCTGGATGATCTTTGGCGTCTCCATGCTGACCAACGGGCTCTGGCCCATGGGCCATCCGATGCACGGCTTCTACACCATTGGTATCGCAAACATCATTGCACCGGCGATGTCGCACATCGAATTGAGCGCGTGGTCGGCCAACCGAAGGGCGTACGCCGTGACCGCGTTGGTGAGCATCGCGAGCATCGTCTATCTCTGGTTGAACGTGGTGGGCGCGGACCCGGAAGGTTACCGGGGGCTGACCCAGCGGTTGTTCTCGTCGATCAACTCGCTGTGGCCATTCCTGGTGGCGCTGTATCTGTTGCGCAGGGATTCAAGTCCACTGAAGGCGCGGCCGGTGCATTGATGGGGGCGTACGACAGGAGGAGGCGGGTCCAGCCAGGAACTTCTCGATTCTCCGGCCCCAGCCCAAGGTTATCTTCTCGGGGCTCATGCTGCGGTTCTCACTGTTCAGGCCGTGGGCGCTCACCACGGGTGGCAAGAGGGGAATGGTCGCGCGCGCCTTCTGCTATAAGTAGCGCAATCGCGCCCTGAGGGCCTTCGGGAAGATTGTGGACTCATGGAGTTGTACTGGCGCTTGTTCACCAATTGCACATCGCAACAGGCCGCTCTCAAGGTGGCGGCGCGAACTTTTGAACAAGCTGGTCTTGGCGTCAGCAATCTCCACGTCGAGCCATATCACAAGGGCGGCTTCATGGTCAGTACCCGCTCCAGTCATGCAGCTCAGTCGTGGCCTGAATTTGTGGTTCTTGCCCTGGCTTCGGCTCAATCCACCGGCCGCGGATGGCTCTTGACTGGCTCAATTGCAGAAGAGCTGGATGCTTGGTCCAGTCATTCCCTGGTTTCCGGTGTTTCGTCTATCCATATTCAAGCGGAAAGGCAGGAATGACGAATCGCCGGAGCAGACGCCTGGTTCCGACATGGAGCTGCTCCAGAGCCCAAGGTCGCTAACCGGCAATCACCTTGCTGTAGCGTGGCAAGGGTCGAGCTTGAGAATCGCGCATCGCGTATCCAGCCGGCCTTATGGAACTCAGACTCGCGCGCGCGGTGTTCCGCGATAAGGAAGGCTCTTGCGATTGATGTCCGCTCCTGGCTGAGAGAAAACGAGCCGGCGCCAGGCAACGCGACCAGGAATGCTAGAGTCCGCTCTCGATCCGAAGCGGACGTTCGTCCCCTTCAACTCTACGCGACACCTGCTGGTCCAATGGTTCGTCCACCCAAGGTTCTTGGTTCTCAATGATCGATCTGCCTTGTCCATCGTGTGGCTTCCTGACCCTGGAAGACTTCTACGGGTCCTATGCGATATGTCCGCTCTGTAACTGGGAGGATGACGGAGTACAACTTGCCAACCCCACATCCGCCGGCGGAGCCAACGGCGAGTCTCTGGCGCAAGCGCAGCAGAATGCTCTTTCCAGTTTCCCTCCTGGTGTCGAGGTCGCAAGCGGCTTTCGCCGAGGATCCAGCTGGCACCCTTTGTCCAGCACGGAGATCGGGCACTACGAAGCTTTAAGGGGCGTCAATCACTGGCACAGCAAGGGTGTCTTGCACGAGAGGGAGGCTTACTGGCGGGGCTCCTGATCCCATGCGTGGGTCCGGCCATGCGCCGGCTTGATGGCTGAACTTGGCCGCCCTAGGATCGCGCTGTATCAGGGGAGCCGCCCAGACATGTGGGGATGCAGGATGAACGCTTGTGTGAGACTGGTCTTGTTCACGAGCATGGCGCTATGCCTTCTGGCTTGCACCAATCCCGGTGGCACCGCCAGCAATGTGATCGCAGGGAGCAGAAGCGGAAGCTACGGCCCCGAGTCCGCCGCGCAGATGGAAGCCAGGGCCCGCTCTGGCGACGGGCACGCTCAAGGGTTGGTCGAGAATCACTATCGCGAGATAGGCAATGCAGCGCTGTACAGGCAGTGGATGGAGGAAGGAGTTTCGAGAGGAGACCCCGCAGCGATGCAGCGCCTCGCTTCCCATCTCATCTCGTTGGGCGGGACCGAGAATTGCCACCGGGCTGAAGTAATGCTGGTGCGTGCGCGCACGCTTGTGACGGACGGCGATGCGTCGTTCCTTGGAGCCCTCGACTCCACGATGCGGCGGCTTAAGGGCGAGCTACCGGGTAGCTCACCCTGCAAATGAGGGCTACGTGGCCGTGCCGATCTTCCACTTCTTCAGTTGATGATCTCGCCGCTACCGGACGCAACAAACGCCTTCAACTGCCGAACGAACTCCGCGTCGTAGAGCTCCCACTCCAGAATCTCATCAATCACCCGCAACGGCTGCGCACTCCGATACGACCGCGTCGGGTTCCCCGGAAACTTCTTGTTGGTCACGTTCGGGTCGTCCTCGAACGGCCCGGTCGGCGCCACCACATACACGCGCGGCCGCCCCTCACCGCGGGCCATCTCCGCAGCCAACCCGGCGCCCTTGGCAATCGTGGTGAAGTAGATGTGGTTCATCACCACACTATCGCGATAGTTGGAGCGAAAGCCCGCGCTCAGCAGCTCACCCACCGCGAGGTCAGCGCGGGTGCCGTGGTAGAACGGCCCGGCAACCTGGCCGCAGGTGTCATGCGAAACGGGTGTCCATTCGGTGTCCTGCGCCATCGGCACTGCCCCTGCGTGTCCTGCCGGATCGACAGGCCGGCGAGTCTAGGGCGCCCGGTGGGCCTTGCTGCAAGGCCCCATCCGGGAAATACTCTGTAAACGGGAGGCGCGGTGCGCCTGCTTTTTTCATTCTGTGGCGCCGCGCCCTTCCAGCTCGCGCACGGCGGTTTCCAGTGCGTCCAGCTTCTGGCGGGTCTTCAACAACACCGCGCGCTGCACTTCGAACTCCTCGCGGGTGACCAGGTCGAGCTTGGCCAGGCCCGCCTGCAACGCGCTCTTGAAGGTGGCCTGCAGTTCCTCGCGCGATTCGCGCAGGCCCGGCGGAACCAGGTCGCTGAGGCGACGGGCGAGGTCATCGATTTGGTTCAGGTCGATCATGGGGTGCTCCGTGGGGTAGGGCCCGTGCATCCGGCGCGGGCAGGCCGATCGGGCACAAGGATACTGCTGGCACCCACTGCCCGGACAGGCCGCAGCGGCTTCGCACGGGCCGCGTTCAGGCGCTATCCTCCACGCCGGAAGACAGGAGATAGACGATGAAGATGGTCATGGCGGTGATCAAGCCGTTCAAGCTCGATGACGTGCGCGAAGCGCTGGCCGAGCGTGGGGTTACCGGGATCACGGTGACGGAGGTGAAGGGCTTTGGTCGCCAGAAGGGCCATACCGAGCTGTACCGCGGTGCGGAGTATGTGGTCGATTTCCTGCCGAAGGTGAAGCTGGAAGTGGCGGTGACCGATGACCAGGTTGAGGCCGTGGTTGAGGCGATCGTGAAGGCCGCCGGCACCGGCAAGATTGGTGACGGCAAGGTGTTCGTGTACGACCTGGGCAGCGTGGTGCGTATCCGTACCGGTGAGCTGGACGCGGACGCGTTGTAGCCCGTTTGGCGGGATGTTGTAGAGCCGAGCCGATGCTCGGCTGCATTTCGCGCGATGCAGGAACAGCAGCCGAGCGTGGGCTCGGCTCTACAATGAGCGGTAAAGCGGTCGAGCAAGCTCGACTCTACGACCGGAATCGGGCGGCGCGAACACCCGTGTTCGACGAAGTGCCCTCCCAGTGTGATCAGCCCGGCGGAATGAGGGGGGACGACCGCCACTCCGGCAGACCGAGCGCACGGCGGGTGCGCGTCACGGTGGCGGCGATCTCTGCCTCGAAGCCGCCATCACGTTGCAGCAGCGGCATGAGTTCGGCACAGCGTTGCTTCAGCACATCGACCCATGGCGCTGGGTGGGTCTCCGTAGCGGCCAGTGCCAAGTGCCTGCGACCCTCGTCGTAAGCGCCCGCCAGCCCGGCAGTGATGCCCGCATGTATGTGTTCGCGGATGCCCGGTTTGGGGTGATGACTCATCAATGTACGCACGTGCCCCGGGGTGGGAAAGCGGTCACGCAGGGCCAGTACCTCGGCGGCGGCCTGCGTGGCCAGTACCTGTGCGGCCGAGGCAAACTCGGTGGTTTCGGTGAAGCGTTCGAATCCGGCGACGCGGCCGCCCACGTCGAAGGACAGGTAGTCCTTTTCTTCCCAGAGCCAGCAGGCGCCGACATTGAGGTAGCTGCCCCTGTCCCATGCCGAAGGCTGGAATTCGACCACCCCGACCCACCAGCCCTGGTCGTCAAGCCAGGTGCGCGAACGGCCCTTTTGCACGCAGCCCAAGGGGCGCAGTATGGATCTTGCGGCTGAAGTCAGCAGGCGGGTGTGTTCAGGTGTCGGCATCCCCAGCGTCCTTGCGAGTGGCGTGCCGACGAGTATCGCAGAGCAAATCGGGCGTGTGACCCCGGGCAAATGCAGGGGCAAACGGCAGTCGCGCAAGCAATGCAGGGGCGAACAGCGCTTAACGGCGCTTCGCCCACTTGTAGAACTGCTTCCAGCCCTGCCGCACGGCAGCAACCCAGCCCGGGTCGGCCACCAGTGCGGCCTGTGCGGCACTCGGCGCCTGGCCGGTTACGCGCTGGCGGATCTTCAGCAGGTTCTTCATGTCGCTGCGGCGCATCTGCCGGCTCAGCGGGCCGCGGCGCAGCCAGCGGGGTACGCGCCATGCGGAGGTGAAGTCCAGCAGCACCGGCACGCCGCCACTGACCACCACGTTGGTGCCATGCAGGTCGTTGTGGGTGATGCCGGCGGCATGCAGGCGGCTGAGCGCGTGCTGCAGCTGCTCGAACACGTCGTTGCCAACGGCCTGCGCGGTGCTGAGGGTCTGGCCGGGAATGAACTCCATGCCCAGCGCCAGGCCGCCCAGGGTGCCGAGCAGTGCGGGGGCATGCTTCCAGCCGCCGAGGCGCTGCAGCATGCGGGCTTCACGGCGCACCATCAGCCGTGCAATCAGCGAAACGGGGGTGCCGCGGTAGCGGGAGTAATCCTTGATGACCGCCTCGCGCCCGTCCAGGCAGGTGCGGTAGACGTCGGGGGCCAGGAAACGCTCGCCGCGCTTGAGCAGCAGCGGGGAGGCGGCGTCATTGCCGCAGGAGGAGGGGGGGAGAGCAGGAAGATACATGTCGGGGTCTCGGACGACCCGGTGGGTGGCGCAAAGCGTCAAGCGAACCGGTGCTACAGGGAGTTACTAAGTTTTCGTTAATTTTAGTACTCGCCAGTTCGCTATTCCACGATTTGTCGGAGAAATGTCGGGGCCGTGGCTGGAACAGTTCGTCACGCAGAATCGGACAATTCCGTCTCACTTATGAGGCTCGCCCTGCTGGATCAAGGAGTTGGGCGCGCTTCCGGCCCATTCATCGGCGCCGCGCTGAACGCCACGCACGTCCGGCTTGACCCCGGCGCACGCCCTGCCGACCATAAGCTGTTAACCCGCGACATCGGCGGCCGCCCCCCTCCGGCACGTCCCCGTCCCCTGCCGCGTTCCCAACCGGTGCTGGCCGCCAGGCCGTGCATCGCCCCGTTTCCCGTTCCGGCTGCGGCTGGAGGAAAGTGCTTTGATCATCAAAATTGTCATTGCAGCGCTGTTCGTGGCCTGCGTGCTGTACATCCACTTCCGTGGCAAGGTGCGCGCGCGCTGGTCGCGCCAGCTGCTGGACCACTCCAGTTTCATGGCCCCGATCAACGTGGTCATGTACATGTTCTCGAAGGTGCCGACCACCCCGTTCCTGGACCCGGCCAAGGAGTTCCCGCAGCTGGAGCCGCTGCGCCAGAACTGGCAGATGATCCGCGACGAGGCGCTGGCGCTGCGCGATGCACAGAAGATCGCTGCCTCCAGCACGTTCAACGATGCCGGCTTCAATTCGTTCTTCCGCCGTGGCTGGAAGCGCTTCTACCTGAAGTGGTACGGCCCGTCGCACCCGTCGGCGAAGGCGATGTGCCCGAAGACCACGGCGCTGTTGGAATCGCTGCCGGACGTGCGTGCGGCGATGTTCGCGCAGCTGCCGTCGGGCAGTGAACTGCGCCCGCACCGCGACCCGTTCGCCGGTTCGCTGCGCCTGCACCTGGGCCTGGCCACGCCCAACAACGACGGCTGCTACATCGAAGTGGACGGCATCAAGAAGAGCTGGCGCGACGGCGAGTGGATGATGTTCGACGAGACCTACATCCACCACGCGCACAACGAGACGCCGGATGATCGCGTGATCCTGTTCTGCGACATCGCCCGCCCGCTGCGCTTCGGCTTGCCGGGCCTGTTCAACCGCGCGGTGGCGGCCACGCTGCTGGCCGGTGGTGCCTCGCCGAACCTGCCGGGTGACCCGACCGGTGGCGTCAACAAGGCCTTTGGCAGCGTCTACAAGGTGCGCCTGAAGGCCAAGGCGCTGCGCGAGCGCAGCGTGGTGGCCTACCAGCTGATCAAGTGGGGCCTGGTGGTGGCGGTGATCGCCGGTATCTGGGCGCTTTGATCGTTACATGCGGTTGCCGGCCAGCGGCCGGCACTACCGGAACATGAAAAAACCCGTGCTGTCGCCAGCGCGGGTTTTTCTTTTGCATGGATGGGTGCCGACCGTTGGCCGGCACGCCTCAACCCCGGTAGGTGCCAACCTTGGTTGGCACGCTTTCCGATCAGCCCTTCAGCGCCGCCTGCACGAACGGCGGGGTCACCAGCACGCCGGTGTGCAGCGCGGCGGTGTAGTACAGGGTGTTGAAGGTCTTGGCGGCCGAGTCGGCCTGGCGGAAGTCGAAGCTGCTGTCGCCCTTGCGCGCCATGGTCACGCTCCACCAGCCGGTGGGGTAGCACGGCTGCGGGAACGGCAGGGTCTTGAACGAACCGAAGCCGGCCTTGCCCATCTCGGTGCGCATTTCGTTGATCAGGTCCAGCTGCATCAGCGGCGATTCGGACTGCTGCACCAGGATGCCGTCGTCCTTCAGGGCCTTGAAGCAGCTCTCGTAGAAGGCCTTGTTGAACAGGCCTTCGCCGGGGCCGACCGGGTCGGTCGAATCGACGATCACCACGTCCACGCTGCCCGCCGGGCAGTTGGCCATGTAGGCCACGCCGTCGTCGAACAGCAGCTCGGCGCGGGCATCGTCGTTGGAGTCGCACAGTTCCGGGAAGTGCTTGCGCGCCATCACGGTGACCTGCTCGTCGATATCGCACTGGGTCACGCTCTCCACGCCGGTGTGCTTGAGCACTTCGCGCAGGGTGCCGCAGTCGCCGCCACCGATGATCACCACGCGCTTGGGCGCGGCGTGGGTGAACAGCACCGGGTGGCTGATCATCTCGTGGTAGAAGAAGTTGTCCTTGCTGGTCAGCATGATGGCCCCGTCGATGGTCATCAGGTTGCCCCAGTCGGTGGTCTGGAAGATCTCGATCTTCTGGAACGGCGACTGCACCTCGTCCAGCTTGCCGGTGATGCGGTAGCCGATGGCCGAGCCGGTGCGCTCGAAGTGTTCGATGTACCAGTTATTGCTGTCAGTCATTGGAAAACAGTCCTGTTCGGAGGGGTGGAGCCGGGCTGGCGGGCGGGGCCGCGTGGCACAGATGCCACATCCGGACGGATCGGCCCGTTCAGGTTGGAACCTGTCACGGGCGCGGGCGCGCATGATAACGAACCTGTGGGCATATAGGCGTTATCATGCCCCCCCTTTTATTGCCAACAAGGCCGACTGAAATGACCGATTGGTCCCTCGACCAAGCCCGCAAGACCTACTCGATCCCGCATTGGGCGGACGGTTACTTCGACGTGGATCAGGCCGGGCACATGGTGGTGAGACCGACCGGGGCGGACGGCCCGGTGGTGTCGCTGCCCAAGGTGGTGGACGCGGCCCGTGCGGCCGGCGCCAAGCTGCCGCTGCTGGTGCGCTTCCCGGACATCCTCGGCCAGCGCCTAGGCAAGCTGCAGGCGGCCTTCGGCCAGGCCCAGCAGGACTGGGAATACAGTGGCGGCTACACCGCCGTATACCCGATCAAGGTCAACCAGACCCGCGGCGTGGCCGGCACCCTGGCCAGCCACCACGGCGAGGGCTTCGGCCTGGAAGCGGGCAGCAAGCCAGAGCTGATGGCCGTGCTGGCGCTGTCGCGCCCGGGTGGCCTGATCGTCTGCAACGGCTACAAGGACCGCGAGTACATCCGCCTGGCCCTGATCGGCCGCAAGCTGGGCCTGCAGACCTTCATCGTCATCGAGAAGCCGTCCGAGCTGAAGCTGGTGCTGGAAGAGTCCAAGGCGCTGGACGTGAAGCCGGGCCTGGGCGTGCGCATGCGCCTGGCCTCGCTGGGCGCCGGCAAGTGGCAGAACAGCGGTGGCGACAAGGCCAAGTTCGGCCTGTCCCCGCGCCAGCTGCTGGACCTGTGGAAGTCGCTGCGTGACACCGAGTACGCCGACTGCCTGAACCTGCTGCACTTCCACATGGGTTCGCAGATCTCCAACGTGCGCGACATCGCCAACGGCATGCGCGAAGCCACCCGCTACTTCGTGGAGCTGTCGCGCCTGGGCGCGAAGATCACCCACGTCGACGTGGGCGGTGGCCTGGGCGTGGATTACGAAGGCACCCGTTCGCGCAGCTTCTGCTCGATCAACTACGGCCTGCACTCCTATGCCAGCAACATCGTGCAGCCGCTGGCCAATGCCTGCGAAGAATTCGGCCTGACCCCGCCGCGCATCGTCACCGAGTGCGGCCGCGCGATGACTGCGCACCACGCGGTGCTGATCGCCAACGTGTCGGAAGTGGAAGAGGCGCAGGAAGGCCGCGTGCCGGACCAGCACGACGACGAGCCGGCGGCGATCCGCCACCTGCGCGAGATCCACGACGAGCTGGACGTGCGCCCGGCGGTGGAGCTGTTCCAGGAAGCGCAGCATTTCCACGCCGAAGGCCTGGCCAGCTACGCGCTGGGCCAGATTGACCTGCCGCAGCGTGCGCGCATCGACGATCTGTTCTACGCCATCGCCCACGGCGTGCGTGCGCGCCTGAGCTACGACGAGAAGAGCCATCGCCCGGTGCTGGACGAACTGAACGAGCGCCTGGTCGACAAGTACTTCGTCAACTTCAGCGTGTTCGAATCGATCCCGGACGTGTGGGCGATCGACCAGGTGTTCCCGATCGTGCCGATCGAGCGCCTGGACGAAACCCCGGACCGTCGCGGCATCATCGCCGACATGACCTGCGACTCGGACGGCATGGTGGAAACCTATGTCGAGAACGAGAGCCTGGACAGCTCGCTGCCGCTGCACAAGATGAAGCCGGGCGAGAGCTACCGCATCGGCTTCTTCATGGTGGGCGCCTACCAGGAAATCCTGGGCGACATCCACAACCTGTTCGGCGATACCGACGCGGTGGAAGTGCTGGCTGACGCCGATGGCTATGCCATCACCCAGCAGCGCCGTGGCGATACCACCGACGTGATGCTGGACTACGTGGGTTACCGCCTGGACGAACTGCGTGCGACCTATGCGCAGCGTGTGGCCGAGGCACAGCTGTCGCCGGAACGCGCGCAGGAGCTGTCCGAAGCGCTGGAAGCCGGCCTGACCGGCTACACCTACCTGTCCGACGAACCGTTGGTGTGAGGCCAACGGGAACGCCGGGCATGGCCCGGCGCTACCGGTCCCGATGAGCGCACGCGCGATCTTCCATCTGTTCCTGCATGCCGCCGTGCCAGCCCTGCTGGCATGGCTGTTCTGGCGCAAGCGCTTCGCCTCGGCGTGGTTGCTGCTGCTGCTGGGTTGGATCATCGATCTGGACCACCTGCTGGCCGATCCGATCTACGCGCCGAACCGTTGCAGCATCGGTTTCCATCCGCTGCACACCGCACCGGCGATTGCGGTCTATGCGGGGTTGTGCGTGCCGAAGAAAACGCGGTTGTTCGGCATCGGTTTGATCATCCACATCGTGCTGGACGCGATTGACTGCTGGTGGATGCATCACCGCTGATGCGGAACTGGAATGACCGGCGAAGGCGGGTAGAGTCGACTGTTAGTCGACTGCTCTTGGCTGCGGTGCCGGGAAATCCCGCGCTGCGCGCGAAAGTCGACTGACAGTCGACTCTACCGGCCTGGCGTTCCAGCGTTGACGAGTCACCCCGCTGGCAACCACACCGTCGCCCGCAACCCTGGCTGCGCATTCTCCAACGCCAACCGCCCGCCGTAGCTGGCGGCGATATCGCCCACGATCGCCAGGCCCAGCCCGCTGCTGCCTTCGCGCTCATCCAGCCGCACGCCACGCTGCACCACCTGCGCCAGCGCCTCTGCCGCAAGACCGGGGCCGTCGTCACGCACGTCGATGCGCAGCTGCCCTTCGTGGATGTCAGCGCCGACGCTGACCTGCTGCCGTGCCCATCGCCCCGCGTTGTCCAACAGGTTGCCCAGCATCTCTTCCAGATCCGCACTGGCACCGGCGAACTGCAGCGCCGGATCGATGCCTTCCGCCGTGAACGCAATGCCGCGCTCGCCATGCACGCGTGCCATCAACCGGCACAGCGCCTGTGCGACAGTCGCCACGTCGGTGCGTTGGCGATGGTCGGCGGCCAGTCCGGCAGCCAAGTAACGGTCGACGCTGGCCTGCATGCGCGCACTTTGTTCGCGCACAGTGCCACGCCAATGCGCACCTTCGCCGTCGGCCTCGGTAGCCAGCACGCTCAGCGGAGTCTTCAGCGCATGCGCCAGATCCTGTGCGCTGGTGCGTGCCCGCGCGACCATGCGCTGCTGGTGCTCCAGCAGTGCGTTGAGTTCTTCACCCAGCGGCGCGACCTCCGCGCCCAATCCGCGCGTCTCGATGTGCTGCGCATCACCGCGCCGCACCCGTTCCAGCTGCGCACCGAGGCGATGCAGCGGACGCAGGCCGAAGTGCACCTGGCTGGCCAGCACCGCCAGCCACGCTGCGACCAGCACGCCCAGGGCGATGGCGGTGCGCTGCCGGAATGCGGCGACATCGGCATCCAGCGCGCTGCGGTCGGTGGCGACCACGGCCACGAACGATTCACTGGCGCGCGGCAGGCGCACCTGCTGCACGCGTGCGCGCAGCGATTGCTGCAGGGGGCCGGTCAGGTTGCGGGTGGCCGCTCCAGTGGCCGTAGCCGGCAGCGTTTCATCCCACAACGAGCGTGACTGCAGCAGCACGCGGCCATCGGCACCGGCGATCTGCCAGTACGCACCGGAGAACACCCGCTGGAAGCGGGCGTCATTGGGTTCCTGGCGCAGGCGCAGCTGTCCTTCCGGGTCCACTTCGGCCTGCGCCAGCAGGGTCAGCATGTCCTGCTGCAGCTCGTGGTCCAGCCGATCACGCGCGCTGCGCTTGAACAGTTCGCCCAGCAGCGCACTGGCCAGCAACGAGACCAGCAGCAGGCCAGCGCCGCCGGCCAGCAGCAGGCGCCGCCGCAGCGAGGGCTGCCGCGTCACGGCGCCGCCAGCCGCCAACCCTGGCCGCGCACGGTCTGGATCAGCTCGGTGCCGAGCTTGCGGCGCACACGCCCCAGCAGCACATCCAGCGCGTTGGAGTCGGGATCCAACCCGCCCTCGAACACCTGTTCACCCAGCCGGTCGCGGCCGATCACCTGGCCGCTGTGATGGATGAAGTAGCTGAGCAGGCGGAACTCCTGCGGGCTCAGCGACAGCGCCTGCCCATCCAGCTCGAAGCGGCCTGCATTGACGTCCAGCTGCAGCGGGCCGCAGTGCAGGCGCGGGCTGGCGTGGCCATGGCTGCGGCGGATCAGGGCGCGCAGGCGCAGCACCAGTTCGTCGGCCTGGAACGGTTTGGTCAGGTAGTCGTCGGCACCGGCATCGAACCCGGCCAGCTTGTCGTGCCAGCGCCCGCGCGCGGTCAGCACCAGCACCGGGAAGCTGCGGCCATTGCCGCGCCAGCGCTCGATCACGCTCAGTCCGTCCAGCCCGGGCAGGCCGAGGTCGACGATGGCCGCCTGCAGCTCTTCGATCTGGCCGATCTCCTCGGCCTCGCGCCCGTCGGCAACCTGGTGCACCACGTAGCCGGCCTGCTCCAGCAGGGGCACCAGGCGCTGCGCCAGCGCGGCGTCGTCTTCGGCCAACAGGATGCGCATCAGTCGTCGAGCTCCGTCTTCAGCAGCTTTCCGCTGCGCGCATCATAGTCCAGCTCCACCACCACGCCGTCACCGCGCAGGATCTCCACTTCGTAGACGCCGTCGTCCAGCTCCACTTCCAGCAGCTGCCCCGGGTAACGCTTGAGTGCATCACGCACCACGCTTTCCAGCGGCACGTAACGGCCCTGCTGCACAGCACGACGCGCCACCTGCTGCGCCGGATCCTGCACGGGCGCGGCGGCGGTCGGGGCGCTGGCCAGGGCCAGCAGCAGGGGCAGGGTGGAGAGCATCGGGGTGCAGGGCGGGCTGTAGGAACAGGCGTGAGTGTGGCGGGGGTGACTAACAACGGGCTAACAGCTTCGGCTAAGGCGCTGTTAACCGGAGCATGCATCGTGGCGTTGCCGGGATGGTCCGGCCACGAACACGAACAGGAGAACCCCCATGTTGAAGTCGCTCACCCTCGCCACCGTTGCCCTGCTGGCCATCGCGCCGGCCGCACAGGCCGCGCCGCTGGGCATGGCCCAGGTTGAACAGACCCTGCGCAAGGCCGGCTACACCCAGATCCACGAGATCGAACGCGATGATGGCCTGTGGGAGGCCGACGTGAGCCGCGCCGATGGCCGCTTCAGCGAGGTCTACGTTGACCCGAAGACCGGCGAGATCTTCGACGAGCACAGCAGCCGCACGCTGTTGACCACCGAGCAGGTGCTGGCACGGGCACAGGCGCATGGGCTGCGCGACATCCATTCGCTGGAACGCGATGGTGCGACCTGGTCGCTGGAAGCGCGCAATGCCCGCAACCAGAAGGTGGACGTGCGCCTGAGCGGTTATGACGGCCGCATCCTGCACAGCGAGCGCGATGGCTGGCTGGATTGACCTGATGGTAGTGCCGGCCGCTGGCCGGCAACCCATGATCGTTTCCAACCCCGCGAGTCGCCGGCCAGCGGCCGGCGCTACCGTGCGACTACCAGCCGAGCAAGGGCTCGGCTCAACAGGAGCTGGCTTACCAGCCGAACGGCGGCGGGTAGTCCCAGTAGCCCGGCCCGCGTCCGTAATAGCCGCCATACGGGCCGAAGAAGCCCGGGCCCTTGCCCTCGCTCACGTGGATGTTGACGTTGACCCCATGGGTCTTGCCCTCATCGGTGGTGTAGTTCTTGCTCAGGTTCAGCGTGGCGGCGTTGTAGTGGCTGTTGCCGCCGTTCTTGGAATAGCCGATGCCGGTGGTGAAGCTGCCGGACACCTTGACCTTGTCGTCGGTCACGTCGGCGATCTTCGCGTCGTCGTGCACGCGCGGACCGCTCTTGTCACCGTAGTACGTGCCCGGCGGATCCTGTTTCAGGCTCGCATCGTTGAGGTAGCGCATCGGCGCCTGCGGCAGCGTCAGGTCCAGGCCGGCGGCCTGCGGCGCGGTGGCGCCGGCGGCAGACTGGGCCAGTACGGTTCCCGGCAGGGCCAGGCACAGCAGCAGGGTCAGGGGGCGGATCATGACGGCGCTCCAGCGGACAGGTGGCCACGCAACACGCGGCGGTACAGGCCGACGCTAGCAGGGGCTGCTTGAATGATGCCTGTCGGCGCCGGATTGGGGTAGAGCCAGGCCATGCCTGGCTGCAGGTCACAACCGCCCGAACCCGAACAGCCCTTCCAGCGCATGCCTGCGCCGCTCGATCCGGGCCCGCAGCAGCTGCGCGCCGATCATCGAGTAGGTGATGCCGTTGCCGCCGTAGGCCATGGCGAAATGCACCCGCGGGCCCCACTGATCGTGCGGGCCGAAGAACGGCAGGCCGTCCGCCGTCTCGGCGAAGGTGCCGGCCCAGGAGAAGGCGGGTACCGGGTCCAGCCGCGGGAACCAGTGCTGCAGCTGTTTCATCAGCTGGTCGGCCTTGCGCTGCACGCGCCGGTCGCGCCGCGCCGGGATGTCGATGGCGTCGTCCAGCCCACCGACCAGCAGGCGCCGGTCGCCGGTGGCGCGCAGGTACAGGTACGGGCGGGCGCTCTCCCACACCATCGTGTTGCGCAGCCGGCCCAGTACGTCCGCATCGATGGGGTCGGTGATGAAGGCATAGCTGCTGCGGTTGCGCGCGACACGCTGGTCGAGCCAGCGCTGGTTGGCATAGCCCATGGCCAGCACGACATGGCGTGCGCGGACCGCGGCACCGGCTTCGGTACGGGCGGTCACCCCGCGCGCGGTGGCGTCGAGGCTGTGCAGCACCGCGCGGTCATGCACGTGGCCGCCGCGCCGGCGCACGCGCTGCAGCAGCGCATAGGTCAGCCGATACGGATCGACCCGGGCTGCCTGCCGGGTCAGCAGGGCGCCGCCGGCCTCAACCTCGAAACGTTCCTGCAGTTCCCCGGGGCCCAGCCAGCGGGCATCCAGGCCAATACTGCGACGGGCAACGCCCTCGGCCATCAGGCGCGGCGCGTCGCGATGGCGGCTGGCCAGGTACAGGCTGTCCATCCGCTGGAAATCCAGGTCCTTCAGACCGCGCGCCACCTCGGCCAGTGCCGGGATTGCCTCTGCACAGGCGAGGTAGGCCGACGCCGCCGCGTCCTGGCCGTAGCGCTCGGTCAGTTCCAGCAGATGGGTATCGATCTCGTACTGCAGCAGCGCGGTGCTGGCGGCGGTGCTGCCCCAGCCGATGTCGCGCTGCTCGATGACCGCCACCTCGTGGCCGTGGGCGGACAGTTCGTCGGCGATCAGTGCACCGGTGATGCCACCGCCGACCACCAGCACGTCGCAGCGCAGGTCCCTTTCCAGCGGTGGGAAGGCGTGGATCAGGCCGTTGCGCACCGCCCACCACGGATAGCCACTCTTCAGGTCCATGGGCATGCGCGGTTCAGGCCGTGGGGCGACCGGTGTGCGGGGTCTGGATCAGTTCGGACAGATCGAAGCCCTGCAGGCGAGCGGTCGCCAGATAATGGTCCTGCACGGTGGCGTCCAGACGCGGCTCGCGCGCCAGCAGCCACAGGTACTTGCGGTCCGGGCTGCCGACCAGCGACACGCTGTAGTCCGGGGCGATCTGGATCACCCAGTAGTCGCCCTTGGCAAACGGCAGCCAGCGCAGGCCCTTGGGCAGGAAGCTGACCTCCAGGCGCGCGCTGTCGTTGTCCACGGCGCAGGCCTCGCCGTTGGCCTCCTCGACCTCGCCGTCCATGCGGCAACGGTTGGTGACGCCGACGTTGCCGCTGTCTAGCAGGGCGTAGTGCGCCGACACGTCGGTGCAGCCTTCCGGTTCGTGGCGCATCGGCAGGCGCGCGATCTCGTACCAGGTGCCCAGGTAGCGGGGCAGCTTGAGGTCGGCGACGGTCTTCAGCGGCGGGTGGTCGGTCATCGGCGGTCGTGGCAGGGGGGGGAGCCTCCACGATGCCGATGGCCTTGCCATGGGCGGGTGAAGCCGGGGCGATGGCCGTGTCCAGAACGTTCCGTCGCTGCTGCGGCGTGCCCGTTGTCACCGGTGCGGCGGTATGCTGCCGCCAGCGCCGTGTTTTCCTGATCCAACCGAGGTGGAGGTGCCGATGTACCAGGTGATCCTGTTGAAGAGTGAATCCGCGTTCGCGCGCGAGCAGTGGCCGCAGGTTGATGACCTGGTCGACTACGAGGGCGTCAGCTACAGCCTGCGTGCCGGCCCGCGCCAGCCGCTGCCGACCGACCACGACTGGCACCCGGTGGCGGTGTATGCGCCCGATGAGATCACCGAGGAAGAGTTCCAGGACTGGTACGCGCTGCAGCAGCCAGCCGTGGAAGAGCTGCGGCTGAAGTACTGACACTCGACGCTGCCGGGGCTGCCCACCCGCCCTTTATCGGCGGTGCCGTATAGTCGCGCGCAGGCGCGGTGGTCCGCGCGAAACGGTGTGGCTGGCGTGTCTTCTTTCCTGCGATCGATCCGTGCACGGGGGCCCTGGCTGGTCCTGCTGCTGTGCACTGCCTTCCTGCTGTCCGCACCGGTGCTGGCACAGGATGAGGACCCCACGCCGAAGCAGCAGCTGGCGGATATCGATGCGAAGCTGAAGGAAGTCGACCGCAAGCGTGGTGATGCCTCGGCCATCGAAACACTGGCCATGCTGTCCGAGGATGCTTCGAAGGCACGGCGTGACGCCGAGGCGCTGGAGAAGGCGCTGCAGCCGCAGCTGGACCGCCTCGACGAACAGCTGGCGCAGCTGGGCACTCCTGCCGAAGGCGCCACAGAGCCGCCGGAACTGGCAGCGCAACGGCGCACCCTCAACAAGCAGCGCGACGGACTGGCCGCATCGGTGGCCCAGGCCAAGACCAGTGCGGTGCGTGCGCAGCAGCTGGCGACCGACATCGACCAGCAACGCGCCGCGCAACGCACCGAAGAGCTGGGGCAGAAGGTGGCCTCGCCGCTGTCGCCTGCGCTGTGGAGCAAGGTGGCCGAGCGTCTGCCGATCGATATCACACGCGTTGTGCCATTGGCCGGGCAGGGGCGTGACGCGCTGATCGCCGGCATCCGCACCAATGGCTGGGGCACGCCCTTGCTGGGCCTGGTGGCCGCGCTGGTGATGATGTTCCCGCTGCGGTTGTGGCTGCGCCGCCTGGGGCGGCAGTTCGCCGCATCCGAGCGTGCGCCCGATGGCCGCCTGCGCCGTTCCGGCCTGGCCATGTGGCTGCTGCTGGTGGGTACGCTGCTGCCCGGCTATGCCGTAGTGGTGCTGATGGCAGCGCTGGATGCCGTTGATGCGATCGCGCCGCGCCTGCAGGTGGTGGCTGACGGGTTGGAAACCGCGACCTTCCGCGCTGCCTTCATCGCTGCGCTCAGCGCCTGCCTGCTGGTGCCCAAGCGCCCGTCATGGCGACTGTTGAACCTGGACGACACCGCTGCACTCAAGTTGCGCAAGTACGCCTGGGGCGCGGCCGCACTGGCCTGGCTGAGCACGGTGCTGGTCGCCCTCGACCAGGCCACGCGCACCAGCGATGTCACCACGGTGGCGCTGGATGGCCTGATTGCCCTGACCTACCTCGGCCTGATCATGGCCATGCTGGTGACGCTGGCGCGACTGCACCGCCGGCAGACCGCCGATGCTGAAGCCAAGCTGGAAGCGCAGGCCGACGGGCAGGGCCCGAGTACGCCGGTGCGCCGCAGCAGCTGGCTGGTGCTGGCGCGCGTGGCAGGCAACATCGCGGTGGTGGCAGCGATCATCGCCACGCTGCTGGGCTATCTGAACTTCGCCAAATTCGTGAACCAGCAGCTGATCGGCGGCAGCATCGTGGTGCTGGCGGCGACCCTGCTGTTCAAGTTCGTCGATGACCTGAGCACCTGGATGCTCAACGCCGACAGCAAGGTTGGCCAGACCATCCTGCTCAGCACCGGCCTGAGCGTGTCGCGGCTGGAGCAGGCCGGCGTGCTGTTGTCGGCAGCGCTGCGCACCATCGTCGTGCTGATCGCGCTGCTGGCCCTGGTGGCGCCGTTCGGCAACATCGGCGCAGTGGTGGAGCGGTTCTCGTCGCTGTTCACTTCCGGATTCGATATCGGCGGAACCAAGCTGGAGCCGGTGCGCATCGTGCTGGCCGTGCTGGTGCTGCTGGCCGGCCTGGCGGTCACCCAGCTGGTGCAGCGCTGGCTGACCGACACCTACCTGCCCAAGACCGAACTGGACCTGGGCGCACGCAATTCAGTCAGTACGGTTGCCCGCTACGTCGGCATCATCATCGCGGTGATCTGGGCGCTGAGCGCGATGGGCCTGCAGCTGAGCAAGCTGGCATTGCTGGTCAGCGCGCTGTCGGTCGGTATTGGTTTCGGCCTGCAGGTGATCACCCAGAACTTTGTTTCTGGCCTGATCCTGCTGGCCGAGCGTCCGGTGAAGATCGGCGACTGGGTGAAGCTGGGCGACCAGGAAGGCGACATCCGCCGCATCAGCCTGCGCTCGACCGAGATCCAGGTGGGCGACAAGTCGACGCTGATCGTGCCCAACTCCGAGCTGGTCACCAAGACCGTGCGCAACATGACGATGGGCAACAACCAGGGGCGCATCCAGATCCAGTTCGCGGTGCCGCCCAGCACCGATGTCGGCAATCTGCGCCAGGCACTGCTGGATGCGTACACCGCGCACACCAACGTGCTGAAGCAGCCGGCACCGACGGTCTACATCGACAGCATTGCCGGTGGCCAGATCACCATCAACAGCTTTGCGTACGTGGCCAGCCCGCGGCAGGTGTACGCCACCCGCAGCGATCTGTACTTCAGCCTGCTGCAGATCCTGGCGGAGCGGAACATTCCGCTGTCGACCCCGACCGACATCCACATCACCCGCGATCCGCAGGAGTAGGGAGTGTTCTGCAGGGCTGCGCCCTGCACCCGCTACAGGCCGGAGCAACGGCAACGGCAACAGCGTGCATTCCGTGGTTTGGTGGGGCGGTGTCGGAGTGCGGGGACGCCGTAAATCCGTCCATGGAGGCTTGGCAGCCGCATCCATGCGGCTGACACCCCGCACTCCGACACCGCCCCACCTCTGACAGTTTCCCGCGGCTTTGGGTAGGTGTCGACCTTGGTCGACACATCTGTCAGATATCGAAATCAATCTGGGGTCAGATCCGTTTTCCTACGKAAAACGKATCTGACCCCAAGAGTATTTCCGACAGATCGCGGGAAAMTGTCGAAGGCGGGGTGGGTCCGGTTGCGGGAGTGTCCGCGGCATGGATGCCGCGGCCAAGCCCCCAKGGACGGGTTTACGGCGTCTCCCGCAACCGGACCCACCCCGCCTACCTACAGGGAACCCGCTTTTGCTTCGGTTGTTGCTGTTGCTGTTGCTCTGGATCGTAGCGGGTGCAGGGCGCAGCCCTGCAAAGAAACCCCCTATCCTCGTGGTCGGCCGCGCGAGGGCACCAGTGCGAACGTATCCACCGCCAGCTTCTCGGCATGGTTCAACCACGCGCGGATTTCCAGATCGTCCACTTCGTGGTCGAGGCCGAACGACACGTTGATCTTGCCGTCGGCATCGGGCTGCACCCACTGCTGGGCCAGCACCACCTTGCGCTGCGAGGACACCGCCTCGATCCAGAAACCGCGATCAGGGCGCGTGCTTGCCACCAGCTGCAGCATGTACTGGCCGGCACGGGTGCGGCGACCCTTCTGGGTGATCATGTGCGCCTGGCGCACGCTCGGGCGCGGACCCTGGAACGCATCCAGCGGCGCATCCACCGCGATGCCACCGCGCAGGTCGCTGTCGCGGTACAGCTTGATGCCGTTGTCTCGGTTGACCAGCAGGGCGCACCAGTCGCCATCGGCCGAACCATCCTCGAATGCGGTGCAGCGGTCGACGTAGGCCAGGGTGTTGTCCGGATTGGCATCATCGAACTGGCGCGAGGTGTTCTCCAGGTACACCGACTTCAACCCCCAGTCCTTGTCGTACTCCAGCAGTACCGGTGGCTGCACGTGCTGCAGGCCGACCACCACCTGGTCATCGCCATCGATCTTCAGTTCGCGGGTCGGTTCGCCCAGCCACAGTGAACGCGCGAAGGCCAGGTACTGCGGATAGTCACGGCCACCATCGCGCTGGGTGGCCACGCTGGCGCTGGGCGCGCGCTGGCTGTCGATCAGCGAACGGCCAAAGCCCATCGTCTTCAGGTTCGGGTCCAGCAGGCTGAGCAGGGTCGCGCCCGAATCCAGGGTGGTACCGGCGTCGGCGCTGAGCTGCTGCGGGGCAATGCCGTCGCCGAGGAACAGCAGCAGGTTCTCGCGCTTCTGGCGGGTCAGGATGTGGGTCAGATCGTTGGGCATCGCCAGGTGGTCGGAGGCGATCACGATCAGCGTGTCCTTGCCGTACGGGCTGGCCTGGATGCGCTGCACCAGCTGCGAGATCAGGCGGTCGCTGCACTTGAGCGCGTTGAGCATGTTGATGTTGCCGTACTGGCTCTGGTAGCGCTCGCCCTTGCACGCCACCGGCAGATGGCCGGCCGGGTGGTGGGTATCCATGGTCAGCGTGGTCAGCATGAACGGCGAGCCCGCACGCGAGAGCTGCTCGAAGCGCTGGTAGGCGGTGTCCAGCAGCACGTCGTCGTGCACGCCCCAGGCCGAGTAGTGGATGCGGCCGATCTTCTTCTGCTGCTTGAACCACGCCAGATCGTGTACTTCATCGAAACCGTGGCTGGCCAGGAACTGGCCCTTGCCGGCGAACTGGCCGTTGGCACCGCCCAGATAGTGGTTGGTGTAGCCCTGCTGCTTCAGGTAATCGCCCAGGCACACGGCCTTGGGCAGGAAGCTGCCCATGCGGTCCATGCTGTTCTCATCGCCCTGCGAGGTGGTCAGCGGCACGCCGCACATCGACGACACCAGGCCGGCGATGGTCCAGCCGCTGCCCTCGGCCGAGGCCAGGTTGCGCACGTCCAGTGACTCGGACGCCAGGCGGTTGAGGTTGGGCATCAGGCCGGGAAACACGGCCTCGTCCAGGTAGGTACGTTCCAGGCTCTCGCCGTAGATCCAGACGATGTTGCGCGGGCGCTGCAGCGGCTGCGTCGGCACCTGGTACTCGGGGGCGATGCGGGCGAAGTCGACCGGGCGCAGCTGCTGGTACAGGCGCTGGCCGTCGCGGGCCAGCGGGCTGATCATGATCGTGGCCACCCATACTGCAGCGAAGCCGGCGAACCAGGCAGCGCCGTGGCCGGACTGGCGCCAGCGCTTCACCCGCGTGGCGAACAGTGGCAGCAGCGAGACCAGCACCAGCACGATGAAGCCGGCGATATAGCCCTTGAAATCGGAGACACCGGCGCCTTCCATGTCGGCGCCGAGGTGGTACAGGGTGGCGGCGTTGAGCCCATCACCGGACAGCTTGTCGATCAGCCACCATGCGCTGAGCGCGAGCAGCAGCAGCGAGAACGCACTGGCCTTCCACCACACCCACTTGTCGGACGCGAGGAACAACCAGCACAGCAGCAACAACGACAGCAGCAGTATCCAGAGCATAGGCAGCTTCGGCAGTGACGGGGTGGTGGTGATGGACGTCGTACCGACGCGTGTCCATCCGACCGGCGCTGCCGCAAGCACATGCATGTGACAGGCCGATGACCCGATAGTGCATGCACGAACCTGACTGAAATGTTTGTTGAAATGACGCGCGCGAGATCGCGCTCAGAAGGTAAAACGAGCGTGAAGGGCTTCGTTGGATTGCATTAAGAACCGCATGAATACGGGTGTTTTCGCTGACGCGCTAGCGATGACCACGTTCTTCGCGTGCCCGCGCGCGACGGTCGAACAACAATGCACTGGTCACGATGCCAAGGCCGAGCACCACGCCGATGAACAACAGAATCAGCGCAATGAGCGGGTAGCCGAACAGGTGCCAGCCGGTGTCGATCTTCATCATCATCGCCGCGGCCATGATCAGCGCCGCGCTGATGATGCCGGCCGCCACCCGGTTGGCGATCTTCTGCAGGTTTTCCATCAACCGCGACTCTTCCAGGCCGGTCACCTTCATCTGCAGGCGGTTCTCGGCCAGCAGCGCCATGATGTCCGAGAGCTTGCGCGGCCCATCGCGCAGCAGCTGCTGCAGCTCCATCGCCTCGCTGGCGATGTTGGCCGCGGACAGTGATTTCTTCAGGCGCGCGCGCATCACGTGCTGCAGCTGGCGCTCGACGATGCGACGTGTTTCCAGCTCGGGTGCCAGCAACCGGCACACGGTTTCCAGGTTGAGCAGCGCCTTGCCCAGCAGGCTCAGTTCCGGTGGTGTGCGCAGGCCGCAGGCCGTAGCGATGCGCACCAGGTCCAGCACCACCCGGCCTTCGGAGAAACTGCCACTGGCGGCGTAGCGTGCAATCAACTGGCCGGTCTCGCGCAGGTAACGTTCCTCGTCGAACGCCTCCAGCCGCGTGCTGATGCTGATCAGGTCGTCGGCTACTTCCTCGCCGCGGCCATCGACGGCAGCGAACAGGATCTTCAGCAGCCGCTCGCGCAGGCGCGGCGGCATGTGCGCCACCATGCCCAGATCGAAGATCGCCAGCCGGCCATCGGGCATCACCCGCAGGTTGCCCGGGTGTGGATCCGCATGGATCTCGCCGTGCACGAAGATCTGGTCCAGGTAGCCGCGTATCAGCGCCGCCGCCAGCGGGTCCATCGACTGCTCGGTGCGGCGCACATCGGGAATCGCATCCACGCGCACGCCGGTGGCCAGTTCCATGGTCAGCACGCGCTGGCTGCTGTAGTCCCACAGCGGCTGCGGAATCCACAGACGGCGGAACGGCTTGAGGTGCCGGCCGAAGCGGGCCAGGTTCTCGGCCTCGGCGTGGTAATCGAGCTCCTGCATCAGGGTCTTTGCGAACTCGTTGAGCCAGTCGCGCAGGCGCACACGGCGGCCGACCTGGGTCAGGTGGTCGGCGGCCAGCGCGAAGCTGCGCAACGCTTCCAGGTCCGAGCGCAGCTGTGCGGCCACTTCAGGCTTCTGCACCTTCACCGCCACCTGGCGTCCGTCGTGCAGCACTGCGCGATGCACCTGCGCGATCGACGCGCAGCCCAGAGGCTCGGGATCGAATGCGGCGAACAGCTTGTTCACCGGTGCGCCCAGCTCCTGCTCGACGATCGCGTGGATGCGCTCGACCGGAATCTCGGCCACCTTTTCCTGCATGCGCTCCAGCGCCGTGGCGAACTCCACCGGCACCATGTCCGGGCGGGTGGACAGCATCTGGCCCAGCTTGACGAAGGTCGGCCCCAGCGCTTCCAGGTCGCTGACGAACTGTTCCGGGTTGCCGTCCGCGGGAACGTCGGCCGGACTGCCTGCGGCATCCAGGTTCATGCCCGAGAACACGCCTGAATGGCGATAGCGCATCAGCAGGCGCAGGATCTGGCTGCGCCGGTTCATGCCTTTGACCAGCGGAGGATTGCCATTGGCGGTGGGCGGATTGCTCAAGCGACACTCCCATGCGACAAAGTTGGTAGTGCCGGCCGCTGGCCGGCAATGTCCGGATTCCGCAGTGTCGCCGGGGGGCGGTAGGCACGCAGTGAATCCACCCGCTTCCGCAGCCGCCCCGGTATCGGTCAGAATCCGCTCATTCCCATTCTTGGACGCCCCATGGCCGGTGCCAGCCTGTTCGCCCTGCTCGACGATATCGCCTCCCTGCTCGACGATGTCTCGGTATTGACCAAGGTCGCGGCGAAGAAGACCGCCGGTGTGCTCGGCGACGACCTGGCGCTGAACGCGCAGCAGGTCACCGGGGTCAACGCCAACCGCGAGCTGCCGGTGGTGTGGGCGGTGGCCAAGGGCTCGCTGGTCAACAAGGTGATCCTGGTGCCCGCAGCATTGGCGATCAGCGCGCTGGAGGCCTGGCTGCACAGCCGTGGCTGGAACGTGCCGCTGATCGTGCCGCTGATGATGATCGGCGGCGCGTTCCTGTGCTTTGAGGGCGTTGAGAAGCTGGCACATCGCTTCCTGCATTCGTCCGATGACGATGCCGAGCGCCAGGCCGAGCGGCGCAAGGCGCTGGCCGACGCGCAGGTGGACATGGTGGCGTGGGAGAAGGACAAGGTGAAGGGCGCGATCCGCACCGACTTCATCCTCTCGGCCGAGATCATCGTGCTGACCCTGGGCGTGGTCGCCACCGCATCGTTCACCAACCAGGTGGTCACGCTGGCCGTGGTGGCACTGGCGATGACGGTCTTCGTCTATGGGCTGGTGGCGGGCATCGTGAAGCTTGATGACGTTGGCCTGTACCTCTCGCGCAAGGGCGGGGCTGTGGCCGCCTTTGGTCGCGGCCTGGTGGCCTCGGCGCCGTGGCTGATGAAGTTCCTGTCGGTGGCCGGCACCATCGCCGGCGCCATCGTGCTGGCCGCGGTGACCGGGTTCCAGAAGCTGCGCGGGAAGTAATCTCGCTGATCGTCGGGGGCAGATCCCTTTTCCTGTGGAAAAGGGATCTGACCCCACGCCACGATCAGCCCGCCTGCACCCGGTTCTTGCCCTGCCGCTTGGCTGCATACAGCGCATCATCGGCGCGGCGCAGCAGGGTTTCGGTATCGTCGCCGGGCTGCCATTGCGCCAGCCCGGCACTGAAATGCACCGGCACGCGCTGGTCCTGCACGGTCAGCACGCGGTGTGCCAGCGAACGCTGCAGGCGCTGCACGGTGGCCATGCTGTCGGCGCCCTGGGTTTCCGGCAGCACCAGTACGAATTCATCGCCGCCCAGCCGCGCGATGCCGTCGGTGGCGCGCAGCAGCAGCTTGCACACGGCTACCAGGTGCTGCAGCAGTGCATCGCCACCGGCATGGCCATGTGCATCGTTGGTCTGGTGGAAATCATCCAGGTCGATCACCGCCACGCCCAGCGGCGAGTTGTTGCGCGCGGCGCGGGCCAGTTCACGCTGCAGCAGTTCGTCCAGGCCGCGGCGGTTCAGCGCCTGGGTCAGTGGATCGATGCGCGCCAGGTCACCGGCGGCGCGCAATTCCTGTTCCAGCTCGGCGATGCGCTGCTCTGCACGCTCCACTTCCTGCCGCGCGTTGGCCAGATGATCGCGCGCTTGCGCCGCTTGCTGTTGCACCTTGCCGGTGTCGCGCATCACGTCCTGCAGCAGCTGGTTGAGGTCGGCGATGCTGCGCGCCTCGCGCAGCTGCAACGCATAGCTGCCGATGCGATCGTGGTACTCGCCGGTGCTGGCGGCCATGCCATCCATGCGCTCGATGAACTCGCCCATCAAGCCGCGCATCGCCGCCTTCGAATCATCAATGCCCTGGCGCAGCAGGCCCTGCTTGTAGATCACCTCGCGCAGTTCGGCGCGGGTGCGCTCGACCGCTTCGGCTTCCAGCGGCCCATCCAGCAGCTGGCGCACCGCGGCGATCTGGCCCTGCAGCCAGCTGCGGTCGTCCAGCAGCTCGCTCACGTTCTCCAGCAGCAGCGCGAACAGTTCCAGCAGCAGCGCCTGCTGCTCCTGCCAGCTCTCGGCACGCACGCCGACCTGGTGGCCGAGTTCGCGCACGCCCTGTTCGATCGGTTCCAGTGCCGTGCCCGGCTGCCACTGGCGCAGGCGCAGGGCCAGCGCCTGCGCCTGCTCGCGCAGGTCCGGGTCGTGCTGCAGCAGGGCCACCACCGCGCCGCCCAGCAGCAGCCGCAGCTGCTCGGACAGGCGCAGGCTTTCCGGCTGCCCATCCGGTGAATGCTGCTCGATGGTGCGGATGTACTTGTCGATCAACTGCCGCATCGCGCGGCCATAGCGTGGCCAATCGGCGCTGGCCTGCGCCGATTGCAGGCGGTCGCCCATGTCGCCCAGTTCGCCGGGCAGGGTGGCCATGCCATTGGCGAACGCGGCCAGCAGCGGCTCGGGCGCGTCGGCGCAGGCGAACAGCTGCTGCAGGGCCACGCCACCGCCGCCCTGCAGAACCACGCGGTCGCCCAGCCCATCGTCCACCACCGCGCGCACGCGTGCCGGCGGCCCAAGGGCGGTACCGGGGGCAGGGCGGTGGTCGGGCTGGTCCGTCATGGAGCAAATCCTGGGGCTGGCAGGGACTGGTTCCAGCATATCGGCGCGGTCGCCGACGGCTTGAACGGCTAAGATGGGCGACAGGATGCCGCAGTGGAGGTGGTGATGCGCGTGATGTTGCTGGGGGCGACCGGTCTGGTCGGCGGGCTGGCCCTGCCGATGCTGCTGGACGACCCGCGCTGCCGTGCCGTGGTGGCCCCGACCCGACGGGCGCTGACCCTGGCCCACCCGAAGCTGTACGCCCCTCTGCTGCAGTTCGACGCCCTGCCGGAGGCGCCCGACTGGGCGCAGGTCGATACGGTGATCTGCGCGCTGGGCAGCACGATGGCCCAGGCGGGGAGCCGTGAGGCCTTCCATCGCATCGACCATGACTACCCGCTCGCATTTGCGCGGCTGGCACGCGGCCAGGGTGCGCGCGCCTTCGTACTGAATTCGGCAGCAGGGGCCAATGCAGGCTCCGCGATCTTCTACAACCGGGTGAAGGGTGAACTGGAGCGCGATCTGCGCGCGCTCGAGTTTGCTTCGCTCACCCTGGTGCGGCCTGGCCTGATTGGCGGGCAGCGGCAGCAGGTGCGCCGTGGCGAACACTTCGCCCTGCGGGTGCTGGGCGTGTTGGGGCCGGTGTTGCCGCGGGCGTGGCGGATCAATCCGGCCGAACGGATTGCCAGGGCACTGGTGGATGCCGCGCTGGCCCCGCCGCCGGGCGAGCACGTGGTGACTTCCAGCGCACTGGTCGGTTGATGTCGCGTGCCCTGCGCCTGACCCAGCTGCTGCAGTTGCTGCGCCGCCATCGGCGGCCGGTGGCGGGGCAGGTGCTGGCCGAAGCGCTGGGCATCAGCCTGCGCACGCTGTACCGCGATATCGAGACCCTGCGCGAGCAGGGTGCCGACCTGCGTGGTGAGGCCGGCGTCGGCTACCAGCTGGCGCCGAGCGATACGCTGCCACCGATGACCCTGCCGCCCGCAGAGATCGATGCATTGGTGCTGGGCCTGCGCTGGGTTGCGGCGCGCACCGAGCCTGCGTTGGCCGAGGCCGCGCGTGATGCATTGGCGCGCATCGCGCATGTGCTGCCGGCAGCGCGTCGGGAAGCCTTGCGTGACAGCGGCCTGCGCGTTGGCCCTTCGCGCGCTGCGGCCAAGGTGCCGCCTGCGCGCCTGCAGGCCGTGCGCGAAGCGGTGGGTTCACAGCAGCGCCTGAAGTTCGGTTACGAGGATGCGCACGGCCAGCGCAGCGAACGCATTGTCTGGCCGTTCGCGCTGGGCTACTTCGATGAGGTGCCGATGCTGGCGGCGTGGTGCGAGAGCCGCGAGGATTTCCGCCATTTCCGGCTGGACCGCATCCGCCAGGTGCGCGTGCTGGAGGACCGCTACCTCGTGCCACGCGCCACCCTGCTGCGGCGCTGGCAGAAGGCGCAGGGCATCGCCCCGGACTGGCTGGACCGCTCATGACCACAGCAACAACGGGGAGCGGCGGGGGGTAGAGTCGACTGTTAGTCGACTATCGCGCGCAGCGCGGGGTTCAAGAAGGCTGAAGGAAGAGCAGTCGACTAACAGTCGACTCTACCAACAGTCGACTATCGCGCGCAGCGCGGGGTTCAAGCAGGCTGGAGGAAGAGCAGTCGACTGACAGTCGACTCTACCAACAGTCGACGCTACTGACAGAATCCGTCAGCAGGCGTGTTCCACCATGATCGCTCCCAACAACGGAGCTCCCCCATGTTCACGCCCAGCACCCTGCTGCAGTACGTGCGCGACGTCGCCACCAGTGTCAGTTTCTACAGCGGCATTCTCGGCAAGCCACCGGTCGAGCAGTCGCCCGGCTTCGCCCTGTTCCTGCTCGGCGATGGCGCCGCACTGGGTCTGTGGCAGCGCGATGACGTGCAGCCCCCCGTGTCTGCGCAGGCCGGTGCCGCCGAACTGGCGATGGTGGCGGCCAACCCCAAGGCTGTGCAGCAGATGCACGATGCGTGGCGCGCTCTCGGTGTGGAGATCCTGCAGGCGCCGGTGACCTTGGAATTTGGCCATACCTTCGTCGGCGCCGATCCGGATGGCCACCGCCTGCGTGTGTACAGTCGCGCCGAGGGCCTGGTCGCTCGCGATTGATCGCACGCGTTCTGCAGAACCACGCCATGCGTGGATGCGTGCACAAAGAAACGCCGGGCAGTGCCCGGCGTTTTTTTCAATTCATGTGCCAACCAAGGTTGGCACCCACCTGATCAGCTGGCCAGCGCCAGGTCGTCCATCATCGCGCGCAGGAAGCGGGCCGCTTCACCACCAGTGGCCGCGCGGTGGTCGAAGGTGACCGACAGCGGGATCACCTTGTGCGCTTCCACGCCGCCCATCACCGGGGTCATCTGGTGGCGGGCACGGCCGGCACCGACGATGGCCACGCACGGCGGCACCACGACCGGGGTCGCGTAGCGGCCGGCGAACATGCCGAAATTGGACAGCGAGATGGTGTAGCCGCTCAGTTCCGAGGCGGCGATCGAACGCGATTCCACCTGCTCGCGCAGGCGGTTGACGCCTTCGCGGATGCCGCGTGCGTCGAGCATGTCGGCGTTGCGGAGGGCTGGCACGAACAGGCCGTCGTCGGTGTCCACGGCGATGCCGATGTCGACCTGGGCGTGCAGGGTGCGGGTCAGCGCTTCGCCATCGAACCATGCGTTCATCGCCGGCACCTTCTGCGCGGCGACCACGATCGAGCGCACCAGGCGCGCGGTGACGTCGTTGCCCGGCAGCCAGGCGTGGATGTCGGCATCGTCGTTCAGCGTGGTCGGTACAACCTTGCTGTGCGCATCGGCCATCACGCGGGCCATGTTGCGGCGCACGCCCTTCAGCGGTTCCGGCTGGCCCTTGGCGACCACGCCCGGCGGCTGGGTGCGCATCGGCTTGCCGGCGGCGGACAGCGGGGTGCGGGCTTCGCTCTGCACCGGGGCAGACACCTGCGCCGGGGCCGGCGCGGCATACGCTGCGGCAGCGACCGGAGCCGGGGCAGCGCCGAGCTTGGCGCTGCCATTGGCGGCGGCCTGCTTGACGTCGGCCATGGTCACCGCGCCATCGGTGCCGGTAGCGGCCACGCGGCTCAGGTCCACGCCCAGCTTGCGTGCCATCGCACGCACGGCCGGCACGGCCTTGACGCCACCGACGGCCAGCGCCTGTTCGGCGTGCACGGCATTGGAGCTCTGCATCGCGCCGACCACGGTACCGGCGTCATCACGCTCGGCAGCGGCGGGCTTGGTTTCTTCCGTGGCGACCGGTGCGGCAGCGGCCGGCAGCGGCGGCGGCGTCGGTGCAGCGGCGGGCGCTGCGTGACCATGGCTGTGGCCGGTGTCCTGGCCATCGGCACGCTGCGGCAGGTTCGGGTCCAGCTCGAAGCTGGCCAGTACCGAGCCGGTCGGGATGATGTCGCCGGCGCCGCCGGACAGCTTCAGCACCTTGCCGGAGAACGGCGAGGGCACTTCGACGACGGCCTTGGCGGTCTCCATCGAGACCAGCGGCTCGTCCAGCTTGATCACATCGCCTTCCTTGACGAACCACTCGACGATGGTCGCGTCCGGCAGGCCTTCGCCCAGGTCGGGCAGGTTGAAGTTCTTGGTCTGGCTCATTTGCAGTTCTCTTCCAGCAGTTCCAGTTCGCGGGCCGGCAGCCAACCCGTCGCGCCATTGGCGCGCTCGGACCACCACCACCCGCCGTGTTCGTGATGAAGCTTCACCATCTCGCCGCTTTCCACATCCAGCTCGCGGGCGTCGTAGTCGCACAGCGCTTCGGCGCGACCCTCGTCCAGCAGCTGCAACCAGGCGATGGGCGCCCATCCAGCGCGCCCATCGTTGGTGCGTACCCAGGCAAACGCCGGCCATTCCTCGTCACGTACACCCACTTCGACGATCTGGCCGGTGTGGAACCGGAGCGGATTGGGATACTGGCTGCGGTAAGCCCCCAGAAGGCGGGCCCGCATGTCAGCCGGCCGCCACCGCGCGCTTGGCCGCGGCCACGATCCGCTCAACGCTCGGCAGGTACTTCATTTCCAGGCGGAACAGCGGAATGTGGGTGTCGTAGCCAGTGACGCGCTCGACCGGGGCCAGCAGGTCGTAGATCGATTCCTCGGCCAGGCGCGCGGCGATCTCGGCGCCGAAACCCGCGGTCTTCGGGGCCTCCTGCACGATCACGCAGCGGCCGGTCTTGGCCACCGATTCGGCGATGGTGGCGAAGTCCAGCGGACGCAGCGTTGCCACGTCGATGACTTCGGCACTGATGCCTTCGCCGGCCAGCTTGTCGGCCGCTTCCAGCGCTTCCTTCACCTGTGCACCCCAGGTCACCAGGGTCACGTCGGTGCCGTCGCGCAGCACGAAGCAGACGTCCAGCGGCAAGGCTTCGCCGTCGTTGACCACCACTTCCTTGTACTGGCGATAGATGCGCTTGGGCTCCATGTAGATCACCGGATCCGGCTCGCGGATCGCGGCCAGCAGCAGGCCATAGGCGCGCTGCGGCGACGACGGCAGCACCACGCGCAGGCCCGGCACGTTGGTGAAGATCGCCTCGTTGGCTTCGCTGTGGTGTTCCGGCGCGCGGATGCCACCGCCCCACGGCACGCGCAGCACCATCGGGCAGTGCAGGCGGCCACGGGTGCGGTAACGCAGGCGTGCGGCGTGGCAGACGATGTGGTCGACCATCGGGTACATGAAGCCGTCGAACTGGGCTTCGGCCACCGGCTTCATGCCCTGTGCGGCCAGGCCGATGGTCAGGCCGGCGATGGTGGTTTCGTCCAGCGGGGTGTCGAGGATGCGCTCGGAGCCGAAGCGCTGCTGCAGGCCGGCGGTGGCGCGGAACACGCCGCCGTTGACGCCCACGTCTTCGCCCAGCACCAGCACCGACGGGTCGTGTTCCAGCTCCCAGGCCAGCGCCTGGGTGATGGCTTCGATGAGGGTGATCGGAGTGGTGGTCATGCTTTCTTCTCCGCGCGCGACCGCAGCGCTGTCGGCGGCGTTGGTGTGCGCGCCGGGCGCGCCGTTCTTGATCTCATCCATGGCGCTTCTCCAGGGCGATCGCCTGGGCACGCTGGGCCAGCAGGTCCGGCGGCGGATCGGCATACAGGAAGTCGAACATCGCCTCGACCGGCTGCACCGGGGTGTTGAGGTACAGGTTCACTTCCTCGTCCACGCGCGTGCCGCACTCGGCGATCCAGGCGGTTTCTTCTTCTTCGCTCCACACGCCGGCCGCGGTCAGGTACTTGCGCAGGCGCAGCATCGGCTCGCGCTGCCAGGCATCCTTCACCTCGGCGTCGTCGCGGTAGCGGCGCGCGTCATCGGCGGTGGTGTGGTCGGACAGGCGGTAGGTCATCAGTTCCAGCACGGTGCCACCGTCGCCGGCCAGCGCGCGTTCGCGCGCCTGCTCCATCGCCGCCAGCACCGCGATCAGGTCGTTGCCGTCCACCTGCAGGCAATGCAGGCCGCCGGCCAGGCCTTTCTGCGCCAGCGTTTCGGCACCGGTCTGGGCCGAACGCGGAACCGAGATGGCCCAGCCGTTGTTGACGATGCACAGGATCAGCGGCAGCTTGTAGGCACCGGCCGAGTTCAGGGCTGCGTAGAAGTCGGTCTTGGAGCTGCCGCCGTCGCCGCACACGGCCACGGCGATCTGCGGTTCCTTGTTGAGCTTGAACTTCAGCGCGGCACCTGCGGCGTGCAGGCACTGGGTGGAGATCGGCACGCAGAACGGGAAGTCCTTGGCCGCATTGCCGCCGTAGTCGTTGCCGCGCTCGTCGCCGCCCCAGTACATCAGCACGTCGTGCGGACGCACGCCACGCATGAACATCGCGCCGTACTCGCGATAGGACGGTGCGAACACGTCGTCCTTCTGCATCGCAGCGCCGATACCCACGTGCGCGGCTTCATGGCCCAGGCAGGCGGCATAGGTGCCGAGCTTGCCGGTGCGCTGCAGCGCGATGGATTTGCTGTCGAACGTGCGTACGTACAGCATCTGCTTGAACAGCGGTACCAGGACCTTGGGGTCGCGCAGCGACGCGGGCAGGTCATCGCGGACGAGCTTGCCGTCCGCGTCCAGGTACTGCAGGTATTCGATCTTGAATTCAGCGGCAACCGTCATTGCGTACTGCACCTTCGACAGAGAAGTTACAAATGATATGAATCGCCATGTTAAGGAACGCGTACGGAATAGCCTTCCTGCGCCGCAACACGGCGATTCCCCGTTTTACCCCTGCCGGCGGGTGGGGCGCCAATAACAACAACGTATTCAGTCGTTGCTGCAAAGCATCAGAATACGCCTCTGGCTGACCGCCAGTACAACGGCATGGGCGGTTCCACGCGCAGGCCCGGCATCGGCCGATGCTCCACGGCCAACCGGACGCCCCGGTATGGACGTGGCGGCTGCCAGCATGGCGGCAACGCGCTACCCTTGCCGCCCCCGATCTGGCCGCACCCATGTCCGTCGACAACAACCAACGCGATCTCGAAGCCGGCATCCACACCGATCTGCAGGGGCGCCTGACCTATGGCGGCTACCTGCGGCTGGACCAGCTGCTCAGCGCGCAGCAGCCGCTGTCCAACCCGCCGCACCACGACGAGATGCTCTTCATCATCCAGCACCAGACTTCGGAGCTGTGGCTGAAGCTGCTGGGTCACGAGCTTCGTGCCGCAATCGGCTTCCTGCAGCGCGATGAAGTCTGGCAGTGCCGCAAGGTGCTGGCGCGCAGCAAGCAGGTGCTGCGCCAGCTCACCGAGCAATGGTCGGTGCTGGAAACGCTGACCCCGTCCGAGTACATGGGCTTCCGCGACGTGCTGGGCCCTTCGTCGGGCTTCCAGTCGCTGCAGTACCGCTACATCGAGTTCCTGCTGGGCAACAAGAACGCGCAGATGCTGCAGGTGTTCGAGCATGACGCGGCCGGGCAGGCGCAGCTGCGCACCGTGCTGGAGGCGCCGAGCCTGTACGAGGAGTTCCTGAAGTACCTTGCCCGCTTCGGCCATGCTGTCCCCACGGTCTACGAGGCCCATGACTGGACCCAGCCGCATGTGGCCGACGACGCACTGCAGCCGGTCTTCGAACGCATCTACCAGGACACCGACCGGTACTGGCGCGAGTATTCGCTGTGCGAGGACCTGGTGGACCTGGAGACCGCCTTCCAGCTCTGGCGCTTCCGCCACATGCGCACGGTGATGCGGGTGATCGGCTTCAAGCGCGGCACCGGCGGCTCGTCCGGGGTGGGTTTCCTGGCCAAGGCGCTGGAACTGACCTTCTTCCCCGAGCTGTTCCAGGTGCGCACCAGCCTGCAGGCCGGGCCCTCGTCAGCACAGGGCTGATCCGTATTCAGCTTGGATCCCGGCCGCTGGCTGGATCGTTTCAGATGCAAGTTCAGCGAGCAGGCCGGCACCTGCCTCAAACGGCGTGTATTTGACGTGAACGCCAGAAGTCGGTGATCCTCGCGCGTTGCTCCAACTGCACAGCGGACGTGCTCGTCATCCACCGAACCAGGAAACCCGCATGAGCGTAAACGCCACTGCGAACACCCCAGAGCCGGCCCTGCCGGACTTCAAGACCACGCTGGGCCATCCGCGCCCGCTGTGGATGCTGTTCATGACCGAGTTCTGGGAACGCTTTGCGTTCTACGGCATCCGCTGGGCCTTGGTGCTGTACATCGTCGCCCAGTTCTACAACGGCAATGCCGCCGGTGAAGGCGATGCCAGCCGCATCTACGGCGCCTACCTGGCGCTGGTGTACGCCGCGGCGATCTTCGGTGGCTACGTGGCCGACCGGGTGCTGGGCTACCAGCGTTCGATCCTGACCGGCGCGGTCATCATGGCCGCCGGCCTGTTCATGATCTCGTTGCCGCAGGAGCACATCTTCAAGCTCGGCCTGGCCACGATCATCGTCGGCAACGGCATGTTCAAGCCGAACATCTCGACCATGGTCGGCAAGCTGTACGGCCTGAAGGACGAGCGCCGCGATTCGGGTTTCACCATCTTCTACATGGGCATCAACATCGGCGCGATGATCGCCCCGGTGCTGACCGAGTACCTGGCCCGCAAGGTCTTCGGCACCTCGGAAATGCCGTCGTACAAGGTCGTGTTCATCGCCTCGGGCGTGGGCATGCTGATCTCGCTGGTGTGGTTCTACATCGGTCGTGCCGGCCTGAAGGGCATTGGTGCACCGCCGGCCGGCGCTGAAGGTTTCGGCCGCATCATCATGGTGCTGATCGGTGCCGTGGTGGCCATTCCGATCGCCTACTTCCTGCTGGCCACCGGCGCTACCGCCCTAGCCTGGATCCTGGGCGCGATGTTCACCGCGCTGGCCGTGGTGCTGCTGATCGAGGGCATCCGCGAGGGCAAGGTGCAGCGCGACCGCGTGATCGCCATGCTGATCATCTTCGCCTTCAACGTGATGTTCTGGATGTTCTTCGAACAGGCCGGCAGCTCGTTCACCTTCCTGGCCGAGAACATCGTCAACCGCCAGTTCGGTGAGTGGACCTTCCCGACCGCGTGGTTCCAGTCGGTCAACTCGGTGGCCATCATCACCCTGGCGCCGATCATCGCCTGGATCTGGGTGGCCATGGGCCGCACCAATCCGTCCATCCCGCGCAAGTTCGGCCTGGGCCTGCTGTTCAACGGCGCCGCCTTCGCGCTGCTGATGTTCGCCCTGTCGCAGATGGTCGTGGACGGCAAGATCCCGTTCTGGACCCTGTTCATGGTCTACGTCATCCAGTCGGTGGGTGAGCTGTGCCTGTCGCCGATCGGCCTGTCGATGGTGACCAAGCTGGCACCGGTGCGCCTGGTCGGCTTCGGCATGGGCGGCTGGTTCCTGTCCACCGGCATCGGCAACAACCTGTCGGGCATCTTCGCCGGCGTGGTCAGTGGTGAAGGCGGCATGACGGTCGAGTCGGCCCTGAAGGGGTATACCTTCGGGTTCTGGGCCCTGATCGGCTCCGGCGTGGTGCTGTTCCTGATCGCCCCGCTGATCAACAAGCTGATGCACGGCGTCAAGTAACGATGAGAGGGTAGAAGGCATGCGCATGAAGCTCGGTGGTGCAGTGGTGGTGGTCTGTGCGGCGCTGATCGGCGCCTGTTCCCAACCGCAACCGCCTGCCGCCGCCGAGCCCACGCAGCCCCTGGATACCCGGCCCACCGAGCCACCGGTCGCTGACCCCAGCGAACCGGTGGCCTCGGGCAACACCCCGGTGGCGGCGGACATCGCCGCCATCGCCGGGCTCGGCGCACAGTTCGACCCGGCCCGCGACCCCGCCGATGATCTGGCCACCGCAAAGGTGGAAGCCCAGCGCGGCAAGAAGCGCATCCTGCTGGAGGTCGGCAATGCCGCCTGCGACCGCTGCCATGCGCTGGACGAGATCGTGGAAGGCAACGGCGACCTGCGCCGCTTCCGCGATGCCCACTACGTGTGGGTGAAGGTCAACGCCAGCGACGAACAGCCCAACACCGCCTTCTTCGCCCAGTTCCCGGAGATGGAGCGCGACTATCCGCGCCTGCTGGTGCTTGATGCCGATGGAAGCCTGCTGGTCTCGCAGGCTACCGGTGAGCTGCGCAGGGGCGAGGTGTTCCAGCCCGCGCGGGTAAGCGCCTTCCTGAAGCAGTGGGCGCCTGACCGGTAGTGCCGGCCGCTGGCCGGCAGGGTCGGCACTGAGGTTGGGTCGCATCCACGCATGGCGTGGATCTACTGTGGTTGCGGTCACATTCCCGCAATCGGCATCTCAATATCGCAACGCGCTCGCCGTTACCGGCAAGGACCTCAGTCGACATCCCGTCGATGCACCCTGCCGGAACGCCCATGCACAGCGACCACGCCGAACGATTGCCCGAACCCGCCAGTGAGCTGGCCGAGGGCGGAGCCGGCGAGGGCGTGACCCTGCCGCCGCAGGAGGCGCTGCTGGATGACGCCGGTACCGGCGAGGACACCGTTGAACTGGCCGCGCCGCGCCATCGCCTGCCGCAGATCGCGCTGCCCGACAACGTGGTGCTGAAGGGCGCGGTGCAGAAGCTGGTCGAGCAGAAGTCCCGGCTTGATGCATTGGCCGCCAACGGCCAGCTGGCCGGACTGTTGCCACCGGAGTGGCAGGGCCACGGCGTGCGTGCGATCGAGCTGTCCACCTTCATCCAGGGCGTGCTGCCGTTCCTGCAGCCGGGCGAACGTGGCGAAACCGCTCCTGCGCGCCTGCCGGTGCGCCATGTGCTGGGGGACGACAGCCGTTGGGGCCTGGAGGATGTGTCCGAACCGAAATCGCTGGCCTGGTACCTGGCCAGTGACGAACGCGCCACCGCTGGCAGCAAGGACGTGGCCGAGGCGTATCTGGTGGGGGCACTGGGCCTGGCGTGGATGCAGGAAGGGCGCAGCCGCCCCGGCTTCCTGCGCGCGATGGGCCAGGACAGCCTGGCCGCACGCGTGACCATGCTCGGCTATCCGCCGGCCAACGAACTGGCGCTGTACAGCGTCACCGCGCATGGGCAGCCACAGATCTGGTGCGTGCATGGCCGCCGCCGCATGCGCCCGCTGGTGGCGCCCTGGCTGAGTGTTCCGCTGCTGACCGCCTACGGCGTGCCGGCACCGGTGGCGTGGCCGTCCAGCTTCCCGCCGGTGGAGGCCGTGGCCGAACTGCTGGCCACCGCCCGCCTGGGGCGCGCGCTGCCGGAAGTGGACCTGGCCAAGGCCGTGGCGAAGATTGCCGAGGACGCCGCCTCGGAAGCCTGGCAACCGGTCAGCCTGCTGCAGCTCAACACCTGGTCGCCGCGTTGGCATTTCTTCCTGGGCACCTTCGTCGGCCTGCCGTCGCTGCTGCTGGTGGCAGCCGCGCTGGCGTTGCCGGGGGCGGTCGAAGCAGCCACCGTCGCCGCCTCGCTCGGCTTCGCCGGTGGCGCCATCGCCGCGCTGGCGGTGCCGTGGATCCACGCACGGCGCAAGCACCTGAGCTGAAAAACGGGGACGGAGGGGATTAAGTCGTTTCAGGCACATGTGTGCTGATTGCGGCTTAATCCCCTCCGTCCCCTTTTTCTTTCAGACCCCTTCGCCCATCCGTTCCAGGCCGTCGCCGGCCAGGCGCAGGATCAGCTTTTCCAGCAGCTGTTCCTCCTCCTCGCTCAGCACCGACATCAGCTTGCGGGTGATCTCGATCACCATCGGTGCGATGGTCTCGTACACCTCGAAGCCGGCCGCCGACAGCGCCAGTACCGAGCGGCGGCGGTCGTCGCCGTGGGTCTCGCGCTTGATGAAGCCGCGCTCCAGCAGGCGGGCCACGGCGCGGCTGACCGCCACCTTGTCCATGGCCGTGCGGTCGGAGACCTCGCTGGCCGAGGAGCCGGGGTACAGCGCCAGGATGGTGATGACCCGCCATTCGGGAATCGCCAGACCGTAACGATCGCCGTATAGCTTGGCGATGTTGCCGCTGACCCGGTTGGACAGCACGCTCAGCCGGTACGGCAGGAACTGTTCCAGGTCGAGCAGGACGTGCGAGGCACGCAGGCGGGTCGAGGCAGGATCGGCGGGGCTCATGTTGCGGTGCACCTTGCTGGTGGTTTCAAGTGTAACTATAAGGGGTAGGTCCAGACCCTGCATTCTCGCCGGGTCCCTACCTGCCCGCACCTGGTTTGTACCGATGCGGTACCGATTCGGAGCCACGCCATGAATACCGCAGTCCCGACCGCCTCGCACCCCAACCCCGGCATGCAGGTCACCACCTTCGAGAACCCGATGGGCATCGACGGCTTCGAGTTCGTCGAATTCGCCGCCCCGGCCGGCCGTGGCCAGGAGCTGCACGAGTACTTCCGGAAGATGGGCTTCAGCGCGGTGCTCAAGCACAAGCAGCGTCCGATTACCGTCTATCGCCAGGGCGACGTCAACTTCCTGGTCAATGAAGACCCCGATTCGTTCGCCGCCGACTTCGCTGAAAAGCATGGTCCGTGCGCCTGCGGCTTCGCCATCCGTTTCAAGAAGCCGGGCCAGGAGGTCTACCAGACCGCGCTGGGCAACGGCGCCGAAGCCATTGCCTTCAAGCCGGACAGCAAGGCGGTCAGCGCCCCGGTCATCAAGGGCATCGGCGACTGCATGCTGTACCTGGTCGACCGCTACGGCAGTGCCGGCAGCATCTTCGACGGCGACTACGAGCCGATCGCCGGTGCCGACCTGCACCCGGTGGGCTTCGGCCTGACCTTCATCGACCACCTGACCCACAACCTGTACTTCGGCAACATGCAGCAGTGGTCGGACTACTACGAGCGCCTGTTCAACTTCCGCGAGATCCGCTACTTCGACATCAAGGGCCTGAAGACCGGCCTGGTGTCCAAGGCGATGACCGCGCCGGACGGCATCGTGCGCATCCCGCTGAACGAATCGTCCGACCCGAAGAGCCAGATCAACGAGTACCTGGACGCGTACAAGGGTGAGGGTATCCAGCACATCGCCTGCTTCACCGAGAACATCTACGAGACCGTTGAAGCGATGCGCGCGCAGGGCGTGGACTTCCTCGACACGCCGGAGACCTACTTCGACGTGATCGACCAGCGCGTGCCGAACCATGGTGAAGACGTGGCGCGCCTGGCGAAGAACAAGATCCTGATCGACGCCGATCCGGAAACCCACCAGCGCAAGCTGCTGCAGATCTTCACCCAGAACTGCATCGGCCCGATCTTCTTTGAGATCATCCAGCGCAAGGGCAACGAAGGCTTCGGCGAAGGCAACTTCACCGCGCTGTTCGAGAGCATCGAGCGCGACCAGATCCGCCGCGGCGTGCTGTAAGGTCTGCAGGCAATGTCGGCCTCCCGCCGACATTGCCTGTCCAAATGGTAGTGCCGGCCGCTGGCCGGCAATCTCTGGAGTTTCCATGTCCACCGCCCTCACCGCCCGCGGCTACCAGTCCGGTTTCGGCAACGAATTCGCCACCGAGGCCGTCGTCGGCGCGCTGCCGGTCGGGCAGAACTCGCCGCAGAAGGTGGCCCACGGCCTGTACGCCGAGCAGCTGACCGGCACCGCCTTCACCGCGCCGCGCGGCAGCAACCGCCGCAGCTGGCTGTACCGGATCCGCCCGGCGGTGACCCATGGCGAATTCACTCCGTTCGCGCAGTCGCAGCTGCAGTGTGATTTCGGCGCACAGCCGGCCTCGCCGAACCAGCTGCGCTGGAGCCCGCTGCCGCTGCCGGAGCTGCCGACCGACTTCGTCGAGGGCCTGTACACGATGGGCGGCAATGGCTCGCCCGATGCGCATGCCGGCGTGGGCATCCACCTCTACGCCGCCAACCGCGACATGGTCGGCCGCTACTTCTACGATGCCGATGGCGAGCTGCTGATCGTGCCGCAGCTGGGCGCGCTGCGCCTGCTGACCGAACTGGGCGTGATCGAGATCGAGCCGCAGCAGATCGCGGTGATTCCGCGTGGCGTGCGCTTCCGGGTGGAACTGCCCGATGGCCCGAGCCGTGGCTACATCTGCGAGAACTACGGCGCGCTGCTGAAGCTGCCTGACCTGGGTCCGATCGGTTCCAACGGCCTGGCCAATCCGCGCGACTTCGAGACCCCGCATGCGGCGTTCGAGGATGTGGATGGCGACTTCGAACTGATCGCCAAGTTCGAGGGCCGCCTGTGGCGTGCACCGATCGACCATTCGCCGCTGGACGTGGTGGCCTGGCACGGCAACTACGCGCCGTACCGCTACGACCTGCGCCGCTTCAACACCATTGGTTCGATCAGCTACGACCACCCGGACCCGTCGATCTTCCTGGTGCTGCATTCGCCCAGCGACACACCAGGCACCAGCAACATGGACTTCGCGATCTTCCCACCGCGCTGGCTGGTGGCGCAGAACACGTTCCGCCCGCCGTGGTTCCACCGCAACATCGCCAGCGAGTTCATGGGCCTGGTGCATGGCGCCTACGACGCCAAGGCCGAAGGCTTCGTGCCGGGCGGCGCGTCGCTGCACAACTGCATGAGCGGGCACGGCCCGGATGCGCCCACCTTCGACAAGGCGTCCAATGCGGACCTGTCCAAGGCGGACGTGATCAAGGACACGATGGCCTTCATGTTCGAGACCCGCGCGGTGATCCGCCCGACCGCGCAGGCGCTGGCTGCGGGCCATCGCCAGGGCGATTACCAGCAGTGCTGGAACGGCCTGCGCAACAATTTCCGCTGACCCGGAAAAGGGGACGGAGGGGATTAAGTCGCAAACAGCGCACGTGTGCTTGAAACGACTTAATCCCCTCCGTCCCTTTTTTCTTCAAGCGGCCTCGGCGAACGCGTCGCAATGCTCCAATGGCAACGCCTCCAGCAGGCGCTGCCGCACGCGCTGGCAATAGCCATCCGAAGTGAGCGCGGGCAGCAGCTGCATTGCCGACTGCAGCCGCTGCAGCACCTCATCCTCCGCACGCGCCTGCTGCAGGTCGCGGAACAGCGCTGCTGCCTGTGGATGCCGCTGCATTTCCAGGATGCCCAGCACGTAGATGCGCGCCGCCACCAGCGAACGGCGACGTTCGACCGGCGTGGCGGTGGCGGTCGTTGGGCCCTTCACCGGCGCCGCATTGGCCGGTTCGGCAACGGTGTGAGGGGGCGCCGCCACCGTTGCCGTGCCGGTCGCCAGATAGCCCGCCTGCACCAGCTGGATCACCATCGCCGGGGCCTCCTGGCCGAGCAGGCCGGTCAGGTCGGCAACGGTGCGCTGGCCGTCGCACAGGATCAGCAGCCGTCGCTGGCGCATGTCCAGCGGCGCGCGGTGGGCCTGCAGCGCGGTTCGGGCGAGATCGGTCTTGCGCGGTTGCATGGAAGGGACAGCCAAGTCGGTGCACGCCGAGCCTGAACGAGGGCGATGAAACGGCGATGACAATGCAGCGCGTGCACGCCCATTGCGCTAGCGTGCAGCCACCTTCGTGCCAGGGAACCGCACCGATGAAGCACCTTCCGATTGCCGGTCTGTTGTTGCTGTCTCTTGCCGCCTGCAACCGCACCGCCGAGGCGCCCGCCGCGGTTGATGCGACTCCTTCACCCGCCCCTGCCGCTCCTGCTGTGCCGGCGCCGGCGGCAGAACAGGGCCCGGCGCGCCTGGACGGCTTCGCGGGAGCAAAGCTGGGTGCCGGCATCGCCGAGGTCCGCACCGGCTTCGGCACGCCGCTGCAGGGGCTGGGTACCGACGCGGCCGGCAAGCCGCTGCCCGCTGACGACGGCAACGAGGGCTGCTATTTCCTGCGCCCGCAGGATGCCGAGGATCCGCGCCTGATGATCGAGGGCCGCAAGCTGGTGCGCTACGACGTGCGCAGCGCTGCCATCACTGCACCGGGTGGCGGCAAGGTCGGCATGACGCTGGGTGAGCTGCAGGTGCTGTACCCGGAGCGGGCTGATGTCGGCCCTGACAAGTACGACGAGAAGGCCCAGCACCTGCGCGTTCGCCCCGCGCAGGAAGGGGCTGCGGTGATCGACTTCGCGCTCGGTGCCGATGGCCGGGTCGGCGCTTGGCGGGTGGGCCGCACCCCGCAGGTCGATTATGCGGAAGGCTGTGGCTGATTCTTGATCGAGGGCCCAGCCAGGTGCGCGGGCCAAGCGTAGAATCGCGCCACGACCGCTGGGGGAGTGCTCGATGATCGCCATTGCCATTGCCTGGTTCCTGCTCGGCCTGCTGCTGCTGGCGCTGGGCGGGGACTCCATCGTCAAGGCCGTGTCCGGCCTGGCCCAGCGCTTCGGGGCCAGCCCGTTCACGGCCGGACTGCTGCTGCTCGGGGTGACCACCTCGTTGCCGGAACTGGCGGTCAACGCGCGCGCGCTGGCGGTCGGCCAACCGGAGCTGGCACTGGGCAATGCCGTCGGCAGCAGCATCGTCAACCTGGGCTTGACCCTGGCGGTAGCGGCGATTGCCGCGCCCCTGCTGCTGCGCGCGCGCCTGCAGGCGGTGCTGTGGTGGTCGCTGCTGGCGGCTGGCGTACTGCTGATCCTGTTCGGCCTGGATGGCCGTCTGGTGCGTTGGGAAGGTGGCGTGCTGGTGGCCGGCTTCATCGCGGTGCAGGTGGTGCTGCTGCGCCGTGGCCGCAGCGAAGGCGCGGAGGTGCAGGCGGCCATTGCCGAATCCGCGCTGAGCCGCACCAGCCTGCCGTTGAACGTGCTGCGCGTGCTGATTGCCGCGTTGACACTGTACTGGGGCGCGCGCCTGGTGGTGGGCGCCGCCGCCGATTTCGGCGCCGCGCTGGGCTGGACGCCCCTGCTGGTCGGCCTGCTGCCGGTGGCGATCGGCACCGCATTGCCGGAGGTCGCCACGGCCATCGCCGCTGCGCGTCGCGGGCACGGCGACATGGTGCTCGGCCACGTGCTGGGTTCCAGCGTGGTGAATCTGTTGCTGGTGATTGGTGCGATGGCCGTGCTGCAGCCGCTGGCGTTGCCGGCCTCGTTCGTGCGCCTGGAACTGCCGGCGCTGCTGGCGTTCGCGCTGGTGCTGTACCCGATGCTGCGCGGCGACCTGAAGATCAGCCGCGGCGAAGGCGCGATCCTGCTGGTCGCGTTCATCGGCTGGTTCGTGCTGGAGCTGCTGCTGGTCGGCGCCCCGGCGTTGTAGATCCACGCTCTGCGTGGATGCGGTCGATTTCGTGCCGACCAACGGTCGCCACCCACCGGGCGTCACCATGCCGGCCAGCGGCCGGCACTACCGATTCTGCGCGTGCTCTTCTTCCCGCACCGGTTCCGGCGGAGGCATCTGTTCTTCGGCAACCGGCTCGTTGCCGGGCAGGCTGGGGCGCTTCTCCATCAGCAGCGACAGCGCGGCCTTGGCCATCATGTGCGCGCTGATCGGTGCGGTGATGAACAGGAACACGGTGATCAGCAGCTCGCGCGGCTGCGGGTCCTGGCCCAGGAAGATGTGGTAGCAGACCGAACACACCAGCACGCAGCCCACGCCCAGCGTGCTGGCCTTGGTTGGTGCGTGCAGGCGCTTGAAGAAGGTGGACAGCTTCACCAGGCCCAGTGCGCCGACCAGGATGAAGAAGCAGCCGAACAGCAGCAGGATCGACAGGCCGATCTGGATCGCGGTGATCATTCGACGATGTCCCGGCGCAGCACGAACTTGCTCAACACCACGGTGCTGCCGAAGCCGAGCATGGCGATGATCAGCGCGGCCTCGAAGTAGATCGGCGAATTGAGGTACATGCCGAACAGCATCAGCTCGGCGATCGCAGTCACCGACAGGGTGTCCAGCGCGAGGATGCGGTCGGGCACGGTCGGCCCGCGCAGCAGGCGCCAGGTGGCCAGCAGCATGGCCAGGCCGACCACGTGCATGCACACCACCAGCGTGGTCTGGATGACTTCAAAACCGGTCATGGGAAGATCTCCATCAACGGCGCCTCGTAACGGCGCTTGATCGTATCGATCAGGTCCTGCGGGTCCTCCAGGTGCAGCACGTGCACCAGCAGGTACTTGCGGTCGTCACTGAGCGCAGCCGAGACCGTGCCCGGGGTCAGCGTGATCATGCTGGTCAGCGCGGCGATGCCATGGATGTTGGCAATGTCCAGCGGCAGCCAGATGAAACCCGGGTGGATGTTCTTTTCCGGGCCCAGCACCTGGATGGCGACGCGGATGTTGGACATCAGGATGTCCCACAGGGTGACGCACAACAGCTTGGGCAGCGGCCGCAGCGTGCCGATGCGGGCGAATTCGCGGTCCAGGCGCGCGGCGAACAGCGGCACCACCACGCCCAGCAGCAGGCCCAGCATGATCTGGCCGAGGGTGAAGCTGTCGGACATCAGCAGCCAGAACGCCACCACCATGATGCTGAGCATCGGTGAGGGAATGACGCGGCGGAACAGGGAGCGCTGGGCGGTCATGGCTGGCGGATCTCCGGCGTGGTCGCGCGCAGCTGCTGCACGTATTCGCTGGGGTGCAGCAGCTGTGCAGCGGTGGCGTCGGTGTAGCGCATCAACGGGGCGGCAGCCAGGGTCATGCCGATGCCATAGGCCAGCAGGATGCAGGCGGCGTACAGCTCGACCCGGCGCAGGCGTGCCTTGCGCGGCTTCGGTGCATCGGGGTCGACCGGCGGCACGCGCCAGAACAGGCGGATGCCGCCGCGGGTCAGGCCCATGATCACCAGCAGGCTGCTGACCAGCACCGCGGTCCAGACCGGGCCGGTGTACTGCGCCGGCATGCCGGCCAGCAGGGCGGCCTTGGCCAGGAAGCCGGAGAGCGGCGGCAGGCCGGCCACCGATACCGCGCCGATCAGGAACAGCACCGCCGGCGTTTCCTTGCCTGGCATCGGCGCGACCACTTCCTTGCGGTCGCTGGCGCCACCACGGCGGCGGCGGATCAGATCGGCGATGAGGAACAGCGCCGCGGCCACGAAGCTGCTGTGCGGCAGGTAGTACAGGCCGGCCGAGAGCACCTGCGGGATGCCGACCGAGAAGGCGATGAACAGCGTGGCCGCCGATACGATCACCAGGTACGAGATCAGCACGCGCAGCCGCGTCGCGGCCAGCGCACCGAGGCCACCGAGCACCAGCGTCGCCACGCCGGCCCACAGCAGCCAGTCGCGGCCATAGCCGGCCATCGCGCCCGCGTCATCGCCGAACCACAGCATCTGGATGCGCAGCACCGAGTACAGGCCGACCTTGGTCATGATCGCGAACAGGGCGGCCACGGCGGCTGGCGCGCGCGAATAGGCTTCCGGCAGCCACAGGTACAGTGGCATCAAGGCGGCCTTGGCGCAGAACACCAGCAGCAACAGGCCCATCGTGGCCTTTACCAGCGTCAGCTGCGCCGGTGGCACCTCGGCAATGCGCTGCGACAGTTCCGCCATGTTCAATGAACCCAGCGAGGCGTACAGCAGGCCCAGTGCGATCAGGAACAGGGTCGAGGCGGTGACGTTGAACACCACGTAATGCAGGCCGATGCGCATGCGCAGGCCACGGCCACCGCTGAGCAGCAGGCCGTAGGAGGCGATCAGCATCACCTCGAAGAACACGAACAGGTTGAAGATGTCGCCGGTCAGGAACGCACCGTTGAGGCCGACCAGCTGGAACTGGAACAGTGCATGGAAGTGCGGCGCGCGGCGGTCCCAGCCCGAGCAGGCATGCAGCAGGCAGGGAATGGCCAGCAGCAGGGTGGTCAGCAGCATCCACGCCGACAGCCGGTCGGCCACCAGCGCGATGCCCAGGCGCGACGGCCAGTCGCCGAGCAGGTAGACGTTGATGTCACCGCTGGCGGTGTTGGCGAACAGCAGGCCCACCGCCAGCGCCAGCGCCGACAGCGCGGTCCACGCCACCGCGCGCTGCACCCTGGGGCCGTAGCGGCGGTGTTCGACGAACAGCGACAGCGCGGCGCCGAGCAGGGGAATCAGGATCGGCAGGATCACCAGATGGTTCATGCGCGGTCCTCGCCCTGGCGTGGCGGCACGCGCTCATCCTGCAGGTCGTCGTCGGGCTCGTGGGCGTCCACATGGTCGCTGTGGTTGTCGCTGCGGCTGCGCATGGCCAGCACGATGCTGACCGCGGTCATCGCGAAGGCGATCACGATCGCGGTCAGCACCAGCGCCTGCGGCAGCGGGTCGGTGTAGTTGCCGAGGTGGCTGTCCACGCCTTCCTGCAGCACCGGCGCCTTGCCCAGTACCACGCGGCCACCGGCGAAGATCAGCAGGTTGGTGGCGTAGGACAGGAAGGTCATGCCGAGGATCACATCGAAGCTGCGCGCACGCAGCAGCAGGTAGATGCCGATGGCGGTCAGCACGCCGATCGCGGTAGCCAGGGCCAGTTCCATCAGTCCATCTCCCCGGTGCGGGCCGAACGGCGTTGCAGGTCGATCTCACCCTTGCGGGCGGTACGGGTACGCGACGGCTTGATGGTGCCCATCATCGACAGCATCAGCATGGCGCCGCCGAACACCACCAGGTAGACGCCGATGTCGAAGCCAATCGCGCTGGCCAGCGGCACGTCGCCGATCAGCGGCAGGTGCAGGTCGAGGTGGCCGCTGGTCAGGAACGGCACGCCGAACAGCATCGACGCGCTGCCGCTGAGCAGGGCGATCAGCAGGCCCATGCCGATGCAGCGGATGTAGTCGAAGCCGAAGCGCGATTCCACCGAGGCAGTGCCCTGGATCACGTACTGGATCAGCAGCGGCACCGCCAGTACCAGGCCGGCGATGAAGCCACCACCGGGCGCGTTGTGGCCGCGCAGGAACAGGAAGATCGACACGGTCAGCGTCAGCGGGAACATGATCTGCGCCAGGTCGGCCGGCACCGGCAGCTTGATCGGCGGGCCAGGCATGATCTGCTCCGGTGCCATCCGCGTGCGGCGCAGCAGTGCGTGCACCACCAGCGCGGCGATGCCGAACACGGTGATCTCGCCAAAGGTATCGAAGCCGCGGAAGTCGACCAGGATCACGTTGACCACGTTCTGGCCGTACGCCTCGGGCAGGGCGCGGGCGAGCAGTTCGCCGGCCATGGTGGTCGGCGGCAGGGTCATCGCCGAATAGGCCAGTGCGCCGAGGCCGGCGCCGGCGATGATCGCGATCACCGCGTCGCGCCGCTTGCGCCAGCGCGGTCGCTCCGGCCCGGACTGCGCGGGCAGGTAGTTCATGCCCAGCAGCATCAGCACCAGAGTGACCATCTCCACCAGCAGCTGGGTCAGCGCCAGGTCCGGCGCGGACAGGAACACGAAGGTCAGTGCCACCATCAGGCCGACGCCGCCGACCAGCAGCACTGCCAGCAGGCGCTGCTTGTAGACGCGCAGGGTGGCCACCGCGCAGGAGATCATCACCAGCCACAGCGCCCAGCCCAGCAGCGGGATCGGCTGCGGCGCGGTCCAGTTCGGCGAGGCCGGGTTGGCCACGAACGGCGCGGCGGCGACCACGATCGCCACCAGCACCAGGCCCAGCAGCATGCGCTGCAGGCTGCCATTGGCGATGCCGTTGGTCAGGCGCATGGCCAGCGCGGAAATCGCATCCAGCTGCGCATGGAACACATTGCGGCCGGTGGTTCGGGTTTCCACGCCGTGCAGGTTGATCAGCTTGCGCAGGCCGAAGTACAGCGCCACGCCACCAACCACGCCGATCGCGCTCATCGCCAGCGGCAGGTTGAAGCCGTGCCACACCGCCAGGCTGTATTCGGGCATGGCGTTGCCGAGGATCGAGGCGGCAGCGGCATGCAGCACCGGCGCCACCGTCAGTGCCGGTGCCACGCCCACTGCGATGCAGATCACCACCAGCAGCTCCACCGGCACCTTCATCCAGCGCGGTGGCTCGTGCGGCACGCGGTCCAGGTCGTGCGGGCCAGGGCCGAAGAAGGTGTCGTGCACGAAACGCAGGCTGTAGGCCACGCCGAACACGCCGGCCAGCAGCGCGGCGATCGATACCGCCGTGCGCATCGCGCCCGGGCCACCGCCGGCGGTCAGTGCCTCGGCGAACAGCATTTCCTTGGACAGGAAGCCGTTGAGCAGTGGAATGCCCGCCATCGCCAACGAGGCGATGATCGCCAGCGCGCTGGTGAACGGCATCAGCTTCCTCAGGCCGCCCAGCTTGCGCATGTCGCGGGTGCCGGTCTCGTGGTCGATGATGCCGGCGGCCATGAACAGCGAGGCCTTGAAGGTGGCATGGTTGAGGATGTGGAACACGCCGGCGACCACCGCCATCGGCGTGGACAGGCCGAACAGCAGGGTGATCAGGCCCAGGTGCGAGATCGTCGAATAGGCCAGCAGGCCTTTCAGATCGTGCTGGAAGATCGCGTTCCAGGCGCCGATCAGCAGGGTCAGCGCGCCGATGCCGCTGACCGTGTAGAAGAACAGGTCGCTGCCGGCCAGCGCCGGGTGCAGGCGCGCCAGCAGGAACACGCCCGCCTTCACCATGGTGGCCGAGTGCAGGTAGGCCGAGACCGGGGTCGGCGCCGCCATCGCGTGCGGCAGCCAGAAGTGGAACGGGAACTGCGCGCTCTTGGTGAAGATGCCGGCCAGCACCAGGAACAGGGCATACGGATACAGCGCGCTGGCGCGGATCTGCTCGCCGGCGGCCAGCACCACGTCCAGATCGAAGCTGCCGACGATGCGGCCGATCAGCAGCACGCCACCGAGCAGGGCCAGGCCGCCGCCGCCGGTGATCACCAGCGCCATGCGTGCGCCTTCGCGGGCGTCCTGGCGGTGCGACCAGAAGCCGATCAGCAGGAACGAGCTGATGCTGGTCATTTCCCAGAAGATCATCAGCAACAGCAGGTTGCCCGACAGCACCATGCCCAGCATGGCGCCCATGAACAGCAGCAGGTAGCAGTAGAAGCGGTGCGCGTTGTCCTGCTGGCTCAGGTAGTAGCGCGCATACAGCACCACCAGCGCGCCGATGCCCAGCACCAGCCCGGCGAACATCCAGGCCAGCCCGTCCAGGCGCAGGGTGAAGTCCAGCCCGATCTGCGGCAGCCAGGGCACCAGGGTGCGGACCACCTGGCCATCGAGCACGGACGGCGTGAGCCAGCCGAGGATGGCCAGCCCGCCCAACGGCGCCAGCGCCGCCAGCCAGGCAGCAGTCGAGCGCGAACTACGGGGGAAGGCCGCAACAGCCGCTGCCATCAGGAACGGCAGGGCCAGCAGCAGGGGCAGGCTGGGGAGCATGCAGGGAATCCATGATTCACGAGCAGGTCAGGGAGGATAACAGGCTGCGAAATGTCGCCGAAACCCATCGAACAGCGATCAATTGCATGTAACGTCCGCTGATTCATTTTTTCTGCAGCGCAGCATCACGCTCCTGTGGTTCCTCCCCGGTTGCCCTCGGAGGACACCCTACGCCCACGCAGGGAGACCGCAGGCCCTGTCGCACAGGGGCTGCCGTCGACGGGCGGGCGATGGGGAGCGGATCACCGGTGCAGGCTGGCAGGGCCGTCGTGGAGTGCGGGTGACGGGATCTGCCCGTTCAGGAAACGACGGTCGTTGTCGGCTGCCGGCGTGTCAGTAGCGCCAGTCGAGCTTGCGGTAGAACTTGGCCATCACCCACGCCGGGCCGATCAGCAGGTAGGTCAGGTCGGTCAGGAAGCTGGGCTTGCGGCCCTCGAACTTGTGGCCGATGAACTGCGCGATCCAGGCCACCACGAACACGCCCACCGCCAGCCAGAACAGGTTGTGCAGGCCGATTTCGGCCTCCAGCAGACGGCACAGGCAGCCGAATACGAAGAACTGGATGAGCATGCCGATGCCCAGCGGGCGCGACAGCTTGTTGTAGAAGCACCAGGCGCTGAACATCGCGAATGCCGACCAGATGCCGTACTGGAACCAGGTGATCAGCGGCGGCAGGCACCACAGCAGGGCTACCACCGACCACAGGATCGCCGGTACCGCCACCACGTGGATGCGCTGGTTGATCACATTGCGGTGGTCGTCGGAGTAGCTGGCGAAATAGCGGTCGATCGGCCGCGCAAGCTCGGTGGAGGTCTGCATGTGGCCAGCATACTCCGCCGGGGCCAAGCGGTGAGGGGCGGCGAATAGGTGGGGCCGATGGGGGCCGATGGGGGSCGMGGGGGGGGGGGGGGGGGGGGGGGGGGGGGGGGGGCGAGGGGGGGGGGGGGGGGGGGGGGGGGCGCCGGCC
>NZ_RAVT01000023.1 GCF_013464915.1 Stenotrophomonas maltophilia
AGGAAACTGTCGAAGGCGGGGTGGGTCCGGTTGAGGGGGTGTGAGCGGCATGGATGCCGCGACCAAGCCCCCATGGACGGGTTTACGGCGTCCCCCTCAACCGGACCCACCCCGCCAACCCACGGATAGCCGGCTTTTGCCTTTGCTTCGGCTGTTGCTCCGGCCTCTGCGGGTGCCGGGCGCCGCCCGGCCGAACTACAATCCCGCTCATGCTGAAATTCTCGAACAACCCCCACCGGGAGCGCCGGTGAGCGGCCGCGGTGGCAATGACGGCCAGGTCCGCATCATCGGTGGGCGCTGGCGCAATACCCGCCTGCCGGTGCCGACCCTGCCGGGGCTTCGCCCCAGCAGCGACCGCGTGCGCGAAACACTGTTCAACTGGCTGATGCCCAAGCTGGGCGGGGCGCGGGTGCTGGACCTGTTCGCCGGCAGTGGCGCATTGGGCCTGGAGGCAGTCTCGCGCGGCGCCGCCCACGCTACCCTGGTCGAGCGCGATGCCCAGCTGGGGCGCAATCTGACCGCAGCCGTAGCCAGGCTGCAGGCCAGCGACCAGATCACCGTCGTCCAGGCCGATGCCCTGCGCTGGCTGCAGGGCGCTCCGGCGCAGCAGGCCGATCTGGTCTTCATCGACCCGCCGTTCGCCGATGGTCTGTGGCAGGACGTGCTGTCCCAGCTGCCGCGGCACCTGGCCGCCGATGCCTGGCTGTACCTGGAATCGCCGGCCGGCCACGTGCCGGCGTTGCCGCCGGACTGGCTGCTGCACCGCGAGGGCGGCACCCGCGAGGTGCGCTTTGCCCTGTACCGCCGCGCCACTGCTACACTTTGACCTCATCTGAACATCTGCATCCGCCCATGACCGTGGCCAACCGCCGCATCGCCGTCTACCCCGGCACGTTCGACCCGATCACCAATGGTCATATCGACCTGGTCAGCCGGGCTGCGCCGCTGTTTGAAAAGGTCGTGGTGGGCGTGGCGCAGAGCCCGTCCAAGGGCCCGGCGCTGCCGCTGGAGCAACGGGTGCAGCTGGCGCGTGGCGCCCTGGGCCACCACAGCAACGTCGAGGTCATCGGCTTCGATACCCTGCTGGCCCATTTCGTACGTTCGGTCCAGGGCGGGGTGCTGCTGCGCGGCCTGCGCGCGGTGTCCGACTTCGAGTACGAGTTCCAGATGGCCAGCATGAACCGTCACCTGATCCCCGAGGTCGAGACCCTGTTCCTGACCCCGGCCGAGCAGCACAGCTTCATTTCGTCCTCGCTGGTCCGCGAGATCGCGCGCCTGGGCGGCGACGTGTCCGGCTTCGTGCCGGCCGCGGTGCTCGAAGCCCTGCGCAAGGTCCGCGAAGCGAAGGCGGCACAGTCGTAAGCCCTGCTGTACCCGCACCCCATTACGTACAACACCACGCACCATTCCGGGAGGAAACCCATGAACACCACCATGCGCGCGATGCTGATCGCTTCGTTGGCCCTGGCCTTCACCGCCTGCAAGAAGGAAGAGGCCGCTCCGGTCGACGAGGCCAAGCAGGCCCTGGTCGCCCCGGCCAAGGATGACGATGCAGGCTGGAAGAAGTACCTGCAGGAAGTGGCCATCCAGAACATGGGCAACATCACCAACAGCCCGTTCCTGTACTACCTCTCGCCGGAATCGGACCCGGACTTCCAGGCCAAGTACGAGCGCCAGACCGAGAGCGCGACCCAGGCCGTGGCCCGTGGCGTGCAGCCGGGCAACATGCTGGCCTTCGGTTCGTCGGCCTCGGGCAAGATGGCTGACATGATCCAGGCCGTGTTCAAGGACGTGGGGCCGGATTCGATGAAGGGCGTGCGCGTCGTCTTCATCGGCCAGTCGGCCGACAACGCCCGCGTGCAGGCTGCGATCCAGCCGACCGGTGCCGAGTACATTTTCGTCGAAGCCAAGTAAGACCGAGCCATGGCGGCCATGCTCCGGCATGGCCCGGGCGGCGTCCTGCAAGGGCGCCGCTGATGACCTGACCGGCCCGCGCGCCCGCGTTGGCCGGTCCTTTGTCCCAGGGCGCGGGCGAGGAGTATCGCCGTGTCGCTGAAAATCAACGAGCTCTGCGTCAACTGCGACGTATGCGAGCCGGCCTGCCCGAACCAGGCCATTGCGATGGGTGAAACCATCTACGTGATCGACCCTGCGCGCTGCACCGAATGCGTGGGCCATTTCGACGAGCCACAGTGCGTGGTCGTCTGCCCGGTCGAGTGCATCGATCCGGACCCGGAGATCGTGGAAACGGAAGACCAGCTGCTGGCCAAGCTGCGCCAGCTGCAGCACGATCACCCCGAACTCTACGCGGAGCCCCCATCCGAATGAAGACGCTGATCGCCCGCCCCCTGCTGCTGCTCGGCCTGCTGCTGAGCCCGATGGCCTGGGCCGACAGCCCAGCCCGTGCCGAGCGCCCCGAGGGCGCCGCCATTGCCAGTGGACATGCGCTGGCCACGCAGGCCGGCATCGACATCCTGGCGCAGGGCGGCAACGCCTTCGACGCGGCGGTGGCGGTGTCGTCCACGCTGGCGGTGGTCGAGCCGATCAGCTCCGGCCTGGGCGGCGGCGGCTTCTTCCTGCTGCATGACGCGGCTACCGGCAAGGACGTGATGCTGGACGCGCGCGAGACCGCTCCGGCGGCGGCCACGCCGCAGGCTTTCCTCGACAAGCAGGGCAACCTGGACCGTGATCGCTCGGTCAACGGTGCTTGGTCGGCCGGTATTCCGGGCCTGCCTGCGGCGCTGGTCGAACTGTCCGCCAAGCACGGCAGGCTGCCGCTGTCTGCATCGCTGCAGCCGGCGATCCGCATCGCGCGCGAAGGCTTCCCGGTCTACGACCGCATGGCCAAGGGCTATGCCTCGCGCCGCGAAGTGATGGAGCGCTACCCCGGCACCCGTGAGGTCTACCTGCGCAACGGCAAGCCGATCGCCAGCGGTGACCTGTTCAAGCAGCCGGAACTGGCGCAGACGCTGGAGCGCCTGGCGGCCGGTGGCTTCGACGGCTTCTACAAGGGCCAGACCGGAAAGCTGTTGCTGGCCGGCGTGAAGCAGGCCGGCGGCAAGTGGACCGCTGAAGAGCTGGCCGGCTACCGCGTGAAGCAGCGCGAGCCGATCGTGTTCAACTACAACGGCTGGAAGATCACCACCGCGCCGCCGCCGTCGTCCGGTGGCATCGCGCTGGCCAGCATGCTGCAGATCCTGGAAGGCTGGGACATCAGCAAGATGGACCCGGCGCACCGCACCCACCTGGTGGTTGAGTCGATGCGCCGTGCCTACCGCGACCGCACTTTCTTCCTTGGCGATCCGGACTTCGTGCAGATCCCGCAGAAGGTGCTGACCAGCAAGGATTACGCACAGGGCCTGCGCGCCACCATCCATCCGGAGAAGGCCACGCCCAGCGACCTGCTGTCGGGCAACCCGACCCCGCTGGAAGACGACGAGACCACGCACTTCTCGATCATCGACCGTGACGGCAACCGTGTCGGCGCCACCCAGACCGTCAACCTGCTGTACGGCTCGGGGCTGATTCCGAAGGGCACCGGCGTGCTGCTGAACAACGAGATGGACGACTTCGCGCTGAAGCCGGGTACGCCCAACGCGTTCGGCGTGATGGGCTATGAAGCCAATGCGCCAAAGGCGGGCAAGCGCATGCTCAGCTCGATGACGCCGACCTTCATGGAGAACGCCGACAAGGTGGTGGTGCTGGGTACCCCGGGTGGCAGCCGCATCATCACCATGGTGCTGCTGGGCATCCTCGGCTACGACGCTGGCCTGGATGCGCAGCAGGTTGCCGCGCTGCCGCGCTACCACCACCAATGGCTGCCTGACCTGATCGAAGCCGAGGACGATGCGTTCGACGCGGCGACGGTGAAGCAGCTGCAGGCGATGGGCCACAAGATCGATCTGCCGGGCAATGTTGCCGCGGGCGGCCGCGGTTCCAGCCACGTGTGGGGCAACCTGCAGACCGTGGAATGGGACCGTAAGGCGAACAAGCTGTTCGGCGGCAGCGACCCACGCAATCCGGTCGGCAGCGCCCAGGTCGTGCCGGCACGTTGACCCGGTAGTGCCGGCCGCTGGCCGGCAATCTGGCTCAATACCGAAACCCCGCCACGGCGGGGTTTTCTGTTTTCTTCCTAGCGATTATTTAACGGGCCGGCGCCGATAATCGGAGAATGAAACTCTGGTCTATTCGTGGAAACTCGCAACGCCTCGATGGCGGTGCGATGTTCGGCAACGCGCCGCGTGCGTTGTGGGAAAAATGGGCGGCACCGGACGAGCTCAATCGCATCGAGCTGGCCTGCCGTGCGCTGCTTGCCAGCCCGCTGGAAGGCAAGACAGTGCTGTTCGAAACCGGTATCGGCGCGTTCTTCGATCCTCGCATGCGCGAGCGCTACGGCGTTCAGGAAAGCCAACACGTACTGATCGATTCGCTGCGCGAAGCCGGTTTCGAGCACGAGGATATCGATGTCGTGGTGCTCAGCCACCTGCACTTCGATCATGCCGGTGGCCTGCTGGCGGCATGGAGTGAAGGGCGTGAGCCGGAACTGCTGTTCCCCAATGCGACCTATGTGGTCGGTGCGCAGCATTGGCAGCGCGCCATGCAGCCGCATCCGCGCGACCGGGCCAGCTTCATTCCGGAGCTGCCGGGCCTGCTGCAGGCCAGCGGCCGCCTGGAAGTGGTGGACGGCGAGTATTCGAAGGTACTGGGTCGCAGCGTTCGCTTCAGCTACAGCGACGGCCACACGCCGGGGTTGATGCTGGCCGAGATCGTCGGCCACGCGCACGCCGGCGAGGATGCGCACGGCGGGGTGGTGTTCTGTGCCGACCTGATTCCCGGCCGCTCATGGGTGCATGTACCGATCACCATGGGCTACGACCGCAACGCCGAACTGCTGATCGACGAGAAGCGGCAGTTTCTTGAGGACAAACTGGCGCGCAACGTGCATCTGTTTTTCACCCACGATCCGCAGGTGGCACTGGCGCAGCTGGGGCGCGATGACAAGGGGCGTTTCGTGACCCTGCACGAGCAGGGGGAACTGAAGGCGCGCGCGCTGGGGTAATGAAATGGCCGGGCATTGCCCGGCCTTTCACAGACGGCGGTAGATCCACGCCATGCGTGGATGGCGTTTTATCCGAATGCAACCGTTACGACGCCTTCAGGCAGCTGCTCATGAAGGTCTTGCGCGCGTCACCGGCCAGCTTCTTGGCGCCGGCGTCGGCGTTGCACCTGCGCATGCGTTCCTGCTGCGCATTGGCCGGCTTGGCGTCGGCAGCGTGGCCACTGAGGCAGGAACTCTGCGCGGTCTTGTAGGCATCACCCTTCAAGCCCTTGTTCTTGGCCGAGCAGTCGGCCATGCGCTGCTGCTGGGGCGTGGTGGCATTGGCGGCCAGGGGCAGGCTGACCAGCAGGACAGCAGCCAGCAGGAAAGAAGCTTTCATCGAGGACACTCCAAGCGGTGGCGTGTGCGCGGAGCATTGGCCTGCGGGTAGCAAGGCCACGTGAAGAATCGTGCCGCGGCAGCGACTGCTTGCAGCGGCATTCAGATCGGCGTATTACTTAGCCATATGGGTAAGTATGACCGCGCCATTCAAGACGTGTTCCAGGCATTGGCCGACCCGACCCGTTGCGCGATCGTGGCCGCGCTGGGGCAGGGGCCGCGCACGGTGTCGGTGCTGGCCGAGCCTTTCCAGATGGCCTTGCCCTCGCTGATGAAACATCTGGCCGTGCTGGAGCGCAGTGGCGTGGTGCGCAGCCGCAAGCAGGGACGTGTACGCACCTGCGAACTGGTGCCGGAACGGTTGGGCCAGGCCGAGCAATGGCTGGCCGCGCAGCGCGCCGTGTGGGAGGCGCGCGCCGACCGCATGGTCGAGTTTGTCGAAACCCTTCACCGACAGGAGCAGGCCCATGGCCGTAGACGCAGGTGACAACCCCGAGACCGATCTGGTCATCAGCCGCGTACTGAACGTACCGCGCGCCGCCCTGTGGCGGGCGTGGACCGACCCGGCGCTGCTGCGCCAGTGGTGGTGCCCGAAGCCATGGAGCACCGAGGTGCGTGCCTTCGACCTGCGCCCCGGCGGGGCCTTCCACACCTTCATGCAGGGCCCCGACGGTGGCAGCAGTGACAATCCGGGCAGTTTCCTGGAGATCGTGCCGCAGCAGCGCCTGGTGTTCACCTCGATGCTCGGCCCGGGCTGGCGGCCGCAGTCACCGTGGCTGGGCTTCACCGCCATCATCACGATGGAGGACGAGGGCCAGGGCTGCCGTTACACCGCGCGGGTGATGCACCCGGACAAGGCCCTGCGTGACCAGCATGAGCAGTTGGGCTTCTTCGACGGCTGGAACACCGTCATCGGCCAGCTGGAAGCGTTCGCGGCCGGTCTTTAGTACAGCGTTTGGGGTCAGAGCCCTCTCCCGTGGAGAGGGATCCGACCCCCCGCAGCTGTTGGGGTCAGATCCCTTTCGCTGCGAAAGGGCTCTGACCCTGGTCCGCCGGTTCAACCGACACGGGTACCGAAGATGCGGTCGCCCGCGTCACCCAGGCCCGGCAGGATGTAACCCTTGTCGTTGAGCTGGGCATCGATGGCCGCGGTGTAGATTTCCACGTCCGGGTGCACGGCCTTGACCGCGTCGATGCCTTCCGGCGCGGCCACCAGGAAGATGCCCTTGATGCGGCGGGCACCGGCACGCTTGAGCATGTCGATGGTGGCGATCAGAGTGCCGCCGGTGGCCAGCATCGGGTCCAGGATCAGCGCGTCGCGCTCTTCCAGGCGGCCGGTCAGGCGCTCGAAGTAGGGCACCGGCTGCAGGGTTTCCTCATCGCGCTGCAGGCCGACCACGCTGACGCGCGCGGCCGGGATCAGCGACAGCACGCCGCTGAGCATGCCCAGGCCGGCACGCAGGATCGGCACCACGGTGATCTTGGCGCCGGCGATGCGCTGCACGGTGACCGGGCCGGCCCAGCCGGGCAGGGTGTGCGGTTCGGTGTCCAGGTCGGCGGTGGCCTCGTAGGCCAGCAGCGTGCCCAGTTCATTGGCCAGCTCGCGGAAATCCTTGGTGCTGAGCGCGGCATTGCGCATCAGGCCGATCTTGTGCTGCACCAGCGGGTGGCGCACTTCGACGATCTTCATGGTCGGGAAGGGGAAAAGGAGAGAGGACGCCATTTTGCCGGATTGGACGCCCAACCCCAAACCGGGGCCGGAGGCGGCCTGCATGAAATGTGCAGATCCATGTCACGGCCATGCAACCTTGCGGACATACCGTGCAGACCCATTCTTAACAGGAATGGGGATTCCCAGTGCATATCAAGACTCCGTTGGCCGTTGCCATCACCCTGACCCTGGCGATGGGGGCTGCGGCACCACTGCAGGCGGCCGGGCAGCAGGCGGTCGCCGCCACCGGTTCGGTGGCCGCCGATGCGGTCGACCTGGACCGCATTGAAGTGCGCGCCCAGCTTGAATCGCAGATCCGCGCGGTGGACCTCAAGCGCAGCAGCGACGCGATCGAAGATGCGGTGTCCTCCGATGCGCTGGGCCAGTACCCGGACAAGAACGTGGCCGAATCGCTGCAGCGGCTGCCGGGCATCAGCGTCACCCGCGACCAGGGCGAGGGCCGCTTCGTGGTCATTCGTGGCCTGGATGCCAATCTCAACAGCGTCAGCGTGGATGGCATCGCCGTGGGCACGCCGGAGGATTCCAGTCGCGCCGCCCCGCTGGATGTGATCCCGTCCGATTCCACCGAGCGCCTGCGCGTGGTCAAGTCGCCCACCCCGGACATGCCCGGCGACGCCATCGGCGGCGCGGTGCTGGTCGAGTCGGCCTCGGCCTTCGACCGTGACGGTCGCAGCCTGCGCGGCAAGATCGAGGGCAGCCACCAGCAGCTGTCCGGCGAGACCAGTCCAAAGGCGGCCTTCAACTACAGCGAGGTGTTCAACGACACCTTCGGCGTGGCGCTGGGCGTGAACTACCAGAAGCGGAAGTTCGAGTCGGACAACACCGAAGTGGAGTACGGCGGCGAGGATGACGCCGCCCCCGGTGACGTGACCGCGATCAACCTGCAGCACCGCAAGTACGAGATCGAGCGCAAGCGCATCGGTGCCAACCTCAACCTCGACTGGCGCCCGAACGAAGACAGCAGGTACTACCTGCGCACGCTGTACAGCCAGTTCGACGATGCCGAAACCCGCCAGCGCGTGATCTTCAACTTCGACGACGCCAGGATGGTCAAGACCGGCACCGACCAGTACCGCCTGGACGGCATGCCGAAGGATTCCATCGACAAGCGCATGCGCTATCGCACCAAGAAGGAAAACACCTTCGCGGCCAGCCTCGGTGGCGAGAACAAGCTGACCAACGCCGTGGTCGACTACAAGGTTGGCTACACCCGTACCGAAGAGCGGGTGAATGACGAGATGGAAGCGCGCTTCAAGCTCAACGGCAAGGCCTTCAATGGCACGCTTGACCAGAGCAGCCGCCTGCCCAGCTACAGCTTCGACAATCCGCAGTGGCTGGACAACAGCAACTACGCTTTCGACCGCTTCGTGCTCTCGCCCAAACAGGTGAATGACAAGGAACACAGCGCGCAGGTCAACGTGCGTTTCGACGGCGACAGCGGCAGCATCAAGATCGGCCTGCTGGGCCGCTGGCGCGACCGCGACGTCAATGTCGACGAGAACGAACTGCGGGTCGGCCCGAAGGTCGCGCTGTCGAGCTGGAGCACCTCCTCGCCCGAACACCGCCACGGCAACCTGGGCGACGGCATGGACTCGGCTGCGATGCGCGCGTTCTGGGCGGCCAATGGCAGCCAGTACAGCGCGCGCCCGCAGGACATTGGCGGCAATGCGATGACCTCGCTGGAAGAGGACTACGTGGCCAGCGAGGACATCTTCGCCAGCTATGCGATGGGTACCTGGGACATCGGGGCGCTGCGCATCATCGGCGGCGTGCGCGTGGAGAACACCCAGTTCAAGGCAACCGGCAACCAGGTGGACGTGGCAGCCAACGGCCGCAGCTTCACCGTCACCCCGCGCGTGGCCAACAGCAGCTACACCAACGTGCTGCCGGGCCTGCACCTGCGCTACGACGCCGCAGACGACTGGGTGCTGCGTGCCTCGGCCAACAAGACCGTATCGCGTCCCTCGTTCGGTGACATTTCACCGCGCGTGGGCTACAGCCGGGGTGACGAGGAGGTGCGCCTGGGCAATCCGGAACTGGACCCGTACGAATCGAAGAACATCGACCTGTCGGTGGAGAAGTACATCGGCAGCAGCGGCATTGTCTCGCTGGGCCTGTTCCACAAGTCGATCGACGGCTACATCGTGGAAACCGTGCGTACCAATGATCCGGCCTACGGCGGTTTCGACGTGACCCAGCCGATCAACGGCCGCAAGGCCACCGTGCGTGGTGCCGAGTTCAACTGGCAGCAGCAGCTGGCCTTCCTGCCTTCCGGCCTGGATGGACTGCTGGTCGGTGCCAGCGGCACCTGGCTGGACACCACGTTCGATGCCGGCATCAAGGACCGCCCAGGCGAGGACTTCACCCTGCCGCGCGCCTCCAAGCACGTCTACAGTGCCCACATCGGCTATGAGAAGTACGGTCTGAGTACGCGGCTGGCAGCGGTGTACCGCAGCGAGTACCTGGACAGCATCGGCAAGGGCCGTGCCTTCGATATCTACGTTGCGCCGAACACCCAGCTCGACTTCTCGCTGGACTACAAGTTCACACCGCGCGTGAGCATGTACCTCGAAGCGCAGAACCTGCTGGACAAGCCGCTTGAGCTGTACCAGGGCACGCGCTCGCGCACGCTGCAGATGGAAGAATATGGCCGTACCTACGCGCTGGGCCTGAAGGTGGCACTGTGATGGCGCCTCGCATCACCCTGCTGGCCGCCGTGCTGGCCGCAACGTTGATGGCGGGCTGCACGCCGGCCACCGGCAACGATCCGTCCGTGGCCAGGCCCGGGGCGAAGGCCACGGCCGAGCGTGCGGTGACCACCATCGCCGAGGCATTCCTTTCGCCGATGACGCCGGCCGACAACATCGATTCGCCCGCCGCCTGGCGTGCACCTGACGGAAAGCTGTGGTTGATCGCCACTGCCAAGGCCACCGACAAGCTGGTGGTCTACGACGGCAGCAGCGGCCAGCACCTGCGCGACGTAGGCAGCAGTGGCACCGCGCCAGGGCAGTTCGACCGCCCAAACGGCATCGCGGTGACCGACGATCTGCTGTGGATCGTGGAGCGCGACAATCACCGCGTACAGGTGCTGAGCCTGCCGGACTTCACCCCGCTGGCGACCTTCGCTGCGGACGACCTGCGCAAGCCGTACGGGCTGTGGGTCGACCGCCGTGCCGATGGCTACAGCGTCTACGTCACCGACTCCTGGGACAACGGCGAGGATGCACAGGGCCGTGACATCCTGCCGCCGCTGGCCGAGCTGGACAAGCGCGTGCGCCAGTACCAGGTGACCCGCGACGGTGCGAAGGTCGAAGCGAAACGTGTGGCCAGTATTGGTGACACCACTGAAGCGGGTGCCCTGCGCGTGGTCGAATCGATCTGGGGCGACCCCGAGAACGATCGCCTGCTGATCGCCGAAGAGGACGAGAGCTACGCCAGCGAGTTCAAGGTCTACACGCTGGCCGGGCGTTTCACCGGCACCACCTTCGGCCGTGATGTGTTCAAGGCGCAGGCCGAAGGCGTGACCCTGCGTACCTGCGGCAAGGACGGCTGGTGGATCACCACCGAACAGGGCAAGCAGCGCAGCGTGTTCCATCTGTTCGACCGCCACACCCTGAAGCCGGTCGGCGCGTTCCAGGGCAATACCGTGGCCAACACCGATGGCATCTGGATGATGCAGCAGCCCAGTGTGCGCTTCCCGCACGGTGCGCTGTATGCGGTGCACGACGACCAGGGCGTGGTGGCGTTCGACTGGGAGAGCATCGCCAAGCAGTTGGCGCTGCCGCTGGAGTGTGGCGCATGAGCGGTCGTTGCCTGATGCGTACGCTGGTGCTGGGCCTGCTGCTGGCGGTGCCGTCGGTGTCGTTCGCGGCGGCTGAACCGAACACCCAGGTGCCGGCGGGCAGCCGGCACTACGCAGCGACGACGGTGCCGGACCGCATTGTCGCTTCGCCGGCGGTCGATCCCAGCCATGGGTTCGCCGTGGCCTGGCGTACCGACGGTAGTGTGCAGGCGCCGCTGCTGGAGATTGCCCTCGCTGGCGATTCACCGGCCATCGAGGGCATCCGCCAGGTACGCGCCACGACACACGCGCTGCAGACCGAGAACGGGCTGTCGCACCACCACCGCGCCGATGTCAGCGGCCTGCAGCCCGATACCCTGTACGTCTACCGCGTGCAGGGCAATGGCAGCTGGAGCGCCTGGAACCAGCTGCGCACGCTGGCTGCGCCCAACCAGCCACTGACCCTGCTGTACTTCGGCGACACCCAGAACAAGAACGTCAGCCATGTCAGCCGCGTGGTGCGCGCCGCGCAGAAGGCTGCACCCGGGGCACGCCTGAGCCTGTTCGCTGGCGATCTGGTCAGCGGGGGTGACGGTGCCGATGACAGTGAGTGGGGCGAATGGTTTGCCGCCACCGGTTGGCTGGCCCAGGAAACGCTGGTGGCGCCGGCGATCGGCAACCACGAGTATTTCGAGGAATTCGAGGACACCCCGCAGGAACGCCGCGTGCTGGGCAGGCATTGGCCGGTGACGTTTGCGCTGCCGGGCAATGGTGCTGCCGCCGCGCAGCAGACCAGCTACTGGTTCGATGCGCAGGGCGTGCGCGTGGCGGTGGTCGATGGCACGTCGGCACTCGACCTCGGCACGGCCAAGGCGCAGGCGCAGTGGCTGGACAAGGTGCTGACCGGCAATCCGCAGCCGTGGACCCTCGTACTGCTGCACCAGCCGTTCTACTCGCCGCGCGAAGGCCGTGAGAACGCCGCGCTGCGCGAGGTGCTGCTGCCGGTGGTACGCCGCCACAACGTCGATCTGGTGCTGCAGGGCCACGACCACACCTACGGTCGCCGTGGCGAAGGGCAGGCCGCGACGCCGCAGTACGTGGTGACCGTGGCGGGGCCGAAGCAGTATCGCCTTTCCGACGAAGCGCGCAGGACGATGGACCCGGTGGCCGAGGACACCCAGCTGTTCCAGGTGTTGCACATCGACCCGCAGCACCTGCGCTATGAAGCACGCACCGTGACCGGCCGGCTCTACGATGCCTTCGAACTGCGCCGCGATGCCAACGGTGGCAAGCAGCGCACGGAGCTGGCCGAAGGCCGCATCACGCCGCGTGACTGCCCGCGCGCGCAGACGGCCAAGGGTCGTGCCGATCGTTGCTGGGAATGAGGAGACGCCGATGACCACGTCCCACCGCACCCTTCCGCTCGCCGCCATCGGCGCCGCTCTTCTGTTGCTGGCCAGTGCGGTGACCGCTGCCGATACCGTATTGCATCCGTTCCTGGTAGCGCAGCCGAAGCAGGCGCCGCAGGAGGTGAATCTGGCCGTGGAGATTCCGGCCGGCAGCTTCACCAAGTACGAGATCAAGGAAGACGGCCTGGTCCATGTGGACCGCTTCCAGTCGATGCCGGTCGCCTATCCGGCGAACTATGGTTCGATGCCGCGCACCCTGGCCGGTGACAACGATCCGCTGGATGCGCTGGTGCTGACCCGCGAACCGCTGCATCCGGGCGTGATCGTGCGCTTCCGGCCGATCGGCTACCTGAAGATGATCGATGGCGGCGAGCACGACGAGAAGATCATCGGCGTGCCGACCGACAAGGTCGACCCGACCTACGCCAATATTCGCGATCTGAAGGATCTACCTGAGATCGAACGGCAGCGCATCGAGGCGTTCTTCCGGGTCTACAAGGACCTGCCGGCCGGCCGTAATCCGGTGCAGCTCAATGGCTGGGGTAATGCCGCCGAAGCCCGCGCGCTGATCAGTGAAGCGATGGAGCGCTTCGAGGCTGTCCCCGCGCGTTGATCGTGCGGGGTTTCAGGCGAACTGCCAGCGCCCAGATCCGGCAGTTCCTCTCCTTCTCGCTGGATCTGCAACGTGTGTGATGGACCTGAGGCAAAGGATGGTTCCATCATTCGGGTCGGTTGATCGAAGGATGGACACCGCCCTATGACCTCCAGAACATCCGCTGAGGCTTACAAGACGATCATTGACGATCTGGTCCGTTGCAGCGAAGGCTGTGTTTCGGCCCAGCGATTGGAGAAGACTCCGCCTCTCGTGGGTGAGCAGACCGTCGCTGCGCTCTCGTACAGCCTGACCGATGATCAGCGCAAGCGGGTGGCTGAAGCGCTCCGCTCTGAACGTAGCGCAGCCATCCACGATGCCCTGGTGATCCTTGCGGAATGGATCGACTGTCGAGGCCTCACCCTGCATCTTGACGGTGAGGTCATGCCGGTAGACCTGAGCGGCATGGGGCTTCACGGCGATTTTGTCGGTCGTGCGACCGGCTGGGAGTGGCCGAAGAGCGATGGTCAGTAGATCCACGCCATGCGTGGATTCACCCCTGCAGTGTCTCGATGAACGACTCGGCCTGCAGGCGGTCGCCCAGCACCTGGGCCACCGCCTGCACGGCCGCTTCCTGGTGCTCGGCGCGGATGCCGCCATCGTCGTCATCGTTGTAGAGATCGTCGCCTGCATCGAAGTAGACCGTGCCTGCGGCGGCCAGCGCTGCCATCAGGGTGGGCAGGTCGTCGGCGAACGTATCGGCCTCCCAGCGTCCGCCGCCATGCCGTGCAAACAGCACGCTGCCATCGTCCATGTCGAGGATGAAGGGATCGGCACCGAAGTCGGCCACGACCAGCCAGTGGCCGGGCCAGTCCGCGATCGGCTTGCCGTCAACGCCATTCCAGCGGTAGCCCGCCTGGTAGCTCCACAGGCGCTGCAGCGGCGGTACCCACACATCCAGGCCGGGAATGGCGATGCCGGCATGGCCGACCTTGGTGTTGATCTCGCGCCCCAGTGGCCCGACCTGCGCGTAGAAGTGTGCCAGCACGGGCGGCAGCGGGAACGGGCCCTGCCAGTCACGTTCGTCCTGGGCCTGCAACGGGCCGAAACGGGCGAAGGCAGCGTGCAGGTCATTCATGGCGTCGTTGTTCCGATAACGGGCCCGGCAGACTAGCAGACGGCCCCGCGTGCAATGCCTTCACCGCCGCTGGCTATCATGTCCGCCTTCAACAACGAAGGCGGTGTCTGTGTCGGTAGCGTTGGTATGGTTCCGTCGTGATCTGCGGCTGCAGGACAATCCGGCCCTGCAGGCCGCGCTGGATGCAGGTCACGACGTGGTGCCGGTCTACATCCATGCGCCGCACGAAGAAGGTGAGTGGGCGCCGGGTGCCGCCTCCGATGCATGGCGCCACCGTTCATTGGCCGCGTTGGATGCGGATCTGCGCGCGCGGGGTTCCTCACTGGTGCTGCGCAGCGGTGACAGCATGCCCACGCTGCAGGCACTGATCGAACAGACCGGCGCCGAGGCGGTGTTCTGGAACCGCAAGTACGAACCTGCGACCCAGCCACGCGATGCCACCATCAAGCGCACGCTGCGTGATCAGGGCATCGACGCGCAGAGCTGCAATGGCAGCCTGCTGTTCGAGCCCTGGGATATCGCCACCCAGCAGGGGCAGCCGTACAAGGTATTCACCCCGTACTGGCGCAACGTACTCAGTCATTGGCGGCTGCCCGCGCTGCAGGCCGCGCCGAAGGCGCTGGCGGCACATACGGTCCACAGTCTCACGCTGGACGCGCTGCGGCTGGCGCCCACGCTGGGCTGGGATACCGGTTTCTGGGAGCACTGGCAGCCGGGTGAAGCCGGTGCGCTGGAAGCACTGTCCGTCTTTGAAGACGGTGCCCTGCGCGGGTACCGCGAGCAGCGCGACCTGCCGGACCGGGTCGGCACCTCGCGGCTGTCGCCGCACCTGCATTTCGGCGAAATCGCACCCTGGCGGATCGCCCATGCGCTGGAAGGGCTGCGCAGCGCCGGCACCGACGCCGACATCGATGGCTACCTGCGCCAGCTGGGCTGGCGTGACTTCGCCTACCACCTGCTGCATCACTTCCCGAAGACGCCCACCGGGAATCTCAATCCGCGCTTTGATCGCTTCCCATGGGCAACGCCCAGTGGCGCGCAGCTGCACGACTGGCAACGCGGCAACACCGGCGTGCCGATCGTCGATGCGGGCCTGCGCGAGCTGTGGCACACCGGCTACATGCACAACCGGGTGCGGATGATCGTTGCCAGCTATCTGTGCAAGCACCTGCGCGCGCACTGGCTGCATGGCGCGCGCTGGTTCTGGGACACCCTGGTCGATGCCGACCTGGCCAACAACACGATGGGCTGGCAGTGGGTGGCGGGGACCGGTGCCGACGCCGCACCGTACTTCCGTGTGTTCAACCCTGTGACCCAGGCCGAGAAATTCGATCCGCAGGCTCGGTACATCAGCCGCTGGGTGCCCGAACTGGCCGCGCTGCCGGCGAAGGCACGATTCGCGCCCTGGCAGCATCCGTTGCTGCTGGCGGCACACGCGCCGGACTATCCGCGCTCGCCGCTGGTGGATCTGGCCGCAGGTCGCGACGCCGCGTTGGCGGCTTACCGCCAGTCGGGGGCGGGGTAAAGGGCGACCTGAGCGATCCGGTCAGTTAGCTGAACGCGGCCCTGTCGGCGTGCCCGATCATCATTCCGGCATCGCATCGGGCTGTTTATTCTCTTTGCGCCCGCAGGCCGCCGGCCGACCGGAAACCAAGGAGAACCTCATGATCCGCAACACCACCCGCAACGTCGCACTGGCCCTGATGAGCGCGGCCGTCCTGTCGGCCTGCGCCACCGGCGGCTCCTATGTACAGAGTGACCAGTACGGCAACCCGACCGAGCAGCAGAACCGCACCGGCCGCAACGCCCTGATCGGCACCGCCATCGGCGTGGCAGCCGGCCTGCTGACCGGCGACAGCGCCACCGAGCGTCGCCAGCATGCCCTGATCGGTGCAGGTATCGGCGCGCTCAGCGGCGCCGCCGTCGGCCAGTACCAGGATCGCCAGGAACGCGCACTGCGCGAGCGCACTGCCAACACCGGCATTGATGTGCAGCGCCAGGGCGACAACATCATGCTGAACCTGCCGGACGGCATCACCTTCGACTTCGGCAAGTCGACCCTGAAGCCGCAGTTCTACGGTTCGCTCAATGGCGTGGCGGGCACCCTGCGTGACTACAACCAGACCATGATCGAAGTGGTCGGCCATACCGACAGCATCGGCAGCGACGCGGTCAACAACCGCCTGTCGAAGGAACGTGCCGACTCGGTCGCGCAGTACCTGGTCGGGCAGGGCGTGCAGAGCGTGCGTATCGAAACGCTGGGCGCCGGCAAGTCCTATCCGATTGCCGACAACAGCACCGATGCCGGCCGCGCCAAGAACCGCCGCGTCGAGATCCGCGTGATTCCGCTCAAGCAGTAACGCGCAGCGTTACTGCTGTTCCGGCGCAGCCGGAACGAAAATGCCGCCCTTGCAGGCGGCATTTTCTGTAGGTGCCGAGCTTGCTCGGCACGCCGACAGCGTTCCCGGTCACGAGCTTTGCGAACGGCGCCGACCAAGGTCGGCATCTACCAGGAAACTGGCGCGCGGCATCGTTGTGGATTACGCCGCCGACGCCGCCACCTTTTCCAGAATCCGCTTGCCGCTGCTTTCCAGCGCCGCGTCTTCCTGCGCCTTCTGCTGCTGCGCCAGCTTCGCGCCTGGGCACTGCGCCAGCATGTAATTGGCGTCGAAGTTGAGCTTCTCGACCAGGAAGTCCACGAACGCCCGCACCTTCGGCGAGACCAGTCGGCCGCCGGCGAACACAGCGTTGAAGTCCACTTCCGGACCGGTCCAGCCAGCCAGCACGCGGCGCACCATGCCCGATTCGACGAACGGCTTGGCCATCACGTCGCCGGTCAGCAGCAGGCCTTCGCCACACACCAGCGCCCCATTCAACGCAGACATGTCGTTGGCGGTCATCAGCGGGGTAACCGGGAAGTCACGCAGCTCGCCGCCGTTCTCGCCCAGCTGCCAGGTGAAGCGCGGCGAATTGCCGGTGTGGTATGGCTTGCGCATGGCCAGGATGCGATGGAACTGCAGTTCTTCCGGATGCAGCGGTTCACCATAGCGCTCGATGTAGGCCGGGCTGGCGAACACCTGCGTACGCAGGCTGCCCAGCTTGCGCGCCACCAGGTTGGAATCGGGCAGGGCACCCACACGCAGTGCAAGATCCGCTTCACCTGCAATCAGGTCCAGCTTCTCGTTGCCCATGTGCATGTCCAGGCGGATCTCCGGGTACTGCGCATGGAACTGGCCCAGCAGCGGGGCGATCCAGGTGATGCCGATCGAATAGGGCACGGTGAAGCGCAGCCAGCCGCGCGGGCCGGACTGCAGCTGGCTCACCGCGCTCTCGGCTTCTTCCAGTTCGCGCGCGATGCGCTGGCAATGTTCGTGGTAGATCGAACCGGCTTCGGTCAGGCCGAGGCGGCGCGTGGTCCGGTGCAGCAGGCGCGCGCCCAGGCGCGTTTCCAGCTCCTGCACTTTGCGGCTGACCGTGGTCTTGGGCAGGCCGAGCGATTTGGCAGCGGCAATGAAGCTGCCTTGCTCGACCACTTTGACGAAGATCAGCGTCTCGTTGAGATCGTGGGACATGGTCGGGGATCCAGGACGTCGGGGATGGGGCAATCGTGACAGAACGATTGGACCGGGAGCGGGATGATTATTCCCCTTAATCAGGACTAATCAAGTAAAGGTTTGAGGTCTATCGTGGCGCCATTCGTTAATTGGAGCCCGTCCGCCATGAGCCTGCGCAACATTCTTGCCCGACTCCGGAACGCCGGCCAGAACACCCTGGACCTGGCGATGACCGTCGAAGCCCGTCCGAGTTCCTTGGTACACAAGGACTTTCGTGAGTTTACCGCGCCCATGCGTCAGCAGCGTGGCGGCGCCATCCGCCTGGTCCCTCACAAGGGTGACCGACTGCGCCGAATCGGGACTATCCCGGATTTGGGAGGAAATGTCCCGTGAATGGGATGCTGACGCCCGAAGTCCTGGTCCTGGGCGGCACCGGTGCCGTCGGCCAGGGCGTGGTTGGCGCGCTGCTGGAGGCCGGCAGCCCGGTACTGGTTGTCGGCCGCGATCCGGGCCGGTTGGCGGCGCTGCACGATCAGTTCGCCGATGAGCCGGGCCTGGAGACGCTGCTGGGTTCGCTCAGCGACGACGGTTCGGCGCGCGCGCTGGCCGAACGCATCGCGCAGCGCCCGCGCCCGTTGGCGGCAGTGATCGCCGCAATGGGCGGCCCGTACCGGCGCGGTCGCGTGGTCGACCGCAACGGTGACGAACTGATGGGCGCGATGCAGGCCGATCTGATGCCGCACGTGCACGCGGTGCGTCACCTGCTGCCGCTGCTGCAGGACAACGTGCATGCGCGACGCTACGTGATGATCGGCAGCCCGGCCAACGCCAAACCGTGGGCGGGCTACGGCGAGACCTCGATCACCACCGCCGCGCTGCGCATGTACGCGCAGGTCGTGCACCAGGAAGCGCAGGCGCTGGGCGTGCGCGCGCAGATGCTGGAAGTCTGCAGCCCCGTCTGTACCCCGGCCAACGCGGCCAATGCCTGCATCGAGTGGCCCAGCTCGCTGCTGGTCGGCCGGCGCGTGGTCTCGCTGCTGGATGGTTGCCGCGACAACCGCGCCATCGTCCGCTGTGACAGCAGCGATGCCGAGCTGCCGCGCGGCCTGCTGCACCTGGAAGTTCCTCCGCTTTGGCGCGATACCGCAGGCGTCGCTTGACCTCGACCATGGTTGAGGTCGCAGTATGCGCCGCCGATTTTCGCAACACGTTCTCATATAGCTGTACCACCCCTCCGTACGGATGCATGCCATGACTTCCCCCAATACCACCCCACATCGTTTCGGCCATCGCATCGCGATGGTCGGCGTGTCGATTCTCGCCGCGGCCGTGCTGGCGGCCTGCAGCGGCGGCCATGCCGAAGAAGCCGGTGCACCGCCTCCGCCGCAGGTCAGCGCCGCGCCGGTGCTGGTCAAGCAGGTCAGCCAGTGGGACGAATTCAGCGGCCGCGTCGAAGCGGTACAGAGCGTTGAACTGCGTCCGCGCGTGTCCGGCTACATCGACAAGGTCAACTATGTCGAAGGCCAGGAAGTGAAGAAGGGCGAAGTGCTCTTCACCATCGACGCGCGCAGCTACCAGGCCGAGTACGATCGCGCTGCCGCCGAACTGGCCCGTGCACGTACCCAGGCCACGCTGGCCCGCAGCGAGTCCGAGCGCGCCAAGCGGCTGTCCGAGCAGCAGGCAATCTCCACCGAGACCGCCGAACAGCGTCGTGCGGCGGCCGACCAGTCCGGTGCCGCCGTGCAGGCCGCGCAGGCGGCGCTGGACGCAGCCCGGCTCAACCTGGAGTTCACCAAGGTGCGTGCACCGATCGACGGCCGTGCCGGCCGCGCGATGGTCACCGCCGGCAACCTGGTCACCGCCGGCGACAGCGCCAGCGTGCTGACCACGCTGGTCTCGCTGGATACGGTGTTCGTCTACTTCGATGCCGACGAAAGCACCTTCCTGCGCTACGCCCAGATGGCACGCAAGGGCGAGCGCCCGAGCGAGCGTGACAGCGAGCTGCCGGTGAAGGTCGGCCTGTCCGGTGAGGAGGGTTACCCGCACGCGGGCAAGGTCGACTTCCTCGACAACCAGGTCGCCCGCAGCACCGGCACCATCCGCGTCCGCGCACTGCTGGACAACGCCGACCGCCAGTTCACCCCGGGCCTGTTCGCCCGCGTGCAGCTGCTCGGCAGCGGTCAGTTCCAGGCCCTGCTGATCGACGACAAGGCCGTGCTGACTGACCAGGACCGCAAGTACGTCTACGTGGTCGACAAGGATGGCAAGGCCCAGCGCCGCGACATCCAGCTCGGTCGCACCGCCGACGGCCTGCGCATTGTCGAACACGGCCTGGCCGCCGGTGACAAGGTGATCATCGACGGCGTGCAGAAGGTCTTCATGCCGGGCATGCCGGTGCAGGCCAAGGCGGTGGCGATGCAGCCCCAGGCTGCGAAGCCGGCACCGGGCCGCGATGCCACCGCCGCGCTGAACCACTGATCCCCGTTTCCTGATCCGCGTCCCCGCTTAGCTGCCGGCGCCAGCGGCAGCCTTCCCTGCCTTCGTCATATCGGCGAGGGGCGGGGAGGCTGTTGCCCGCCGAATGCCTTTCCCAGGAATTCCTCCATGGACTTTTCCCGTTTCTTCATCGACAGGCCGATCTTCGCGGCGGTGCTGTCGATCGTGATCTTCGCCGCCGGCCTGATCACGATTCCAATTCTGCCGATCAGCGAGTACCCGGAAGTGGTGCCGCCGTCGGTGGTCGTGCGCACGGTCTATCCGGGCGCCAACCCCAAGGTCATTGCCGAGACCGTCGCCACGCCGCTTGAAGAAGCCATCAACGGCGTCGAAGGCATGATGTACCTGAAGTCGGTCGCCGGTTCCGACGGCGTGCTGCAGATGACCGTCACCTTCCGCCCGGGCACCGACCCGGACGCGGCGGCGGTGAAGGTGCAGAACCGCGTGGCGCAGGCGCAGGCGCGCCTGCCAGAAGACGTGCGCCGGCAGGGCGTGACCACGCAGAAGCAGTCGCCGACCTTCCTGATGGTGGTGCACCTGACCTCGCCGCAAGGCAAGTACGACACCCTGTACCTGCGCAACTACGCACGCCTGCACGTCAAGGATGCGCTGGCGCGTATTCCGGGCGTGGGTGACGCGCAGATCTTCGGTGGTGGCGACTACGCCATGCGCGCCTGGCTGGATCCTGACAAGGTGGCTTCGCGCGGCCTGACCGCCAGCGACGTGGTGCGCGCCATGCGCGAGCAGAACGTGCAGGTGTCGGCCGGCCAGCTCGGTGCAGAACCGCTGCCGAACAGCCAGTTCCTGACCCTGATCAATGCCCAGGGCCGCCTGAAGACCGAAAAGGAATTCGGCGACATCGTGCTCAAGAGCGGCACCGATGGCGAGATCGTGCGCCTGGCCGACGTGGCCCGCCTGGAGCTGGGTGCGGGTGACTACACGCTGCGCTCGCAGCTGGACGGCAAGAACGCGGTCGGTATCGGTATCTTCCAGTCGCCGGGTGCCAACGCGCTGGAAATCCGCGACCAGGTCATCTCGACGATGGACGAGATGCAGAAGACCATGCCGGCCGACGTGAAGTACGAAGCGGTGTATGACACCACCATCTTCGTGCGCGACTCGATCAAGGCCGTGGTCTCCACGCTGCTGGAGGCCATCGCGCTGGTGGTGCTGGTGGTGATCCTGTTCCTGCAGACCTGGCGCGCTTCGATCATCCCGCTCATCGCGGTGCCGGTGTCGGTGGTAGGTACTTTCGCCGCGCTGTACCTGCTGGGCTTCTCGATCAACACGCTGAGCCTGTTCGGCCTGGTGCTGGCAATCGGCATCGTGGTCGACGACGCGATCGTGGTGGTGGAGAACGTCGAGCGCAACATCGAGGAAGGCCTGTCGCCCACCGCAGCGGCCCACCAGGCCATGCGCGAGGTGTCCGGCCCGATCGTGGCGATCGCGCTGGTGCTGTGTGCCGTGTTCGTGCCCATGGCCTTCCTGTCCGGTGTCACCGGCCAGTTCTACAAGCAGTTCGCGGTCACCATCGCCATCTCCACGGTGATCTCGGCGATCAACTCGCTGACCCTGTCGCCGGCCCTGGCCGCGCGCCTGCTGAAGGCCCATGGCGCGCCGAAGGATGGCCCGAGCCGTCTGATCGACCGCCTGTTCGGCTGGGTGTTCCGTCCGTTCAACCGCTTCTTCAAGTCCAGCTCGGAGAAGTACGAACGTGGCGTGGCCCGCATCCTCGGCCGTCGTGGCGCGGTGTTCGTGGTCTACGCGGTCCTGCTGGTCGGTACCGGTGTGATCTTCAAGCTGGTGCCGCCGGGCTTCATCCCGACCCAGGACAAGCTGTACCTGATCGCCGGCGTGAAGCTGCCGGAAGGTTCGTCGATCGCGCGTACCGATGAAATGCTGCGCAAGGTTGCCAAGATCGCCCAGGAAACCGATGGCGTGGCCCACACCATCTCGTTCCCGGGCCTGAACGCACTGCAGTTCACCAACACGCCGAACACCGGTGTGGCGTTCATTCCGCTCAAGCCGTTCGCCGAGCGCCATGGCCGTACCGCCGCGCAGATCAATGCCGAGATCAACCAGAAGATCGCCGGCCTGCAGGAAGGCTTCGCGTTCGCGATGATGCCGCCGCCGATTCTGGGCCTGGGCAACGGCAACGGCTACCAGATGTTCATCGAGGACCGTGGCAACCTGGGTTACGGCGCGCTGCAGAATGCCGTGCAGGCGATGCAGGGCACCGTTGCGCAGACGCCGGGCATGGCGTTCCCGATCAGCAGCTACCAGGCCAACGTGCCGCAGCTGGATGCCGAAGTCGACCGCGTCAAGGCCAAGGCACAGGGCGTGCAGCTCACCGAGCTGTTCGACACGCTGCAGACGTACCTGGGTTCGGCCTACGTCAACGACTTCAACCAGTTCGGCCGTACCTGGCAGGTGATCGCACAGGCAGACGGTCCGTTCCGCGAGACGGTCGAGGACATCGGCAAGCTGCGTACCCGCAACGATCGTGGCGAGATGGTGCCGATCGGTTCGATGGTCACCATCAAGCAGACCTTCGGCCCGGACCCGGTGCTGCGCTTCAATGGCTACCCGGCAGCGGACCTGGCCGGTGAAGCCGACCCGCGCGTGCTGTCCTCGGCCGAGGCGATGAACAAGCTGACCGAGATCGCCGGCAAGGTGTTGCCGGTGGGCATGACCACCGAATGGACCGACCTGAGCTACCAGCAGGCAACCCAGGGCAAGGCCGCCTTCATCGTGTTCCCGGTGGCGATCATGCTGGCCTTCCTGGTGCTGGCCGCGCTGTACGAGAGCTGGTCGCTGCCGCTGGCGGTGATCCTGATCGTGCCGATGACCCTGCTGTCGGCGCTGTTCGGCGTCTGGCTGACCGGCGGTGACAACAACGTGTTCGTGCAGGTCGGCCTGGTGGTGCTGATGGGCCTGGCGTGCAAGAACGCGATCCTGATCGTCGAATTCGCCAGAGAGCTGGAGATGGGCGGCAAGGGTATCGTTGAAGCTGCGCTGGAAGCGTGCCGCCTGCGCCTGCGCCCGATCGTGATGACCTCCATCGCGTTCATCGCCGGCACCGTGCCGCTGGTGCTGTCGCACGGTGCAGGCGCCGAGGTGCGCTCGGTGACTGGTATCACCGTGTTCGCCGGCATGCTGGGCGTGACCCTGTTCGGCCTGTTCCTCACCCCGGTGTTCTACGTGGCCCTGCGCAAGTTCGTCACCCGCAACGGCGGTGGCCAGCTGGTGCAGCACGGCGAGCCGACCATCCACCACTGACATGGAACCCCGTCGCCGCCGGTCACTGGCCGGCGGCGGCTTTCCCCTCACAAGGCATGAATCCATGAACACCCATCAGAACAAGATCGCGCTGGTCACCGGCGCCACCCGTGGCATCGGCGCCGAGACCGTGCGCCAGCTGGCCCAGGCCGGCGTGCACACGCTGCTGGCCGGCCGCAAGCGCGAGACCGCCGTGGAGCAGGCGCTGAAGCTGCAGGCCGAGGGCCTGCCGGTGGAAGCCATCCAGCTGGACGTGACCGATGCCGCCAGCATCGCCGAAGCGGTCGAGCAGGTGCGCCAGCGCCACGGCCGCCTCGACATCCTGGTCAACAACGCCGGCATCATGATCGAGAACCCGGCGCAGGCGCCGTCGGAGCAGTCGCTCGATACCTGGAAGCGCACCTTCGACACCAACGTGTATGCGCTGGTGGCGGTCACCCAGGCCTTCCTGCCGCTGGTCAAGCAGGCCAAGTCCGGTCGCATCGTCAACGTGTCCAGCATGCTCGGCTCGCAGACCCTGCACGCCGACCCGGCGTCGGGCATCTACGATTTCAAGGTGCCGGCCTACAACGCGTCCAAGGCAGCGGTGAACAGCTGGACCCTTAGCCTGGCCTACGAACTGCGCAACACGCCGATCAAGGTCAACACCGTGCATCCGGGTTATGTGAAGACCGACATGAACGGCGGCAACGGCGAAATCGAAATCAGCGAAGGCGCACGTTCCAGCGTGGAAATGGCGCTGATCGGCGAGTCTGGCGCCAGTGGCAGCTTCACCTACCTGGGCGAGGTGCTGCCATGGTGATCCGCACGTTGGCGATGGCCGTCTCCAGCCTGGTGCTGGCAGGCTGTGTCAGCGTCGGTCCCAACTACAAGGCACCGGTGCAGGAACCGGTGGTGCTGCAGGGCGCACAGCAGCAGGTGTTCAGCACTACCTCGCCGGTCGCGAGCTGGTGGGCGCAGTTCGACGATCCGGTGCTGGAGGAACTGGTGCACGGTGCACTGTCGGACAACCTGGACCTGCGCGTGGCCGTGGCCCGCGTCAGCCAGGCCCGTGCGGTGTTCGTCGAAAGCCGCTTCGACCAGGCCCCGCACATCACCGCAGGCGGCAGCTACGACCGCCGCAAGCAACCCGATCCGCAGCTGGGTGGGCAGCGGGTGTTCAGTGAAAGCTACCAGCTCGGCTTCGACGCCGGCTGGGAGCTGGATCTGTTCGGCCGCAAGCGCCGTGCTGCAGAAGCCGCGCGTGCCGACCTGGACGCCGAGCAGGCCAACCTGGCCGATGCCCAGGTACTGGTTGCCGCCGAAGTGGCGCGCAACTACTTCGAGCTGCGTGGTACGCAGAAGCGCATCGCCGTGGCCCAGCACACCCTGGTCAACCTGCGCGACACGCAGAAGCTGACCGAGGCGCGCTGGGAACTGGGCGCCGGCAGCGAGCTGGATGTGCAGAGCAGCCGTGCGCGCCTGAAGGCGATCGAGGCCGACATTCCGCTTCTGGAAGTATCCGAGACGCAGTCGCGCAACCGGCTGGCGGTGCTGCTGGGCCAGCGTCCGGAAATGCTGACCGCGATGCTGGCACCGCATGAAGTGCCGGCGTTCGCCAAGGCGTTGCCGCTGGGTGATACCCGCGAACTGCTGCGCCAGCGCGCCGACGTGCGTGTGGCCGAGCGTCGCCTGGCGGCGGCGACCGCACGCGTGGGCGTGGCTACTGCGGACCTGTTCCCGCGGCTGTCGTTGTCCGGTTTCGTCGGCTTCCTCGGCGGCGACGCCAGTGGCCTGGTCAATGGCAACAACAAGGCCTGGTCGTTGACCCCGTCGCTCAGCTGGGCCGCGTTCGATTTCGGCACCGTGCGCGCACGGCTGCGTGCCAGCAAGGCTGAAGCCGAGGGCGTGGCTGCGCAGTATGAGCAGGCCGTGCTGCTGGCCCTGGAAGACACCGAGAACGCGCTGACCCGCTATTCCAAGCAGCAGGCGCGGTTGGCGATCGTGGTCGAGCAGGCGCAGGCGGCACGACGTGCCGAGTCGCTCGCGCAGATCCGCTATCGCGAGGGCTCGGAGGACTTCCTGACCCTGCTGGATGCGCAGCGCACGCAGCTGGCGGCGGATGATGCACTGGCGGCGGCCGAGGCCGAAGTCAACGTCAGTGTGGTTGGCGTGTACAAGGCGCTGGGCGGCTGGGGGCAATCGCCGCAGCAACCCAGCGTGGCGCAGCTGCAGTAGGCGCAAGGGGACGGACGCCGCGGCTTCCGTCCCTTTCTGCTTTCAGGGCCAGTGATTGGCCGCTATCGCGCGTTCGCGCATGCGCACGATGCAGAAGCGATGGCCGGTGGGCGCTTCCATCACCCACCAGCGTTTGACGAAGCCGATCCGTCGCGCGCCGAGTTTTTCCAGTCGATCTGCCTCGGCATCGATGTCGTCGCTCTCGATGTCCAGGTGCACCCGCGAAGGGTGATCGACGCGCTGCACTTCCACGTTCAGGCCCGCGGGCGCGCCCTGCAGGTCGGCGTACTCGGCGCCGTCTTCGGCATGGGCGGGCTGCGCCTGCAGGCCGAGCGCGGCCGCCCAGAAACGTGCGCCTTCGTCGGCGGGAATGCCCTCGCAATCGATGATGAAACCGGCCAGGCGACTCTGATGTGCCATGCCCTTCTCCACAGTTCGGGAAAGGGGGCAGCGTAGCGCGGCGTGTGCTGTGGACGTTGTCACAGTCATGACGTTTCTGACTCTGCCGGAACCGGGCCCTGCGGTGTAACTAGTGGGGCAGATTCCAGGAGGGCAGGCGATGAGCGATGACAAACACAACACCCAGCGCATGCTGTTTGGTGATCCGGGACCGCCTGGCGCAGGGCTGTCGGTAGCGGTCGTAGTGCTGATGGTGTTGGCGACAATGGCGGCTGCGATCGGCTTCGTGCGGCTGCCGGACCAGATGCTCGGGCTGGGCCTGATCGGCATCTCCGTGTTTCTGGCGGTCGGTGCCCGCATCTTCCAGGCACGCAACCAGCATCAGGCGCTGTACCGGTTGATGTCGCGACAGCCACGGCATTGAGATTGCGCCGCAGTGTGATCCTGAACGGAGCAACAGCCAAGCTTCCAGGATTACACCTGGCCTGCAGGTGGGAATAAACGCGACATCACGCGGTAGCCCTCGGAACTGTTCAGTAACGTTCCAATGATCTCTTCTCCATCAACATGAAATGGTTCATGGGACTTGACGTAGCGGAACACTTTTTCAGCAAGAACGGAGCCGGCTGAATTGAATGCTCCATGCAACTCCGGTTTCAGACGGTCAAGGAACAGCACCGAAGCAACGGCAGTTCCCAGGGCCCGAATCGCGCGGGAAGGACCGCCATGGTCCCAGAACCAGCGACCCTTTGTCGGACAGAAGTCCTCGTTGTCATCGTGAATCATGTAGTTCCAGTCGGGGCTCTCGTACATCCAGCCTGGCGGCGTAAGCAGCCTGCCGTTGCAGAAGACTTCATGAGTTCCTGCCAGTCCGGTAAATTCCACTGCGTGGTCCTGAAGCCAGCAAAGTGCTCGTTTGCGCAGTGCGTGATACTCGAGACGTTGCTGTACATCATGTGTGATCTGGGCCTGCGTGGATCCATCGGTTGCGGCGAGCAGGAATTCACCCAATGGAATGCTCTCCGAATGCAGCTCGGTGAGATCCAGGTATGCACGCCCTTGTAGAACAGGAGGGAGGGCTGCGCGGGCATCAGCGTCGAGGATGACTGGGACGATCCGCACGTCGGACTGATCGACGTGCTTCTCCAGCATGGTCAGTTCGCGATTCAATCCTGAGCCGGGTCTCGACATGGCCGAGAGAAAATCGCTGTCACACAGGCAGAAAACAATCAGTGGGCGCTCCGCCAACGCGCATTCGATCAGCTTGTCGATGTTCTGACCGAAACCGACGCTGTCCCTGTCCCAGAAGACGCGATACTTCCAATCCAGGTTGCGGACAATGTCGCTACGGATCCATTCCTTTGCATGAAACTGCCCACCCCAAGCGTAGGAAATGAAGACGGATGCATCTTCGCGCCAGGGTGTGTCCATTCAGTCTGCATGATTGTTTTGGATTCGATCGGATTCTACTCAGGCCAATCCAGCTCGACCACCAGCGGGAAATGATCCGACGGCAACACGCCGTCGATGCGACGGTCATCGGTGACGAAGCTGCGTGCATGGAAGCCACGCACCAGCACCCAGTCCAGCTGCACGGTGGCCTTGCCGGTGAAATCGTGGAAGGTCAGGCGTGGCCCCTGCGGAGCCTTCACCTGCGTGCGGGTGTCCTGCAGCAGGCGGGTAAATGCCTTGTAGGTGTCACCACCCGGCTCGCTGTTGAAGTCACCCGTCAGGACCACCGGCAGGTCGGTCGGCAGGGTTGCCAGATGCTTGCCGATCAGTTCGGCACCCTTCACCCGGCGCGGCTCGTCCTCGTCGCGGTAGGGCAGGTGGGTATCCATGAAGTAGAAACGACGGCCATCATCCAGGCGCCGGAACAGGGCCCAGGTGACCATGCGCGGGTACAGGTTGCCCCAGGTGATGCTGCCGGGCACCTCCGGTGTATCGGACAACCAGAAGTTGCCGGAGTCCTCGACGGCCAGCACCTTGCTGTCGTAGAACACGCCCATGTGTTCGTCACCGCTTCCACCGCGGCGGCCTTCGCCGAACCAGCGGTAGCCCGGCAGGTGCCCGGACAGGTAGTCGGCCTGCTCCTTCACCAGCTCCTGGGTGCCGATCACGGCCGGGTGTGCATCGAGGATGACCTTGACCATGGCATCGCGACGGTCCGGCCAGCGCTTGCCGGGTTCGGCATCAGCCGGGGTGCGGACGTTGAACGACATCACCTTCAGTGGCGCCGGCGCAGCGGCCCAGGCAACGGCAGGCAGAGCAAGCGCCAACAGTGCGCACAGCGCAGGGCGATGGAAACGCGACAACATCGTGGAATCCCTCCATTCCATGAAAACGGTTTCATGGAGCATGCCATGGAAGGCGAGGGCAGTGGTATGCCGGGATGGGCGGATGGCAGGTGCCGGGCGGGCGGTGAGAGCGCCGCCCGGCGGATCGCGTGAGCGCGATCAGGGGTCGTACATCATCCCGTTTTCGTCACGGTTGTAATGCCCGGTCACTTCGCGTGAGCCATCGTCGTAGACCACGTACGTCGTGCAGCGTTGGTGGAACACGTTTCCAGCGACGCGGAAGGGCACGCATTCTTCCTGGACCTCGACGACTTCGGCGGCCGTCGTGGTGGCGACCGGGGCCAGCATCGACACGGCAAGCACGGCGGCAAACGAACATGCCGACAAACCTTTCTGCAGTCTCATCCTTACGCTCCTTGATGATGGGGGCTTACATCAGGTACGGATTGCCGTACTCGTCGATCCAGTACTCGGTGAGGAAGATATCGCCGTCGGCATCGGGCATGATCACGATGCAGTGCTGGTGGATGCGGTAACGCTCCACTTCAAACGGTTCGCAGCGGGTCACGCTGCCGGGCGGGGAGGTAACCCCCGCGCGTGCGGTACCTGCAGACATCATTCCAGCGACTGCCACAACCAATGCGGCCATTGCGGCCAGGTGCAGTTTCATGGGCATCATCCTTGTGTCTGAAATCGCGCGTTCGCGCCGTGTCGTGCAGCCGCCGCGCCCGCAGTTCCGTTACGCGAGGGCTGCTGCATGCGCGCCGGCCCGGCTGGCGGCCCGACGCGGTCCCCACCCGGCTCAGTCGCGCAGGTAAGGGTTGCCGTACTCGTCGATCCAGTACTCGGCGGTGTAGACGTTGCCGAATTCATCGGTGTAGGTTTCGGTGCAGTGGTGGTGGACACGGTTGCGGTCCACATTCACTGGCACACAGGAAACATTCTCTCTCGGGACCCTTGTGTTGGCGTCCGCCAGCGGAGCCAGGGTTGCAGTTGCCACCACCAACGCGGCCATCGCGGCCAGTTGCAGTTTCATAAGCATCATCCTTGCTTTCTGCAATCGCGCACATGCGCATGACGTGTGTAACACGCGAACCAGACCGCCGGAAGTGCCTTGCCGCGATCAGTCTTCGATCTCGCCGCGGCGGCTGGCAGCACGCACTGCCTGCGCGGTGGTTGCCACACCCAGGCGTTGGCGCGCGTGGCGCAGATGGTTCTCCACCGTGCGCGTGGAAAGCCCAAGCGTGGCCGCGATCTCAGCCTGCCGGCGGCCGGCGGCAACCCAGCGCAGCACTTCGCGCTCGCGGTTGCTCAGCGCGCTTCCCGAGAGCTCGGCAGGCGATTCGGCCAGATGGCGTGCGGTCCGGAATGCTGCGGTTGCAGCAGCCTCCAGCTGCAGGCGCGCGCTGGCCGACGCGTCGATCGACGTACCGGCAACGCTGATCGCGCCCTCCAGGCCGGTGGTGCCGAACACCGGCACCTGCAGACCATGCAGGCCTTCGCCGCGTGGCTGCTTCACTATCTGGTAGCGTTCGCCGCGAACGCCTTGGCGCTTGCTCCAGAAGAACGGCGCGTCGCTGTCCAGCACGTGGCGATTGACCGGGCAGGCGTGGAGGTAGCGCGCAAGCTCGGTAGCGCTGCCATCACCGAACCAGTCGCCTTCGATCCAGTACACGCGTTGTGTACCCCGCTCCAGCCCGGTGCCGGTGGCGAACACCAGCACGCGGTCATAGCCGAGTGGTGCCGCGATGCCGCGCAGGACCGCACCCACCGCGCTCAGCGAGCGGGCGCGTTCCAGTTCCAGCAACGCCTGCACCAGCGCGGTCATCCGGCTCAGCGCCCAGCCAGGGTGTCGAGCAGGGTGCGTGCAGCCAGCTTGCCCAGCGCATTGCCGGCCAACGGGCTGTCACCGGTCAACAGCAGGCGGTCCTGCAGCACGCTGCCATCGATGCCGGCGTTGACGATCTGCACGCCCTGCTGCGCCAGGCGCTCACCGAAGAACCACGGCAACTGCCCGGGCATGTAGCCGATCTCCGGCGTCTGCCGGTCCATCGCATCGGGGAAGGCGCAGATGCGGTAGCCGCGGAACAGCGAACCGCCATCGGCCTCGTCCACGCCTGCAGCCAGCAGTGCGGCCGGACCGTGGCACAGGGTGATGATGTGGCGCTGCTGGGCCATCGCCCAGTGCAGTACGGCCTTCACCGCGCGGCTCTGCGGCAGTCCGATCAGGGCGCCATGGCCGCCGGGGATGAACACCGCGGCATAGTCCGAATCCGCATCAAGTCCGGCGACCACCTCGTCCAGCGGCAGCGGCTGGCGGAAGCGCGACGCGTAACGCTCGTACAGTCCGCCGATTTCCTTGTCCTCGCGCGGGAACGCCCACCACTCGAATTTGGCGGCGTTGCCCGACAGCGTGGCCACATCGATGTCGAAGCCGGCCTTGTCGAGGTGGTACATCGGCAGCAGGGTCTCCACCGGATGGTTGCCGGTGGAGAACAGGTGGCCATTGGCGGTGGGCAGGTAGCGCTCGTCGGCGGCGATCATCAGCACCTTCCAGCGACCGTCGCGGCGTGCGTCCGGATAGTCGGCGCCGGACAGGTTGCTCTTGGGCGAGGTGAACTGCGACAGCGAGTAGGGCGACGGGAAGAAGGCATCGCGCTCGGCCGGGTCAGGCCTGGGCTGGCGGCTGGGCTCTTGCGTGTTCATGCGGACCTCCTGCGGGGAATGTGGGGCCAGCATAGGAGGGTGGGTGCGCACGCGCGATGAGGGATTTCCCTCAGTCGCCCAAGGCTATCTGGCTGCCGCCTCATGCTGTTGCATGTCCTCGTGCAGGATCCGCCGCAGCTCGACGATGGCCGGCGTGGCTTCCTGCACGCTGTGACCGGACACGATCACCTTCTCCGAGTCCGCGTGCGGCAGGTGCGAGCTCCAGTAGGGCACCAGCCCGTCGTCGGTCTTTTCCAGCGGACCATCGGCCTTGGCGCGCGCGATGATCGAGTGGTAGTGCACCTTCGGCGACATCGGCAGGTCGGCCACCGCGCGGACGAAGGGATCATCCTTGTCCAGGTTCTGGATGCTGTTCATCTGGTAGCCGTGCTTGCCGTCATTGCGGTCGATCTGACCGTCGTTGGCAATGGTGGCCACATCTTCCAGTACGGTCAGCGGCAATCGCACCAGGCGTCCGATCCAGCGGCCCAGGCGGGTGCCGGCCACATCGGTGCCGCGGTGTGGCGTGGCGATGAACACCACGCGCGACACTTCCGGTTCCGGCAGGAAGGTCAGCACCGGTGCGCCCCTGGTGCGCAGAAGTTCCTGCTGTGCAGGTGTCATCTGCGCGGTTGCCAGCAGCGTATCCACCAGATGATCGCCGGAAGAGGAGATCATCAGCCGCGCGATCACGCCGCCCATGCTGTGCCCGACCAGCACCATGTCATGCGACGCCTGCGCCTTGCCGCCGGGATCGAAATGCTTGAACACTTCGGCCAGCGTATGACGCATTGCATCGTGGCTCATCGCGATGGGCATGTTGGTCGGGTAATAGAACTGCCAGATCTGGAAATCCTGGCGGATCTCGTCGTCACGCATCAGCTCGTTGGCAACGTTGACCCAGGCTTCCGGGCTGCTGGCCAGGCCATGGATCATCAGCAGCACGCGGCGATTGGGATCGTAAGGCTGCATCATGTACAGGTGCGGCGTGTCGATACCGCCCTTGCCGCCGAACAACGAGCGCAGCGACTGGTGGCTGAAGTTGGAACGGGCCAGCCACAGCGCGTAGCCAGCGGTGAAGTTCGCGGCCAGCGGCACCTGCTGGCCATGCAGGGTGACTTCGGTGACCTGGTAGGGATCGTGGATCTCCAGCTCCGGCTCGTCGTCGTGCAGCACTTCCCACAGGTTCTTTCCCGAGAAGCGCAGCAGCACCGTCATCGACGGCGACGGCATCTCGCTCCAGCTCTGCGTGGCCGAAGTGCTGGCCTGCGTCGCAGGCGTCGCTGCCGGCGGCGTGGTGGTCGTGGCGGCTGCAGGATCGTCCATCACCGCCACCAGCTCGGCACCGAAGCCATCGCGGCGATGCACGCTGCGCAGCGTGCCGGTGAACGACAGCGATGCGGCGGGCACCAGTTCGCTGGGGGTGCGCGTACCCAGGGGCGAGGGTTCGCCGGACGGGGCCAGCACAAAGGTCCATCGGCCCAGCTGGAAGTGGCTGGCTTCGCTGTGCACGCGGCCGGTGGCGTAGGCGTTGTACAGCTGTACCGACGCCTCCTGCACGGCCAGGTTGTAGTAGTCGCGCACCTGGGTCTGGCGGTCTTCAAAGCCGCGCTGGTTGGCGGTGCGCTCGGTGAAGAACAGATAGGCGTAGGCCTGGCGCGCGACCTGCATCCACGCGTCCAGGCGCGGCTGGAAATCGGCATCCAGCTCGGTGATCGCGCTCTTGGCACGGCCGGAAGTGGAGTACTCACGCTTCGGCGCGGGCAGGGTCATCGCATACTGCAGCCACAACTCAGCCAGGCTCGAACGCTTGTCCTCCTCGCGCACCACGATGCTGCCTTCCATCGCTTCGATGCAGGGCAGGCCCGGCTTGGCGCAGACGCCTTCATCCAGGCCGGCCACGCGCAGCGTTTCCATCGTTGCCGAGCTGAGCTTGCCGGTGGTGAGGATGTCGCCGCGCTTGAGCGCGATGTACTGGCCGGGCGTGACCGAAGCCACCTGCACCGAAGGGCCGAACTGGCGCAATGTCGCGCAGCCGCCCAGGGTGAGCAGCACGGTGATGATGAGGGTCGTGCGGCCGATGAAGCCCAAGCCCGTGGTAGCCATACGATCCTCCTGCGCGGTCGCGCCACTCTAGCGGTCGGCCTGTCAAAGCGGAAGATACCGGGCGGTCGGTTTGGCCCCCTGGGCCGCTGTCGTGCAGGCGATTCAGGCAGGTTCGTGTGACACTGGGGTGAATGGAGCGATGCAGGGACTGCGATGACGTGGTTTGAGACCCGGATCCCGCCGCCGCTGGTGATGCTGCTGTGCGCGGGAATCGGCTGGCTGGGTAGCCGGCTGTGGCCGGATGCGGTGGTGCCCCTGCCGATGCCGGCGCTGATGACAGGCGGGGTGACGGCGATCGGTGTGGCGCTGAACCTGCTGCCGAAGCTCGCGTTCCAGAGGGCGCGCACCACGGTCAATCCGCTGCGCCCTTCGGCATCGAGCGCGCTGGTCACGCACGGCGTGTACCGCTACACGCGCAATCCGATGTATCTGGGCCAGGCAACGATCCTGACCGGTGCGATGTTGTACCTGCAGAACATGATCGCGTTGCTGGTTGTGCCGTTGTTCGTGCTGTACATCACCTGGCTGCAGATCATGCCGGAAGAGCGGGCGTTGCTGGCCCGCTTCCCCGAGGTGTATCCGTTGTTCCGCCAACGTGTGCGGCGTTGGTTGTAGCGCAGGTGATGCCGTTACCGGGTGATCTGGCACTTCACGGCAGCGGAATAGCCTTCGTAGTCGTCGCCTGCGATCACGTGCAGGGTGTGGCGCTTGTCGATGGCCTTCACGTATGAAGGCTCCTCCGTGTTGGCGTGCTCGTTGACCGTGGTCACTGACCACGCCTTGGCCAGACGCTTGGAGTCAACGCCGTTCAAGTAGACGAACAGGCTCTTCTCGCCCTCGGCCACGTTCACGTCGGCACTGGTGACGGTGCCGCCGAACAGGGCGACTGGCTTGTCCTCCGGCTCGAAGGTGCCGCCTGGCTTCTTGGCCAGGCCGGCCGCCTGCAGTGCATCGATGGCGTCGGCCTCGCTGAAGTTCGAGCCGGCCCTGCAGGCCAGCAGCGCTTCCAGCGTGGCGGTGCCGGGCGGTGCGATGGCCGGTGCCGCCGCATGCGTGGCCGGAGTTGCGGCGAATGCGGCGAAGAGCAGGGACATCGTGAGGGCAGCTTTCATGGCAGATCCTTCTGACGGGAGCAGGAATCAGAACGCCGGTTCGATCACCGGGAACTCTTCAGCGGAGGAGTAGAGGCGATAGGCCTGCGTGGCGCCGGCGCGGACGTTGATTTCGGTCGAGCGCCGGCGGGAATTATTGGTTTTCTCCGACTGCAGCACGCCGCAGAGGCCCCGCCCTTGGACAGGCGTGGCGGTCAGCACGTGGCGCCCCTCGGCCAGGACAAGGGACAGGCGCTCGGCGGGGTCGAGATGTGCGGCCATCTTCCCATCGACCATGACGCCCATGTAGCAGCCGCTGCCCACGAATCCAACGTCGCGGGTGACCGTGATGGTGCCCGTGGGTTCACCCTGGGCGTCGATCGGGAAAATGCGTGCGGCCGGAGCGTCCTTGATCTGCTCGGGGGATGCCTGCTTGGTAGGCATGCAGCCGGACAGTGCGGCAATCAGCAGGGCAGGGACGAGCAGCTTCTTCATCACATCTTCCTTGGAGGAGATCGGGGTCTTGATGGCCGGAATGATGCAATGAAAAGGCTTTGGAGTTACAGCCTTCCAGACGAGCAGGCACAAAAAAGCCGGAACTCCGTTGCGGGAGATCCGGCTTCTTGCGGCCTCGACAGGCCATACAGATGGTGGAGGTGGGCGGAATTGAACCGCCGTCCGAAGGCACTCCATCCCCAGCACTACATGCTTAGCTCGCCGTTGAATCTCGTCCCCGAACAGCACGGCGTGCAAAGCGCATCCGGGAACCAGCCTGTTGTGTTCTAGTGCCGGACTGACAGGCAGCCACCCAGCGCGATTCCATGATAGTGACTCTACACCGCGAGCATGGACACAAGCGGTTTCGAGGCTTAGGCCTTAAGCGGCCAGAGCGTAGTTGTCGTCGTTGGCAACTAGAGTTTTGCAGCTGGATTTACGAGGAAAGCTACCCCCTCGGCATGCGCCAGGCGACTTCACAACCCCCGTCGAAACCAATGCACCCCCGGTTTCTACAGTGCTGCAAGGTACAGGGCCGATTCCGTGTCGCCACGGGCAGGGCCTGCCCAACGCCGCGAATGTTACGGCAATACGGCTGAACAGTCACGCACGGGAGCCGTAGCCGGGCAATGCGCGATGGAGCCGACGGACCGGCCATCCCCCATCGCCGGCTCCGCCCATGCCGCCCGGCACGTTGTGGTCACAGCAGCGGCGTGCTCGAATCGGCCAACGCCCTTCCGCGGACGGCCCCGGCCATGCCCTCCAGCTCCCGCATTCTGCGATTCCGTGGTGCTGCCGCTGTACTCGCCGTCCTGATGGCGATGCCTTTCTGCACGCTCCAGGCGGCGGAGCCGCCCTATTCGGTGGAGGTCCGCTACAGCCGGGCGCTGGATCTGTTCAATCTGCTGGACAACCTGCCGGACTGGCTGCCTGGATACACCTCGCCGGTGTATCGGGAAGCGTGGCAACGCCGCTTTGGCCTGACCGATCAGGACCGGGCGCTGTTGGCCGACTACGCGGCTTTCCGGCAGCGCACCTCACCGCTTGCGCGGAGCGGTTCGGAGCCGTCGGCGCCGGCTGATCGCCTGTTCGCGGGCGCTGACACCCGCACCGGCGATCCTTACGCGAGGCATTTCCTTGCCGCACCCTCCTTCCCCGCGGCTGTTGAAGCCGCTATCGAAGGGCAGGGCAGGGAGGATCAGCTGCTGCTGCGCCGCTACTACGCGCACTTCGCGCCACGTGCCGAACAGCTGCTGGCGACCCAGGCGCCGTTTGTTGCGCAGCAGGCGTCGCTTGCCCGGCAATTGGCCGCGCCTGCGGTGCTGGCGCTGGCCCAGCAGATGAAGGCGTTCTTCAACGTGGAAGATTCGCCCGTCTTCCAGGTCCGCTTCGTATGGTGGCCCGAGGCGGAACGAACCCAGGCCAAGCTGCGCGGTGGCTACATCCTGCTGTTCTCGACGTTCGAGAGCGACGACGACTGGGCGCCGATCGTGATGCACGAGTTCAGTCACTTCCTTTCGGCGGGACAGCCAGTGCCGCAGCGGCGGATCCTGGCCGAGTCCTTCGCCGCGTTGTGCCCGGAGGCCCTGGCGCTGCCCAACCCGCTCAATGCACTGGAAGAGCCGCTGGCGATCTACTGGGGCCAGTACCGCTTCGAGCAGCAGGTGCGCGGCCAGGCGCTGTCAGCGGAGAGCGCCTGGTACGTGCAGCCGCAGGCCGACCGTGCGGCGAAGGCGCTTGCAACGGCCTTTCCGGCCGGCGGCCCTGCGCCACGCCTGGAGGTGGGCCCCTTGCTGCGCGCTGCGGCGTCTGCCTGCAGCGTTGCAGAAGATGGGCAGCGTTGATCGGCATGCCGGGGTATCCGGTCCGCAGGGTTGGCGCCTGCCAGTCCATTCTGGCAATCCGCAAGAAGTTGTAGAGCCACCGTCATAGCGGATTGGTAACTTCATTGGCACGAATTTGCGACACACTGGCGACGACCATCCAAGCCAGGACAGACACGGAGACGGTGGGTGACCGATGCAAGCCAACAACGCAGCCTGCGACAGCTGATCGGGCCGGTCGGTGCCGACTACCAGCGGCGCGCGTTGCCGCCGGGCTGGGTCTGGGCGGTGCTGGCGGTGCTGCTGGCGGCCACCTGGCTGACCGAGCTGCCGGCCACGGCTGCGGCCGCGCTGATCGCCAGCGCGGTGGTGGTGCACTGGTCACAGCGCGGTCGCATCCATTGGCTCGGCTGGCGCCTGCCGGGACTGGCCGTACTGGCGGCCCTGCTGTGGGGGCCGGAAGTGCTGTCGCAGTGGTTCGAGCACGGGCTGGCCGTGGTCCTGATGTCGTTGGCCAGTCTCAGCATTGGCGTGCACGTGTGGCAGTCGCGGCAGCTGGCGCGCCAGCTGCAGGGCGCGGCCGATGCGCTGGATGATGCCCAGCTGCTGTCGTTGCTGCCCGATGATGCCGCGCAGCTGGCCCAGCAGTGGCGGGAGGGGGATGATCGCTACGCGCCGGAACTGGCGGTGGTGATGCACCTGGCGGTGATGCACGCGGCGCTGGCGCCGCGCATGCGCGGGCAGGGCGTACTGGCGGGGTGACCCGCCTTTTGCAGGGTCGAGCGATGCTCGACTGCTTCTTTGCCGAAGCCGAGCCAGGACAGCCGAGCATGGCTCGGCGCTACAGAAAACCAAGGCCGCCGGGCATGGCCCGGCATTGCAGCCTTACGCGTCGCGGTTGCCGCGACGCATCACGCGCTGCTTCTCGATCGCCCAGTCGCGGTCCTTGGCGGCATCGCGCTTGTCGTGGGTCTGCTTGCCCTTGGCCAGCGCGACTTCGAGCTTGATCTTGTTCTTGCTCCAGTACATCGCGGTGGGCACGATCGTGTAGCCATCGCGCTCGACCTTGCCGACCAGCTTGTCGATCTCGCTCCGGTGCAGCAGCAGCTTGCGCTCGCGCCGGTCGTTGGCCACCACGTGGGTGGAGGCCTGGATCAACGGGGTGATCTGGGCGCCGATCAGGAAGATCTCACCGTGCTTCACGTAGGCGTAGGCATCGATGATGTTGCCGCGGCCAGCGCGGATCGACTTCACCTCCCAGCCCTGCAGGGCCAGGCCGGCCTCGAAGCGCTCTTCGATGTGGTACTCGTGGCGGGCACGCTTGTTCAACGCGATGGTCTTGTTGGCCGTCGCGCTCTTTGCTTTATCCTTGCCGCTGTTCTTGCTCATTTCCGTATTGTCTCCGATTCGGGCCCGCCCGGTCGATTGCCGAAACGTCCTGTATTCATGCCTACTATCCGCCGCAGCGCCCTGGTCGAGCATTCGTCCGCGCGCATGTTCGACCTGGTCAACGATGTCCAGGCCTATCCGCGCCGCTTCCGCTGGTGCTCGGCTGCCCAGATCCTGGAGCAGGGCGAGGACCGGCTGGTGGCGCGCCTGGACCTGGGCCTGGGTTCGTTCAGCACCTGGTTCCAGACCGAAAACACCCTGCAGCGCCCGCACAGCATCGACATGCAGCTGCGCGATGGCCCGTTCAAGCAGTTGCACGGCCGCTGGGAATTCCATGCGCTGGCCGAGGACGCCTGCAAGGTCACCCTGACCCTGGAATTCGAACCCAGCTCGCGCCTGCTGGGACCGGCCCTGGCGATCGGCTTCCAGGGTCTGGCCGATCGGATGGTCAATGATTTCGTCCGCGTCGCCGACGAGGCCTGAGCGATGATCGAGGTCGAGGTGGTGCTGGCCTGGCCGCAGCAGGTGCTGTCGCGCCGGCTGCAGCTGGACGAGGGCGCGACCGTGGCCGATGCCATTGCCGCCGCCGCACTGGAAGGCAGTGACCGATGCCCGGCTGTGGCCGTGCATGGCGTACTGGCGCGCCCGCAGCAGGTGTTGCTGGAGGGTGACCGCATCGAGCTGCTACGCCCGTTGCAGGCCGACCCCAAGGACAACCGCCGGCGACGCGCGCTCGGCGGTTGATGCCCGCAACCCGTCCGTGGGGACGGGCAGGGGGCCTCAGCGGCCCTTCTTCTTCTTGTCCTTCGGCAGGTTGCGGCCGAACTGGCGCACGGTCTGCTGGGCCAGGGCCTTGTCGTTGCCCGGGAAGTAGTCGCCTTCCCAACGGGTCACGGTGTCATTATCGAAGAACACCACGAAGTTCTTCACTTCGGTACGGCCCAGGCGGTTCACGCGCTGGCTGGAGGTGTAGTCCCAGCGCTGGGCGTGGAACGGATCGGGAATGGACGGGGTGCCCAGCAGCGCGGTGACCTGCTGCTTGCTCTGCCCGACCTGCAGCTTGGCCACGGCATCTTCCCGGATCAGGTTGCCCTGATAGATGGGTTGCTTGTAGATGATGCCGCACCCGGTGGTGGACAGGGCGACGGCGGCGACCAACAGGAGATTGCGCATCGGGACTGGCGGTTGGGGAAATCAAACCGATGATACACTCCCGGCGTGCCACCGCGACCCAATCCGAGGCAGCTGGCGCTAAATCGCCAATGAACGGAGACCTATGGAAACCCACGACCTGCGAAAAGTCGGCCTGAAGGTGACCCATCCACGGATGCGGATCCTGGCGCTGCTCGAACAGCGCAATGCCCAGCACCACATGACCGCCGAAGACATCTACCGCCAGCTGCTGGAGCATGGCGATGAGATCGGCCTGGCTACGGTCTACCGGGTGCTGACCCAGTTCGAGGCCGCCGGCCTCGTGCTCAAGCACAATTTCGAAGGCGGCCAGGCCGTCTACGAGCTGGACCGTGGCGGCCACCACGACCATATGGTCGACGTGGACAGCGGCAAGATCATCGAGTTCGAAAGCCACGAGATCGAGGAGCTGCAGCGCAAGATCGCAGCCGACCACGGCTACGAGCTGGAAGAGCACTCGCTGGTGCTGTACGTGCGCAAGAAGCGCAAGTAAGCCGATCCGGCCAGCCATATGCGACGAAACCCCGGGCTTGCCCGGGGTTTTTCGTTGGGCGGGGTCAGATCCCTTTCCCAGGGGAAAGGGATCTGACCCCAGGGGCTTCGGGTGCGCCCATCAACACCTCCAGATCCACCGCCTCGGCCATCGCCCGGTTACCCGCATCGCCCGGATGCAGGTGGTCGCCGGAGTCGTAGGCAGCGGCCATCCGTGATGGATCGGCGGGGTCGCGCAGCGCCGCGTCCAGGTCGATCACCGCGTCGAACGGGCTGTCGGTGCGCAGCCAGGCATTGAGCTGGCGGCGCAGGGCGTCCTTTTCCGGCTGGTAGTAGTCGTCCAGCGGCGTGCCGGGCAGGGCGCCGGCGAACGGTGTCAGCGTGACGCCCACGATCCGAACGCCACGGCGATGGGCCTGTTCGGCCAGGGCGCGATACCCTGCCTGCAGTTCGGCCAGCGTGGGCCGGGTCTGGTCACGGGCGAACGCTGTGCCGGGCCAGCTGATGTCATTGATGCCGATCAGCACGATCACGCCGGACACCCCAGGCTGGTCCAGTGCATCGCGTTGGAAGCGGGCCAGCGCGGATTCCCCCATGCCATCGCGCAGCAGCCGGCCGCCGGAGATGCCGGCGTTGACCACCGCCACGCCACGCGGTGCCAGACGTGCGGCCAGGTGGTCGGTCCAGCGCTGGTCCTGGTCGAGGCTGGCGGTGGCGCCATCGGTGATCGAATCGCCGATCACCACCACGCTGCGTGCGCTGGCCGGTGCCTCGACCTCGATGCCGGTCAGGAACAGGCGGGCCGTGGTGGCGCTGGCCTCGCTCAGGTCGTGTGCCTGGCTCTGGTCGCCGGGGGCGATCCAGCTGGTCTGGCGGCCGTCCCAATGAAAGGTCTGCAGCGGCGTCGGCCCCGGCACAAAGACGCTGACCTGCAGCGCCTGCCCATCCTGTACAGCCAGCGACAGCGGGTCGCTCAGCCGTTCCTGGCCAGGGTCGATCAGCACCTCGGGCCGGCCATCGAAGCGGAGCGGCTGCGGCATTGAACCTGGCTGCGATGCCACGCTGGCACCGCCGATCCGCAGCGGCTGGGTGCCACAGGCGTTGCTCAACCGCACCCGCAGGCGCGCGCCGCCCAGGCTGATGCGCGCGGTCTGGCGGAAGGTCTGGTCGTGCAGCGACGCCGGTATCAGTGACGGGAACAGGAAGTCCGCTCCCCAGACCGGTTGCGGGCTGGCCTGCCAGCTGGCCACCCAGTGCGGGGTGGGGGCGGCGCTGGCCGCGCTGGACAGGCCGATCAATGCGGTGGCGGCAAGCTGGCTGAAGCGGTTCATCGGGCAATCCCGGGTGGAGGGGAGGCCATGGTGATTCCGCGCTCATCTGTGAACTAGACTGCGCATGGATAATCATCTGTGAACTTGATTCATTGCCATGGCGCGACCCGACATCAACCGATCCGGCGAACTGGAAGTGTTCGTGCGGGTGATCGAGACCGGTGGTTTCTCCGCCGCCGCCCGCACGCTGGACATGACGCCGTCGGCGGTGAGCAAGCTGGTGGCGCGGCTGGAGCAACGGTTGGGTACGCGCCTGCTGCAACGCTCCACCCGCCAGCTGCAGCTGACTCCGGAGGGCTGTGCGTTCTACGAGCGTGGCCTGCGCGTGCTGGCCGACCTTGACGAGGCCGAGCGCTGTGCCAGTGCTCACGCCGAGCCGCGTGGACGCCTGCGGGTCAATTCCAATGTGCCGTTCGGCCAGCATTTCCTGTTGCCGCTGCTGCCGGCGTTCCTCGAGCGCAACCCGCAGGTGGGCGTGGACCTGACCCTCAACGACGAGGTGATCGATCTGCTGGAGCAGCGCACCGACGTGGCGGTCAGGGCCGGCCCGCTGAAGAGCTCCAGCCTGGTGGCACGGCGGCTGGGCGCCACGCGGATGATGATCGTGGCCGCACCGGCCTACGCGCAGCGGCATGGACTGCCGCACAACGCCGAGGAGCTGCTGTCGCACAACCGTCTGGATATCGGCCATGCGCGCGCGATGCAGGGCTGGCCGCTGCTGCAGGACGGACGCGAGCGGATGCTGCTGCCCAGCGGCAACGCCCGTGCCAGCAACGGCGATGCACTGCGCCAGCTGGTGCTGGGGGGGCTGGGCATGGCACGGCTGGCTGCGTTCCAGGTGCAGGCCGACATCGCTGCCGGGCGCCTGCTGCCGGTGCTGGAGGAAGCCAATCCCGGTGACCTGGAAGAGGTGCACGCGGTGTTCCTGGGGCAGGGCGGCTACCTGCCTCTGCGGGTGCGCGCGTTCCTGGATTACCTGGTGGAGAACGTCGACCTGACGCAGCCACGGGGGTAGTGCCGGCCGCTGGCCGGCAGCCTCATGATCTTCGCCGACCCGCATCGGGTTGCCGGCCAGCGGCCGGCACTACCGCGCGGAAGCCGGGCCCATGCCCGGCTCGGCCGGCGTTACGCCTGCAGCAGCTTGCGCGCGGCGGCGCGCGCTTCCTTGCTCACTTCCACGCCACCGAGCATGCGTGCCAGCTCTTCCTCGCGCGCCTTGCTGTCCAGCTTTTCCACTGCGCTCTGGGTCATGCCCTCCACCGGCGCCTTGCTGACCCGGTAATGCGCGTGGCCCTTGGAGGCGACCTGCGGCAGGTGGGTCACGCACAGTACCTGGCGCTTCTCGCCGAGCGCGCGCAGCTTCTGGCCGACGATGTCGGCCACCGCGCCGCCGATGCCGGAGTCGACCTCGTCGAACACCATGGTCGGCACCGCATCCAGGTCCAGCGCGGCTACTTCGATGGCCAGCGAGATACGCGACAGTTCACCGCCCGAAGCGACCTTGCGCAGCGCACGCGGTGGCTGGCCAGCGTTGGCCGCGACCAGGAACTCCACGCGTTCGGCACCCTGCGGATCGGGCTTGCCGGCATCCTGCGGCTCCAGTTCGATCAGGAACTGGCCACCGCCCATGCCGAGCTCGGCGATGATGCCGGTGGTGGTAGCCGACAGCTCGGCGGCGGCATTGCGACGGCTGGCGGTCAGCACCTCGGCCTGCACGCGCCAGGCCGCAGCGGCCTTGTCGATCTCGCCGGCCAGGCGCTGCAGGCGCTCGTCGGCACCGCGCAGCTGCTCCACTTCGGCGTGCATGCGCTCGCGCTGCGCACCCAGCTCGTCCATCGGTACGCGATGCTTGCGGGCCAGGTCGTGCAGGCGGCCGAGGCGGCGCTCGTTCTCTTCGAACTGCTCCGGGTCGGCATCGAGGTCGTCGTGTACCCGGTCCAGCAGCGACAGGGCTTCATGCAGCTGGATCGAGGCGTTCTCGATCAGCCCGTCCACCTCGCCCAGGCGCGGGTCGTGTTCGATCAGGCGTGACAGCTCGTGGCGCACCTGCTGCAGCAGGTCCAGTGCGGAACTGCCGTCGTCGCCGTTGAGCTGGTTGCTGGCCGCCTGGCAGGCGCTCAGCAGGGCGCTGGCGTGGGCCTGGCGGCGGTGGCTGGCGCCGAGTGCGGCAATCGACTCCGGCTCCAGGTCTTCACGGTCGAGCTCGCGCAGCTGGTGCTCCAGGAAGCCGATCCGGTCACTGACGTCGCCCTGTTGCGACAGCGCCAGCGATTCATCGACCAGTGCCTGCCAGGCCGCGGCGGCGCGGCGCACCTGGCGGCGTTCGTTCTCGTTGCGTGCATAGGCGTCGAGCAGGGCCAGCTGCGACGGGCGCGTCAGCAGGGCCTGCTGTTCGTGCTGGCCGTGGATCTCCACCAGCAGCGAGGCCAGGTCGCCCAGCTGTGCCAGGGTCACCGGGCGGCCGTTGATCCAGGCCCGCGAGCCACCGTCGGCGCGGATCACCCGGCGCAGCTGGCACTGTTCCTCATCGTCCAGCTCGTTGTCGGCCAGCCACTGGCGCGCGGCCTGCAGCTGGTCCAGCGCGAACTCGGCCGAAAGCTCGGCGCGGGCGGCGCCATGGCGGACCACGCCGCTGTCGGCGCGCAGGCCGGACAGGAAGCCCAGCGCGTCGACCATCAGCGATTTGCCGGCGCCGGTCTCGCCTGAAACCACGGTCATGCCTGGCCCGAACTCCAGTTCGGTGGCGCGGACGACGGCGAAATCCTTGATCGAAAGATGTCTGAGCATGGGTAAGGGGGTATCAGCAGCCGCGCAACGCTAGCACGCGGGCGAGGGAGGTCCAATGACTTGCCAAGGTGATGCGCCGCCATTATCTAGTGTCCGTGTCTCACAGGTTGATTCCATGCACGGTTCTCCCGACCAGCTTGCCCCGCGTGCGCGCCATCTGCTGCGCACGCTGATCGCGCGTTACATCCAGGACGGTGAGCCGGTCGGCTCGCAGACGCTGGCGCGCGTGGCCGGCCTGGAGGTCAGCCCGGCCACCATCCGCAACATCCTCGGCGACCTGGAAGACCTGGGGCTGCTGGCCTCGCCGCATACCTCGGCCGGGCGCGTCCCGACCGCGCATGGCTACCGGGTGTTCGTCGACAGCCTGCTGCAGATGCAGCCGCCGGGCGAGGGCGAGCTGGCCCGGTTGCGCCAGGAGCTGGCCGGCGGCGGCAGCACCCAGGCCCTGCTCGGCAGTGCCTCGGAGCTGCTGTCGGCGATGAGCCATTTCGTCGGCGTGGTCAGCGCGCCGCGTCGCGAGCAGTTCGCCTTCCGCCAGATCGATTTCGTGGCGCTGGACGGGCGCCGGGTGCTGGCGATCCTGGTGTTCGCCGACAACGAGGTGCAGAACCGGGTCATCGAGACCCGCCAGGAGTTCGCGCCGGGGCAGCTGGAGCAGGTCGCCAACTACCTCAATGCCCATTTCGCCGGCCTGCCGATGGCCGAGATCCGCACCCGCCTGCTGCTGGAGCTGCGCGACGCCCGTTCCGAGCTGGAGCAGCTGCTGGCGCACAGCATCGAGCTGGCCGAGCAGGCCCTGCAGCCGGCGGCAGACGACATGCTGGTGGCCGGCCAGACCCGTCTGATGGGGGTGCAGGACCTGTCAGACCTGGAGCGCCTGCGCGAGCTGTTCGAGCTGTTCTCCAGCAAGCGCGAGATCCTGCAGCTGCTGGAACGGACCATCCAGGCCCCCGGCGTGCGCATCTTCATCGGCGAGGAGACCGGGATGATGCCGCTGCAGGGCGTCTCGCTGGTCACCGCCCCGTACACCGCCAACGGCCAGGTGCTGGGCGTGCTGGGGGTGATCGGACCCAAGCGGATGGCCTACGACCGCATGATCCCGCTGGTCCAGGCCACCGCCGACGTGCTTGGCGCGGCCTTTTCGCCGGCCGGCCGCACGCCGGGAACATCCGACGCTTGAAACGCAGCATCCCGCCCACACTAGGGTGGGTGGAGGCGGAGATTGACCGCCAGGGACCCAGACATGAACCACGAACATCCAGATATCGAATCCCAGCAGAGTGCCGCTGATGCGGCTGCCGCCGCCGGCGTCAACGACGAAGTGGAGCGCCTGCGCGCCGAAGTCGAGCAGATCAAGGCCGATGCGCTGCGTGAGCGCGCCGACCTGGAGAACCAGCGCAAGCGCGTGGCCCGTGACATCGAGCAGGCCCGCAAGTTCGCCAACGAGAAGCTGCTGGGCGAGCTGCTGCCGGTGTTCGACAGCCTGGATGCCGGCCTGAAGGCCGCCGGCGACGACCCGCACCCGCTGCGCGAAGGCCTGGAGCTGACCTACAAGCAGTTGCTGAAGGTGGCCGCCGACAACGGCCTGGTCCTGCTGGACCCGATCGGCCAGCCGTTCAACCCGGAGCACCACCAGGCCATCAGCCAGGTGCCGACTCCGGGCGCTGCCCCGGGCAGCGTGGTCACCGTGTTCCAGAAGGGCTACCTGCTCAACGAGCGCCTGCTGCGGCCGGCGCTGGTGGTGGTGGCCGCCGACTGACTGCCGCGTGGGGCAAGGCCGCCGGGCATGGCCCGGCGCTACCTGGCCCCGATCGGCATCGTCGGGCCATGCCCGGCGAAGGTTTTCCAGGCGCTGAACACAGCGTTCGGGAGATGGCTTGAATGTTCCACGAGCCTCCCCCACATCGTATTCATCCACCGGCCGAACGGCCGGACTGACCCCAACAAGCATCCTCAGGAGTCTCCCCCATGGGCAAGATCATTGGTATCGACCTCGGCACCACCAACTCGTGCGTGGCGATCATGGACGGCGGCAAGGCCCGCGTCATCGAGAATTCGGAAGGCGATCGCACCACCCCGTCGATCGTCGCCTACACCAAGGACGGCGAAGTCCTGGTCGGCGCCTCGGCCAAGCGCCAGGCCGTGACCAACCCGAAGAACACCTTCTACGCGGTGAAGCGCCTGATCGGCCGCAAGTTCACCGACGCCGAAGTGCAGAAGGACATCGCCCACGTCCCGTACAGCATCCTGGCCCATGACAATGGCGACGCCTGGGTGGCCACCAGCGATGGCAAGAAGATGGCCCCGCAGGAAATCTCGGCCAAGGTGCTGGAGAAGATGAAGAAGACCGCCGAGGACTTCCTCGGTGAGAAGGTTACCGAAGCGGTCATCACCGTGCCGGCCTACTTCAACGACAGCCAGCGCCAGGCGACCAAGGACGCCGGCCGCATCGCCGGCCTGGACGTCAAGCGCATCATCAACGAGCCGACCGCGGCTGCGCTGGCCTATGGCCTGGACAAGGGCGACAACAAGGATCGCAAGATCGTGGTGTACGACCTGGGCGGCGGCACCTTCGACGTCTCGGTGATCGAGATCGCCAACGTCGACGGCGAGAAGCAGTTCGAAGTGCTGGCCACCAACGGCGACACCTTCCTGGGCGGCGAAGACTTCGACAACCGCGTCATCGAGTACCTGGTTGAAGAGTTCAACAAGGACCAGGGCATCGACCTGCGCAAGGATCCGCTGGCCCTGCAGCGCCTGAAGGACGCGGCCGAGCGCGCCAAGATCGAGCTGTCCAGCGCCCAGCAGACCGAAGTGAACCTGCCGTACGTCACCGCTGACGCCTCGGGTCCGAAGCACCTGAACATCAAGCTGACCCGCGCCAAGCTGGAAGCGCTGGTGGAAGACCTGATCAAGAAGTCGATCGAGCCGTGCCGCGTTGCCCTGAACGATGCCGGCCTGCGTTCGAGCGACATCAGCGAAGTGATCCTGGTCGGTGGCCAGACCCGCATGCCGAAGGTGCAGCAGGCGGTGACCGAGTTCTTCGGCAAGGAACCGCGCAAGGACGTCAACCCGGACGAAGCCGTGGCACTGGGTGCTGCGATCCAGGGCGGCGTGCTGGGCGGCGACGTCAAGGACGTGCTGCTGCTGGACGTGACCCCGCTGTCGCTGGGCATCGAGACCATGGGCGGCGTGTTCACCAAGATCATCGAGAAGAACACCACCATCCCGACCAAGGCCTCGCAGGTGTTCTCCACCGCCGAGGACAACCAGTCGGCGGTGACCGTGCACGTGCTGCAGGGTGAGCGCGAACAGGCCCGCTTCAACAAGTCGCTGGCCAAGTTCGACCTGTCCGGCATCGAGCCGGCCCCGCGTGGCCTGCCGCAGGTGGAAGTGTCCTTCGACATCGACGCCAACGGCATCCTGCACGTGTCGGCCAAGGACAAGAAGACCAACAAGGAACAGAAGGTCGAGATCAAGGCCGGTTCGGGCCTGTCCGAGGAAGAGATCGCGCGCATGGTCGCCGACGCGGAAGCCAACCGCGAAGAAGACAAGAAGTTCCAGGAGCTGGTGCAGGCCCGCAACCAGGCCGACGCCTTGATCCACGGCACCCGCAGCGCCATCACCGAGCACGGCAGCAAGGTCGGCGGCGAAGTGATCGGCAAGGTCGAAGCGGCGCTGGCTGATCTGGAAACCGCGATGAAGGGCGACGACAAGGCACAGATCGAAGCCAAGTCGAAGGCACTGGAAGAAGCTGGCCAGTCGCTGTTCGCTGCCGCTTCGGCCGACCAGGGCGCTGCCCCGGGTGCCGACGCCGGCAATGCCGACAAGGCGCAGGACGACGTGGTCGACGCCGAGTTCACCGAAGTCAAGGACGACAAGAAGTCCTGATCCGGACCGACACGGGACGCTGGCCATCAGCGTCCCGTCGTCGCATCAGGGTCCTGACCGCCCACCGGCGTGTCGGGGCGCCCGACGCAAGAGCGGACCTGGTTCCGCTCTTCCGCTTTGACGAATCCCGACTTTCCGGAACCCGATCCACGATATGAGCAAGCGCGATTACTACGAAGTGCTGGGCGTTGCCCGCACCGCCACCGACGACGAGCTGAAGAAGGCGTACCGTCGCTGTGCGATGAAGTTCCACCCGGACCGCAACCCGGGTGATGCGGCGGCCGAAGCCTCCTTCAAGGAGTGCAAGGAAGCCTACGAAGTGCTGTCCGACGGCAACAAGCGCCGCATGTACGACAGCCACGGCCACGCTGCGTTCGAGCACGGCATGGGCGGCGGTGGTCCGGGCGGCCCGGACATGAACGATATCTTCGGCGATATCTTCGGCAACATCTTTGGCGGTGGCGGCGGTGGTCCGCGCCAGGCCCGTCGCGGCGCCGACATCGGCTACGTGATGGAGCTGGACCTGGAAGAAGCCGTACGCGGCGTCGAGCGCCGCATCGAGATTCCGAGCCTGGCCGAATGCGGCGACTGCGATGGCAGTGGCTCGGAAGACGGCAAGGTTGAAACCTGCAACGTGTGCCATGGCCGCGGCCAGGTGCGCATCCAGCGCGGCATCTTCGCCATGCAGCAGGCCTGCCACAACTGCGGTGGCCGTGGCCAGATCATCGCCAAGCCCTGCAAGACCTGCCACGGCAACGGCCGTGTCGAGGAAGACAAGGTGCTGTCGGTGAAGGTGCCGGCCGGCGTCGATACCGGCGACCGGATCCGCCTGCAGGGCGAGGGCGAAGCCGGCCCGGCCGGTACGCCGCCGGGTGACCTGTACGTGGAAGTGCGCGTGCGCGAGCATGCGATCTTCCAGCGCGATGGCGACGACCTGCACTGCGAAGTGCCGATCCGCATCTCGCAGGCGGCACTGGGCGACACGGTGCGCGTGGCCACCCTGGGCGGCGAAGCGGAAATCCGCATCCCGGCCGAGACCCAGACCGGCAAGCTGTTCCGCCTGCGCGGCAAGGGCGTGCGTTCGGTGCGCAGCCGCAGCGAAGGCGACCTGTACTGCCGCGTGGTGGTGGAGACCCCGGTCAACCTCACCACCGAACAGCGCAAGCTGCTGGAACAGTTCGAAGCCACCTTCGTCGGCGAGGAAGCGCGCAAGCACTCGCCGAAGTCGGCCACCTTCATGGATGGCGTGAAGGGCTTCTGGGACCGCATGACGTCCTGAGTTTTCAACGCAAGCGTTGAACGGTAGCGCCGGGCCATGCCCGGCGTTTTCGCATGCGGGCGCCGGCTGCATTGCGCCGGGCATCGCCCGGCGCTACCGGGGAACGCTCACCGGAAAAACGCCGCCGGCGTCTGCCCCAGCTGGCGCTTGAACATGCTGGTGAACGCACTCGGGCTGTCATATCCCATCGCCAGCGCCACATCGATCACCTTCTCGCCGACTGCCAGCCGTTCCAGCGCAGCCAGCAGGCGCGCCTGTTGCCGCCACTGGCCGAAGGTCATGCCCAGTTCGCCGCCGAAGTGGCGCTGGATGGTTTTCACGTCCACCTCCAGCGCCTGCGCCCAGTCCTGCAGCGTGGCGTCATCGCCGGGGTGCTTCTGCAGGTGCTGGCAGATCCGCTGCAGGCGTGGATCGGTGGGGGCGGGCAGGTGCAGCGGCAATACGTCCATGCGGTGCAGTTCGTCCAGCAGCAGGCGCACCACGCGGCCATCGCGGCTGTCTTCGATGTGATCGCCCTTGATCAGGGTGGCTGCCTGCAGCAGTTCGCGCAGCAGCGGTGCCACCTGTACCGCGAACGGTTCGGCCGGCAACTGCGAGGCGAATGACGGGTCGATGTACAGGCTGCGCATGTGCACGGCGGCGATGCAGTCCACCGCGTGCACCATGCCCGCCGGCATCCAGATCGCACGGGTGGAGGGTACGACCCAGCGACCGACTTCCGAGCGCACCACCATCAGCCCGGAGATGGCATAGACCAGCTGGTGGCGCTGGTGCTTGTGCCCTGCGATATGGGTGCCGGCCGGGTACTGGGTAACCCGGTAGGTGACCGGGCGATGCAGTGGCACATCGCGCCACGGCGCAGCCGGGTCGACGTCGCCGGTAATGTCCTTTTTGCGATAGGCCATGACCCGAACGCGGCAGAAGGGAGGGGAGGGCAACCGTAGCATGCGTGGCTCGCCCCCAACCTGACTGCGCCCATGTCTGCCTTGGCTTCTCCCGCAACGACCTCACGTCCGGTGGCTCCCGGTGTGCTGGCTGCCATTTCCACCTCGCATGTCGTCAACGACATGATGCAGTCGCTGATCCTGGCCATCTATCCAGTGATCAAGGGCGGCTTCAACCTGAGCTTTACCCAGATCGGCCTGATCACGCTGACCTACCAGCTCACCGCTTCCATCTTCCAGCCACTGATTGGCGCAGCCACCGACCGTCGCCCGGCGCCGTACTCGCTGCCGATCGGCATGGCCTCGACCCTGTGCGGCATGTTGCTGCTCGGCTTCGCACCCAACTATGCGGTGGTGCTGATGGCTGCTGCGATGGTCGGCATTGGTTCGGCCATCTTCCACCCGGAAGCCTCGCGCATCGCGCGGCTGGCCTCGGGCGGCCGCCATGGCTTCGCGCAGTCGGTGTTCCAGGTGGGCGGCAACTTCGGTACCGCGCTCGGCCCGCTGATTGCTGCAGCGGTGATCGTGCCGTATGGCCAGCACGCGGCATCGTGGTTTGCCGGCGCCGCGCTGATTGGCATTGCGCTGCTGACCTATGTCGGCCGCTGGTACGCGCTGCACCTGGGCGCCCCGCGCCCGGCCAGCACCGTCTCGATGGCTCCGCGCCATCCGCCGCGCACCGTGGCCAAGGTGCTGGCGATCCTGCTGGTGCTGATCTTCAGCAAGTACTTCTACATGGCCAGCATCGGCAGCTACTTCACCTTCTACCTGATCCACCACTTCGGCATTCCGGTGGCACAGGCGCAGCTGCACCTGTTCGCGTTCCTGGTGGCGTCGGCCGCCGGTGGCTTCCTCGGCGGCCCGCTGGGTGACCGCATCGGCCGCAAGCCGATCATCTGGACCTCGATCCTGGGCGTGGCGCCGTTCGCGCTGATGCTGCCGCATGCCGATCTGTTCTGGACGACGGTGCTGGCCGTGCTGATCGGCTTCGTGCTGTCCTCGGCGTTTTCGGCGATCGTGGTGTATGCGCAGGAAATGATGCCGCACCGCATCGGCATGGTCTCCGGCCTGTTCTTCGGCTTCGCGTTCGGCATGGGCGGACTGGGTGCCGCGGTGCTGGGCCTGCTGGCGGACAAGACCAGCATCGAATACGTGTACCAGCTGACCGCGTTCCTGCCGTTGCTGGGTATCGTGGCGGCGTGGCTGCCGCCGTCGCGGCCTGCTGTTCACTGAGGGGGTGTGGGTTTGCAGGGCTTGCAGCCCTGCACCTGCCGAAGCAACGTCAACGTCAACAGCAGAAGCTGGCTATCCGTGGGTTGGCGGGGTGGGTCCGGTTGAGGGGGACGCTGCAAGTACGTCCCTGTAAGCTCGGTCGCCGCATCCATGCGGCTCACGCCCCCTCAACCGGACCCACCCCGCCTTCGACAGTTGGCCGCGATCTGTCGGACAGCTCGCGGGGTCAGATCCGTTTTCCGAAGKAAAACGGATCTGACCCCATTTTCGTGTATCGATATCTGACAGATTTCATCCACGCATGGCGTGGATCTACCAACCGTCATTGGAAGTCTGTCAGGGGTGGGGCGGTGTGGGATGGCAGGACCGTTGGCGCCATGGATGGCGCCATCGAGCCCCCATGGATGGGTTTACGGCGTGTCCTGCCATCCCACACCGCTCCGCCAAGCACACAGACAACCCAGAGCCGGCTGTTGCCTTTGACGTTGATCTGGCCTGCAAGCAGGTGCAGGGCTGCAAGCCCTGCCGAAAACCCCCTTGGGCGTAGAATGCGGTCATGAGCGAATCCCTTGATAACCACCTGGTCCACGGCCGCCGCCAGCGGCCGGATGGCCCGTCGCCGATCGATGTCATCTCGGTCCAGTCGCAGCTTGTGTACGGCCACGCCGGCAACAGCGCCGCCGTGCCGCCGATGCGCGCCCTCGGCGTGCGCGTAGCCGAAATCCCGACCGTGCTGCTCAGCAATGCGCCGTTCTACGACACCACCCGCGGCCGCGTACTGCCCGCTGACTGGTTCGCCGACCTGCTGCTGGGCACCCGCGAACGTGGCCTGCCGCAGCGGGCGAAGATGCTCGTCTCCGGGTACTTCGGCAGTACCGCCAACGGTGCCGCCTTCGCCGACTGGCTGGACGGGATCCTGCCGGCCTGCCCGCAGCTTCGCTACTGCCTGGACCCCGTCATCGGCGACACCCACACCGGCCCCTATGTGGAGCCGGGCCTGGAAGCGATCTTCGCCGAGCGCCTGCTGCCGCATGCGTGGCTGGTCACGCCGAACGCCTTCGAACTCAATCGCCTCACCGGCATGCCGGCGCTCGCCGAGGCCGATGCCATCGCGGCCGCACGCACGCTGCTGGACCGGGGGCCGCACTGGGTGATCGCGCACAGCGTGGGCGGCAACCCGGGCGAACTGGTGACCCTGGCCGTCGGCCGCGAAGAAGCCTGGCGATGGACCTCGCCGCTGCTGCCGGTGGACGTGGCCGGCACTGGCGATGTGCTGATGTCGCTGGTGGTGTCGTTCCTGCTGCGAGGTGAATCGATGCAGCAGGCGATCTCGCGTGCGATCGCCGGCACTCATGCGGCGTTGGAAGCAACCCTGGCCAATGGCTTCGAAGAGTTCGACGTGATCGCTGCCGCGCCTGCTGCGCTGGCCGAAGGCACGCGCTTCCGCGCCGAACGCGTGGCATGAGCGGCCTGCTCGAACGCACGCCGCGCACGGTCGGCATCGTCGGAAGTGCAGGCGCCTACGGGCGCTGGCTGACCGGCTTCTTCCAACAGCACATGCAGCTGCAGGTGATCGGCCATGACCCGGCGGATCCGCAATCGCATACGCCGGAGCAGCTGTTGGCGCAGGCCGACGTGCTGGTGTTCTCGGCACCGATCCGGCATACGCCCGCGTTGATCGCCGAGTACGTGCGGCGGTCCGCAGGCCGCGAGCGCGATCGCCTGTGGCTGGACGTGACCTCGGTGAAGGAGGCGCCGGTGCAGGCGATGCTGGCCTCGCAGGCCGAGGTGGTCGGGCTGCACCCGATGACCGCGCCGCCCAAGGCGCCCACCCTGAAGGGCCGGGTGATGGTGGTCTGCCAAGCACGGCTGCAGCACTGGCAACCCTGGGTCGATGCGTTGTGCGCGACGCTGCAGGCCGAGTGCGTGCGCGCAACCCCGCAGCACCACGACCAGATGATGGCGCTGGTGCAGGCGATGGTGCATGCCACCCATCTGGCCCAGGCCGGCGTGCTGCGCCAGTATCAGCCGCAGCTGGGCGACCTGGCCGCGATGATGCCGTACCGTTCGGCGTCCTTCGAACTGGATACCGCGATCATCTCGCGCATCCTGTCGTTGAACCCGGCGATCTACGAGGACATCCAGTTCGGCAACCCGTACGTGGCGCCGATGCTGGAGCACTTGGTCGCCCAGCTTCAGGCCCTGCAGGCCCAGGTCGGGCAGGGCGACGACATCGCACGCAGTGCATTCCGTGAGCAGCTGCTGTCGGCCAATCGCAGTGCGTTCGGCGAGCACGCGCTGGCCGAGGGCAACTACACCTTTGAACGCGTGGGCTATCTGCTGGCAGACCTGACCGAGCGCAACGCGCTGTCGGTGCACCTGCCGGAAGACCGGCCGGGTTCGCTGCGCGAACTGCTGAACGTGTTCGAGCAGCATCGCATCAGCCTGGCCTCGATCCACTCCTCGCGCACGCCGGGCGGCGAAGTCCATTTCCGCATCGGTTTCGTTGCGGGCAGCGACCCTGCAGCGATCAGCCTGGCGGCGGCCGAAGTGGATGCCAGCGGCATCGGGCGCGTGCTCGGCTGAGCACATTCATCCACAGGCGGTGTGGATGGTTTCTGAGCAAACGTGTGGATAACCGCGTGCAGCCCTTGGCAGCCAAGGCTGTCAAGATGGTTGATCAAAAATTGATCACGCCTTTTGTACAGTCGAGCGATGCTCGACTGCCCTTGGCAAAAGGCGTGTCGACCAAGGTCGACACCTGCCAGAGCGGGGCGATGCGAAATCCGGTAGCGCCGGGCCATGCCCGGCGAACCTCAGATCGTCAGCCTCAGCTCTCCACCGCTGGTGGTGAATTCGCGCCCATTGCGCACCAGCAGGCGACCGTCGTCAAGCTCGTAGCGGGGCGTGGCTTCGGAGTGGTGCCCGCTGCCATTCGCCTCGGGCTTGAACTCGATGATGATGTGGCTTTCACCGTGGCTGTCGACGGCGGGAAACTGACGGAACGACATCGTGCACCTCCTTCAGCGGATGCTGTTGATGCGGTGTCAGCTTCACTCCGCCGATGTTAGCCGGCCGTCATCAATCGATGAACTGCAGTCGTGCCAGTTCAGCGTACAGACCGCCTTCGGCCAGCAGCTGTGCGTGCGTCCCTTCCGCCACGATGCGGCCCTGGTCCATCACCACGATGCGGTCGGCCTTGAGCACGGTGGCCAGGCGGTGCGCGATCACCAGCGTGGTACGGCCCGCCATCAAGCGCTCCAGGGCCTGCTGCACGCCATGTTCGCTCTGTGCGTCCAGCGCGCTGGTGGCTTCGTCCAGCAACAGGATCGGTGCGTCCTTCAGCAGTGCGCGTGCAATCGCCACACGCTGCTGCTGGCCACCGGACAGGCGGGCGCCGCGCTCGCCCAGCTCACTGTCATAGCCCTGCGGCAACGCGCGCAGGAAACCGTCTGCCTCTGCGGCGCGTGCGGCAGCCTCGACCTCGGCATCGCTGGCCTCCAGGCGGCCATAGCGGATGTTGTCGCGCGCACTGGCGGCAAACAGCGTCGGCTGCTGCGGCACCAGCGCCAGCTGTCCACGCAGCTCGGCCGGGTCGGCCTGGCGCACGTCGATGCCATCCACGCAGATGCGGCCACCGGCCGGATCGTGGAAGCGCAGCAGCATCGACAGCACCGTGCTCTTGCCCGCGCCTGACGGGCCGACCAGGGCCACGGTCTCGCCCGGGCGCACGTGCAGGTTGAAATGGTCCAGCGCGGCCTGGTCCGGTCGCTGCGGGTAGTGGAACACCACGTCGTCGAACTGGATCTCGCCACGCAGCGGCTGCGGCAGCACGTGCGGCTGCGCCGGCGCGCGGATCTCGATGTCTTCCTGCAGCAGTTCGCCGATGCGGCCCATGCCGCCGGCCGCGCGCTGCAGTTCGTTCCAGACTTCGGCCAGCGCACCGACCGAGCCACCGCCGATCAGTGCATACAGCACGAACTGGCCCAGGGTGCCTGCGCTGAGGCGACCGTCGATGACATCGTGCGCGCCCAGCCACAGCACGCCGACGATGGCGCCGAACACCAGCAGGATGGCGCTGGCGGTGACCAGCGACTGCGCGCCGATGCGGCGCCGCGCGGCCTTGATGGCATCGCCCAGCGCGTGGTCGAAGCGGCCACGCTCGTAGGGCTCGCGTGCATGCGCCTGCACCGTCCGTACGGCGCCCAGGGTCTCGCTGGCCAGGCTGTTGGCATCGGCGATGCGGTCCTGGCTGCTGCGCGCGACGGTGCGCAGCTTGCGTGCACCGATGATGATCGGCAGTACCGCAAGCGGAATGCCCAGCAGCGACCAGGCCGCCAGCCGCGGGCTGGTGACGAACAGCATCGCCAGGCTGCCGACCACCGTGACGCTGCTGCGCAATGCCACCGACATGGTGGAGCCGACCACGCTGCGCAGCAGTTCACTGTCGGCGGTCAGGCGCGAGACCAGTTCACCACTGCGGCTGCGGTCATGGAACCCGGCACCGAGCTGGATCAGGTGCGCGTACAGGCGGCTGCGCAGGTCAGCCACGACCTTTTCGCCCAGCAGCGACACGAAGTAGAAGCGCGCGGCGGTGGCCAAGGCCAGCACCACGGCCACCAGCATCAGCAGGGCGAAGGCGCGGTTGATCTGGCCACCGCTGCTGAAGCCATGGTCGATCATCTGCTTGACCGCCGGCGGCAGGCTCAGCGTAGCCGCCGAAGACACCGCCAGGGCCAGCAGCCACGCGGTGAACAGCCCACTGTGGCGCCGCACGAAAGGCCATAGCGTGCGCAGGCTGCCGAGGCGGCGCAGTGGCGGGGGCGAGGCGGGGGCGCCGTCCTTGTCAGTCATCCTGGTGGTCGTCTTCTATGCGGATACGGTCACGAGTGGCGTCGCGCAGGCGGATTTTCAATGCGTCGACCTGATCGGCCGGCAATTCAACGCGCAGGCACACCCCGTTCGCGTCGAACTGTTCATCGCGCTTCTCCGCGCCGAATGCCGGCAGGGCCGCATGCAGGGTGCCCAGGTCTTCGAAGCCGGCCTGCAGCTGCAGCCGTGCCATGGCGACCAGCGCCAGCCGCGGCGCGGTGCGCAGGCATTCTGCGGCGGCGCCGCCGTAGGCCCGCACCAGGCCGCCGGCACCGAGCTTGATGCCACCGTACCAGCGCGTCACCACCACCATCACCCGGTCGAAGCCCTGTCCGTCGATCGCGGCCAGGATCGGCCGCCCGGCGGTGCCTGCCGGCTCGCCATCATCGCTGGAGCGGTAGTCCTGGCCATGCCGGTAGGCCCAGCAGTTGTGCGTGGCGTCGGCCACGCCAACCTGTTGCAGGAACGCCAACGCTGCGGGGGCGCCGTCGATCGGCGCGGCATGGGCGATGAAGCGGCTGTGTTTGACTTCCAGCGTGTGGCTGACGGGCTGGGCGAGAGTATCGAGCATTCCCCCCATTCTACGGTGTTGCCGGGGAGCCCCGTCCGTTTCAGTCGTACAGCAGCGGGCGCAGGTCGCGCGGCAGGCGCGCTTCCGGATACTGCTGGATGTAGCGTTCCAGGCTGGCGCGGGCGAGGTCGCGCTGGCCCTGGTCACGGCGCTCGCGGATCTTCTGCAGCCATTGCCGGCGTGGCAGGCGTGCGTCTGCGTCTACTTCGGCCTGCACCGTGTCCGCACTCAGTCCGGCTTCGCTGCCGCGGCGCATGACGCCGGGTGCCGAGCGGTTGGCGCTGACGCGCTTGCTCGAAGTGACCTGGACCCGATCGAGTGCCGGCGCCGGCTCGGCATCGGCTGTGCTGGCTGCAACTGGCGCAGCGCTGCGCTCCTGCATGGCGCCGACCGGAGCCGGTGCGGATGCTGGAGCGGGCGCGGCGTAGGCGACCGGTACCGGTGGCGCGGGTGCCGGCGGCGGAGGGGGCAACGCCGCGAAGGCGGTATCGGCGACAGGCTCTGCGACGCGTGCGCGTGCCACCTCCGCCTTCGCCGAGGCGGGGGCTGGCGCTTCAGCAGGCGCTGCCGGGGCTGGCACCGGGGCACGGGCGAGGGCGGGTGCCGGAGCGGCGGCGGGCGCCGCCTGGGAAGCGGTGGGGGGCACCGTCTGAGGTGCGGCGAGTGGCGCCGCCTCTGGCGCGGGCGGAGCGGGAGCCATCGCAGTCTCGGCAGCATTGCCTTGGGCGGTCTGGTCGGCCACGGCGTCGTCAGCGGCAGGCGCGGCGGCGACCTGCGCTTCACTGGCCGGAATCGGCGGCGGCTCCGGGCGCAGCTGCCAGGCGATGCCGATGGCGAACACCATCGAGGCGGCGATGCCGAACACTGCCGGCCAGCGTGGGCGTGCTTGCCGTGCGCGCGGTGCGTCCGCAGAGGCAGCGGCGCCAGCGGCCGGAGCATCCACGGCGGCACGCGCCGCGGCCAGGATGGCAGCATCCAGCGCGGGCGGCGGTGCCTGCTCGGCGCGGCGGCCAAGCAGGCGCGCCAGCTCGCGTTCTTCCGGCGTCAGCGGTTCGTCTCGGTTCATGCGTTCAGTCCCGCACGCAGCTTGTCCATCGCATAGCGCAGCCGCGATTTCACGGTTTCCCGGCCTACGCCGGTGATCTGGCCGATCTCCTCCAGGCTCAGTTCCTGATCCAGCCGCAGCTGCAGCACTTCGCGCTGCTCGGGCGGCAGTTGCTCCATCGCCAGCTGGATGCGGCGACGTTGTTCGAATTCAGAGAGCTCCGCTTCCGGGGTCTGCCCATCCTCGATCGCCGCCAGGCGCAGATCGGCGTCGGCCGGTGCAGCCGGGCGATGGCGGGCCGCGCGCCAATGGTCGTTCAGGCGGTTGTGGGCGATGCGGAACAGCCAGGTGCTGAACGCCGCCTCGGGTTGCCAGCCGGCACGCGCGCTGATCACCCGCTGCCACACGTCCTGGAAGATCTCTTCGGCCAGCGCGGTGTCGCGCAGCTGCCGCAGCAGGAAGCCGAACAGGCGCTTGCGATGGCGCGCATACAGGCTTTCGAACGCGCGCAGGTCGCCACCGGCCCAGGCCAGCATCAAGGCTTCATCGGTTGGCAGTGCGCTGGCTTCCACGGCGTACAGGGTAAGGCCTGCAGGCGGTGGCGCATAGCCGGTGACAGGGACGGGCAGGGCGAGGTTCATGGCATGGAAGCGGCTACGGACAGCACGAAAAACGTACGGGCGCACGATTCGGGGTTTACGGGCTTCCATTGCCCCCCGGGTGGCGCGCTATGCTCGGCGGCTCAGGGGAGGCGACGCACAGACGGCGCCAAGAGATTGTCATTTGTCCACGCATGCTGAATCGGCGGAAGAGCCATCACACGAGGCCGTGTTGAGCACGGCGCTGGTGCGCGCGTTGCATGCGCTGTTGCCGGAGACGGCGATGGTCCGCGTCGGTTGGGACGACCCGCAGCTGGGATGTGGCCAGGGGGGCTGGCCCTTGCTTGCGAGGGACAGCGCTGCATCCATGGAGCCCGGCACCGGCCATGGCCAGCACGGCTGGGAGTATGACGGTGCGCGGCTGCTGCTGTCGGTTGCAGGCGCGGCGCCTTCACCCGCGTGGTGGGGGCTGGCCCGGCAGGCGATGGAGCTGGCCCTGCAGCGCGGCCGCCAGGCCGGCCAGATCAAGGCACTGGAAGAAGCCGAGCGGCTCCAGCAGGCGCTGTTCCAGATCGCCGACCTGGCCGGTGCCGACCTGGAGATGGGCGAGATGCTGCGCCACGTGCACGGTGTGCTGGGCACGCTGATGTACGCGGAGAACTGCTACATCGTCGAGTACGACGATGTGCGTGAACAGATCCGCTTCCTGTACTTCGCCGACCAGGTGGATGACTTCGTTGCTGATCCGTCGCAGAGCCATGACGCCAACGAGATGCCGCGCAGCCTGACCGTGGCGCTGCTGCGCCATGGCAAGCCGCTCAGTGGCCCGTCGCGCGAACTGCTGGCGCGGGTGGTTGAACAGGAGCATGACCCGCAGCGCGGTCCGGAAAGCCTTGACTGGCTGGGCGTGCCGATGCTGCGCGATGGCCGTGTCTGCGGCGCCATCGTGGTGCAGAGCTACGAGCATGCCGCCCGCTATGGCGAGGCGGAGCGGGCCCTGCTGGGCTTCGTTGCCCAGCACGTCCAGACTGCGATGGACCGGCGCCAGGCGCAGGTGCGGCTGGAACAGCAGGTGGAGCGGCGCACGCTCGAGCTGCAGCGCGCCAACCGCAGCCTGCAGGATGAGGTGGCCGAGCGTCGCCGCGCCGAACAGCTGCAGACCGCGCTGTACAACATCGCCGAGATGGCGATGTCGGCCGACAGCCTGGCCCAGTTCTACGGCCAGGTGCACGGTGTGGTCGGGCGCCTGCTCGATGCCCGCAATTTCTACATCGCGCTGGTCAACCCGGCTGGCAACGGGCTGGACTTCGTCTATTCGGTGGACGAGCACAATGCCAGCCGCGCGCCACGGCCGTTCAGCCGCGGCCTGACCGAGTACGTGGTGCGCAACCGGCGCCCGCTGCTGGCGTCACGCGCGCAGATCGATGCGCTGCTGGCCAGTGGTGAAGTGCGCGAGTCCGGCGCGCGCTCGCATTGCTGGCTGGGCGTGCCGCTGCTGCGCGACGATGAGGTGGTGGGTGCGATCGTGGTGCAGAGCTACAGCGAGAACAGCACGTTCAGCGTGCATGACCAGCGCCTGCTGATCTTTGTCGCGCAGAACATCGGCACCGGGCTGGCCCGGCAGCGCGACCAGCAACGGCTGCGTTCGGCGCATGCCGAGCTGGAAAAGCGCGTGGAAGAGCGTACCCGCGAGCTGGCCGAAGTGAACGAGAAGCTGCTCGGCCAGATCGGCGAGCGCCTGCGCGCCGAGCAGCGCCTGACCCACCAGGCCATGCACGATGCGCTGACCGGCCTGCCCAACCGCCTGCACCTGCTGGATCGCCTGCAGGATGCCCTGGCATTGGCCAGGCGCGAGGGCGGGCCGGTATTTGCCGTTCTGTTCCTCGACCTTGATCGCTTCAAGCTGGTCAACGACAGCATCGGCCACGCCGCCGGTGACCGCATGCTGGTGGAAGTGGCCAAGCGCATCGTGTCGATGGCCGGTACCGAAGATGTGGTGGCACGGCTCGGCGGTGATGAGTTTGCCGTGCTGCTGCAGTGCCCGCAGGGCCTGGCGCAGGCACTGGATTTCGGCCAGCGGCTGCTGCTGGCGTTGCAGGAATCGATGTGGATCGCCGGGCGCGAACTGTTTCCGTCCGGCAGCCTGGGCATTGCCCTGTGGAATCCACGCTACCGCACCGGTGAAGAGTTGCTGCGTGATGCGGACGCAGCGATGTACCGGGCCAAGGCGCAGGGTCATGACCGTTGTGCGATCTTCGACGAGGACATGCGCGAAGAAGCCATGCGCAGCCTGGACCTGGAAGCCGATCTGCGCCGTGCGATCAACAACCGCGACTTCCTGCCGTTCTACCAGCCGATCGTGCGCTTGTCCGACGGCGAAGTGGTCGGGCACGAGGCGCTGCTTCGCTGGCAGCATGAGCGTCGTGGCCTGCTGCTGCCCGGCGCGTTCCTGGAACTGGGCGAAGAGAGCGGCCTGATCGAACAGGTGGACTGGCTGATCTACGAGCAGGTCATCGCGGGGCTGGCACGGGGGGGCGAAGGCTACGTCTCGGTGAACGTGTCGCCCCGGCATTTCCGCTCGGCGGAGTTCAGTGATCGCCTGTTCGGCCTGCTCGACAGCTGCGGTGCCGATCCGCGCCGGCTGCGCCTGGAAATCACCGAGGTGGCGTTGCTGGACGACGGTCCGCACACGCTGCGCATCCTGCAGGGCCTGCGCGAGCGCGGCATCCAGGTGCAGCTGGATGATTTCGGCACCGGCTTCTCCGCGTTGTCCTACCTGCATCGCTTCCCGATCAGTACGCTGAAGATCGACCAGAGCTTCATCGCCGGCCTGCATGGCCCGGAAGTGCAGAGTACGCGCGCGCTGGTCGAGGGCGTGCTGTCGCTGGCGCGCACGCTGGGCATCGAAACCATCGGCGAAGGCATCGAGACCGACGCGCAGCGGCAGACCCTGCGTGAACTGGGCTGCGACTACGGCCAGGGCTACCTGTTGGGGCGGCCCGCCCCGTGGGCGCACGCGGCGGCCTGAGCCACCGCGTGCAGCTGGATCATCGCAGGGCGGCGCGGCGCTTCTCGTCGATCCACTTCGAGGCCTGCGCCGGCTGGTAGTTCTTCATCCACTCCAGCATCTCTTCGATGTCCGAGCCGTACCACAGGTCCTGGCGCTGGTCCGGGTGCAGGAAGCGCTCTTCCACCATGCGGTCGATCATGCCGATCAACGGGGCGTAGAAACCTTCCACGTCGAGGAACGCGCATGGCTTGTTGCCGATGCCCAGCTGGCGCCAGGTCAGCATCTCGAAGATCTCTTCCATGGTGCCGAAGCCGCCGGGCAGGGTGACGAAGCCGTCGGCGAGGTCGAACATGCGTGACTTGCGTTCATGCATCGAACCGACGATTTCCAGTTCGGTCAGGCCACGGTGGGCCACTTCCCAATCGGCCAGCTGGCGCGGGATCACGCCGGTCACCTCGCCGCCGGCGGCGAGCACGGCATTGGCCACGGTTCCCATCAGGCCGACGTTGCCGCCGCCATACACCAGGCGCAGGCCATCGCGGGCGATGCGGTCACCCAGGGCAATGGCGCGTTCGGTGTAGGCCGGCTTGCTGCCAGCGTTGGAACCGCAGTACACACAGATCGATTTCATGGATCTTCCTGTCTCTTGGCCGGAAACGAAAACGCCCCATCGCCGACCGCAGAGCGGTCAGGGACGGGGTGTCGTTGGATTATGGACCTTCGTTGTTGCCGTCTGTAGAGCCGAGCCATGCTCGGCTGATCTTCGTTCAGATCGCGGCAAGCCCTGAGTCGAGCATGGCTCGACTCTACAGAGGGCAAGCCAGGCTTACGCCGCCGCGGCCTGCTCGCGGCGCGGGCCTTCACGCAGGGCGCGGCCGACCATGCCCACCAGCAGGTCCAGCTCCTCGCTGTCCATGCCGAAGTGCGGGGTGAAGCGCAGCGAGTTCTCGCCACCGTGGATCACGTTGATGCCGTGCTGGCGCAGCCATTCCTCGGTGGAGTTGGCGCCGTAGCACTTGAACTGCGGGGCCAGCTCGCAGGAGAACAGCAGGCCAGTGCCCTGCACCTTGGTGATCAGGCCACCCAGCTCACCCTTGAGCTGCTCCAGCTTGCGCACGGCCTCGGCACCGCGCTCGGCGATGTTGGCACGCACCTGCGGGGTCAGCTGGGCCAGGGTGGCGCAGGCCACGTCCAGCGCGCGCGGGTTGCTGGTCATGGTGTTGCCGTAGATGCCCTTGCGGTACAGCTGCGCGGCATGCTCGGTCACCGCCAGCACCGACAGCGGGTACTGCGCCGCGTTGAGCGCCTTGGAGTAGGTCTCCATGTCCGGCGGGTCCAGGCCTTCGAAGCCAGGGTAATCGACCACCGACAGCACGCCATGCGCGCGCAGGCCGGCCTGGATCGAGTCCAGCAGCAACAGGCTGCCATGCGCACGGGTCAGCTCGCGCGCAACGGCATAGAACGACGGCGGCACCGAGCGGCCGGGGTCGCCTTCGCCCATCACCGGCTCCAGGAACACCGCCTCGATGAACCACTGGTTGCGCGCGGCATCCTCGAACACCTTGCGCAGGCCGGCCTCGTCATAAGGCGCCACGGTGATCACCGAATCCTCGCCACGGTAGCTGGCCAGGTGCTGCATGTAGCTCTTGCGGCTGGAATCGGAGTACAGCGCCGGGCGGTCGGTGCGACCATGGAAGCTGCCCTTGACCACCACGCGCTTGATCGCGGCACCGGCGTGTCGGGCACCCGGGTCGGTCTGCAGCTTGGCGTTGACGTCGGCGATGCGGGCGGCCAGGCCGACCGCTTCGGAGCCGGAATTCAGGCACATGAAACGGGTGAACGGGCAGCCGCCACGACGGTGGCCGATCTCGGCGCGCAGGGCAGTGATGAAGCGCTGCTGCGACAGGCTCGGGGTCATGATGTTGGCCATCACCTGCGGGCGGGCCATCGCTTCCAGCACGGCGTCCGGGGTATGCCCGAAACCGAGCATGCCGTAACCGCCGGCGTCGTACAGCACGGCGCCCTTCAGCGTGACCACCCACGGGCCGCGCGCGGCCAGTGCCACATACGGGGTCACCGCGTCATCGGCATAGAAATTGACGAAACCGTCCTGCATCGCGTCGATCTGCGCCTGTTCGTCCTGCGCCAGCAGCGGCCCCAGGTCGGCCTGCACGCGCGCGAATTCCTCGGCGGCGGCGTCCACCGCGGCGACCAGCTGCGGGTGGCGGGCGGACAGGGCGGTCAGGGTGGCATCGTCCAGGCCGGTGGTGAGGCGGGTGCCGGGCTGGCTGCGCAGGGGGGCGAGGCGTTCGATGAAGCTCATTGCAGATCTCCTGAAACAATGGGTCGCACGGGTCTTCAAAAGCAAAACGCGCGTCATCACGCGCGCTTGGGGCAGGCTCGTGCAGCGGACTTCCGGCTCGATGCTAGCACTTGTTTTTTTGCGCGATAACCCCGCAGAAACCTGCTGCATAGCAGCATTTTGCGCGACGTTCGCCGCGAAGCGCGCCGGCTCGCAGACGCTGGACGTACAATGCGCGCCATTGTCGACCTGTTGCCGCCCACTGCCTTGAAGAAGTCCGATTTCCATTACGACCTGCCCGCTGAACTGATCGCGCAGGCTCCTCTGGCCGAGCGCTCCGCCAGCCGCTTGATGCTGGTGCCGCCGGCGCCTGCAGACTTCACCGATGTGCAGGTGCGCGACCTGCCGTCGCTGCTGCAGCCGGGCGACCTGCTGGTGTTCAACGACACCCGGGTGATCCCGGCGCGCCTGTTCGGGCAGAAGGCCAGTGGTGGCCGCGTGGAGATCCTGATCGAGCGCTTGCTTGGTGGCCAGCAGGCCCGCGCACAGGTCGGTGCCAGCAAGTCGCCGAAGGCGGGCAGCCGCATCGCGCTGGATGCCGGCGGTGAAGCGGAAGTGCTGGGCCGTGACGGCGAGTTCTACGTGCTGCAGTTCCATGTACCCGAGTCGCTGGAGCAGTGGCTGCTGCACGCCGGCCGCCTGCCGCTGCCGCCCTACATCCAGCGCGAGCCGGGCGTGGACGACCGCGAGCGCTACCAGACGGTCTTCGCACGCGAAGTGGGTGCGGTGGCCGCGCCGACCGCCGGCCTGCATTTCGACGAACCGCTGCTGACGGCGCTGAAGGACAAGGGCGTGGACTTCGGCCACGTCACCCTGCACGTGGGCGCGGGCACCTTCCAGCCGGTGCGTGCCGATGACCTGAAGGACCACGTGATGCACCGCGAGTGGCTGAACGTGGGCGCCGAACTGGTGCAGCAGGTGCGGCGCACGCGCGCCGCCGGCGGCCGCGTGATCGGCGTCGGCACCACCGTGGTGCGCGCGCTGGAAAGCGCGATGCGCGATGGCGAATTGTTGCCGTTCGCCGGCGAGACGCAGATCTTCATCACCCCCGGATACCGCATCCGCAGCGTCGACGCGATGGTGACCAACTTCCACCTGCCGGAAAGCACGCTGCTGATGATGATCTCGGCCTTTGCCGGCAAGGAGCGCGTGTTCGAGGCCTACCGGCACGCGATCGAACAGCGCTACCGCTTCTTCAGCTACGGCGACGCGATGCTGCTGTTCCCGCAGGCGGGCTGACCACGAATCCGGTAGCGCCGGGCCATGCCCGGCGAGGCGACGTTGCCGGTCATCCGCCGGGCATGGCCCGGCGCCACCGGAGCAGGGAAGGCGGTTTTGGGAGACAATAGGCGACTATTTGCCTGAATGACCGCTCCATGTCCCGACTGCAGTTCCAGCTCAAGACCCGCGACGGCCGTGCCCGCCGTGGCCGCCTGACCTTCCCGCGCGGCACGGTGGAAACGCCGGCCTTCATGCCGGTGGGGACCTATGGCTCGGTCAAGGGCATCCTGCCGGACCAGGTGCGTGCGCTGGGCGCCGAGATCATCCTCGGCAATACCTTCCACCTGTACCTGCGCCCGGGCCTGGACATCATCGCCGACCACGGCGGGCTGCACGGCTTCTGCCGCTGGGACGGCCCGATCCTGACCGACTCCGGCGGCTTCCAGGTGTTCTCGCTGGCCCATCGCCGCAAGATCACCGAGCAGGGCGTGACCTTCGCCTCGCCCACCGACGGCGCCCGCGTCTTCCTGGGGCCGGAGGAGAGCATGAAGATCCAGAAGGTGCTCGATTCGGACGTGGTGATGATCTTCGACGAGTGCACACCGTACCCGGCCACCGAGGACGTCGCCCGCCGTTCGATGGAACTGAGCCTGCGCTGGGCCCAGCGCAGCCGCAACGCGCATGACGAGCTGGGCAACGACGCGGCCCTGTTCGGCATCGTCCAGGGCGGCGTGCACACCGACCTGCGCAGCCGCTCGGCCGAGGCCCTGCAGGCCATCGGCTTTGACGGCTATGCCATCGGCGGCCTGGCTGTGGGCGAGCCCGAGCACGAGCGCAATGCCATGCTCGACCACCTGGACCCCGAGCTGCCCGGCGACCGCCCGCGCTACCTGATGGGCGTGGGCCGGCCGGAAGACCTGGTCGAGGGTGTCGCACGTGGCGTGGACATGTTCGATTGCGTGATGCCGACCCGCAATGCCCGCAACGGCCATTATTTCACCTCGTTCGGCACCGTCCGCATCCGAAACTCGCAGTACGCGCGGGACATGGACCCGATCGAGCCGGGCTGCGGCTGCGTGGCCTGCACCGGCGGATACACCCGGTCCTACCTGCGCCACCTGGACCGCTGCAACGAGATGCTGGCGCCGATGCTGGGCACCCTGCACAACCTGTTCTATTACGAAAAGCTGATGGCCGACATCCGCGCGGCGATCGAGGCGGGAACCTTCCTGGCCTTCCGTGAGTCTTTCTACGCGGCACGCGGGGCGGTCGCGCCGCCCCTGTAACCCGGACGCCCCCTGCCAAACGGCCCAAGGACGAACGCCCGGGGCCGTGGCATACTTCAAGGCTGACCCAGATCCGCGGTCGACACGCCGTGCCCGTGAAAGGGCCGGAGCGCCGCCCAACCAAAGGACCAACGATGAACCTGCTTGCCTTCCTGATTCCCGCCGCCCACGCCCAGGCCGCCGGCGGCCAACCGCAGGGCATGAGCCTGACCACCCTGCTGTTCCCGGTCATCCTGATCGCCATCATGTACTTCCTGATGATCCGCCCGCAGATGAAGCGGCAGAAGGAGCACAAGGCCATGCTGGAGAAGATCAAGCGCGGCGACGAAGTGCTGACCAACGGCGGCATCGCCGGCATCGTCACCGACATCGGCGACAACTTCATCACCATCGAAGTGGCTGACAACGTGCGCATCCGCGTGCAGAAGGGCGCTGTCGGCAACGTGCTGCCGGCCGGTACCCTGAAGTCGGCCCAGTAAGCCACTCCCTTTCCGATGCACAACCGCGGCGCCGGGGATGGCGCCGCGCGGGACCCAAGCAATGCTCGAATTTCCACGCTGGAAGTACGTCGTCATCCTGATCGTACTGGCGCTCAGCGCGCTGTACGCGCTGCCCAACATCTACCAGAAGGACCCGGCCGTCCAGATCACCGCCAACCGTGGCGGGCAGGTCGACGACGCGCTGCGCGACCGTGTGCTGGCCGACCTGAAGAAGGCCGGCGTGGACACCCTCGGTGCCGAGAAGGAAGGGGAAAGCCTGATCGTCCGCCTGCCGGACCTGAAGGCGCAGTCCGCCGCCAGCGACGCCCTGCGTGACACCGTCGGCGAGAAGTACACCGTGGCCCTGAACCTGGCCTCGACCGTGCCGGACTGGCTGGCCAACCTCGGCGGTCGTCCGATGGTGCTGGGCCTGGACCTGCAGGGTGGTGTGCACTTCGTGCTGCAGGTCGACCAGAAGGCCGCCCTGGACAAGCGCCTGGACGCCTATACCGAAGACGTGCGCAGCACCCTGCGTGACGCGCGCATTGCGTACCAGTCGGTGGAGCGCCGCGCGGACAACAGCATCGTGGCCAACCTGAGCCCGTCCGCCGGTGATGACGCCGCGCAGCGTGCCCGTACGGCCCTGGTCAAGGCGCAGCCGACGCTCGGCTACGACGTCAGCGGCAACCGCATCACGGTCACCGTGCCGGAGACCGAGATCGCGCAGATCGCCAATGGCGCCATCGAGCAGAACATCAACACCCTGCGCAACCGCGTGAACCAGCTCGGCGTGGCCGAGCCGATCATCCAGCGCCAGGGTGCCGACCGCGTGGTCGTGCAGCTGCCCGGCGTGCAGGACACTGCCGAAGCCAAGCGCATGATCGGCGCCACCGCCACCCTGGAATACCGTGCGGTGGTCGAGGGCAACGCGCAGGACGCGATCAACTCCGGTCGCATCCCGCCGGAAGCGAAGGTCTACCAGCGCCGTGACGGCGGTGGTCCGATCCTGCTGAACAAGCGCGTGATCGTCACCGGCGACCAGATGGTCGGCGCGCAGGCGGTGACCGACTCCAACAGCGGTGCGCCGGCGGTCAGCGTGACGCTGAACAACGTCGGCGGCCAGCGCATGTTCGACTTCACCAGCGCCAACGTGAACAAGCCGATGGCGGTGGTGTACACCGAACGCGTGCCGACCGTGACCGTTGTTGACGGCCAGGAAGTGCGTGGCTTCAAGGTCAACGAGGAAGTGATCTCGGTGGCCAACATCAACGGCGTGTTCGGCAAGAACTTCCAGACCACCGGCCTGCAGAAGAAGGAAGCCGACGACCTGGCCAAGCTGCTGAAGTCCGGCTCGCTGGCCGCGCCGATGGACTTCGTTGAAGAGCGCGTGGTCGGCCCGAGCCTGGGCGCCGAGAACGTCAAGAACGGCATGCGCGCGGTGGTGTTCGCGTTCCTGTTCACCCTGGTGTTCTTCAGCGTGTACTACCGCATGTTCGGTGTGATCACCTCGGCAGCGATGCTGTTCAACCTGCTGATCGTAGTGGCGGTGATGTCGCTGTTCGGTGCCACCATGACCCTGCCGGGCTTTGCCGGCCTGGCGTTGTCGGTGGGCCTGTCGGTGGACGCCAACGTGCTGATCAACGAGCGTATCCGTGAAGAGCTGCGTGCCGGCGTGCCGGGCAAGACCGCGATCGTGACCGGTTACGAGCGTGCCTCTGGCACCATCCTGGACGCCAACCTGACCGGCCTGATCGTCGGTGTGGCGCTGTTCGCATTCGGTACCGGTCCGCTGAAGGGCTTCGCGCTGACCATGATCATCGGTATTTTCGCCTCCATGTTCACCGCGATCACTGTGTCGCGTGCGCTGGCGACGCTGATCTACGGCCGCCGCAAGAAGCTCCAGAACGTGGCCATCTGACGGGACGACACGCACAATGAAACTGTTTCCGCTGCACATCCTCCCGAACGACACCAAGATCGACTTCATGCGTTGGCGCCATGTCGCCATGGCAGTCACCATCGTGGTGTTCCTGGCCTCGATCGCCATCATCGGCATCAAGGGCTTCAACTACGCGCTGGACTTCACCGGCGGCACCCTGATCGAAGCCCGCTTCGACAAAGCGGTGGACGTCGAGCAGGTCCGCAACAAGCTCGAGCAGAATGGCTTCGAAGGCGCCCAGGTGCAGAGCGTCGGTGGCAACACCGACCTGCTGATCCGCCTGGCCCCGCACGGTGAGCATGCGCCGGGTACCGGTGACGCCGCCGCCGAGGACAAGGCCACTGCTGCCGCAGTGGTGAAGGCGCTGTCTTCGGCCGACAACCAGGCTACCGTGCTGCGCAACGAGTTTGTGGGTCCGCAGATCGGCAAGGACCTGGCGATGAATGGCCTGTACGCCACCATCTTCATGCTGGCCGGCTTCCTGATCTACATCGCGGTGCGCTTCGAATGGAAGTTCGCGGTTACCGCCAGCATCGTGGCGATGTTCGACCTGATCGTGACGGTGGCTTACGTGTCCCTGCTGGGCCGTGAGTTCGACCTGACCGTGCTGGCCGGCCTGCTGTCGGTGATGGGCTTTGCGATCAACGACATCATCGTGGTCTTCGATCGCGTCCGCGAGAACTTCCGCAGCCTGCGCGTGGACTCGATGGAAGTGCTGAACCGTTCGATCAACCAGACGCTGTCGCGTACGGTGATCACCGCGGTGATGTTCTTCCTGTCGGCACTGGCGCTGTACATGTACGGCGGCAGCTCGATGGAAGGCCTGGCCGAGACGCACATGATCGGTGCGGTGATCGTGGTGCTGTCCTCGATCCTGGTGGCGGTGCCGATGCTGACGATCGGCTTCCTGCGCGTGAGCAAGCAGGATCTGCTGCCGAAGGCGAAGGACGTCGAGGCCCTGGCCCGTCGCCCGTAACCGCCCGCTGCACGCAGCACACAGAGAACCCCGCGCAAGCGGGGTTTTTTGTGTGCAGGGCTTGCAGCCCTGCACCCGCGGTAGTGCCGGCCGCTGGCCGGCAACAGCAATAGCAACAGCGGGCATTCCGCGGAATGGTGGGGCCATGTGGATTGGCAGGACACGCCGTAAACCCGTCCTTGGGGGCTCGATGGCGCCATCCATGGCGCCAACGGTCCTGCCAACCCACATGGCCCCACCTCTGACAGATTCCGGCGGCTGTTGGTAGGTGTCGACCTTGGTCGACACATCTGTCAGATATTGAACAATCAAGATTGGGTCAGATCCGTTTTCCTTCGGAAAACGGATCTGACCCCCAAGAACTGCCCTGACAGATCGCGGAAATCTGTCGAAGGCGGGGTGGGTCCGGTTGCGGGGGCGTGAGCGCCATGGATGGCGCGACCGAGCCTCCAGGGACGGATTCACGGCGTCCCCCGCAACCGGACCCACCCCGCCATCTCACAGGAACCCAGCTTCTGACGTTGCTCCGGCCTCTGCAGGTGCAGGGCGCAGCCCTGCAAAAAGAAACACCACCCTACGCCAGCGTCGGTTGTGCATTCGGCCCCCGCGCACTACGATCCTGCGGTTCGCGCGCGCAGGCGCGCGCCCATGTTCCTGCTGAGCGCCCCGTGCGCCGCATCTGCCAACCCGAGGTATCCATGGTCATCAAACCGCGCGTCCGCGGCTTCATCTGCGTCACCACCCACCCGACCGGCTGCGAAGCCGCGGTCAAGCAGCAGATCGACTACATCCGCGCGCGCCCGCCGATCCAGAACGGCCCCAAGCGCGTGCTGGTCATTGGTGCCTCCACCGGCTACGGCCTGGCTGCACGCATCACCGCCGCCTTCGGCAGCGGTGCCGCCACCCTCGGCATCTTCTTCGAGCGCCCGGGCACCGAATCCAAGCCGGGCACGGCCGGCTGGTACAACTCGGCCGCGTTCCACAAGTACGCAGACGAAGCCGGCCTGTACGCCAAGAGCATCAACGGCGATGCCTTCTCCGATGAAGTGAAGGCCAGGACCATCGAGATGATCAAGGCCGATCTGGGCCAGGTCGACCAGGTCGTCTACAGCCTGGCCGCGCCGCGCCGCAAGCATCCGAAGACCGGCGAGATCATCAGCTCCACGTTGAAGCCGATCGGTGAGCCGATCACCCTGCGTGGCCTGGATACCGACAAGGAAGTGCTGACCGAGACCCACCTGCAGCCGGCCACCCCGGAAGAAATCGCCGGTACCGTTGCGGTGATGGGCGGTGAGGACTGGCAGATGTGGATCGATGCGCTGGCCGATGCCGGCGTGCTGGCCAACGGCTGCACCACCACCGCCTTCACCTACGTGGGCGAAGAGATCACCCAGGCGATCTACTGGAACGGCTCCATCGGCGCCGCCAAGAAGGACCTGGACACCAAGGTGCTGGGCCTGCGCGAAAAGCTGGCGAAAATTGGCGGCGACGCGCGCGTGTCGGTGCTGAAGGCGGTAGTCACCCAGGCCAGCTCGGCCATTCCGACCATGCCGCTGTACCTGTCGCTGCTGTTCAAGGTGATGAAGGAAAAGGGCACCCACGAAGGCTGCATCGAACAGCTCGACGTACTGTACGACATCCTCTACGGCGGCAAGGCCGACGGCGTGGCGATCGATCGCCTGCGCCACGATCTGGTCGATGGCGATGGCCACACCGTTGCGCTGGTCGATGAGGAAGGCCGCCTGCGTGCCGATTACAAGGAAATGGCGGCGGACGTGCAGGGCAAGGTGGTCGCGCTGTGGCCGCAGGTGACCAACGAGAACCTGTACGAGATCAGTGACCTGGCCGGCTACAAGGCCGACTTCCTGCGCCTGTTCGGCTTTGGGGTGGAAGGTGTCGACTACGAGGCCGACGTCAATCCGGACGTGAAGATCGATAACCTGGTCGACATGACCTGATCAATGAAAAGGCCGGCGAAAGCCGGCCTTTTCGCATGGGCCATGCCCGGCGACGCCGTGTCACCCGAACTCGAACCCCATCTCCGGCAGCGCCGGGCCGACGAAGTCGCCCTGCACGTAGTCCACGCCGGCACTGAACAGCAGCGTCATCGAATTGGCATCGCTGACAAACTCGGCGATGGTGCGGATGCCGGCTTCCTGCGCGCGCGCGGTGATCTGGCTGATGCGGTCGATGTTCTCGCGGGTAGCCGCCAGATCGCTGGTGAAACCACGGTCCAGCTTGAGGAACTGCGGCTGGAAGTGGGCCAGCAGCTGGAACGAATCCAATCCCGAGCCAAACTGCTCCAGGCCGATGCGGCAGCCCAGCGGCGCCACCTCGGCGAGGAACTGCTGCGCACTGCGCAGGTGGGTGAACACCTTCGCTTCCGGCGCATGCAGCCACAGTCGTTCGCCGGGCACGCCCTGTGCCTGCAGTTCGCGGCGCAGTGTGGCGATCATCTGCGGGTCGTCGAACGATTCCGGCGTCACCTTTACCAGCATCTGCGTGGCATGGCCCTGGCGGGCGCGCTGGCCCAGTACGGCGATGGCCTGTGAAACCACCCAGCGGTTGATCTCCGCCAGCAGGCCGTACTCCTCGGCGATGCCCAGGAACGCGGTCGGGCTCAGTAGTTCGCCGTTGTGCTCCAGGCGCAGGTAGGCCTCGTACAGCTCCAGTGGCTCGCCCTGCAGGTTCAGCACCGGCTGGTAATGCAGCTGGAAGCCATCACCGGCCAGCGCTTCACGGATGCGGGTGACCCAGCGCAGCACGCGTTCTTCCTCCACGCGGTCGGCCGCGGCCGGGTCGAAGATGCGGCAGGTATTGCCCAGTTCGGCGGCGGCCTGCGTGCACTCGCTGGCGCGTGCCAGTACCTGGCCGATGCTGGCGATCTTCTCGCCCACCTGCACGCCACCGATGCTGACCGTTACCGTGGCCGAACGCGCGCCGATGCTGAAGACGTGCGCGGCGTAGGCTTCGCGGATGCGCTCGGCCAGCGCCACGGTCTGTGCGTAGGGCCCGGCCTGCAGTACGGCGAAATTGTGTTCGCCGAAGCGGGCCAGCTGCGCGTCCTCGCCAACCACCTCAGCCAGCAGGCCGGCGAGGGCGCCGATCAGTGTGTCGGCCGAGGCCAGGCCGATGTCCGGCAGCAGGCGTGCGTAGTGGTCCGGCTCGATCAGCAGCAGGCCGAACTGGCCTTCGCTGCGCCCGGCCTGGGCCACCGCGCTCTCCAGCTGCAGCATGAAGGTCGGGCGATTGAGCAGGCCGGTGACCTGGTCGCGCTGGCGCAGGTCCTCGACCTCGCGCGCCAGCTCGGGATCGAACTCCATGCGGCGGCGGAGCACCACCTGCAGGCAGGATTCGCCCTCGTAGGTGGCGGCGGTGAATTCCATCGTCGCTGGGAACGCACTGCCGTCCTCGTGGCGCGCGTCGAGCTGGTACTGCGGCGGCGGCGCTTCGCCACGGCTGAGGCCCTTCAGCAGCTGCTTGAAGCCCTCCACGTGCTGGGCGGCGACCATGTCCAGCAGCGAGATGCCTTCGATGTCGTCGAACTGTTCGTAACCAAACATTTCCAGATAGGCATCGTTGGCGCGGATGTGCATGCCTTCATGCACGTAGGCGATGGGGTCGCGCGAGGAGGCGATCAGCGCATCGCAGCGGCGCTCGGTCTCGCGCATCTGCGCCTCGATGCGGCGCAGGCCACGACGTGCCTGCAGGTCCACCCACTGATCGCGGACCACGGCCAACAGGTGTTCGGAGCGCTGGCGCAGGGCGAGGGCACGGATGCCGTGGCTGCTGGCCTGCACCAGCTCGTCCTCGTCGATGCGTTCGGCCAGCAGCACCAGCGGGATGTCCTTGCCGCTGGCGGCAATGTGCTGGGCCACCAGCGGCAGCGGGATGCCCTGCGAGGGCGAGGCCAGCACCAGATCGATGGCCTGGCTGGCCAGCACCTGGGACAGCTCGGCCGCATCCTGCGGGCGCCACGGTCGCACCGCGATGCCGCTGTTGCGCAGGGTGCTGACAATGGCTTCGGCGTTTTCGCCGCTGTCATCGACGATCAGCAGGCGGATGGTGATGTCGTTCGCGTTCTGCATGCACTGCTCCCCAATCTGCGAATCTAGATACACGATGCGCGGCGAACCGTCCATGCGCGCACCCCTTGCGCGCATCGAACGGCGATCTGGTTCACACCACGCCACCGGCCGCGTGGCCGCTGGCCCAGGCCCATTGGAAGTTGTAGCCGCCCAGCCAGCCTGTCACATCCAGCACCTCGCCAACGAAATGCAGGCCGGGCACGCGCTTGGATTCCATCGTCGAGGACGACACCTCAGCGGTATCCACGCCGCCCAGGGTGACTTCGGCGGTGCGATAGCCCTCGGTGCCGCTGGCCACCAGCGGGAACGCGCCCAGCAGCTGCGCGGCCTGGCGCAGCACCGGCTCGTCCAGCTGGCGCACGGGCCGGTCGGGCAGCCAGTGTTCGCACAGGCGCTGCGCCAGTCGCTTGGGCAGCACCTCGCCCAGTACCGTGCGCAGCTCGGCGGCCGGACGCTCGCGCTTCATCTGGCGCAGCCACTCGCCGGCATCCTGGCCGGGCAGCAGGTCCAGCTCCAGCGCATCGCCGGGTTGCCAGAACGAGGAGATCTGCAGGATCGCCGGGCCGCTCACGCCGCGATGGGTCAGCAGCATGAAGTTCTGGAAGCTCTTGCCGTTGCAACGTGCCTCGATCGGCAGGGCGACGCCGCTGAGATCGGCTAGCCGTTCCTGGTGCTTGCCGCTGAGGGTCAGCGGCACCAGGCCTGCGCGGGTCGGCAGCACCTGGTGGCCGAACTGTCGGGCCACTTCATAGCCGAAGCCGGTGGCGCCCATGCTGGGAATGGACAGGCCGCCGGTGGCCACTACCAGCGAGGCGCAATGGAACAGTCCCTGCGTGGTGTGCACGCGGAAACCGTCGCTGCCATGCTCGATGCGCTGCACGCTGCAGTCGGTACGCACCTGCACGCCTGCCGCCTGGCATTCGTCCACCAGCATCTTCACGATCTGCTTGGACGAGATGTCGCAGAACAGCTGGCCCAGTTCCTTCTCGTGATAGGCGATGCCGTGCTTGCTGACCAGCTCGATGAAGTGCCAGGGCGTGTAGCGCGCCAGCGCCGATTTGCAGAAGTGCGGGTTGGCCGACAGGAAGTTGGCCGGGGTGGTGCCGGTGTTGGTGAAGTTGCAGCGGCCACCACCGGACATCAGGATCTTCTTGCCGACCTTGTTGGCATGATCGATCACCTGCACCAGGCGACCGCGCTGGCCAGCCGTGATCGCGGTCATCAGCCCGGCCGCGCCGGCGCCGATGACCACCACGTCGCAGCGGATCGTGCTCATGCCTTGGCGCGCTTGCGCCAGTCCGGGATCACGTCGAGCTGCATCTGATCGTTGAGCAGCTGCACTTCACCGTCCTGGATCAGCACGCTCCAGCGCATCGCGCGCTGGATCTGCTGGCCCCACAGCTCTACGAAGGCACCATCAAGATCGACCACCGACAGGTTGTCGAAGCGCGCCAGGCCCTTGCCCTGCTTGCCCCACCAGATTTCCGAGGCGTTGCCGCCGTAGTTGATCACCTGCACCTGGCGGCTGCGGTTGCAGGCCTTGCGGATGCGCGATTCGTCGGGATGGCCCAGGTCGATCCACTGCAGGATGTCGCCGGTGTAGTCGTGTTCCCACAGGTCCGGCTCATCGTCGGTGCTCAGGCCGCGGCCGAACTCCAGGCGGTCACCCGCGTTGAGGGCGAAGGCGAGCAGGCGCACCATCAATCGTTCGTCGGTCTCGGACGGGTGCTGGGCCAGGGTCAGGTTGTGGGTCGCGTAGTAGCCGCGATCCATGTCGCTGATCTGCAGTTCGGCCTTGCGGATGGTGGCGGTAAGAGCCATGGGGGATCCGTGGACTAAAGACGACAATGATAGAGGTTTGCTCCAGGGGTGTCCGTTGCCGGGCTGTCTGCGGGCCGTCAACGTGGCACGCTTGCACGCTTTCCCGCCACAGGAATGGACCCGATGACCCTGCCCAGCCGGCTGCAGCTGCCGCCCGGCCACTGGCCCAACCTGCTCGAAGGCCTGTGCGCACGTTTCCCGCGCATCGACCGTGCACAGTGGCAGGACCGTTTCGCGCGTGGCCGCGTGCAGGACGTAAAGGGCAGGGCGCTGGCGCCGGACATGCCCTGGCAGGTGGGGCTGGAGATCCAGTACTTCCGCGAGGTGGCCGACGAACCGGTGATTCCCTTCGCCGAGACCATCCTGCATCTGGATGCGCACCTGCTGGTGGCCGACAAGCCGCACTTCCTGCCGGTGACGCCGGCCGGTGGTTATGTGCGCCAGACCCTGCTGGCGCGCTTGGTCGCACGCACCGGCAACGCCGATCTGGTTCCGTTGCATCGGCTGGACCGGCTGACGGCCGGGCTGGTGCTGTTCTCGACACAGCCGGCCTCCCGCGATGCCTACCAGCGGCTGTTCCGCGAGCGCCGCATCGAGAAGACCTATGAGGCGCTGGCACCGGCGCTGCCCGGGCTGGAGTTCCCGCTGCAGCGGCACAGCCGGCTGGCGCCGGGGGAGCCGTTCTTCCGCATGGCCGAAGTGCCGGGCGAGCCCAATGCGCACAGCCGCATCGAGCTGATCGAGGCCGAGGGGCCGGTCTGGCGCTACCGGCTGACGCCGGAAACCGGCCGCAAGCACCAGCTGCGCGTGCATATGGCGATGCTGGGCGCCCCCATCGAGGGCGATGACCTGTATCCGCAGCTGAGGCCGCGCCCGGATGAAACGGTCGAGTCGCCCCTGCAGCTGCTGGCGCGGGGGCTGGCCTTCGACGATCCATTGAGTGGGGAGCGCAGGCGGTTCAGCAGCCAGCGTCGCCTGTGCCTGCCCGGCCAGGGCGGGTAGGGCCGTTCAGCGAACCGGGCGCCGCGCCAGCCAGCGGTCCAGCTCGGCGGCGAACAGCTGCCGGTCGCGCGGCCCCAGCGGGGGCGGTCCCCCGGTCTGCACCCCGGCGCCGCGCAGCTCCTCCATGAAATTGCGCATCGACAGCCGCTCGGCCATGTTGTTCGGGGTGTATAGCTGGCCGCGTGGGTTCAGCGCCACCGCCTTCTTCTCCAGCACCAGTGCGGCCAGCGGGATGTCCTGGGTGACCACCAGGTCGCCGGCGGCAACCCGTTCGACGATGGCACTGTCGGCCACGTCCAGGCCCTGGGGAACCTGGATCGAGCGCAGCCAGCGTGAGGGCGGGGTGCGGATCCACTGGTTGGCGACCAGGGTCAGCTCGATCCCGACCCGTTCAGCGGCCCGGAACAGGATGTCGCGAATGACGGTGGGACAGGCATCCGCGTCTACCCAGATGCGGGGGAGGGCGGGTTCAGCTTGGGTTTCAGCTTCAGTCATTTACCCAGTGTAGGGTAGGAAAATCCTGAATGGGGACTCGGGGTTAGCCTCGATCGGCTGCCAGCCCTTGTCACGTCTAGCGGGCGGGGCCTGCCCATGAACGTCCGGGCTATCGCTTTTTGCAGAAAACACGCGTATCGTTCGTCCCACTGTGTTTGCTAGAGTCACCGTGAATCGTGGCCTGGTGCAGTTGATCTCACGATCCGCTCATCGATCCGCTTTACCAACGCCTGCAACTCAGTCTCGGCCCCGATACCCGGTGGCTGCGATTTTTTCAACATGTGTTTCAGGAGTTAGTCAAATGTCTGATCGTCAGACCGGCACCGTCAAGTGGTTCAACGACGCCAAGGGCTTCGGCTTCATCACCCCGGAAAGCGGCCCGGACCTGTTTGTGCACTTCCGTGCCATCCAGGGCACCGGCTTCAAGACCCTGCAGGAAGGCCAGAAGGTTACCTTCATCGCCGTCCAGGGTCAGAAGGGTATGCAGGCTGACCAGGTGCAGGCGGTCTAATCCGTCTGCTACCGTTTGGTAGCCAGAACGCCGGAAGCGAAAGCTTCCGGCGTTTTTTGTTGCCCGTCCTTTTGTAGCGTCGAGCCATGGGGCATGCAGCCATCACGGTAGGATGTGGGCTTCCCCCAAGGATCGTCCCCATGCGCATCGTCCATCACCTGGAAAACTCCCGTTCGCTGCGCGTGCTGTGGATGCTGGAGGAGCTGGGGCTGGACTACGAGCTGCGCCGCTATCCGCGCGATCCAAAGACGCTGCTGGCACCGCCGGAGCTTCGCAACGTGCATCCACTCGGCAAGTCGCCGGTGCTGCAGGATGGCGAACTGGTGCTGGCCGAGTCCGGTGCCATCCTCGACTACCTCGCGGACCGCTATGACACCCAACGCCAGCTGTCGCCGTCACCGATGCCGGCCGATGGCGCCGAGCGCATCGCCTATCGCTATTGGCTGCACTACGCCGAAGGCTCGGCGATGCCGCCGCTGCTGCTGACCCTGGTGATGGGCCGCATCCGCAACGCGCCGATGCCGTTCTTCGCGCGCCCGATCGCGCGCAGCATCGCCGACAAGGCCGAGCGCGGCTTCATCGGTCCACAGCGGCGCCTGCACCTGGACTGGATGGAGCGTCGCCTGGCTGAAAGCCCGTGGTTTGCCGGCGAACGCTTCAGCGCAGCCGACATCCAGATGAGCTTCCCGATCCAGGCTGCGGCCGCACGGGGTGGCGGCCTCGACGACAAGCCGGCGCTGCGTGGCTTCCTCAAGCGGATCAGCGAGCGCCCGGCCTACCAGCGCGCCGAAGCTCACGGCGGGCATCTGCAGGCGCTCAGCGGCAATTGAGGCGGGCGGCGGTCGCCCCCATCTTCAACCCCATGGATACCGACAGCCCCCGTTTCGACAATCGCCTGCTGAATGCCCTGCCGGGCGACCCTGAATCCGGCCCGCGCCGCCGCGAAGTGCTGGGCGCGGCCTGGTCGCCGGTGATGCCGACGCCGGTGGCCGCCCCCACGCTGCTGGCCTGGGCGCCGGACGTCGCCGCGATGCTCGGCTTCGATACCACTGAGGTCGAAAGCGAAGGCTTCGCGCGTGTGTTCGGCGGCAATGCGCTGTACGCCGGCATGCAGCCGTGGGCGGCCAACTATGGTGGCCATCAGTTCGGCCACTGGGCGGGCCAGCTCGGCGACGGCCGCGCGATCTCGCTGGGCGAACTGGTCGCACCCGATGGGCGTCACTGGGAGCTGCAGCTGAAGGGTGCCGGACCGACACCGTATTCGCGCGGCGCCGATGGCCGCGCGGTGCTGCGCTCGTCCATCCGCGAATTCCTGTGCAGCGAGGCCATGTACCACCTGGGTGTGCCAACTACCCGCGCGTTGTCGCTGGTCGGCACCGGCGACGACGTGGTGCGTGACATGTTCTACGACGGCCACCCGCGCGCGGAGCCGGGTGCCATCGTATGCCGGGTATCGCCGTCGTTCCTGCGCTTTGGTTCCTTCGAACTGCCGGCCTCGCGTGGCGAAACCGCGTTGCTGCAGCAGTTGGTCGACGCCTGCATCGCCCGCGACTTTCCGGAGCTCGAAGGGCAGGGCGAGGCGCTGTATGGCGACTGGTTCGCGCAGATCGCCGTGCGCACCGCCGAGATGATCGCGCACTGGATGCGCGTCGGCTTCGTGCATGGCGTGATGAACACCGACAACCTGTCCGTGCTCGGACTGACGTTGGACTACGGCCCCTATGGCTGGGTTGAGGACTTCGATCCGGACTGGACGCCGAACACCACCGATGCCCAAGGCCGACGTTACCGCTTTGGTACCCAGCCGCAGGTGGCGTACTGGAACCTGAGCCGGCTGGCGCAGGCGTTGTCGCCGTTGTTTGCCGATGTTGAACCGTTGCAGGCAGGATTGGCCGCATACCAGTCCACGTTCGTTGCCTGCACCCGTCGCGATGCCGCAGCCAAACTCGGCCTGGCCGCCGCCGACGATGACGACCTGCAGCTCTACCTGCGCTGGCAGCAGTTGATGCAGGACGGTGCCATGGACATGACCCTGGCTTGGCGCGCGCTGATGCGCGTTGATCCAGCGGCGCCCGATGTGGGCGTGCTGGACGCGGTGTACTACGACCAGGCGCGCCAGCAATCGGTGCAGGCAGCGTTGCAGCAGTGGCTGCAGGATTACGCGGCGCGGTTGCAGGCTGATCCGCTGTCGGCCAGCGAGCGCACCGCGAAGATGGCCGCGGCCAATCCACTGTACGTGCTGCGCAACTGGCTGGCACAGGAGGCCATCGACCGCGCGGAGCAGGGCGACCTCGGCGGTGTTCATGTGTTGCAGGACGTACTGCGCGATCCATACACCGAGCGTGCCGGGCTCGAACACTTTGCGGGCAAGCGCCCGGCCTGGGCCGACAACCGCGCCGGCTGCTCGATGCTGTCCTGCAGTTCCTGAGGGTGGGTTTCGGCAGGGCTGCGCCCWGCACCCGCAGAGGCCACCGCGCAAGCAAAGGCCAAAGCCAAAGCGGCTCTGGATTGCTGATGGTCTGGCGGGGCGGTGTGGGACTGCAGGACACGCCGTAAACCCGTCCTTGGGGGCTCGTTGGCGCCATCCATGGCGCCAACGGTCCTGCAGCCCCACACCGCCCCACCTCCGACAGATTCCCGCTGCTGTGGGTAGGTGTCGACCTTGGTCGACACGGTAGATCCACGCCATGCGTGGATGAATCTCTCTCAGATATCGAAATCAATCTGACCCCAAGAGCCATTCCGACAGATCGCAGAAATCTGTCGAAGGCGGGATGGGTCCGGTGGCGGGAGTGTCCGCGGCATGGATGCCGCGGCCAAGCCCCCATGGACGGGTTCACGGCGTCTCCTGCTACCGGACCCACCCCGCCATCCCACAGGAAACCCGCTGTTGCCGTTGCCTTGGCTTGAAGCCTCTGCAGGTGCCGGGCGCAGCCCGGCCGAACACCCCCAACAGGCAGGCGGCGCCCGGAACAGGTACCCTATGCCGCCATCAGATAGCCAACGTGACATGACCGACGCCCTCGTCGCTCCGCAGTGGGCCTCCCGCCTGCGCGACATCGCCGACTTCCCCAAGCCCGGCATCCTCTTCAAGGACATCATGCCGCTGCTCGCCCACGGCGAGGACTTCCGCGGCGCGATCACCGCGATGGCCGACCGTTGGCGCGACCAGAAGCTGGACGCCGTGGTGGGCATCGAATCGCGTGGCTTCATCCTCGGCGCCGCGATGGCGCTGGAACTGGGCGTGGGCTTCGTGCCGGTGCGCAAGCCGGGCAAGCTGCCGGGCCAGGTGCTGCGCGAGGAATACACGCTGGAATACCGCAGCGACTGCATCGAAGTGCACGCCGATGCGCTGCCGGCCGGCGCGCGCGTGGCGATCATCGATGACGTGCTGGCCACCGGCGGTACGCTGGTTGCGGCGCTGTCGCTGGTGCGCCGCCTGGGCGTTGACGTGGTCGGTGCCGGTGTACTGGTCGAGCTGGACGGCCTTGGCGGCCGTGCGCGCTGGGAAGCGGACCTGCCGCTGCACACCGAACTGGTGTTCTGATCAGGCGGGCATCTGCGAACCGGTAGTTGCCAACCTTGGTTGGCATCGCCTTTCGCGACTGGCGCCATGGACGGGCCAACCAAGGTTGGCCACTGCCAGGTCAGATCGTTGCCAACCCTGGTTGGCAACGCTGCTTCAATCACATCATCCGCACGCGGAAGCGACGGCCCTTGATCTTGCCGGCTTCCAGCTTGGCCACGGCCTTGTTGGCCTGCTCACGCGCGATCGCCACGTAGGAGCGGGTCGGGAAGATCGCAATCTTGCCGATGAACTTGCTCGACAGGCCGGCATCACCGGTCAGCGCACCGAGGATGTCGCCCGGGCGCAGCTTGTCGGTCTTGCCGCCGTCGATGCGCAGGGTGCGCATCGCCGCCTGCGGCAGCTCGGCCGGGCGCGAGGTCGCCAGCGGCGTCTTCTGCCAGTCCAGCGGCTGCCCCATCTGCGCTTCGATGGCTTCGGCACGGGTCTTCTCGCGACCGGCCACCAGGCTGATCGCAAGGCCACTGGCACCGGCACGGCCGGTACGGCCGACGCGGTGCTGGTAGCTCTCCACGTCGGTCGGCAGTTCGTAGTTGATCACCGCCGCCAGTTCTTCCACGTCCAGGCCGCGTGCGGCGACGTCGCTGGCCACCAGCACGTTGCAGCTGCGGTTGGCCAGCAGCAACAGCACTTCCTCGCGGTCGCGCTGTTCCATGTCGCCATGCAGGGCGAGGGCGGAGAAGCCGAACTGCTGCAGGGAATTCGCAACCTCGTCCACGTCCTTGCGGGTGTTGCAGAACACCACCGCCGATTCCGGCGTGTACTTCAGCAGCAGGCCGGCCAGTGCCTTCTGGCGATGCGCCGGCTCCACCTCGCAGAACAGGTGGCGGATGGCCGGGGCCTGGTCGGCGCCTTCCACGGTCACTTCCACTGCGTCGCGCAGCAGGTCACGCGCCATGGCGCGGATGCTGTCGGGGAAGGTGGCGGAGAACAGCAGGCTCTGGCGGTCCCTGTGGGTGCGGCCGGCGATCTCGCGGATCGGCTCCTCGAAGCCCATGTCGAGCATGCGGTCGGCTTCGTCCAGCACCAGCGTGCGCACCGCGCCCAGGTTCAGCGCGCGCTTGCGTGCCAGCTCCTGCACGCGGCCGGGCGTGCCGACCACCACGTGCGGGTCGTGGCCTTCCAGCGATGCCAGCTGCGGTCCCAGCGGCACACCACCGACCAGCAGCAACAGCTTCAGGTTGGGGATGCCGGTGGCCAGCTTTCGGATCTGCTTGCCGACCTGGTCGGCCAGTTCGCGGGTCGGGCACAGCACCAGCGCCTGCACGCGGATCAGGCTGGGGTCGATGGACTGCAGCAGGCCCAGGCCGAAGGCGGCGGTCTTGCCGCTGCCGGTCGGCGCCTGTGCGATCACATCGCGGCCATCGAGGATGGCCGGCAGGCTCTGCGCCTGCACGGGGGTGAGGGTGGTGTAGCCGAGGGCATCCAGGCCGGGCTGCAGGGCCGGGCTCAGCGGCAGGGTCGAGAAGTCAGTCATGGCGCATTGTACCTGTCTGCGCGGCAGCTCCCGCCTAATTGGGTGGGGTCGGATCCCTTTCCGCAGGAAAGGGCTCTGACCCCCAATTGGAGCCGCCATCCACGCATGGCGTGGATCTACTGATGGGTGCCGACCTTGATCGGCACGCCCTTGCTCAGCCCAGCACCGCCAACACGCCCTGATGAATCGCCAGGCCGCCGAACAGCAGCCACGCGAACAGGATCAACGCCAGCAGCAGCGGCTTCAGGCCCGCCTGGCGCAGCGCCGAGACGTGGGTGGTCAGGCCCAGCGCGGCCATCGCCATCGCCAGCAGCACGGTATCCAGCTGCACCAGCCCCGCCTGCAGGCCAGCCGGCAGCAGGTGCAGCGAGTTGAAACCGGCCACCGCCACGAAACCGAAGGCGAACCACGGCACCACGATGCGCGCCTTGCTGCCATCGGCGCTGGCCTTGCCGCCACGCGCCAGCCACAGCGACAGTGCGACCAGGAACGGCGCCAGCAGCATCACCCGCACCATCTTGGTGATCACCGCGGTATCGGCGGCGGCTTCGTTCACCGCGCGGCCTGCCGCCACCACCTGTGCCACTTCGTGCACCGTCGCACCGGTGAACAGACCGTACTGTCGTGCGTCCATCGCCAGCCAGCCATGCGACTGCATCAGTGCATACAGCGCGGGGTACAGGAACATCGCCAGCGTGCCGAACACCACCACTGTAGAGACGGCGACCGTGACCTGTGCCGCGCGGCCGCGCACCACCGGTTCGGCGGCCATCACTGCTGCCGCGCCGCAGATCGCGCTGCCGGCACCGATCAGCATCGCCGCCTCGCGTTCCATCCTGAACACGCGCACGCCCAGCCAGCAGGCCAGGCCGAAGGTGCTGGCGACCACCAGCACGTCCATCAGCACGCCGCTGACGCCGACGTGGCCGATGTCCTGGAAGGTCAGGCGCAAGCCGTACAGCACGATGCCGGCGCGCAGCAGCCAGTGCTTGGAGAAGCCCACGCCGGCCGCGCTGCTCGGCGCCAGCCGCGGATAGAAGGTGTTGCCGACCACGATGCCGGCGACGATGGCCACGGTCAGTGCGCTCAGGCCATGCGCCTGCAGCCAGGGAAGCTCGGCCAGATACAGCGACGCCGCCGCGATCAGGCCCACCAGCAGTAGGCCGGGCAGGCGCGGCTGCCAGCGCTGGCGCAGGGCGGGCAGGGACCAGGGGGAGAGAGCAGGGGCGTTCATGGCAGGGCTGGGCTGGAGTGATGGGGCAAGCGTGCGCCTCTGTCTCTGACCTGTAAAACGAATAATATGGGTGAAACCTACCTATCAAGCGGGTAAATGCCATGCGCCTGACCTTGCGCCAGCTGCAGGTCTTCGTCGCCATCGCCGACCATGGCAGCACCACCGCTGCCGGCCAGGCCATCGCCCTGTCGCAGTCGGCCAGCAGTGCCGCCCTGCAGGAGCTGGAGGCACACTTCGGCACCCCGCTGTTCGACCGCATCGGCCGCCGCCTGGCCCTGAACGGCCACGGCCGCGCGCTGCTGGAGCCGGCGCGCACGTTGCTGGTCAACGCCGCCGACCTGGAGCGGCAGCTGGCTGCCGGCGGCGACCCTTCGCAGGGTGCACCGCTGCGGCTGGTGCTGGCCGCCAGCACCACCATCGGCAACTACCTGCTGCCACCGCGCATCGCCGAACTGCTGCGGCAGGCGCCGCAGGCCGAAGTCGACCTGCGCATCGACAACAGTGCCGGTGTGGTCGCCGCCGTGCAGCGCCTGGATGTGGACGCTGGCCTGATCGAAGGCCCCTGCCACGAGCGCGGCCTGCAGGTCACGGCCTGGCAGCAGGATCCGCTGGTGATCGTCGGCGCCGCCGATGCTCCTGCGCGCTGGACGCTGGACGAACTGCGTCGCGCGCGCTGGCTGCTGCGCGAGCCCGGCTCGGGCACCCGCGAGGCGGTGGAACAGGCACTGCTGCCGCATCTGCGCGGTTTCGCCCAGACCCTGCAGCTGGGCAATACCGAAGCGATCAAGCAGGCCGCCATCGCCGGTCTTGGTCTGGCCTGCCTCTCCCGTCATGCCCTGGAAGAACCCTTGGCCCTCGGCCGCCTGCGCGTGCTGCAGACCCCGCTGCCTGCCCTGCAGCGCACCCTGTGGCTGGTGCGCCACCCGGGCAAGCAATGGTTGCCCGGGTTGCAGGCGTTGCTGGGGGAAGTGCAGTAGCAGGGATCGGTCTTACACTGCGCGAATTCCACGAAGGGGTCAGAGCCCGTTGCGAAGCAACGGGATCCGACCCCGACAGATCGACAGGCCTTGCAGCGCTCATCCACGCAGGGCGTGGATCTACCGTGCCGACCAAGGTCGACACCCACCAGAGCAGAATGTAGTTCCGACAGATCGCGAGAAACTGTCAGTGGTGGGGCGGTGTGGGGCTGCAGGACCGTTGGCGCCATGGATGGCGCCATCGAGCCCCCATGGATGGGTTCACGGCGTGTCCTGCAGCCCCACACCGACCCGCCTGCCACCGTAAGCCGCTTTGGCTGTTGCTGCGGCCGTTGCCTCCGCGGGTGCCGGGTGCAACCCGGCCGACGCCCCCAACCCGTACAATATCCGGATGCCTCTGATTACTCTGCAGAACGTCGACTTCAGCGTCGGCGGCCCGTTGTTGCTGGAAAAGGCCGAACTGTCGATCGAGCCGGGCGAACGCATCGCCCTGATCGGCCGCAACGGCGCCGGCAAATCCACCCTGCTCAAGCTGCTGTCCGGCGACCACAAGCCCGATGACGGCGAAGTCCGCGTGCAGCAGGGCGTGCGTGTCACCCGCCTGGAGCAGGAAGTGCCACACGGCGCCGCCGGCTCGGTGTTCGACGTCGTGGCCGACGGCCTCGGCGAACTGGGCCAGTGGCTGGCCGAATTCCACCACCTCAGCCATGCCGAGGTCTTCGACGGCGAAGCCCTCGGCAACGTGCAGGCCAAGATCGACGCCGCCAACGGCTGGGGCCTGGACCAGCGCGTCAGTGAAACCCTGACCAAGCTCGACCTGGACGGCGAGGCCGAGTTCGGCCGCCTGTCCGGCGGCATGAAGCGCCGCGTGCTGCTGGCGCGTGCGCTGGTGTCCAGCCCGGATGTGTTGCTGCTGGACGAACCGACCAACCACCTGGACATCGAAGCCATCGATTGGCTGGAAGCGTTCCTGAAGGGCTGGAGCGGCAGCGTGGTGTTCGTCACCCATGACCGTCGCTTCCTGCGTGCACTGGCCACCCGCATCGTCGAGATCGACCGCGGCCAGGTCACCAGCTGGCCGGGCGACTGGGCCAACTACGAGCGCCGCCGCGAGGAACGCCTCAACGCGCAGGCGCAGGAAAACGCGCGCTTCGACAAGCTGCTGGCGCAGGAAGAAGTCTGGATCCGCCAGGGCATCAAGGCGCGCCGTACCCGCGACGAAGGCCGCGTACGCCGCCTGAAGGCGATGCGCACCGAGCGTTCGCAGCGCCGTGATCTCAGCGGCAACGTCAAGATGGAAGCCGCACAGGGCGTCAGCTCCGGCAAGAAGGTCATCGACGTCAAGGACATTTCGTTCGCCTTCGGCGAGCGCACCATGGTCCGCGACTTCACCACCACCATCCTGCGTGGCGACCGCATCGGCCTGATCGGTCCCAACGGCAGCGGCAAGACCACGCTGCTGAAGCTGCTGCTGGGCGAACTGCAGCCGGCCAAGGGCGAGGTCAACGCCGGTACCAACCTGCAGATCGCCTATTTCGACCAGTACCGCGCGGTGCTGCGCGAAGACTGGAGCGCGATCGAGAACGTGGCCGAAGGCCGTGATTTCCTCGAGTTCAACGGCAAGCGCAAGCACGTGCATGCCTACCTGCAGGACTTCATGTTCACCCCGGAACGCGCGCGTGCGCCGATCACCCGCCTGTCCGGTGGCGAGCGCAACCGCCTGCTGCTGGCCAAGCTGTTCGCGCAGCCGTCCAACCTGCTGGTGATGGACGAACCGACCAACGACCTCGACGTAGAAACCCTGGAGCTGCTGGAAGAGCTGCTGGGCGAGTACACCGGCACCCTGCTGCTGGTCAGCCACGACCGTGATTTCATCGACAACGTGGTGACCTCCACGCTGGTGATGGAAGGCGACGGCGTGATCGGTGAGTACGTCGGTGGCTACAGCGACTGGCAGCGCTACGCGGCCAGCATCGCTGCACCTGCCGCGGCCCCGGCAGCCAAGCCGATGGCAGCTGCACCGGCCGCCACGGCTGCTGCTCCCGCAGCGCCCAAGCGCAAGCTGGCCTACAAGGAAGCGCGCGAACTGGAACTGCTGCCGAAGACCATCGAGAAGCTGGAAGGCGACGTCGAAGGGCTGACCTCGGCGATGAACGACCCGTCGTTCTACACCCGCAGCAGTGCCGAAGTGACCGCGCACACCCAGCAGCTGGCCAAGGTCCAGGCCGAGCTGGATGCCGCGTACGCGCGCTGGGAAGAGCTGGAAGGCTGAGTATCGGTCGACGCCAGCAGTGCGCCGATTGATGTAGAGCCGAGCCTACGCTCGGCTCATCGCGATCTGGTCACAAAGCAGCCGAGCATGGGCTCGGCTCTACACAGGCGAGGGCGCCACACGTGCGGATGGTTGTAGAGCCGAGCCTACGCTCGGCTCAACGGGATCTGGCCGCAAAGCAGCCGAGCGCAGGCTCGGCTCTACAGGTGCGAGGGCACGACGGTGCCCTGGACCTATTTAACCCCGTGCAGATCCCGCAGCTGGCTCGGCCGGCTGCCGAAATACGCGGCCAGATCGGCGATGTCCTGATCGCTCAGGTCCTTCGCCTGCGGCGTCATCAGCATGTGCTGGCGGTCGCCGGCGCGGTAGGCCTGCAGCGCATGTGCCAGGTAGTCGCCGTACTGCCCGCCCAGCTTGGGGTAGGTCGGATCGATCGGCGCATTGCCGTCGGCCCCGTGGCAGTCGATGCAGCTCTGGTTGGTGGCCTTGCCCTTCACCTTGGCGCGGGCTTCACCGGCGGCCTCGCGGCCTGCAGGCAGGCCGGCCGAAGAAGAAGAACCGTGTTCGCCGCTGGCATGGCCCGGGTCGGAGGCGGATTTCTCGCTGTTTTCCACCTGCGACTGCGAACAGGCGGCCAGCAGCAGGGCAACGGACAGGGCGATGGCATGACGCATCGGATGCGCGGCTTTCGACATGGGCGGGCCTTACTTGACGGTGGACAGGTAAACAGAGAGATCGGCGATCTCCTGTTCGCTGAAGCTCATCGACTGCGCCTGCATCGTTGGATGCCGGCGCTTGCCCTGGCGGTACTCGGTCAGGGCCTGGGCCAGGTACTGCTGGGTCTGGCCGCCGATCTTCGGCACCCGGTAGCTGGGGTAGGCGTTCTTGTAGCCAGTGATGCCGTGGCACCCCTGGCAGGTGTAGGCCAGCACGCGGCCATTGTCGAAGTTGCCGGTGGGCGCGGCAGGCGCCGGCGCGGCGGCAGGAGCCGGGGCCGGAGCGGGTGTGGCAGGAGCAGAAGCGGGCTGTGCGGCGGCCCCAAGGGGCAGGAGGACGGCCAGAGCGAGACAAGCGGCGAGCGGCTGCGGGCGCATGGTGTCGTTTCCGGGGATTCGGGTCTGGTCGTTCCGGCGTGGGGTACGGAACGACCCGAGTATAGCCTCAGGTTTCATCTAGCTGAAATGGGGTCGGTCCGACCGGTGGCGTGAAGGCACCATGACCTTTGGGATATGGTGTGGCCGTGAAGTGGTGCATTACTTTGCTACCACACCTGTCCACGCATCCTCCAGGGACCTGACGATGTCGCACCCAACCTTCCTGTCCGGCCGTCGCAGCGGAATCTGTGCCGCCGCGCTGCTGATCTCCACCTCCCTGCTGCTGGGCGGTTGCGCCGCAGGGCCCAATTCCGAAGCCAAGGCTGCCGAGACCAAGGAGGAGAAGAAGGTCGATGCGGTGCCGGTCGAGGTGGCGGTGGCCAGCCACCGTGCGGTCGCGGCCAGCTACACCGGAACCGCTGCGCTGGAGCCGCGCGCCGAATCGCAGGTGGTCGCCAAGACCTCCGGCGTGGCACTGGCGGTGCTGGTCGAGGAAGGCCAGCGGGTGACCGCTGGCCAGCCGCTGGTGCGCCTGGACCCGGACCGCGCACGCCTGGCCGTTGCCCAGAGCGAGGCGCAGATGCGCAAGCTGGAAAACAACTACCAGCGCGCCCAGAAACTGGTTGGCCAGCAGATGGTCAGTGCCGCCGATGTCGACCAGCTGCGCTTTGATCTGGAAAACGTCCGTGCGCAGTACCGCCTGGCCACGCTGGAGTTGTCCTACACCACGGTGGTGGCACCGATCTCCGGCGTGATCGCTTCGCGCTCGATCAAGACCGGCAACTTCGTGCAGATCAACACGCCGATCTTCCGCATTGTCGACAACTCGCGACTGGAAGCCACCCTCAACGTGCCCGAACGCGAACTGGCCACGCTGCGCGCCGGCCAGCCGGTCACGTTGGCCGCCGATGCGCTGCCGGGCCAGAGCTTCACCGGTACCGTCGATCGCATCGCGCCGGTGGTGGATTCGGGCAGCGGCACGTTTCGCGTGGTCAGCGCCTTCGATGGCGCCGCACATGCGCTGCAGCCCGGCATGTTCGGGCGCATCCGCATCGATTACGACCAGCGTGCCGATGCGCTTGTGGTGCCGCGCCTGGCGCTGCTCGACGACGGTGAGCCGGCGGTGTTCCGGGTGCGCGAAGGCAAGGTCGCACGCGTTCCGGTCAAGCTGGGTTACGCCGAAGGCCCGTGGGTGGAGATCCGTGATGGCCTGGCGGCCGGTGATCAGGTGGTCACCGCCGGCAAGGTCGCGCTGCGCGACGGTACCGCGGTGCAGGTGATCGCCGATCCGAAGGCAAAGGCGAAGACGGTCGCAACGGCCGCCAAGCCGGCAGACAAGGCCGGGAGCAAGCAATGACCGCCCCGGGCCACGACCACGGTGCCTCGCCGGCGAGCGACGGCGCCGCCGCCGGCATGCGCGGCGGCCTGGTGGAATTCGCCACCCGCCGCCGCGTGACCATCGCCATGTGCACGGTCACCCTGCTGCTGTTCGGCCTGATCGCGCTGGGCAACCTCAAGGTCAACCTGCTGCCCGACCTGAGCTACCCGACGCTGACCGTGCGCACCGAGTACACCGGTTCGGCGCCGACCGAAATCGAAACCCTGATCACCCAGCCGGTCGAAGAAGCGGTGGGCGTGGTCAAGAACCTGCGCAAGCTGAAGTCGGTCTCGCGCACCGGCCAGAGTGATGTGGTGCTGGAGTTCGCCTGGGGCACCAACATGGACCAGGCCAGCCTGGAGGTGCGCGACAAGATGGAAGCGCTGAACCTGCCACTGGAGGCCAAGGCCCCGGTGCTGCTGCGCTTCAATCCGTCCACCGAGCCGATCATGCGCCTGGTGCTGTCGAACAAGGTGGCGCCAACCAGCGATGCCGATGCGGTCCGCGAGCTGACCGGCCTGCGCCGCTATGCCGATGAAGACCTGAAGAAGAAGCTGGAGCCGGTCACCGGCGTCGCAGCGGTCAAGGTCGGCGGTGGCCTGGAAGACGAGATCCAGGTCGACATCGACCAGCAGAAGCTGGCCCAGCTGAACCTGCCGATCGACACCGTCATCAAGCGCCTGAAGGACGAGAACATCAACATCTCCGGCGGTCGCCTGGAGGAGGGTTCGCAGCGCTTCCTGGTGCGCACCGTGAACCAGTTCGCCGACCTGGAGGAAATCCGCAACCTGCTGGTCACCACCCAGGCCTCCAACGGCAGTGCCGCTGATTCGGCGTTGCAGCAGATGTTCAACATCGCCGCGTCGACCGGTTCGGCGGCCGCCATCGCGGCGGCGTCGGCGGCGCAGAGCGCGTCGTCCGGCGGTGGCTCCAGCGTGGTCGCCAACGGTGTGCCGGTGCGCCTGAAGGACGTGGCCACCGTGCGCCAGGGGTACAAGGAGCGCGAAGCGGTGATCCGCCTGGGCGGCAAGGAATCGGTGGAGCTGGCGATCTACAAGGAGGGTGACGCCAACACCGTGTCCACCGCCGAAGCGCTGCGCAAGCGCCTGGAGCAGATCAAGGGCACGTTCCCGTCCGACGTTGAGATGACCACCATCGAGGACCAGTCGCGCTTCATCGAGCACGCCATTGCCGACGTCAAGAAGGATGCGGTGATCGGCGGCCTGCTGGCGATCCTGATCATCTTCCTGTTCCTGCGTGATGGCTGGAGCACGTTCGTGATCAGCCTGTCGCTGCCGGTCTCGATCATCGCCACGTTCTTCTTCATGGGCCAGCTTGGCCTGAGCCTGAACGTGATGTCGCTGGGTGGCCTGGCCCTGGCCACCGGCCTGGTGGTGGATGATTCGATCGTGGTGCTGGAGAGCATCGCCAAGGCCCGCGAGCGCGGCCTGGGCATCCTGCAGGCCGCGATTGCCGGTACCCGCGAAGTGAGCATGGCGGTGGTCGCCTCGACCCTGACCACCATCGCCGTGTTCCTGCCGCTGGTGTTCGTCGATGGCATCGCCGGCCAGCTGTTCCGCGACCAGGCACTGACCGTGGCGATTGCCATCGCGATCTCGCTGCTGGTGTCGATGACACTGATCCCGATGCTCAGCTCGCTGAAGGGGCCGCCGCCGCTGGCGTTCCCGGAAGAGGCACCGAACGAACCGTGGCAGCCGCAGAACCGCTGGCAGAAGCCGGTGGCACTGGGCCGTCGTGGTGCAGTCGCAACCGCGCGCTGGAGCTTCTATGCGCTGGCCTGGCTGGTCGTGCGTGCGTGGCGTGGCGTGGTGGCCGTGGTCGGCCCGGTGATGCGCAGGGCCAGCGACCTGGCAATGAAGCCCTACGCCGGCGCCGAGCGCGGTTACCTGCGCCTGCTGCCGAGCGCGCTGGCCCATCCGGGCAAGGTGCTGGGCGTGGCCACGATCATCTTCGTGGCGACCATGGCGCTGGTACCGATGCTCGGTGCCGACCTGATCCCGCAGCTGGCACAGGACCGTTTCGAAATGACGGTGAAGCTGCCGGCCGGCACGCCGCTGAAGCAGACCGATGCGCTGGTGCGCGAGCTGCAGCTGGCCCACGGCAAAGGCGAGGGCGTGGCCTCGCTGTACGGCGTCAGTGGCAGCGGCACCCGCCTGGATGCCAGCCCGACCGAGAGCGGCGAGAACATCGGCAAGCTGACCGTGGTGATGGAAGGCGGTGGCAGCGCGCGTACCGAAGCGGAGATCACCGAGCGCCTGCGTGACACTATGGGCCAGCATCCGGGCGCACAGGTCGACTTCGCACGGCCGGCGTTGTTCAGCTTCTCCACGCCGCTGGAAATCGAGCTGCGCGGGCAGGACATGGCGACGCTGGAAGTGGCTGGCCAGCGCCTGGCGGCGATGCTGCGTGGCAACGCGCACTACGCCGACGTGAAGTCCACGGTGGAAGAGGGCTTCCCGGAAATCCAGATCCGCTTCGACCAGGAGCGCGCCGGTGCACTGGGCCTGACCACCCGCCAGATCGCCGATGTGGTGGTGAAGAAGGTACGCGGCGACGTAGCCACCCGCTACAGTTTCCGCGACCGCAAGATCGACGTGCTGGTGCGTGCCCAGGAGGGCGACCGTGCCAGCGTGGAGAGCATCCGCCGGTTGATCGTCAATCCGGGCAGCACCCGCCCGGTCACGCTGGACGCAGTAGCCGATGTGGTCGCCACCACCGGCCCCAGCGAGATCCATCGCGCCGACCAGACCCGGGTGGCCGTGGTCTCGGCCAACCTGCGCGATATCGATCTGGGTGCCGCCATGCGCGAAGTGCAGCAGATGGTGGCCGAACAGCCACTGGGCGCGGGCGTCGGCCTGCACATCGGCGGCCAGGGTGAGGAGCTGGCGCAGGCGGCGAAGTCGCTGATCTTCGCCTTCGGCCTGGCGATCTTCCTGGTCTACCTGGTGATGGCCTCGCAGTTCGAGTCGCTGCTGCATCCGTTCGTGATCCTGTTCACCATCCCGCTGGCGCTGGTCGGCGCGATCCTGGCGTTGATGCTGACCGGCAAGCCCATCTCGGTGGTGGTGTTCATCGGCTTGATCCTGCTGGTCGGCCTGGTCACCAAGAACGCGATCATCCTGATCGACAAGGTCAACCAGCTGCGCGAGGCCGGCGTGGCCAAGCACGAAGCACTGGTGGAAGGCGCGCGCTCGCGCCTGCGGCCGATCATCATGACCACGCTGTGCACGCTGTTCGGCTTCCTGCCGCTGGCGGTGGCGATGGGCGAGGGCGCCGAAGTACGCGCGCCGATGGCGATCACCGTAATCGGTGGCCTGCTGGTGTCGACCCTGCTGACCCTGCTGGTGATCCCGGTGGTGTACGACCTGATGGATCGCCGCGGTGATGCCTATTACCGCGAGCGCGGCCGCAAGCACGCCGGTGAGATCGAGCCCGGTGCCGCCGGCAACGCGGCGGGTACGGAGGAACCGGCATGAGTGTTGCCGAGTTCTCCATCCGCCGCCCGGTCACCACCATCATGTGTTTCGTGTCGCTGGTGGTGATCGGCCTGATCGCCTCGTTCCGGTTGCCGCTGGAGGCGCTGCCGGACATCTCCGCGCCGTTCCTGTTCGTGCAGATTCCGTACACCGGCTCCACCCCGGAGGAAGTGGAACGGACCATCATCCGTCCGGTCGAGGAATCGCTGGCGACGATGACCGGCATCAAGCGCATGCGCTCGTCGGCCACCTCCGAAGCGGCGCTGATCTTCATCGAGTTCAGCGACTGGGACCGCGACATCGCCATCGCCGCCTCCGATGCACGCGAGCGCATCGACGCGATCCGCAGCGACCTGCCCGACGACCTGCAGCGCTACAACGTGTTCAAGTGGTCCAGCAGCGACCAGCCGGTGTTGAAGGTGCGCCTGGCCAGCACCACCGACCTGACCACCGCGTACGACATGCTCGACCGCGAGTTCAAGCGGCGCATCGAGCGTATCCCCGGCGTGGCCCGTGTCGACATCACCGGCGCGCCGCCGAACGAAGTCGAGATCGCCATCGATCCGAACCGGCTCAACGCGCATGGGCTGAGCATCAATGAGCTGAGCGAGCGCCTGCGCACGCTGAACTTCTCGATCTCGGCCGGGCAGATCGACGACAACGGCCAGCGGGTGCGCGTGCAGCCGGTGGGCGAGATCACCGACCTGCAGGAAATGCGCGACCTGGTGATCAATGCCAAGGGGCTGCGCCTGGGCGACATCGCCGACGTGCGCCTGAAGCCGGCGCGGATGAACTACGGGCGCCGCCTGGACGGCAACCCGGCGGTGGGCCTGGACATCTTCAAGGAGCGCAGCGCCAACCTGGTGGAGGTGTCGCGCGCGGCGCTGGCCGAGGTTGAATCGATCCGTGCCGAAGCATCGATGCGCGACGTGCAGATCAAGGTGATCGACAACCAGGGCAAGGCGGTGACCTCCTCGCTGCTGGAGCTGGCCGAAGCCGGTGCGGTCGGCCTGATCCTGTCGATCACGGTGCTGTTCTTCTTCCTGCGCCATTGGCCGTCCACGTTGATGGTGACCCTGGCCATTCCGATCTGCTTCACCATCACCCTGGGGTTCATGTACTTCGTCGGGGTGACGCTGAACATCCTGACCATGATGGGCCTGTTGCTGGCTGTGGGCATGCTGGTCGACAACGCCGTGGTGGTGGTGGAGAGCATCTACCAGGAGCGCGAGCGCATGCCCGGGCAGCCACGGCTGGCCTCGATCATCGGCACCCGCAACGTGGCCATCGCGCTCAGTGCCGGTACGTTGTGCCACTGCATCGTGTTCGTGCCGAACCTGTTCGGCGAGACCAACAACATCAGCATCTTCATGGCGCAGATCGCGATCACCATCTCGGTCTCGCTGCTGGCCTCTTGGCTGGTCGCGGTCAGCCTGATCCCGATGCTGTCCGCGCGTATGGCCACGCCCAAGCTGGTGCACTCGCAGACCGGCCTGATCGCGCGCCTGCAGCGCCGCTACGCGCAACTGCTGGACTGGTCGCTGCACCATCGCGGCTGGAGCCTGCTCGGCATCGTGCTGGTGGTGCTGGTCAGCCTGGTGCCGATGAAGCTGACCAAGGTCGACATGTTCGGCGGGGATGGCGGCAAGGACATCTTCATCGGCTACATGTGGAAGGGCGCCTACACCTACCGGCAGATGTCCGAGGAAGTGGCGCGTGTGGAGAACTGGATAGACGCCAACCGCGAGCGCCTGCACGTGAAGCAGGTGTATTCCTGGTACAGCGAGCAGGAAGGCAGCTCGACCGTGGTCACCCTGGACGAGAAGTACGCCAAGGACATCAAGGCGCTGCAGGAAGAGCTGCGCAAGGGGCTGCCGAAGTCGGCGCGTACCGATTACTTCGTCGGCAACCAGGGCGGTGATGGCGGCGGTGGCGGCAACCAGGGCGTGCAGGTGCAGCTGGTCGGCGATTCCAGTTCGATGCTGCAGGAGATCGGCCAGGAAGTAGTGCCTCTGCTGGCCCAGCGCGCCGAGCTGCGCGACGTGCGCATCGACAACGGCGAGAAGGGCGGCGAACTGAAGGTGCGCGTCGACCGCGAGCGTGCGGCGGCGTTCGGCTTCAACGCCGAGCAGGTGGCCAGCTTCGTCGGCCTGGCGCTGCGCGGTGCACCGATGCGCGAGTTCCGCCGTGGCGACAACGAAGTGCCGGTGTGGGTGCGTTTCGCCGGCGCCGAGCAGAGCAGCCCGGAAGACCTGGCCGGTTTCAGCGTACGCACCGGCGATGGCCGCAGCGTGCCGCTGTTGAGCCTGGTCACGGTCGACGTTGGTTCTTCGGCTACCCAGATCGGCCGCACCAATCGCCAGACCACCTTGACCATCAAGGCCAACCTGGCCGAGAAGGTCACCGCGCCGGATGGCCGCAAGGCGATGGAATCGGTGCTCAAGCCGATGAACTTCCCGGCCGGCTATGGCTTCACCTTCGATGGCGGCGACTACGGCAACGACGACGAAGCGATGCAGCAGATGGTGTTCAACCTGCTGATCGCGCTGGTGATGATCTACGTGGTGATGGCGGCGGTGTTCGAGTCGCTGCTGTTCCCGGCGGCGATCATGAGTGGCGTGCTGTTCTCGATCTTCGGCGTGTTCTGGCTGTTCTGGATCACCGGCACCTCGTTCGGGATCATGTCCTTCATCGGCATCCTGGTGCTGATGGGCGTGGTGGTGAACAACGGCATCGTGATGATCGAGCACATCAACAACCTGCGGCGCGGCGGCATGGGCCGTACCCAGGCATTGGTGGAGGGTTCACGCGAGCGCCTGCGCCCGATCATGATGACCATGGGCACGGCGATCCTGGCGATGGTACCGATCTCGTTGACCAATACGCAGATGTTCGGCAACGGCCCGGAGTACGCGCCGATGGCGCGCGCGATTGCCGGCGGCCTGGCGTTCTCGACCGTGGTCAGCCTGCTGTTCCTGCCGACGATCTATGCGGTGCTCGATGACCTGCGCAATGCCGTGACGCGGCTGATCCGTCGCGCGCGCGGTGTGGAGATGGTAGAGCCGGGCGCTGCCCGGCTGTAATGCACGACAACGTGTTGTGGTGTGGGGGAGGCCGGTCGTAGTGGGGTGGCCTCCCCCTTTTTTTCCGGGCACCACCCATCACCGCATCGCGGTAGCGCCGGGCCATGCCCGGCGGGGTGTTGTAATCAACCGGCGACCTTGCCCCATACCTTGAACGTGGTCAGCCACAGGCCGAGCATGCTGCCGAGGTTGGTCAGCATGAAGGTCAATACCACGCGGGTGACGCGGTTGCGGTACCAGCCCTTCAGGCTCTGCGCATCGTCACGCAGTTTCAGGAAGTCCTCGTAGGCCGGCTTGCGCAGGCGCGCTTCCACCAGCGCCGAGAACGCACCGGTGGGGATGCTCAGGCGGAAAGGCTTGAACGGGGCCACCGCGATCGCGGTGAGGATGCTCAGCGGATGGCCGCCGGCCAGCAGGCAGCCCAGGCCCGCCAGGCCGCCGGTATACATCGCCCAGGTCGCCAGCAGTTCCGTGCCCACGCCGAGGCCACCGCGGTAGAAGCCCACGCCGATGCCGGTCGCCACGATGGCCAGGATGCCCAGCGTGAACCACGGAATGTTGCGCTTCTTCGGCACCGCTTCCAGCTCGGCACGCAGCGGCGCCGGTGCTTCGGTGTCGGTTTCCAGGTAGCGCGCCAGGCCTGCAAGGTGACCCGCACCGACAACCGCCAGCACTTCACGCTGCTGGGGGTTGTGTTCCTCGCGCAGGCGCGTGGCCATGTAGCGGTCGCGCTCGCCGATGATGGTCTCGTACAGCGCCGGGCTCTCGCTGGCGAACTCGCCGAAGCTCGACTCCAGCATGTCGCCCTGCTTGAGCTTCTCGATCTCGTTCTCGCCCACTTCCTCGGACGAGAACAGGCCGGCGCCAAGCCCGGCAACCAGCTTCAGCTTGCCGAAGAAGCCCAGCCGTTGCGAGGCACGGCGGAAGGTCAGGCCGACTTCACGGTCGATCAGGTGCACCGGCAGGTCGCGTTCGCGCGCCAGTTCCACCGCGCGCTTCAGTTCGGCGCCCGGCTCGATGTCCAGCTGTTCGGCCAGGCGGCGCTGGTAGGCGGACAGCGCCAGGTTGGCGGCGAACAGGGCAACGCGACCCTTGCGGATTACCTCGACCAGGTCAAGCTTGGCCAGCGTGTCCGGATCACTCAGCGCCTGCAGGCGCTGCGGGTCCAGCTCGACGGCCACCGCATCGAAACGGCCACTGTCGATGGCTTTCTCCACCGCCTCGACGCTGGCGCGCGAAACGTGGGCAGTGCCCAGCAGGGTGTAGCGCACGCCGTCGCGTTCAACGACGCGCACGGGCTGGCCGGCGAACAGGTCGTCGCCGGTCTCGGGAAGGGTTTCGGTCATGGGTTCATTCATTGGAAGGTGCGGTGTCGGCGCCATCGCCGAGCGCGCGCTGCATCTGCACGGTGTCCAGCCAGCGGCCGTGCTTGCGGCCGAGGCCACGGAACACGCCCACCAGCTCGAAGCCGAAGCGTTCGTGCAGCTTGATTGAAGCGGTATTGGTCGGTTCGCCGATCACCGCCACCATCTGCCGGTAGCCACGCGCCACGCAGGCGTCGATCAGCGCCTGCAGCAGGCCGGTGCCGACGCCCCTGCCCTGGAAGCCGGCATCGACGTAGACCGAGTTTTCCACGGTCCACTGGTAGGCGACGCGGGTGCGGTAGGTGTTGGCATAGGCATAGCCGGCCACCTGGCCGTCGATCTCGGCGACCAGGTAGGGGAAGCCGCGATCGATGATGTCGCGCATGCGGCGCAGCATCTCGGTCGCGTCCGGGATGTCGTACTCGTAGGTGTTGACGAAGTCGGTCACTTCCACCGCGTAGATCGCGGTGATCGCGTCGATGTCGGCCGGGCCGGCATCACGGATGAGGACGGCCATGCGCGGCTCCGGCTCAGTCGATGTAGCGCTTGAGCAGGTCACCGTACGCGTCGATGCGACGGTCGCGCAGGAACGGCCAGATGCGGCGCACGTGTTCGCTGCGCTGCAGGTCGACATCGCACAGCAGAACCGTGGCATCGGTGCCGGCTTCGGCCAGGAACTCGCCCTGCGGGCCGAGCACGTGGCTGTTGCCCCAGAACTGGATGCCCGATGCGCCCAGCGGCGAGGCTTCGTGGCCGACGCGGTTGCAGCTCAGCACCGGCAGGCCGTTGGCCACGGCATGGCCGCGGTGGCTCAGCACCCAGGCGTCGCGCTGGCGGGTCTTCTCGTCCTGCACGTCGTCCGGGTCCCAGCCGATCGCGGTCGGGTACAGCAGCAGCTCGGCACCGGCCAGCGCCATCAGGCGCGCCGCTTCCGGGTACCACTGGTCCCAGCACACCAGCACGCCAAGGCGGCCCACCGAGGTGTCGATCGGCTTGAAGCCGATGTCGCCCGGGGTGAAGTAGAACTTCTCGTAGAAGCCCGGATCGTCCGGGATGTGCATCTTGCGGTACTTGCCGAGCAGGGTGCCGTCCTTCTCGAACACCACGGCGGTGTTGTGGTACAGGCCGGCAGCGCGGCGCTCGAACAGCGAACCGACCAGTACCACGCCATGCTTCCTGGCCAGCGCGCCGAGGCGCTCGGTGCTCGGGCCCGGGATCGGCTCGGCCAGGTCGAACTCGTCCACCGACTCGTGCTGGCAGAAGTACGGACCGTTGTGCAGTTCCTGCAGCAGCACCAGTTTCGCGCCCTGCGCAGCCGCCTCGGCCACGCGTGCTTCGATCACCGCCAGGTTGGCGGCGGCATCACCGTGGTTGCGCTCCTGGATCAGGGCGACGGTAAGGGGGCTGCGCGAGTTCATGCGGGGCGTTCCTGCGGGGGAAAACCTGCATGTTAGCGCGGATGGGCGGCGACGGCGTGTCGCGCGCTGAATGGGTGCTGGTAGTGCCGGCCGCTGGCCGGCAACCCCATCAATCCATCAGGCATTGCATGGTTGCCGGCCAGCGGCCGGCACTACCGTCATGCCTTCAACAGCCCTTCCGGCAGCTGCATGGTGATGCAGTGCAGGCTGCCGTTCTGCCAGATCAGCGAGCGGCAGGGCACCTGCACGATCTCGCGGCCCGGGTGCGCCTGGGCCAGCACGTCGCGGGCCAGGTCGTCGGCCGGATCGCCATAGGCCGGCATCAGCACCGCGCCATTGACGATCAGGTAGTTGGCGTACGACGCAGCCAGGCGGCGGCCTTCGTCGATCACCGGCTGTGCCCACGGCAGCGGGAACAGGCGGTAAGGCTGCCCATCCTTGGTGCGCAGCGCGGCCAGCTCATTGCCCATCGCCTGCAGTTCGGCGTAGTGCGAGTCGTTCTCGTCGTCGCAGGCCTGGTAGACGATGCTGTCAGCCGAAGCGAAGCGGGCGAGGGTGTCGATGTGCGCGTCGGTGTCGTCGCCTTCCAGGTAGCCGTGGTCCAGCCACAGCACGCGGTCCTGCTGCAGCCAGTCGGCCAGGTCGGCGCTCAGGCTGGCGCGGTCGCGGTCCGGGTGGCGCTCGTGCAGGCACTTCCAGGTGGTCAGCAGGGTGCCTTCACCATCGGTCTCGATGCCGCCGCCTTCCAGCGCGAACGGGATGCTGCGCACCGGCGCGTCGTTGAACACGCCGGCCTGGTCCAGCACGCCCACCAGCTGGTCATCCAGGGTGGCGTCGAACTTGCCGCCCCAGCCGGTGAAGCGGAAATCCAGCAGCTGGAAGCCGCCATCGGCGCGGCGCAGGGTGATCGGGCCGGAGTCGCGCAGCCAGGTATCGTCGTAGGCGGCCGTGGTGAAGTGGACCTTGTCCATGTCGATGCGATTGGAGCGCAGCCGCATTTCGGCATAGGTCTCCACATCGTCGTCGGCCACGCAGATCAGCACCGGCTGGAAGCGGGTGATGGCCGCGACCAGGGCGATGTAGGTCTCTTCCACCTGGCCCAGGCGGTCGGCCCAGTCGGTGTCGGCGGTGGGCCAGGCAATCAGGACGCCGCTCTGGGCTTCCCACTCGGCAGGAAAACGAAGGGTCTGGTTCATGGTCTCGCTACACAGGCCCGCCCACGGCGGGTAAAGGGATCAACGGATCGGCGGTTTCGGGCCGATTTCGTTCGGGTCCGCCTGGTTGGCTACCACGTCGATCACCTTCTGCTTCTCGAAGTAGACGGTGAACTGCGGGTACACCCAGCGGTTGATGGTCGGCCATTGCCGCTTCTGCCCGCCACGCGGCTGCAGCTGTTCGCTCGGCGCGCCGAACTGCGCCTGCACCTGCTGCATGCTCTGGCCGCGCACGGGCAGGGCACCGGCCGGCTTCTCGCGGGCACGGTCGACAAGCAGGGTGTCGGCCATCGCCGGCGTGGCGACGGCCAGGGTGGCCATCACGGCCAGGGCGGACAGGTAACGCTTCATCTCGATCTACTCCCCAGTGGTCAAGAAAGGCGATTACAGCAAAAACGGCAGGAAAAAGCCGCATAAACAAAAAACCGCCCGAAGGCGGTTTCTTGCATCGGGTCGGCCCCGCGTAGGGCCAGCCGCAGCCGCGAGGGCTGTTGGGCTTAGCGCTGACGCGCCTTGAAACGCGGGTTCGACTTGCAGATGACGAAGATCTTGCCGCGACGACGGACGACCTTGCAGTCGCGGTGACGGGCCTTCGCCGACTTCAGGGAGGACAGGACTTTCATGGCATACCTCGGCGTAAACAGTAGTTGTTCGGGTGGAGCGTGGCCGCGATATGCGAAAGACAATCGGCAGTTGACGCTCGTTCAAGCCCGCCATTCTACCGGGCTTTTTGTCGATGTTTCAAGTGGTTGCGCGAAAGTCGCCGCGCGGGGCCCCGGGCAGGGGCTAGAATGACCCCTTCACACGCTCTGGGAACCCCATGAATCCACTCGCCCCCGTCCTGACCATCGACGGCCCTTCCGGGGCCGGCAAGGGTACCATCAGCCGCATCATCGCGCGCCGGATGGGCTGGCATTACCTGGATTCGGGCGCGCTGTACCGCGCCGTGGGCGTGGCCGCGAGCTGGGCAGACATCGACACCTCCGACGCCTCGGCGCTGGTGCGCTGCACCTTCGACACCCATGTTCAGTTTGTTGAACAGGGCGAGTCGATGCGGGTCATGGTCAATGGCACCGATGCCACCGACGAACTGCGCCTGGAGACCACCGGTGCGCTGGCCTCGGCCATTGCCGCCATTCCCGAGGTCCGCGCCGCCCTGAAGGAGCGCCAGCGCGCATTCAGGGAGCTGCCCGGCCTGGTCGCCGACGGCCGTGACATGGGCACGGTGATCTTCCCGGACGCCTCCTACAAGGTGTTCCTGACCGCCAGTGCCGAGGAGCGCGCCGAGCGCCGGCATAAGCAGTTGAAAGACAAGGGGGTTTCTGTTAACTTTGATGACCTCCTGCGCGAGATCATGGCCCGCGACGCCCGTGATGCTCAGCGTACCGTGGCGCCCCTGAAGCCGGCAGACGATGCTGTCCTCATCGACACCACAGGCATCGGCATCGCAGATGTCGTTGCCAGAGTGATGGATCTGCTTCCGGTTCCGGCTGCCTGATCCGTTCGCGCGGGAGCACTGCCAGCAACATCGGTGGTGGTCGCGCAAAGCAGTGCTGTACCAGCTCCGCCGCGCAATGATGCGTGGCGGTTTTCCTACTACACACGACCTGCGTTTCCGGGGTCGACCAACAGGCGGGCGGTCGCCATTCCCCTGAAGGGGACGCCACCGACCCATGTGTCCAACAGAGTAAATCTAATGACCGAATCATTTGCCGAACTGTTTGAAGCCAGCCAGGCCAACCTGGCCAAGCTGAAGCCGGGCGCCATCGTCAGCGGTACCGTTGTTGAAGTCCGCGGCGACGTCGTGGTGATCAACGCTGGCCTGAAGTCCGAAGGCATCGTGCCGATCGAACAGTTCCGTAACGACGCTGGCGAAATCGACGTCGCCGAAGGCGACATCGTCAAGGTCGCCCTCGACTCGATCGAGAACGGCTTCGGCGAAACCGTCCTGTCGCGCGAGAAGGCCAAGCGCGCGATGGTGTGGGACGAGCTGGAAGAAGCGTTGGAAAAGAACGAAACCATCACCGGCCGCATCAGCGGCAAGGTCAAGGGTGGTTTCACCGTGGACATCAAGGATGTCCGCGCCTTCCTGCCGGGTTCCCTGGTCGATGTGCGCCCGGTGCGCGATCCGGCCTACCTGGAAGGCAAGGAACTCGAGTTCAAGCTCATCAAGCTGGACCGCAAGCGTAACAACGTCGTGGTTTCGCGCCGCGCTGTCGTCGAAAGCGAGCACTCGGAAGAGCGCGAGCAGCTGATGGACAAGCTGCAGGAAGGCGCGATCCTGAAGGGTGTCGTCAAGAACCTGACCGATTACGGCGCGTTCGTGGACCTGGGCGGTATCGACGGCCTGCTGCACATCACCGACATGGCGTGGAAGCGCGTGCGTCACCCGTCGGAAGTCGTGAACGTCGGCGACGAGCTGGACGTCCGCGTGCTGAAGTTCGACCGCGAGCGCAACCGCGTTTCGCTGGGCCTGAAGCAGCTGGGCGAGGATCCGTGGGACAACATCGGCCGTCGTTACCCGGCCAACAGCCGCGTCTTCGGCAAGGTCTCCAACGTCACCGATTACGGTGCGTTCGTTGAGATCGAGCCGGGCGTCGAAGGCCTGGTGCACGTCTCCGAGATGGATTGGACCAACAAGAACGTCAACCCGTCCAAGGTTGTCCAGGTTGGTGATGAAGTCGAAGTGATGGTGCTGGACGTCGATGAAGAGCGTCGCCGTATCTCGCTGGGCATGAAGCAGGTTGCCGCCAATCCGTGGGAAACCTTCGCTGCCACCCACAAGAAGGGTGACAAGGTGTCGGGCCAGATCAAGTCGATCACCGACTTCGGCATCTTCATCGGCCTGGACGGCGGCATCGACGGCCTGGTCCACCTGTCCGACATCAGCTGGAACACCACCGGCGAAGACGTCGTTCGCAACTTCAAGAAGGGCGATACCCTGGACGCCGTCGTCCTGGCTGTCGATCCGGAGCGCGAGCGCATCTCCCTGGGCGTGAAGCAGCTGGAGCAGGATCCGTTCGGCCAGTACATGGCTGCCAATCCGAAGGGCTCCAAGGTCGAAGGCGTGGTGAAGGAAGTCGACGCCAAGGGCGCGATCATCGAGCTGGCTGACGGCATCGAGGGTTACGTTTCGGCTCGCGACATCGCCAACGAGCGCGTTGACGACGCCACCCAGCACCTGAAGGTCGGCGACAAGGTCGAAGCCAAGTTCGTGGGCATGGACCGCAAGGGCCGTACCCTGCAGCTGTCGATCAAGGCCAAGGACGACGCGGAAATGCGCGAAGTGCTGGAGGAATACCAGTCCTCTTCGGCTTCCAGCGGCACCACCCAGCTGGGCGCGCTGCTGCGTGCACAGCTGAACGGCAACAAGTCCGAGTAATCGGCCTTACGCTGTTTGTTGTTTCCTGGACGGCCCGGGCTTCTGCCCGGGCCGTTTCAGGCTGAGATGCCCCTGATGTGAGCCGGTAATGACCAAATCCGAACTGATCGAAATCCTTGCGCGCCGCCAGGCGCACCTGAAGGCCGATGATGTCGATCTGGCGGTGAAGTCGTTGCTGGAAATGATGGGCGGTTCGCTGTCCGCCGGGGATCGCATCGAAATCCGTGGTTTTGGCAGCTTCTCGCTGCACTATCGTCCGCCGCGCCTGGGTCGCAACCCGAAGACCGGCGAATCGGTTGCCCTGCCGGGCAAGCACGTCCCCCATTTCAAGCCGGGCAAGGAACTGCGCGAGCGGGTCAGCAGTGTGCTGCCGCTGGACGCCGATCCGGCCTGAGCCTCCGTCGCGCCACCGCGTGCGAATCCAGCCGCGGGTCGGATAAGCTACGGACTCCTGCCACTGGAGCTGTCGCATGAAGGTCTTTCGTCTGCTGGTCCTGCTGGCGGTCCTGATCCTTGGGCTGATCATTGGTGCGGTCAACATGACCGCGATGTCGATCAACCTGCTGTTTACCCAGTTGAATACCTCTGTCGGCGTGGCGCTGATCGCTGCCCTGCTGATCGGTGTCATCGTCGGTGCCGGCCTGGTACTGGTGAGCGTGGTCATTCCGCTCTACGGCCAGCTGCGCCGTGCCAACAAGTCCGCCGCCACGCCGGCCGCGGGTGTTTCCCCCCAATCTTTTGATGGACGCTGATCGAAGATGGATTTCGTCACCGAATGGCTGTGGTTTTTCCTGTTCGTTCCGCTGGCCGCACTGGCCGGGTGGGTGATCGGCCGGCGTGGTGGCCAGCGCCACGGTGACAACCAGGTCAGCCGCCTGTCCAGCACCTACTTCCGTGGCCTGAACTACCTGCTCAACGAGCAGCCGGACAAGGCCATCGAGCTGTTCCTGCACATCGCCGAGCTGGACAAGGAAACCTTCGAGACCCAGGTCGCGCTGGGCCACCTGTTCCGGCGCCGCGGTGAAGTCGACCGCGCCATCCGCCTGCACCAGGGGCTGGTCAACCGCCATGACCTGAGCGACGCGCAGCGCGTGCAGGCCCTGCTGGCGCTGGGCGAGGACTACATGAAGTCCGGCCTGCTGGACCGTGCAGAGACTGTGTTCACCGAGCTGGCACAACTGGACCAGCGCGCCCCGCAGGCGCTCAAGCACCTGATCGGCATCTATCAGGCCGAGCGTGACTGGGAAAAGGCGATCGACAACGCCACCCGCTTCGAAGACGTCACCGGCGAGCCGATGGGCAAGCTGATCGGGCAGTTCGAATGCGAACTGGCCGAACGCTTCCGCGGTGCCGGCAAGCTGGAAGAGGCGAGGGCGGCGATCGCCCGCGCCTACCAGGCCGACGCCATGTCGGTGCGCGCCGGCATCATCGAAGGTCGCCTCGAGACCGATGCGGGCAACGCTGAAGCCGCCGTGCGCGCATTCGAACGTGCCGCGCGCAACGACCCGGAATACCTGCCCGAGCTGCTGCCGGCGTTGATGGAAAACTATCGCAAGGTCGGCGATCTGGGGGGCGCGCGTGCGTTCCTGTCGGAAATGACCGAACACTACCGTGGCATCGCCCCGGTGCTGGCCCTGACCCGGCTGATGGAAGAGCAGGAGGGTGTGGCTCCGGCCCGAGCCTACCTGGGCCGCCAGCTCAAGGATCGTCCGTCGGTGCGTGGCGAATCCGCGCTGATCGACCTGACCCTGGCCGAGGGCGCCGATTCCACTGCGACCCTGCATGACCTCAAGCACATCACCGACCAGCTGCTGGTGCGCAATCCCGCTTACCGCTGCACCCGTTGCGGGTTCGGTGCGCGCACCCACCATTGGCAGTGCCCGAGCTGCAAGGAATGGGGCACGGTCAAGCCACTGCTGAACTACGCGGTGCTCTGATCCATGCCGTGGCTCGTGATGGGCGCGCTGCTGGGGCTGGCCCTGCTGAGTGCGGGGTTGACCTGGGCGGCACGGGGTTATGCCCTGCGCCAGCAACTGCTGGATCAGCCTGGCGAGCGTCGCAGCCATAGCGTGGCAACGCCGCGCGGTGGCGGTATCGCCATCGTCATCAGCCTGTTGGTCACCGCCGGTGCAGCGATGTGGGTCTGGCCTGAATCGACACCGAGCCTGCTGGTGGCCAGCCTGGGCCTGGTACTGGTGGCGGGCATCGGCTGGTGGGACGACCACCGGCCGCTGCCGGCCATGCGCCGCCTGCTGGTGCACTTTATTGCCGCCGCGCTGCTGGCCGCCCTGGTCAAGGTGCACGGTGGAAGCTGGTTGCTGGCCGGGCTGGTGCTGGTATTCACCGCCTCGTTGATCAACATCTGGAACTTCATGGATGGCATCAACGGTATTGCCGCCAGCCAGGCCATTGTTGTCGCACTGGGCCTGGCGCCGGTGCTGCCCTGGCCGTATTCGCTGGCGGCGGTGGCGCTGGGCCTGGCCTGCCTGGGTTTCCTGCCGTTCAATTTCCCGCGGGCCCGTATCTTCATGGGTGATGTCGGAAGTGGCGCGCTGGGCTATGCAGTCGCCGTCGTCCTGGCCATCGCCGCAGTGCGTACCGATATCAACTGGATCCTGCTGCTTGTGCCGGCTTCGGCCTTCCTTGTGGACGCAGGCTTCACACTGGCGGCGCGCATCATTTCCGGACAACGCTGGATGGAACCCCATACCCAGCATGTCTACCAGCGGGCGGTGCAGGCAGGAGCCAGCCACGCCCAGGTGACAGGGATGTACTTTGCTTTGGGCCTGTTCAGTATTACAGTGCTTAATGTCTGCTCCAATTTGCAGCCGAGGTGGGAGGCTGTCCTGGCGGTCGCGTGGTTTCTCGCGCTGAGCGTCCTCTGGCTCCTCCTGCGCAATGGATTGCGTCACCGACAAGGAAATACCTGACTTATGGCTTCACCCTGGCGGGACAGAATTCTCGGCCTGATGCCGCGTTCGGCCATCGTCTGCCACGACCTGTTCATGGTCTGGGCATGCTGGCAGCTGCTCCACGCCGGGCGGTACTCGATCCTCCCCAACGCGCCCGCGCTTCCGCTCTGGAATGTCGACACCACGCTGGTGCTGCTGCTGCAGGGCCTGGTGTTCTGGCGCGTAGGCCTGTATCGCGGGCTGTGGCGCTTTGCCAGCGTCAGTGACCTGCTGAACATCTTCAAGGCCAGCTTCATCGGCCTGGTCGGCATCGTGCTGGTGCTGATGTGGAAGCGTTTCGACGGCGTGCCGATGTCGGTGCTGGTGATCTATCCGTTCGCGCTGTCGGCGCTGCTGGGTGCGCCGCGCCTGCTGTACCGGGCATGGAAGGACTACCAGGCACTGCAGTCGGATTCGAGCGCGCGCCGCGTGCTGATCCTCGGCGCCGGTCAGGCCGCCGAGACCCTGGTCCGCGATCTGCGCCGCTCCGGCAACTTCGAGCCGGTCGGCCTGCTGGACGACGCACCGCACCTGCGCGGCGCCAAGCTGCAGGGCCTGCCGATCCTGGGCAGCCTGGATGATGCCCCGGCCGTGGTCCGCGAGACCGCGGCCAAGCTGCTGGTGATCGCCATGCCCTCGTTGGATGCCGCGGGCATGCAGCGGGTGGTCGCCATCTGTGAAAGCACCGGCGTGCCGTTCCGTACCGTGCCCAAGCTGAGCGACATCCTGCAGGGCCAGTCGCTGCCCGGCCAGCTGAAGGAAGTGGCCATCGAGGATCTGCTCGGCCGCAAGCCGATCACCCCGGACTGGAACCTGATCCGCGGCTGGTTGGGTGGGCGCACCGTGATGGTTACCGGTGCCGGCGGCTCGATCGGCTCGGAACTGTGCCGCCAGTGCGCGCGCCACGGCGCCGGTCGCATCATTCTGCTGGAGATCAGCGAGCTGCTGCTGCTGACCATTGAAGGTGAGCTGCGCCGCAGCTTCCCCGATATCGAGATCGAAGCGGTGCTGGGCGATTGTGGCGATCCTGCGGTGATCCGCCATGCGCTGTCGCTGCATCCGGTCGACACCGCGTTCCATGCTGCCGCTTACAAGCATGTGCCGGTGCTGGAACGGCAGTTGCGCGAAGCCGTGCGCAACAACATCCTGGCGACCGAGAACGTGGCCCGTGCCTGCCTGGAGGCCCGCGTCGAGCATTTCGTGTTCATCTCCACCGACAAGGCGGTTGACCCGGTCAACGCGCTGGGTGCCAGCAAGCGCTATGCCGAGATGATCTGCCAGAGCCTGGACCAGAAGTCCACGCATACCCGTTTCGTTACCGTGCGCTTCGGCAACGTGCTGGCCTCGGCCGGCAGCGTGGTGCCGCTGTTCCGCGAGCAGATCCTGCGTGGTGGGCCGGTCACGGTCACCGACCCGGAAGTCAGCCGCTACTTCATGACCATCCCCGAGGCCTGCCAGTTGATCCTGCAGGCGGCCGCCTCGGCTTCGCATGGCGCGATCTACACGCTCGACATGGGCGAGCCGGTGCCGATCCGGCTGCTGGCCGAGCAGATGATCCGTCTGGCGGGCAAGCAGCCGTACAAGGACATCCCGATCATCTACACCGGCCTGCGTCCGGGCGAGAAGCTGCACGAGACGCTGTTCTATTCGGACGAGGACTATCGTTCCACCGCGCACCCGAAGATCCTCGAGGCCGGTGTCCGCATGTTCTCGCGCGATCTGGTGCTGGGCAACGTTCCGCGCCTGCGCGAGGCGGTTGGCAGCTACGACACCGACACCATCAAGGAAGTCCTGTTCGCGACGATGCCGGAGTTCTCTCCAATCGAACAGGATGCTTACATTTCATCCGCTAAAGTCGTGCCCTTTCCGGCACGCGAGGCCAACAGGCACCAATGAGCAAGCGAATTCGCAAAGCAGTTTTCCCCGTAGCGGGCCTGGGGACGCGTTTTTTGCCAGCAACCAAGACCGTACCGAAGGAGATGCTGCCGATCATTGATCGGCCGCTGATCCAGTACGCGGTGGATGAAGCAATCGAGGCGGGCTGTGACACGCTGGTGTTCATCACCAACCGTTACAAGCATGCGGTCGCCGACTATTTCGACAAGGCCTACGAGCTGGAGCAGAAGCTCGAGCGCGCTGGCAAGCAGGAGCAGCTGGAACTGATCCGTCACGTGCTGCCCAATGGCGTGCGCGCGATCTTCGTGACCCAGGCCGAGGCGCTGGGCCTGGGCCATGCGGTGCTGTGTGCCAAGGCCGTGATCGGTGACGAGCCGTTCGCGGTGCTGCTGCCGGACGACCTGATCTGGAACCGCGGCGACGGTGCGCTGAAGCAGATGGCCGATCTCAACGAAGCCAGTGGCGCCAGCGTCATTGCCGTGGAAGACGTGCCGCACGAGAACACCGCCAGCTATGGCATCGTCGCCACCGAGGCGTTTGATGGCCGCAAGGGCCGTATCTCGCAGATCGTGGAGAAGCCGAAGCCGGAGGATGCACCGAGCGACCTGGCCGTGGTCGGCCGCTACGTGCTGAGCCCGAAGATCTTCGAACTTCTGGAATCCACCGGCACCGGTGCGGGCGGCGAGATCCAGCTGACCGATGCGATCGCGCAGCTGCTGAAGACCGACGAGGTCGATGCCTATCGTTTCGAAGGCACCCGTTTCGACTGTGGCACCCATCTGGGGCTGGTCGAGGCGACGATCCGCTTTGCGCTGGACAACCCGAAGCTGGCCGGCCCGGCGCGGGAGAAGCTGACGGCGATGTTGGCGGAATAAGGGTTTTATCAAGCGCTCCGTCAGCGCCTTGATTGATACGTGATGGGCGGGACGGGTGGGCCTTTGCAGGACACGCCGTAAACCCGTCCATGGGGGCTCGGTCGCCGCATCCATGCGGCGAACGGTCCTGCAAAGGCCCACCCGTCCCGCCTGCCAGGTTTCCTGCGGGCGCGGACGGGAAGGGCGGAATCAATGGCAGAAGCACAAGCAAAAAAGGCAGCCGATGGCTGCCTTTTTGCTTGTTGGGGTCGGATCCCTTTGCGCAGCAAAGGGCTCTGACCCCTGCCTTTGCTCACCCCTCCGCCGCGCGGAATGTTGGATGGCACGGGTGGGTGAGGCTGACCGGGACTGTCAGCGGCATGGATGCCGCTGCCAAGCCTTATCTGATCGGAATCTGGCAGCGTAGGTGCCGAGAGCCGGCGTGGGCCGCCGTGTAAGCCTGGAT
>NZ_RAVT01000024.1 GCF_013464915.1 Stenotrophomonas maltophilia
CCGCCGCAACGCATCACCATGACCGATTCCCTGCTCGACATCGCCCGCCTCGGCGGCACCACCATGGGCACCACCTGGAGCGTGTCGCTGGTCGCGCCGCGCCAGCGCGACCTGCACCCGCTGCATGCCGGCATCCAGGCGCGGCTGGATGAAGTGGTCGCGCAGATGAGCACCTGGGAGCCCGGCTCGGATCTAAGCCGCTACAACCGCACCAACACAGGCCAATGGTGCGTGCTGCCGGCCGAGACGCGCCACGTTCTGGCCTGCGCACTGGCCATCGCCGCCGCCAGTGACGGTGCCTTCGATCCCACCATCGGTCCGCTGGTGGCACTGTGGGGCTTCGGTGCACATGCCGGTGAACGCCGCCAGCCCGACGACGCTACCCTGCAGGCCACGCGCGATCGTTGCGGTTGGCAGCGGCTGCAGTGGCAGGACGATGCGCTGCTGCAACCGGGTGGACTGGAACTGGATCTTTCTGCGATCGCCAAGGGCTTTGGCGTCGATCACGTGGCCGCCTGGTTGCGTGGGCAAGGCATTGCTGCAGCGCTGATCGAAGTTGGCGGCGAACTGGCCGGCTACGGCCGAAAACCGGACGGCCAGCCGTGGCGCGTGCTGGTGGAGTCCGCACCGGAAGAGGATGCGCACACCGATACCCCGCCACGGGTGCTGGCGCTGGATGGCAAGGCGGTGGCGACCTCCGGTGATCGCTGGCACCAGTACCAGGCCGATGGCGAGGCCTACAGTCACAGCCTGGACCCGCGTTCCGGCAGGCCGGTGCGGCAGGTTGCAGCGGCGGTCACGGTGGTGGCCGACGACGCCATGCACGCCGATGCCTGGGCCACGGCACTGACCGTACTCGGTCGCGAACAGGGCATGGCGCTGGCCGAACGCGAAGGACTGGCCGCGCGCTACCTGCAACGCGCTGCAGAAGGCCCGCAGGAATTCCTCAGCAGCGCCTTCCAGCGCCTGCTCGACGAGCAGGACGCATGAGCGCACGACCGTCGCGCGCGTTGCTCGGCAACGCACTTGTACTGATCGTACTGGCGCTGATCGCCTGGGCGCTGCTGCGACTTCATCTCGGCGAAGCCTGGTGGCAGGGCGCGCCACCGGCACGGCAATCGCAGATCGCCCTCATCGCCACCGCGCTGTATGCGCTGGCCTGCGCCGCACTGTGGTGGCGTGGCCGCCCGCGCGACGACGCCGCAACCGGTGACACGTCCCCGATCCTGCTGGTCTGGTCCAGCCAGACCGGCTTTGCCCGCGAACTGGCCGAACGCAGTGCCGAGGCCCTGCGCGGTGCCGGCGTGCCGGTGCGTGTGCGCGGACTGCATGAGGTGGATGCAGCGTTGCTGGCCGACAGCCAGCGCGCGCTGTTCATTGCCAGCACCACCGGCGAAGGCGATCCGCCCGACCACGCCCTGCCGTTCCTGCGCGGGGTGATGGCCGCGCCGCCTTCGCTGCAGCACCTGCACTACGGCGTGCTCGCACTGGGCGACCGCAGCTATGGCCACTTCTGCGGATTCGGCCACCAGCTCGACCAATGGCTGCGCCAGCACGGCGCGCACCCGCTGTTCGATGCGATCGAAGTCGACAACGCCGATCCGGCCGCGCTGCGCCATTGGCAGCAGTTGCTGGGACAACTTGGCGGCGGCGCCAGCGAGCTGCCCGACTGGAGCCCGGCCGAGTACCAGCCATGGACGCTGCTGCAGCGCGTGCATCTGAATCCCGGCAGCCCGGGCGGCGCGGTGTACTGGCTGCGCCTGCAGCCACCGGCAGGCAACAACGCGCATTGGCAGGCCGGCGACATTGCCGAGATCGGGCCACAACACGCACGGGACAGCGCGCGCGCGTGGCTGGACGCGCAGGGGTTCAATGCGGATAGCGTGCTGGATGATGGGCAGACGCTGCTGGCTCGCGTTGAGCGCTCGCACCTGCCCTCGCTGGTTCCACCGGGCGATCTGCCTGCGCTGCTGGCGGCATTGCAGCCGCTGCCGCATCGCGAGTACTCGATCGCCTCGGTGGTGGCCGATGGCGCGGTGGAGCTGCTGCTGCGCCGCCAGCTGCGCGCAGACGGTACACCCGGCATTGGCAGCGGCTGGCTGTGCGACCACGCGGCCATCGGCGAACCGGTGCAGCTGCGGCTGCGTCGCAACGACAACTTCCATGGCGTGCCCGCCGATGTGCCACTGCTGCTGATCGGCAACGGTACCGGCATCGCCGGCCTGCGCGCGCACCTGCACGAACGCGTACGTAGTGGCGCGCGCCGCACCTGGTTGTTGTTCGGCGAACGCACCGCCGCGCACGACTTCCACTTCGGTGAAGAACTACGGGCGATGCTGGCCGACGGCTCGCTGGCGCGGTTGGATGCAGTGTTCAGCCGAGATGGCGGCGTGCACCGTTACGTGCAGGACCGGCTGCTGGCCGAAGCGGCAACGCTGCGGCGGTGGGTGGATGAAGGCGCGACGATCCTGGTCTGCGGCAGCCTGCAGGGCATGGCCCCGGCGGTGGATACGGTGATCGAGCAGGTGCTTGGAGCGGACGGCAAGGAAGCGTTGCTGTTGGCCGGTCGTTACCGGCGGGATGTGTACTGAGGGTGCCGCATCCACGCATGGCGTGGATCTACAACGGCGTGTCCAGGCATGGTTGCAACCGCATCCCGGTAGATCCACGCCATGCGTGGATTGCGCCCACCGACGCCCAGGAATCATCCTCCCGACGCACTTACCCGTATCGCCAACAATTCGCCGCCACCCTGCACCGCATGACGCTGCCGTTCACCCGCTGACAGCCATGCGGTATCGCCGGCCTGCAGCGCCGGCAGGCCACTGTCGGCACCAAACTCCGCCCGACCGGCCAGCAGATGCAGCGCCCAGGCCACACCCGGTTCGCAGAAGAAGAACATCGACCCTACCAGTGGCCGGTGCAGCAGTTCGGCCTGCAGCAGCTCCCGCTTCCACATCAGGTTGAAGTCATGGGTTGTGCCATCGACCAGTTCGCCGTGCAGTGTTTCCTCACCCGCAAAGCGCACCCGTCCATGCGGTGGCAACACGTCGGCCACGCGGCCATCCTCGAAGCGCAGGCGCACGCCACTGCCCTGCAGCAGCACCAGCTCGCGCTCCACGCCCGGGAAGGCGGAGAACGCGGCGTCCTGCTCGATCTCGGCCACCGACAGGCGCAGCGCCCAGTCATCGCCCTGCGCCGGCAGGCGCAGGATCTCGCGGGTCCAGCCAAGTCCATTCCGCCAGCGTTCGCGGCGATAGTCCAGGTGGGAGATCACCTGGCTCGGAGTGTGCAGCAGGGAGTCGATGTTCATCGGCGCATTGCATCACGCCGCGCGCCGTCGTGCATCACCGCGTGGCGAGCGTGCCCTGGCCACCGCACTCGCCGGCCAGCAGCTGCGAGTGCTTCAGCCAATCTTGGTCGGGGTAGTAGGCAAACACCATCGTGCCGCCACGCAACGCATCGATCAGCGGCTTGGCCACCGACAGCCGCACCGCCGGGCAACCCAGGCTGCGGCCCAGCCGTCCCTGCAGCTGCGCGGTAGCCGGGTTCACGTACGGCGCACCATGGATGACGATGGCCCGGTCACGCGCGCGGTCGTTGAAGCCCGGTTCCAGGCCGGCCAGGCGCAGCGAATAGCCGTTGCCACCCATGTAGGTCTCTTGCGCGGTGAACGCGCCGAGGCTGGACATGAAACTGCCATCGCGGTTGGAAAAATGCTCGGTGCGGTTCTCACCACTGTTGCGGCCATGCGCCACCCATTCCTCGAACAGCAGGCGCTGGTGGGCCAGGTCGAACACCCACAGGCGCGGCTCGGTGGACGGCCGCGAGTAGTCGATCACGCTCAGGCGGTCACCGTTGATGCCCAGTTCCGGCCGTTGCAGTGCGCAGCGCATGGCATGCGCCGCCAGCTGCAGCACGTGGCGGTCGGCCTTGGGCGCGCTGCGCGACAGCAGGGCAGCCAGATCATCGGCAGAGGTGGCGAGGGCGGGCGTCTGTGCCAGCGCCGGGGCGCTGGCCGAGGTCGCCAGCAGGCCGAACGCGGCCAGCCGGCACAGGCGGGATGCAGTCATTGGCACAACGAGGGCGTCAGTTGCCCTTGAGGGTGGACCCTGGCGGCTCGGATTCCAAGACCGGCTGCATTCCGGATTCAGCCGGGCTTGGGCGGACCGCCGGCAGCGAGGTGACCAGCAGGGTCGTGCCCGGCACCAGCACCTGGTACAGCTGGCGGGCGAAATCGGCCGGCAGCGCCATCGGCAGCGAGGGCGTGGCCAGCAGGTCCGGGGTGGCCTGGGCACGGTCCTGGCCCAGCAGCGGGTAGGCCGTCCACTGGTGCAGGCGCTGGTTCGCGTCCAGCGGGCTGGGGGTGTCGCTGTAACCCTGCCCCATCACGAACAGCGTGGTGCCCTGGAAGGCCGGCAGGGCGTCGGCCTTCAGCGGCGATTCGCCGATCATCACGCCATCGCGCAGCACGTACAGGCGCTGGTCATGCAGGCTGACCAGGATGCCGACCTGCCCGGCCGGGGCCGCGCTGTCGTTCCACCAGGCCTGGGTGGCCGCACCCTCGGTTTCCGGCAACGCCTGCCCGCGCGCGTTGACCGGCGCCAGCACCGACGGATAGGCCAGGGTCATCGGCGAGCTCTTGGCATCGGCCACGACCACGGTATCGCCGCGCTGGGTTTCGCTGAACAGCTTCTGTGCGAAGGCCTGCGGCAGCCGCACGCAGCCATGCGAGGCCGGGTGCCCGGGCAGGCTGCCGCCATGCAGGGCGATGCCGTCCCAGGTCAGCCGCTGCATGTAGGGCATCGGCGCACTGTTGTAGAGGTTGGACTTGTGGTCCTTGTCCTTCTGCAGGATGGTGAACACACCGGTCGGCGTCTCGTGCCCGGCCTTGCCAGAGCTGATCGTGGTCAGGCCGATGGCGATGCCGTTGCGGTAGACGTAGGCGCGCTGCTCATCGAGGCTGACCACCAGCACGATCGGGCCGGTCGGCGAGATTTCCGGATGCCACAGGTATTCGCCCGGCTTGAGGTCGGTCGGCCCGCGTACCTCGGCGGTGCCGGCAGTGGCACCTGCAGACTTGGCAGCCGACGGCGGTGGCGCAGCGTGGGCCAGCAGCGGCAGGGCCAGTGCAAGGGCGAGCATCAGGGTCGTGGGGCGATGCGGAAACATCCAGCGGGTGTCCTTTCCATGCGGAGCAGCCACCGTACACCATCGACCCGTGGTGGCCGCGGCAAAACCGGGCGCCGGAAATGAAACTGCCCGGCGACACAGCCATGTGTCGTACCGGGCAATCGTTACGTCCCTGTCGGCCTGCTGCCGCCCCCTCGCATCCTGCGCTGTGGGGGTAGCGTTGCATCCTGCACGCGGCCGCGTCTGTCCTGTTTGTATCTCAGCCCCTTCCACAGGTCTGTGATGCCACCATCCTGGTGATTGGTGCCGCGTCCTGCGGCGGTCGGTGGTCACAGGCATCCTGCCTGTGTCCGGTGAACCAGCCTCCTGCCGGTTCCGACGATTCCTGCTGTCAGCGCCTGGGTACGGTTCGCACCGGTACCGATCCGGGTACCGGATCCGCCGGCAACAGCCTGTTGCCTACGGTGATCCGCTGTCGATTCCGTTCGACGATTGCATTCCCTATTCCCTTCACCTGCGTCAGGTCCTCGACGCGATGAAACGGGCCGTGTCTGCGCCGGTGCTCGACGATTGCCTCGGCCTTGGCGGCTCCGACCATCGTCAATCCCTGCTGCAGCGCCTGGGCATCGGCGCGGTTGATGTCGATCGGTTCGGCGGCATGCGCCCCAGCGATCCCCATTACCAGTACCAGCACCCTCAACACGACAAACCAAGGCACGACGTGTATCTCCTTGTGATTCTGGCCGTCCCGACCGGCAATCCCGTCGGTAGGAACAGTGTCCGTCACCACATGTGCACAGCCTATCGGTTTCCCGGATTTCCGTAAGCCAGCCAAATACCCGACGTGATGTAGGAAAAACCCTACCCCCGGCACAGGCGTAGAATGGCGCGATCACAGCCCATGCAACCGGAGTTTCAGATGGACAGCGCCAAGCTCGGCCAATTCGTCAATGACAAGTGGGACAGCGAGATCGTCCCGCAGTTGGTCGACTACATCCGCATTCCCAACAAGTCGCCGATGTTCGACGCCAATTGGGTGCAGAACGGCTACATGGAACAGGCGGTCACCCTGATGGAGAACTGGGCCAAGGCCCAGCAGCTGCCCGGCCTGAAGGTCGAAGTGGTGCGCCTGGAAGGCCGCACCCCGCTGATCTTCCTGGAAATTCCGGCCACCGGCGCCGAAACCGGCGACGACACCATCCTGCTCTACGGCCACCTGGACAAGCAGCCGGAAATGACCGGCTGGGACGACGACCTCGGCCCGTGGACCCCGGTCCTGCGCGGCGACAAGCTGTATGGCCGCGGCGGCGCCGATGACGGTTACGCCATCTTCGGTTCGCTGGCCGCGGTACTGGCGCTGCAGGCCCAGGGCTTGCCGCACGCCCGCTGCGTGGTGCTGATCGAAGCCTGTGAAGAATCGGGCAGCTACGACCTGCCGGCCTACGTCGACCATCTGGCCGATCGCATCGGCAAGCCGTCGCTGGTGGTCTGCCTGGATTCGGGCTGCGCCAACTACGACCAGCTGTGGTGCACCACCTCGCTGCGCGGCCTGACCGGCGGCAATTTCACCGTGAAGGTGCTCAACGAAGGCGTGCATTCCGGCGATGCCTCCGGCGTGATCCCGTCCAGCTTCCGCCTGCTGCGCCAGATCCTTTCGCGCATCGAGGACCAGGACACCGGCCGCATCCTGATCGACGGCATGAACGTCGAGATCCCGGCCGAGCGCCAGGAACAGGCCAAGCGTGCCGCCGAGGTGGTCGATACCGAGATCTTCGAGAAGTTCCCGATGGTCGACGGCCTGCGCCCGATGAACGAGGACCTGACCGAGCTGGTGCTCAACCGCACCTGGCGCCCGGCGCTGTCGGTCACCGGCGTCGGCGGCATGCCCCCGCTGGAATCGGCCGGCAACGTGCTGCGCCCGCAGACCTCGGTGAAGCTGTCGCTGCGCCTGCCGCCGACCGCCGATGGCAAGACCTGCGGCGAACTGCTGAAGGAAGCGCTGCTGCGCGACCCGCCGAACGGCGCGCAGGTCACCCTGGACCTTGAAAAGGCGTCCACCGGCTGGAACGCCCCGGCCATGGCGCCGTGGCTGACCCAGGCCATCGACGACGCCAGCCAGGCCTTCTTCGGCAAGCCGGCGATGTACATGGGCGAAGGCGGTTCGATCCCGTTCATGGGCATGCTCGGCGAGAAGTTCCCGGGAGCGCAGTTCATGATCACCGGCGTGCTCGGCCCGCACTCCAATGCGCACGGCCCGAACGAGTTCCTGCACATCCCGATGGGCAAGAAGGTCACCGCCTGCGTATCCAAGGTGATCAGCGAGCACTACGCCGCCAGCCTGCGCGGCGAGACCAGCGGTTCGCCGGTGGCCGCCGACAGCGGCACCCGCCACGGCGACCACGGCTGCTGCTGATCCGGCACCCGTGACGGACGCAGCCTGGCCTTGCTAGGCTGCGTCCACACTCAAGCGGAATCCGCGCGCATGAATGGTCTGTTCGGCAGCAGCAGCTGGCTGTACATCCTGCTGGTGGGCTTCTTCGTCGGCCTGCTCGGGCGCTTCTTCATGCCCGGCAACAACCGCATGGGCTGCCTGCTGACCATCGTGCTGGGCATCCTTGGCGCGCTGCTGGCCGGCTGGTTCGGCCAGTACATGGGCTGGTACGCCCCCGGTGAGCCGGCCGGTTTCCTCGGTGCGGTGGTGGGCGCGGTGGCCGTGCTGGCCGTCCTGCGCCTGTTCAGCGGCCGCCGCTGACCCCGTCCCCTTCCTTTCCTGTTCCCGACGTTGGCGCGCCCGGCGCGCCCGGATATGCCTGCATGACCGAACCCGCTTCCGATCCCCAGCGCAGCGCGCAGCGCCTGCAGTGGGCCCGTACCCAGCTCGATGATGCCAACGCGGTGGTCGAACGCGCTTCGGTCGATGCCGGCATGCGCAGCTACTGGCGCACCACCAGCACGCGCGGCAGCCACATCGTGATGGACGCCCCGCCGGGGCTGGAAGATCCGCGGCCGTGGCTGCGCATGCGCGGCCTGCTGCACGACAACGGTCTGCGCGTGCCCATGCTGCTCGCGCAGGACCTGGGGGCCGGCTTCCTGCTGCTGGAAGATCTCGGCGGCCCGACCCTGGCGAAGATCCTCGACGAGCGCAACGCCGATGAATGGTTCGGCCGCTCGATCGAACAACTGCTGCGCCTGCAGGCGATTCCGGTGCCGGCCGACTTCGGCCAGTTCGGCGAAGCGCTGCTGCAGCGTGATGCCGGCCTGTTCGACGAATGGTTCCTGCAGCGCCACCTGAACCTGGAGCTGGACTGCGGCGAGATCGAAGGCCTGCAGCTGGTGCATCGCCGCCTGATGGACAACGCGCTGGGCCAGGCCCAGCTGATGACCCATCGCGACTACATGCCGCGCAACCTGATGCCGGTCGACGACGGCCCGGCGGTACTGGATTTCCAGGACCTGGTGCGCGGCCCGATCGCCTACGACGCGGTAAGCCTGTTCAAGGACGCCTTCCTGAGCTGGCCGCTGCAGCGTGTGGACGAATGGCTGGCGCAGTACCACGAGCGTGCGCGCGATGCCGGCCTGCCGGTGCCCGACCGCGCCACCTTCCTGCGCGATGCCGACTGGATGGGCATCCAGCGCCACGTGAAGATCCTCGGCCTGTTCTGCCGCCTGCGCTATCGCGACAACAAGGGCCACTACCTGGACGACGCACCACGCTTCATCACCTATCTGGATGAAGTGCTGCCGCGCTACCGCGAGCTGGCACCGCTGCAGCAGCTGCTGGAACACCGCATCAAGCCTGCGCTGGCCGACCTGGCCGCACCGATGCGCGTGGCCCGATGAAGGCCCTGATCTTTGCTGCCGGCCTCGGCGAGCGCATGCGCCCGCTGACCCTGCACACGCCCAAGCCGCTGCTGGAAGTGGCCGGCAAGCCTCTGATCGTGTGGCATCTGGAGCGCCTCGCCGCACTCGGCGTGCGCGAGGTGGTGGTCAACACCGCGTGGCTGGCCGGGCAGTTCCCGGCGACGCTGGGCGATGGCAGCCAGTGGGGGCTGCGCCTGCATTTCCTGTACGAAGGACAGACCCCGCTGGAAACCGGCGGCGGCATCCTCAACGCACTGCCGGTGCTGGGCGACGCCCCGTTCCTGGTGGTGAACGGCGACATCTGGACCGATTTCGATTTCGCCACACTGCCACGTGAGCCACAGGGCCAGGCGCATCTGGTGCTGGTCGACAATCCCGCGCAGCACCCGGACGGTGACTACCGCCTCGATGCGCAGGGGCTGCTGCACCACGACCGCGAAGGGCAGTGCCTGACCTACGCCGGCATCGGCGTGTACCGTCCTTCGATCGTGGCCGACTGGCGTGCGGTGATCGGCGATGCGCCGGGCAGCGAGCGGCTGCCGCCGAAGTTCTCGGTGGTGCCGCTGCAGAAGCATTTCATGGCGCAGGGGTTGATGACGGGGCAGCACCATCGCGGGCGCTGGACCGATGTCGGCACGGTGGATCGCCTGCGCGCGCTGGATGCTGAGTTGGCGGCGAACGGCTGAGCCCCTCGTGGTTGGTCGCTCAGATCAAAAGCCGTGCTTGGCCGGGSGGGGKGGGTTCGCGGGGAACGCCGTGAACCCGTCCCTGGGGGCTTGGCCGCGGCATCCATGCCGCGGACACCCCCGCGAACCCACCCCACCCGGCCTCTGACAGTTTCCGTGGGCGTCCAGCCACGGAAGAAAGAATGAAAAGCAAAAGCGGGTCGCGTCGCTGCGCTCGCTCCTGTGTCGACCAACGGTCGACACCTACCACAACAGCAGTGCAGAACGCCGTCCCGACAGATCGCGGGAACCTGTCGAAGGCGGGGTGGCTCAGGTTGCGGGGGCGTGAGCGCCATGGATGGCGCGACCGAGGCTACAGGGACGTACTTGCGCCGTCCCCCGCAACCTGAGCCACCCCGCCTCCCCTCAGGAAGCCAGCTTCTGCCGTTGACGTTGACGTTGCTTCGGCTTCGGCGGGTGCAGGGCGCAGCCCTGCCGAACAACACCCCTCAGTAGCGGGGCCGGCCTTCTTCCAGCACCTGGCGCAGGAACGGCACGGTGATCCGACGCTTCGCCGCCAGTGATTCGCGGTCCAGCCAGTCCAGCAGCGTGATCAACCCACCCAGCTCGCGACCGGTGTGCGACAGCAGCCACTCGATGGACGCCTCGTCGATCGCCAACCCACGCCGCAGCGCGCGCTCGCGCAGCACCGCTGCCCGCCCTTCCTCATCCAGCGGTTGCAGCAGCACGCGCACGCACTGGCCCAGCCGCGAACGCAGGTCCGGCAGCACCAGGCCCAGCGCTTCCGGCGCCTTCTGCGCCGTGTACAGCACGGTCACGCCCGCGGCGCGCGCACGGTTGTGGAAATCGAACAGCGCGATCTCATCCTCGCGGTTGCCGGCAACCTCGTCCAGGCCGTCCAGCGCCACCAGTTCGCGCGCCTCCAGCCCATCCAGCGCCGCTCGCACGCGGCCGGCCGCGCTGGCCAGCGGCACGTAGGTCGGCAGGCGCCCGGCCTGCTCGGCGCTGGAACACATCGCCAGCGCCTGATGGGTCTTGCCGGTGCCCGCCGCCCCTTCCAGATAGACCCAATCGTGGCTGGCGCCCACTGCGATCGCGCGCAGCTGCGCCAGCGCGCCATCCGGCGCGCCGATGAAGGTCTCCAGGCGCTGGTCCCGCGGGTAATGCAGGGCCAGCGGCAGTTGCGGCACACCCATCACTTCAGGTCGGGGCCCTTGTCGTTCGGAATGATGATATGGGGGGCATCGACCACGCCATCAAGCACGATCGCCGGCTTCTCGCCCACGTACAGCTCGCTCTGGCGGTAACGCTGATGCGCGTAGCGCAGCAGCACGTTGGTCACCGCCGCCACCGGCAGCGCCAGCAGCATGCCGAGGAAGCCGAACAGCTGGCCACCGGCCATCACCGCGAAGATCACCGCCACAGGGTGCAGGCCGATCTTGTCGCCGACGATGCGCGGGGTCAGTACGTAGCTTTCCAGCAGCTGGCCCACGGTGAACACCACGCCGACCAGGATCAGCAGCTTCAGGTCGAAGCCCTGCGCCTGCACCAGTGCGGCGATGATCGCCATCAGGATGCCGGTGGTCGCGCCCAGGTAGGGGATGAAGCTGATCAGGCCGGCAATCAGGCCGATCAGCAGGCCCAGCTTGAGGCCGACCAGCGACAGGCCGCCGGCATAGATCACGCCCAGCGCCAGCATCACCAGGAACTGGCCGCGGATGAACGCGCCCAGCACCTCGTTGGATTCACGCGCCAGCGCGCTGATGGTGCCGATCTGGTTGCGCGGAATCACCGACGCGACCCGCTCGACCAGCTTGTCCCAGTCACGCAGGAAGTAGAACGCCAGGATCGGCAGCAGCAGGATGTTGACCACCCAGGTCACCATCGCGAAGCCCGAGCGCGAGACATAGCCCATGAACGTGGTGGCGAAGCCGCCGGCCTGCTGCCAGTGGCTGCGCACCCATTCGATCAGGCGGTCCGGGTCCAGCCACTGCATCACTTCCAGGCCGGTCTTCTGCTCGAACCAGGGAATCCCCTTCTCCATCAGCCACGCCTGTGCCTGCGGCGCGACCGCGATCAGGGTGGTGATCTGGCGCTCGATCATCGGCACCAGCACCAGCAGCAGCGCCACGATCACCAGCACCATCGCCGCGAACACCAGCACCACGCCGGTCATGCGCGAGCGGCCAGTGGCCTCGATGCGGTCCACCAGCGGGTCACCCAGCCAGGCCAGTGCCAGCGCCAGCACGAACGGGGTCAGGATCGGCGCCAGCAGCCACACCACCCAGCCGATCAGGCCGGCGAACAGGATGTACTTCAGGCGGCGCAGGAACTGCGCGATTTCCGCCTCCGGGGTCAGAGTCATCGCAGGCGGTACTCATTGCTGACCGGGGCGGCCACCGGGGTACCGGTGGTGTCATCGATCGGTGTGGGCAGGGCCGGCAGCGGTGCGCTCGGCACCAGTACGCCGTTGTCGCCCAGCATGCGGTTGAAGCCGGCCAGGCCGGTGGTCATCTCCAGGCTCAGTTCAAGCTGGCCGGCCGAGGCGTGCAGCGGGGTGACGTTGCGCACCACCGGCACCTCGCGCAGGCCGGCAGCCAGGCGCAGGTAGTCGTCGGCACTGTTGATGCCGGTGACCACCACCCGGTAGGTCCCGGCCTGGCCGACGGCGGCGCCCGCCTTGGCATAGCGCTTGACCAGCGCATCGGCGGCGCCGTCGGCACCGGCGGCCATCGCACGCATGGCGTTGGCGTCCTTGCTGGTCCACTTGTTCAGTTCACGGCCGTTGTCGACGAACACCCAGTCCGCCTGCCAGCCGCCGTTGGCGCGGTACAGCTTGCCGATCAGCTGCATCGGCGGTGAGTAGCGCGAGGAGGCACGGGCCACGGCGGCACTGTCCTGGCGCCAGATCGCACCTGCCAGCGCCTGTTCGGCGGCACCACCACTGGGCAGGCCCAGCTTGTAGCCACGTTCGATGGCGCGGTTCAGCAGCGGGCGGGCGGCATTGGCCTGCTGCACGCTGACCAGGCGCGGGCCGCTGCCATCGTCGACGGCCAGCCACAGCACCGGCTTCGGTCGCGGCTGCGGCCACAGTGGCAGGCCCAGCGCCGACACCAGCGAATCCACGTCGTCCTCGCGGAAGCGGGCCACCAGCAGGGTACGGAAGCTGGGGGCGCCGTTGGCGCTCACGCTCTGGTCCTGCTTGTAGTCGTAGCTGGCCACGTAGTCCTTGGCGTTGCGCAGCGCCTGCACCACGCCGGGGCGGGACATCACGCTGCGGTCGCCGGACAGCTTGCCCAGGACCACGCTCAGGGCGCGGGCCAGGGCGCCGTTGCGATCGGCCTCGGCCTGGCTGTTGACGGGCACTTCGGCCTCGTACGCGCCACTGGCGGTGGCGACATCACCCTCGGTGCGAAGGCCGCTCTGGGCCATCGTGGCCACCGGCAGGCTCAGCGCAAGGAGCAGGGTCAGAATCAGGCTGCGGCGCATCAGGACATCCATTGGCTCGACGTATCCGGGGGAATTGTTGCCCGAATACGGCCTTTGCGCCAATGCGGCCTGTTAAAATCGCCCGTTCAACCCCTGCCAGCGCCGACGCCCGTGACCAACACCCCGTCTTCCGCCCCCTCCCCCCTCACCTATCGTGACGCGGGTGTCGACATCGACGCCGGCAACGAACTGGTCGAGCGGATCAAGCCCCTGGTCAAGCGCAGCTTCCGCCCGGAAGTGATGGGCGGCCTGGGTGGCTTCGGCGCCCTGTTCGACCTGTCCAACAAGTACCGCGAGCCGGTGCTGGTGTCGGGTACCGACGGCGTGGGCACCAAGCTGAAGCTGGCCCACCAGCTGAACCGCCACGATACGATCGGCATCGACCTGGTCGCCATGTGCGTGAACGACGTGCTAGTACAGGGTGCCGAGCCGCTGTTCTTCCTGGACTACTTCGCCACCGGCAAGCTGGACATCGACACTGCGGCGGCGGTCGTGGGCGGCATCGCCAACGGCTGCACCGAGGCCGGCTGCGCCCTGATCGGCGGCGAAACCGCTGAAATGCCCGACATGTATGCCCCGGGCGAGTACGACCTGGCCGGCTTCACGGTCGCCGCGGTCGAGAAGAGCGAGCTGAAGGACGGCGCCAGCGTGGCCGCCGGCGACGTGCTGATCGGCATCGCCTCCTCCGGCCCGCACTCCAACGGCTACTCGCTGGTCCGCCGCATCTACGACCGCGCCGGCCGCCCGGCCGATCTGGAGCTGGAAGGCGGCGTGAAGCTGGTCGATGCCCTGATGGCGCCGACCCGCCTGTACGTCAAGCCGATCCTGTCGCTGCTGAAGTCGCACGGCGAGGCCATCCATGGCATGGCCCACATCACCGGTGGCGGCCTGACCGAGAACATCATCCGCGTGGTTCCCGACGGCCTCGGCCTGGACATCCAGGCGTCGTCCTGGACCCTGCCGCCGGTGTTCCAGTGGCTGCAGAAGGAAGGCGCGGTGGCCGACAGCGAGATGTGGCGCACCTTCAACTGCGGCATCGGCTTCGTGCTGATCGTCGCGCCGGACCAGGTCGCTGCCGTGTCCGAAGCGGTCAAGGCGCAGGGCCTGGAGCACTGGACCATCGGCCAGGTGGTCACCGCCGAAGGCGCCGAGCGCGTCCGCATCGGCTGAGCCCGGCAACCAGGAGCCCGCATGGACGCAACGCCCCCCTTGTCGCCCGCCCCCGTACCGCCGCCACTGGCGACGGTACCGCCGTTCAGCGCGCAGGATGCCGACCACCTGCGCATGCTGGCCATCGCACACTACGTGGTCGGTGGCCTGATCGTGCTGTTCTCGCTGATCTTCATCCTGCACATCGTGATCGGCATCGCTGCGTTGACAGGCAGCCTGCCGATGAAGTCCGGTGGCGAGCCCTCCTCGCCGGAGGAACAGCGCCTGATGGGCTGGGTGTTCACTGTTCTCGGCTGCGTCGTCGTGTTCGGTGGCATCGCGCTGGGCTCGTTCGTGGCCTATGCCGGCCGCTGCCTGTCCCGCCGCCGCCGCCATCTGCTGTGCCTGATCGCGGCTGGCCTGGCCTGCCTGTTCACGCCGGTCGGCACGGTGCTGGGGGTGTTCAGTCTGATCACCCTGCTGCGTCCGCAGGTCAAGGCTGCCTTCGACGCCCCCGCCACGGCCGCATGACCGCCTCCAACATGCCGCCGCCGTTGCCGCAGCAGACCCTGGCGCAGCTGCAGCTGGCCAGCCACCTGCAGACGCTGGGAGTGCTGTTCTACGCGTTGGTCGGTTTCCATTGGGTCGCCGCAGTGGCGTTCCTCGCCCTCAGCGGCTGGGTGGCCCACTCGCGGGGGCTGGACGATGCCTGGATGCTGACCACGGTCTATGCCTCGATGGCCGTGCTGGCCATCGTGCTGGGTGTTGTGCAGCTGCGCACCGCCCGCCTGCTGTCACGCCGCACAGGCCTGGCCTGGTGCCAGCGCGCGGCCTGGCTGGGCGTGCTGGCCGGCCCACTGGGCATGGCGCTGACCGCCTATGCCTGGGTGTTCCTGTCCAAGCCGGACATGGCCGCGCTGTTCGACCGCGGCGACCATCTCGGCGTCTGAGCCCGCAGGCAGACGACCCGCCCTTCCCAGATCGACTCTCCATGTCCTCGCCTGCCTTCTCGACAACCGCCTCACCCACCCGCTACCGCTTCTCGGGCCCGAAGAAGCTGGCCTTCGCCGCCGTACTGGCGGTCTTCGCGATCAGCTGGATCCACCCGCTGTGGCCCACCGAACAGGCCCTGCACAGCACACTGACCGTGATCGGGCTGGCCGCCCTGCTGTGGGTCGACCGTCGCGGTGGCTGGCTGGGCAATGGCGCCTTCATCGCCATCTGCGGCTTCATCGCCCTGCACTGCGTGGCCGCGCGCTGGCTGTACTCGAACGTGCCCTACGACGCCTGGGCGCAGGCGCTGACCGGCTGGTCGCCCAACGCGGCATTCGGCTGGCAGCGCAACCATTTCGACCGCCTCATCCACTTCCTGTTCGGCGTCTGCTTCACGCCGGCGCTGCTGCAGCTTGCCCGTCATGCGTGGCCGGCGCTGCGCCCGGGCCAGGCCTTCACCCTGGCGGTTATGACGGTGATGTGCGCCAGCCTGGTCTACGAATGGTTCGAATGGGCCATCGCGCTGGCGCTGTCGCCGGATGCCGCCGAAGCCTACAACGGCCAGCAGGGTGACATGTGGGATGCGCATGCCGACATGCTGATGGCGACCGTCGGCAGCCTGCTGACCTGGCCATTGATCCGCCGGAGTTCCCTGCAATGACCGCCCCAACCCGCATCGCCGTGCTCGCCTCGGGCCGCGGCAGCAACCTGCAGGCCATCCTCGACGCGATCGGCAGCAACCGCCTGCCGGCCGAGGTGGTCGGCGTGTTCTCCGACCGTCCCGCTGCAGAAGCACTGCAACGCGTCGATTCCGGCCTGCGCTGGGCACGCACGCCGAAGTCCTTCAGTGACCGCGCCGCCTACGAGCAGGCACTGGGCGATGCGCTGGCAGCAGTACAGCCGGACTGGATCGTCTGTGCAGGCTACATGCGCATCCTTGGTCCGGCCTTCGTGCAGCGCTTCGATGGCCGCCTGGTCAACATCCACCCGTCGCTGCTGCCGCTGCACAAGGGCCTGGACACCCACGCGCGGGCGCTGCAGGCCGGCGATGCCGAGCACGGTGCCAGCGTGCACCTGGTGGTGCCGGAGCTGGATGCCGGAGCCGTGCTGGCGCAGGTGCGGGTTCCCGTGCTGCCAGGCGACGACGCGCACAGCCTGGCCGAGCGGGTGCTGGCGGTGGAGCACCCGCTGCTGATCGCCACGCTGCAGCTGCTGTGCGAGGGCCGCCTGGCTGAACGGGAGGGTCAGCCCTGGCTGGACGGTCACCCCCTGTTTAGCCCCTTGGCCCTAGATTCCGCCGGAAACCTGAACCGGTAACGCCCTTGCACACGCCCCGCTGACTGCGGGGCTGGCATCCTGCCTCCTCCTGCGGTCCCTGTCCTCCATGAAGACCACGACGCTGCTGTCCACTTCACTGCTGTTGTCGCTTGCCGTGCTTCCCGGCGTGGGCTGGGGCCAGGCGCAGCCGCCTGCGGCTTCACCGGCACCGCCATCCGCACCCGCTGCGCTGCCACCGAACGAGCCCAGCGTGCCGCTGCTGCCGGCACTGGCCTGGGAGCCACCGCCGCTGCAGCCGTTCACCGCCACCTACCAGGCCTTCTACAAGGGCAAGGAAGCGGGAGATGCCAGCATGCAGGTCACCCACACCGGCGGCAGCCAGTGGCGGGTGGACATGCAGGTGGTCGGCCGCCGCGGCTTTGCCAGCGTGCTCGGCCTGAACATCGAGCAGAGCACGGTGTTCGAAGAGCGCAGTGGCGTCTACGCACCGCTCAGCCAGAGCACGGTGCGCAAGGGCCTGTTCCTGGGCAAGAAGGCCGTGGGCACCTACAACTGGCAGGCCGGTACCGCGCAGTGGACCGGCGACGTCAAGAAGGAACGTGCGCAGCCGATCCCGCTGCAGCCGGGCGACCAGAGCGCACTGCTGATCAACCTGGCGATCATGCGCGATGCGCGCCCCGGCGCCGCCATGCATTACCGCTACGTGGACATGGGCAAGGTCCGCCAGCACGACTACCAGGCCGCGCCGCAGACCGAGAACGTCGAGGTCGGCGACCTGTCCTACAACGCGCTGCGGGTCTACCGGACCAATGGCGGCAACAACGAAACCATCCTCTGGATCGCCAACGGTGTCCCCACCCCGGTGCGCATCCTGCAACGCGAAGACGGCGAAGACCGCGTCGATCTGCGCCTGATCGAATACCAAGGAGTCTGAGCATGAGCACCCTGACCCGCCCCCTCACCTGGATCGCCGCTGCCGCGCTGACCGTGGCCAGCCTGCCGGCAATGGCGCTGGAGCCGTTCAAGGCCGACTACCTGGCCAGCTACATGGGCATGCAGGCGAACGGCACCATGACCCTGTCCAGCGAAGGCGCCAACAAGTGGCGCTACAGCCTGCAGGTGAAGAACCAGCTGGCCGACCTCAGCCAGAGCACCGTGTTCGAGGAAGTGCGCGGCCAGCTGCGCCCGCTCAGCAGCCAGGACCGTTCGGCCCTGCTGGTGAAGAAGCGCAACGTGCAGGCCACCTACAACTGGAACAGCAACCAGGCCACCTGGAGCGGCGACATCAAGCCCGACCGCGCCGGACCGATCGCACTGAAGGCCGGTGACATGGATGCGCTGCTGATCAACCTGGCGATTGCCCGTGACCTGGCGGCCGGCAAGCCGCTGACCTACCGCATGGTGGACGAGGGCCGGATCAAGAACATGACCTACCGCGTGATCGGCAAGGAATCGATCACCGTGGCCGGCAAGAGTTACGAGGCCACCAAGGTGTCGCGTGCCGATGGCAACAAGGAGCTGATCGCCTGGATCGTACCGAACTTCCCGGTGCCGGCGCGGATGCTGCAGCGTGAGAGCGGCCGCGATGCGCTGGACCTGACCATCAAGGCGATGAACTGACGCGCGAACCGGTAGTGCCGGCCGCTGGCCGGCATTCTCGCGATGCTCCACGAGGTTGATGGGGTTGCCGGCCAGCGGCCGGCACTACCGAAAAGAAAACGCCCGCTTTCGCGGGCGTTTTCTTATTTCTTCGCTTCAGCCGGCTTCTCTTCAGCCGCCTTGAACTCGGTGCGGCAGTCCACGCGGATCTGCTCGCCGGTACTGCGCCAGACAAACGTACGGCAATGGCGGTTGCCGTCCTGGCTGTCGTTCACCGCAACCGCATAGAACGACTCGATGATCTCGTCACGCGTGACCGTGCCGTCGCCGTTCCAGTCCATGTCCTTCTGCTCGATGCCCTGGGTGATGGCGATGTTGGCGTACCAGGCATAGCCCAGCCACGCCAGCACGATCAGCACCAGGGCCAGCAGCGCCTTGCGGCGCGGGCTGAACTTGCCGCGCAGGATCATGGCACGCGCCGGATGGTGGCGCCGAGCGAAGACAGCTTCTCTTCGATGTTCTCGTAGCCACGATCAAGGTGGTAGATGCGGTCGATGGTGGTGTCGCCGCTGGCCATCAGGCCGGCCAGGATCAGCGAGGCCGACGCACGCAGGTCGGTCGCCATCACCGGTGCGCCACTCAGGTGCTCGCTGCCACGCACGATGGCGGTATGGCCTTCGACCTGGATGTCCGCGCCCAGGCGCAGCAGTTCGTTGACGTGCATGAAACGGTTCTCGAAGATCGTTTCGTTGATCACGCCCACGCCGTCGGCCACGCAGTTGAGCGCCATGAACTGCGCCTGCATGTCGGTCGGGAATGCCGGGTACGGCGCGGTGGTCAGGTTGACCGCCTTCGGCCTCTTGCCCTGCATGTCCAGGGTGATGCTGTCGTCGGTGGTCTCGATCTTCGCACCGGCCTCGACCAGCTTGGACAGCACCGCGTCCATGGTGTTCGGGCGTGCGCGGTTGACGGTGACCTTGCCGCCGGTCATCGCCGCGGCCACCAGGAAGGTGCCGGTCTCGATGCGGTCGGGCAGCACTTCATGGCGGCCACCGGACAGGCGCTCGACGCCTTCGATCACCAGGCGGGCGGTGCCCAGGCCTTCGATCTTCGCGCCCAGTGCGATCAGGCAGTGCGCCAGATCGGTCACTTCCGGTTCCATCGCGCAGTTGTCGAGGATGGTGGTGCCTTCAGCCAGCACCGCGCCCATCAGCACGTTCTCGGTGCCGGTGACACTGACCATGTCGAAGGTGAAGTGGCCACCCTTCAGGCGCTTGGCGGTGGCCTTGATGAAGCCGTTCTCGACCACGATCTCGGCGCCCAGCGCCTGCAGGCCCTTGATGTGCTGGTCGACCGGACGCGAGCCGATCGCGCAGCCGCCCGGCAGCGACACTTCGGCCGCGCCGAAACGGGCCAGCAGCGGGCCCAGCACCAGGATCGAGGCGCGCATGGTCTTGACCAGCTCGTACGGTGCCACGTGCTGGTTCACCGAGCGCGGGTCGACCACGATCGCGCTGCCGCGCGACAGCGTGCCCTGGTCGATGGTGACCTTGGCGCCCAGCTCGCCCAGCAGCTTCACCGTGGTGACCACATCGTGCAGGTGCGGCACGTTGGTGATCTCCACCGGCTCATCCGCCAGCAGGGTCGCGCAGAGAATGGGGAGGACGGCGTTCTTGGCGCCGGAGATGCTCACTTCACCGTGCAGCGCAGCGCCGCCGGTCACAACGATCTTGGCCATGTATTCGGGATCTTCTGCGGTTCAGCCGGCTTCGGCCGGGGTCACGGTTTTCAGCGCCAGCGCGTGGATCGCGCCGCCCATCAGGTCACCCAGGGTGGCATACACCATGCGGTGGCGGGCCAGCGGCATCTTGCCGGCAAAGGCCTCGCAGACCACGGTCGCTTCGAAATGCACGCCATCGTCGCCCTGCACGTCGGCGCGGGCGCCGGGCAGGCCGGTTTCGATCAGATTGCGGATGGTGTCGGCGTCCAACGGGCTTTCCTAATAAAATGTGCGTCCATTCTACTTCCGCTGCGTGGCGTCCGCATGGCCGAATCCCTGTTGCCCCCCCGTTCCGTCGACCCTGCCGGCCTGGTTGCCAGCGGCCGCCGCGTGTTCGAGATCGAGCGGCAGGCACTGGATGCCGTGGCCGACCGCCTCGGCGAAGCCTTCCAGCAGGCCTGCCAGGCGATCCTGGCCAGTCGTGGCCGGGTGGTCGCCACCGGCATGGGCAAGTCCGGGCATGTCGCCCGCAAGATCGCCGCCACCCTGGCCTCTACCGGCACGCCGGCGTTCTACGTGCACCCCGGCGAAGCCGGCCACGGCGATCTCGGCATGATCACCGAGGACGACGTGGTGCTGGCCCTGTCCTATTCGGGCGAATCGGACGAGGTGCTGATGCTGCTGCCGGTGCTCAAGCGCCAGGGCAACGTACTGATTTCCATGACCGGCCGCCCGCAGTCCAGCCTGGCCACCGCCGCCGACATCCATCTGGACGTGAGCGTGCCGGCCGAGGCCTGCCCGCTGGCGCTGGCGCCCACCTCCAGCACCACTGCCTCGCTGGCGATGGGCGATGCACTGGCCGTGGCCCTGCTCGACGCGCGTGGCTTCACCGCTGATGACTTCGCCCGTTCACACCCGGCCGGCAACCTTGGCCGCCGCCTGCTGCTGCACATCACCGACGTCATGCACACCGGCGACGACCTGCCCAGCGTGGGCGCCGACGCCAGCCTCAGCGAAGCGCTGATGGAGATGAGCCGCAAGCGGCTGGGCATGACCGCCGTGGTCGACGCCGACGGCGTGCTGATCGGGCTGTTCACCGACGGCGACCTGCGCCGTGCGCTGGACAGCGCGCTGGACGTACGCACGGCGAAGATCGCCGACGTGATGACCCGCAACCCGCGCACCATCGGCGCCGACCAGCTGGCGGTCGAGGCCGCCCGGCTGATGGAGACCCACAAGATCACCGGCCTGATCGTGGTCGATGGCCAGGGCCGCGCGGTCGGCGCCCTGAACATTCATGACCTGTTGCGGGCCCGGGTGGTTTAACCGACAGTCCATAGACCCCATTCAGTCTGTAATGCCGCACCCGCCCACAACGAGCCTGCCGCCCTGATGCCCTGGTCCCCCCTGCCCGCCTTTCCCGCCCACCTGCATGCCACTGCGGCCCAGATCCGCCTGGCCTGCTTTGACGTGGACGGCACCCTCACCGACGGTCAGCTGTACTACGACAAGGACGGCAACGAGAGCAAGGCGTACTTCGTGCAGGACGGCCTGGGCCTGAAACTGCTGCAGCAGCACGGCATCCACCCCGTGCTGATCACCGCGCGCAACAGCCAGTCCGCGCTCAAGCGCGGCGCCGACCTGGGCATCGACACCCAGATCGCCGTGGGCGACAAGCTGGCCAGCGTGCAGGCGCTGTGTGCGCAGCACGGCATCGGCCTGGAACAGGTGGCGTTCATGGGCGATGACCTGCCCGACCTGGCGCCGCTGGGTGCGGTCGGCCTGGCGGTGGCCCCGGCCAATGCCCATCCGTGGATCGCCGAACGCGTGCACTGGCAGACCCGCGCCGAGGGCGGCCGTGGCGCCGCGCGCGAGCTGTGCGACATCCTGCTGGCCGCCCAGGGCCGCGTGGATGCGGTGCTGGCGAGGTTCGGCGCATGAACGTGCCCACCCTGAACTGGCGCACCCTGCTCGGCATCGGCCTGCTGCTGGCCGCCCTGCTGAGCAGCTGGGCGGCGCTGCGCAACCGCGACAAGGGGCCAGCCACCGGTGGCCAGGAAATCGGCGTGGATTACATCCTGCATGACTTCCAGATCGTCGCCCTGGATGAGCACGGCAAGGAATCGACCACCCTGCGCGCACCGCTGCTGGAACGCCAGCGCGGCGACCAGACCATCAACATCGCCACCCCGCTGTTCGAGATGCCGGACAAGGACGGCAAGCACTGGACCCTGCGTGCAGAGACCGGCTGGCTCAGCGCCAAGGGCGACGAGATGAAGCTGCGCGGCAATGTCGCCGGCGACAGCCCGGCGGGCCCGGGCGTGGTGCCGACCACCTTCCGCACCGACCACCTGGACGTGTTCCCGAAGGACAACCGCGCCCGTACCGACGCCCTGGTGACCATGACCCGCCCGGGCATGGAACAGTCCGGCGTCGGCTTCGAGGTGGATTCCAAGAACAACACGTATCATTTCCTCAGCCAGTCCAAGGGCCGCTACACGCCCAAACGCTGATTCCGCCGCCAGCCCGCGACGTCTCCGGACAGGCGCAGGGCCGGCAGCCCCACCCTCCGCCCCCGGCCCGCCCGGGAGGCCCTCACCGGTAGAACGGACCCCGATGAAGATTCCCTTTGCCGCCGTACTCGCGCTCGGTCTTCTTGTCCCCAGCGCCGCCTTCGCCAAGTCCACCGACCGCAACGAAGACATGCACATCGATTCCGGCGCCCAGTCCGGCATGCTCACCGGCGACGGCAAGACCGTGCTGTCGCAGGGCGTGATCATCACCCAGGGCACGCTGGACCTGCGCTCGTCCGAGGCCGAGATCTACCTCAAGGACGGCGAGCCCGTGCGTGCGGTGTTCACCGGCAAGCAGGCCAAGATGAAGCAGCAGCTTGACGACGGTACCTGGATGGACGCGCTGGCTGATCGCATCGACTACGACATCAAGACCGAGATCATCACCCTGACCGGCAACTACAAGGTCACCAGCGCGCGCGGCACCAATGCCGGCCAGCGCATGGTCTACAACACCCGCACCGGCGAGATGAACTCCGGTGGTGACGGCAGCCGCGTGCGCACCGTCATCCCGCCGAAGAACAAGACCCCGGCCGCGCCGGCGGCACAGCCCAAGGCCACCACGCCGGCACAGCCGGCCGGGAGCAAGAAGTAATGCTCGTCGCCAAGGGCCTGCGCAAGAAGTACAAGCAACGCGAAGTGGTCAAGGACTTCGGGCTGACCCTCGATGCGGGCGAAGTGGTCGGCCTGCTTGGCCCCAACGGCGCCGGCAAGACCACCTGTTTCTACATGATCGTCGGCCTGGTCGCCGCCGATGCCGGCAGCATCGTGCTCGACGGCAAGGACATCACCGGCGACCCGATGTACACCCGCGCCAAGCAGGGTGTGGGCTACCTGCCACAGGAACCGTCGGTGTTCCGCAAGCTGACCGTGGCCGACAACATCCGCCTGGTGCTGGAACTGCGCGAGGACCTGGACTCGGCCGGCCGCGAGCGCGAATTGAACGGCCTGCTGGACGAACTGCAGCTGGGCCATGTCGCCGACCAGCTCGGCGCCAGCCTGTCCGGTGGCGAACGCCGCCGCTGCGAGATCGCCCGCGCACTGGCCGCGCAGCCGCGCCTGATCCTGCTCGACGAACCGTTCGCCGGTGTCGACCCGATTTCGGTGGGCGAGATCCAGCGCATCGTCACCCATCTCAAGCAGCGTGGCATCGGCGTGTTGATCACCGACCACAATGTGCGCGAGACCTTGGGTATCTGCGACCGCGCGTATATCCTCGCCGAGGGCAGCGTGCTGGCCCAGGGTTCGCCGGAGGCGATCCTGGACAACGCCGACGTGCGTCGGGTCTACCTTGGGGATTCCTTCAAGCTGTGACTGCGGACGCCGGGTTCCTTTCCTTCCTTTCGGCACAGGCATGAAGACTCGGCTGCAGACATCGTTGGGACAGCAACTGGTGCTCACGCCCCAGTTGCAGCAGGCGATCAAGCTGCTGCAGATGTCGACCACCGAGCTGGAGCTGGAGATCGCCCAGGCAGTGGAGAGCAACCCACTGTTGGACTGGGCCGACAGCAACGACAGCAGCGCCGCCAATGAAGGCAGCGATGGCAACGTCAACGAAGCGCCTGCAGAAGGCAGCGATGAAGGCGACGACTGGGCGCCGGCCGAACTGGACTGGACGGCGACCGGCAGCGGTGGCAGCTTCGATGATGACGACGATACCGGCAGCGCCGCCGAACGCGTGGCCGAAACCGAGACGCTCGCCGACCACCTGCTGTGGCAGCTGCACCTGTCGCATCTTTCTGCCAGCGATCGCAGCATCGGCGCGGCACTGATCGATGCACTGGACGACGACGGTTACCTGCGCGAGCCGCTGGCCACCATCGCGGAAACCCTGTTGCCGGCGATCCACGCCGACGAGGACGAGATCCTCGCCGTGCTGCATCGCATCCAGCGTTTTGATCCGGTCGGTGTGGCTGCACGCACGCTTGGCGAATGCCTGCAGCTGCAGCTGGACGTGCTGGCCGACGAAACGCCGGGCCTGCTGCTGGCGCGACAGATTGCCGCAGGACCACTGGAGCGGTTGCCGCGCAGCGGCGTCGCCGGGCTCGCCCATGAACTGAAGCAGCCGCTGGACGAGGTCGAGACCGCGGTCGCCCTGCTGCGCTCGCTGGACCCGCGTCCAGGTACCCAGATCGCCCCCCTGTCGCAGGACACCTACGTGGTGCCGGACGTAGTGGTGTGGCGGCAGAACGGCGTGTGGCGTGCGGCGCTGGCCGGGCATGCCGGACCGAAGGTGGTGATCCATCGCGGCTATGAACAGCTGATCCGCCGCTGTGGCGACGCCGATGCCGGCTACCTGCGTGCCCAGCTGCAGGAAGCCCGTTGGCTGCTGAAGGGCCTGCAGCAGCGCGGCGAGACCCTGCTGCGGGTGGTACGCAGCCTGATCCTGCAGCAGGCCGGTTTCCTGGAGTTCGGCGAGCAGGCCCTGCGCCCGCTGACCCTGCGCGAGATCGCCGCCGAGCTCGGCCTGCACGAATCCACGGTGTCGCGCGCGATCGCGCGCAAGCACGTGCGTACCCCGCGCGGCACCCTGCCGCTGCGCGCCTTCTTCGCCTCGGGCATTGATACCGAGGGCGGCGGCGAAGCATCCAGCACCGCCATCCAGGCGATGATCCGCCGCCTGATCGACGACGAGAACCCGCGCAAGCCGCTTTCTGACGCCAAGCTGGCTGACCTGCTCAAATCGTCGGGAATTCCAGTAGCGCGACGCACCGTGGCGAAGTATCGTGAAGCCATGAACATTTCCGCCTCGCACGAAAGGGTCAGAATCGCTTGACGCGCCGCCGCGCCCGGCGGAGAGGTTCATTGGCACATCCGAACACAGGAGAAACCCGATGCGCATCGAAACGTTTGGCAAAGATGTCGAAGTCACCCCGGCCCTGCAGTCCTATGTAGAGGAGAAGCTGGCCCGGATCGGCAAACACTTCGACCAGCACTGCGAAGCGCGGGTGACCCTCAAGCTGCAGAAGACCGAACACCACGTCGACGCCAGCCTCAACATTCCCGGCCAGACCCTGCACGCCGAGGCCAATGCCCAGACCATGTACGCCGCGATCGACCTGCTTGCGGACAAGCTTGACCGCCTGGTGATCAAGCACAAGGAGAAAAAACAGCAGCACGCACCGCTGCCGGTGGGCGACAATGGTGGCTGATCGCCACTGTTCCCCGCAGACATGCCCCTGACTGACCTCCTGGCGGCCGTGCAGACCCAGCTCTGCACGGCCACCGACCGTGACAGCGTCCTGCAGGCCGCCGCCGGATTGCTGGCCTGCCGCCAGGCCAACGCCGAACAGATCTATCTGAACCTGTGCCAGCGCGAAGCGCTGGGCAGCACCGCGATCGGCCACGGCATCGCCATCCCCCACGGCCGCGCGCCGACCCTGGACCGCCCCCGTGGCGCCTTGCTTCGCCTGGCCACCCCGGTCGACTTCGGTGGCGACGAGCCGGTGGACCTGGTTTTCGCGATGGCCGTTCCCGCCCACTACACCCACCAGCACCTGATGCTGCTGTCCGAGCTGGCCGAATTGTTCTCGGCAGCGGATATCCGCCAGGCACTGCGCCAGGCAGGCGACGCGCGGGCCCTGCGCGAGGCGCTGGACATGACCCCACCTGCGAGTGCCGCATGAATACCAGCATCACCGCCCGTGAACTGTTCGAACAGCAGCGCGAGCGGCTGGGGCTGCGCTGGGCAGCCGGCAAGTCCGGCGAGAAGCGCGAGCTGGAGGCCGGCAATACGGTCTCGCGGCGCCCATCGCTGGCCGGCTACCTCAATGCGATCTACCCCAACAAGGTGCAGATCCTGGGCACCGAGGAACTGTCCTGGCTGGACGCACTTGAACCGCGCCAGCGCTGGGAAACGATCGAAAAAATCATGCAGTCGCACCCGCTGGCACTGGTGCTGACCCGCAACCAGGCCTGCCCGGAAGACCTGCGTGCCGCCGCCGATGAATCCGGCACCCCGTTGTGGCTGTCGCCCAAGCGCGGCCACGAACTGCTCAACCACCTCTCCTACCATCTGGCACGGACGCTGGCGCCACGGGTGATCCTGCATGGCGTGTTCATGGAGATCTACTCCATCGGCGTGCTGATCACCGGCGAAGCGGGATCCGGCAAGAGCGAACTGGCGCTGGAACTGCTCAGCCGTGGCCATCGCCTGGTGGCCGACGATGCCCCCGAATTCACCCAGATCGCACCCGATGTACTCGACGGCACCTGCCCGGAGCTGCTGCAGGACCTGCTGGAAGTGCGCGGCCTGGGTGTGTTGAACGTGCGCGAGATGTTCGGCGACACGGCTGTAAAGAAGAACAAGTACCTTCGGCTGATCGTTCACCTGACCAAGCCGATGACCGAACCCACCCCGCATGGCTACGAGCGCCTCACCGGCGATTCGGGCACCCGCCATGTGCTGGACCTGGACGTGCCGCTGATCACCCTGCCGGTGATGCCCGGCCGCAACCTGGCCGTGCTGACCGAGGCGGCCACCCGCCTGCATATCCTGCGCACCAAGGGCATCGACCCGGCGGCAATGTTCATCGCCCGCCACAGCAACCTGCTGGAACGGCGAACGCCCTGACCCCTGCCCTTCGAAGAGCCTGTCCATGAGCACCGTCACCCCCTCCGCCCCGACCCTGATGATCGTCAGCGGCCTGTCCGGCTCGGGTAAATCCGTCGCCCTGAAGACCTTCGAGGACCAGGACTACTACTGCTCGGACAACCTGCCGATCAACCTGCTGCCGGACTTCGTGCGCAGCCTGCTGGCCCATCGCGGCGGCAGTGCACCGCGCCGGCTGGCCGTAGGCATCGACGTGCGTGGGCAGGCCGACCTGAGCCAGCTGGGCGACTGGCGGCAGCTGGCCGCCGACGCCGGCGTGGACGTGAAGGTGCTGTTCTTCGAAGCCAGCGACGAAACGCTGCTCAAGCGCTACGCCGACACCCGCCGTCGCCATCCGTTGAGCCAGCTGGGGCTGTCCCTGCCCGAAGCCATCGCCCGCGAACGCGAGTTGACCGCACCGCTGCGCCGCGAGGCCGATGCGGTGATCGACACCAGCAGCCTCAACGTGCACCAGCTGCGGCGCCGGATCATCACCGAGTTCACGATGGACCATGCCACCGGCCTGTCGCTGCTGTTCGAATCGTTCGCCTACAAGCGCGGCGTGCCGGCCGAAGCGGACTTCGTGTTCGATGCGCGGGTACTTCCCAACCCGCACTGGGACCCGGAACTGCGTGCGCTGAGTGGTCGCGAACCCGGCGTGCGCGATTACCTGGAGGCGCAGCCGGATGTGCAGCGCTACCTGGCCCAGTTGACGGACTTTCTTGACACCTGGCTGCCGAAGCTGGGGGATGGCACCCGCAGCTATGTGACCGTGGCGTTCGGCTGCACCGGCGGCAAGCACCGCTCGGTGTTCCTGGCCGAGCGCATGGCCCGGCATGCGCGTGAGATGGGCTGGGAAGACGTGGCGACCTACCACCGCGAACAGGATTGAGGAGGTCGGCCGGGCTGCGCCCGGCACCCGCKGGTAGCGCCGGCCGCTGGCCGGCAACAGCAAAAGCAAAAGCGGCATTCCGTGGCATGGCGAGGCGGTGTGGGTAGGCAGGACACGCCGTAAACCCGTCCCTGGGGGCTCGATGGCGCCATCCATGGCGCCAACGGTCCTGCCTACCCACACCGCCCCGCCTCTGACAGATTCCGTGTGCTGTTGGTAGGTGTCGACCTTGGTCGACACGGTAGATCCACGCCATGCGTGGATGAATCTCGGTCAGGCATCGAAAAACGCATGGGGTCGGATGCTTTTCCAGGGGAAAAGGGCTCCGACCCCAGCAACGCTGAATACGGGACACAGTGCCCCTCTCCTGCTGCTATCGCCGATTCACCTTGACCTGTTAACGTGCAGTAATGACCTGTGGCATTCTCCTCGTAACACATCCCGGGGTCGGGACCGCCCTGCTTGACGTGGCGACCCGGCTCCTGCGGCAATTGCCGCTGAAAACCGAAGCTTTCGAAGTACCGTTCGACGCAGACCTGGACGCCCTGCTCCCGCTTGCCTCGGCCGCCCTGCGGCGGGTCGATGGGGGTGACGGCGTGCTGATCCTGACCGACCTGTACGGCGCCAGCCCCGCCAACCTTGCCGGGCAGCTGGCCCGGCTGGGGACCCCGGTTCGCCGGGTGTCGGCGCTGAGCCTGCCGATGTTGCTGCGGGTGATGAATTATCCGGAACAGGGACTGGATCAACTGCCCGCCACAGCCGCGGCGGGTACCCGTAATGGAGCGATAGTCGACGATGCTTGAACGAGAACTCACCGTGAGCAACCGCCTGGGCCTGCACGCCCGGGCCACCGCCAAGCTGGTGCAGACCCTGGCGCCGTTCCGCTGCAACGTGACCATGGCCGCCAAAGGCCGTGAGATCAACGCCAAGAGCATCATGGGCGTGATGCTGCTGGCCGCCGGCCAGGGCACCCCGGTCACCGTGCGCATCAACGGCGAGGACGAAGCCGCCGCGATGGAGGCGGTGGTCGGCCTGTTCGAACGCCGTTTCGACGAGGACAGCTGAGCGTGCCGCGCGCACGCGCCGGCCAGCCCCCTTCCGGCCAACGGCCGGTACTGCTGCTGGCCGGGCATGGTGCCGCCCGCGGCACGGCAATGGGCCGCGCCCGCGTGCGCCTGCCGCATGCATTGGAAGTGGCCGAGCAGCGCGTTGCCGCCAACCAGGTCGAGGCCGAGCTGGCCTGCCTGCATCGCGCGGTGGACGCCGCGCGCACCGAGATGCACGAGCTGCGCCAGCGCCTGCATGGCGCGCTGAACCAGGAAGTGGGTGAGTTCCTCGACCTGCATGCGCTGCTGCTGGACGATCCCGAGCTGCTGTATGGCCTGGACGAACTGATCCGCAGCGGACCGTACAGCGCCGGCTATGCATTGCGCCTGCAGCGCGACCGCCTGGCCAAGGTCTTCGACGGCATGGACGATGCCTACCTGAAGAGCCGCATGGACGACCTCGACCATGTGATCGGCCGCATCCATGCCTTCCTGCAGCCCGAACGCCCGCCGGCGGTGAAAGGCCTGGCCGGGGAAATCCTGGTCTGCGACAACATCGCGCCCTCCGAACTGGCACAGCTGCAGGCGCAGGGCGTGGTCGGCATCGTCACCGCCGCCGGCAGCGCGCTCTCGCACAGCGCGATCCTGGCACGCAGCCTGCACCTGCCCCTGATCGTCAACGTGCCGCAGCTGCTCAGCCGCATCGCCGATGGCGACGTGCTGATCATCGACGGTGCCGACGGCAGCATCACCGCCAATCCGCAGGCTGACAATCTGCGCGACTACCGCGCACGACTGAAGGAACACGCGCGCGAACAGCGCGAGCTTGGCCGCCTGCGCAGCAAGCCCAGCCGCACCCGCGATCAGGTCGACATCGCCCTGCTGGCCAATGCCGAATCGCTGGAGGACGTGACCCAGGCGCATGCGCTGGGCGCCCATGGCCTGGGCCTGTACCGCACCGAATTCCTGTTCCTGCAGCGCAACGAGCTGCCGGACGAAGAAGAACAGTTCCAGACCTACCGCGATGCCGCACTGGGCATGAGCGGGCGGCCGGTGACCATCCGCACCCTCGACCTGGGCGCGGACAAGGCTGATCGCACCGGCCTGACCCTGAGCAACGAGGAAAACCCGGCGCTCGGCCTGCGTGGCGTACGCCTGTCGCTGGCACGGCCGAAGGTAGCCGACACCCAGCTGCGCGCGATCCTGCGCGCCTCGGCCTACGGCAAGCTGCGGGTGCTGGTGCCGATGGTCAGCACCCGTGAGGAACTGCTGGCAGTGCGCCGGCGCATGCTCAAGCTGACCGAACAGCTGCGCGGCGAAGGCCACATGGTGTCCGACCACGTGCCACTGGGCGCGATGATCGAAGTCCCTGCCGCTGCGCTGGCCCTGGAAAGCTTCATCGACCTGGTCGATTTCCTGTCGATCGGCACCAATGACCTGGTGCAGTACCTGCTGGCGGCCGACCGCAACAATGAAGCGCTGGGCGAGCTGTATTCGCCGTTGCACCCGGCGGTGCTGCGGCTGCTGCAGATGGTGATCGAGACCGGCGCGCGCCACCGCATCCCGGTGGCGGTCTGTGGCGAGATGGCCGGCGATGCGCGGATGACCCCGCTGCTGCTGGCACTGGGCCTGACCGAATTCAGCCTGCACCCGGGCACGCTGCTGGAAGTACGCCGTGCGATCCGCGAGGCCGATCTGGCGGCATTGCGTGCACGCGCGCCCAAGCTGCTGGCCGCACGCGACCGCCGCGCGATCGAACGCTGGCTGGCGCTGGTGGCCGAAACGGCCTGAGCCCGGTGCTGATTCGCCGGGCATGCACGCGCGGGGTCAGATCCCTTTTCCTGTGKAAAAGGGATCTGACCCCAGCCTCCCGTCGGGGTAGGCGTTGAAACATCCCCTTGCGATAATGACGCGCTGAACACCCCTGTTGCCGCATCCTTGCCGGGATCGCGGCTTTTCTTATCCCCGCGGGAGCTGCGATGGCTGAAGCTGTACGCCACGACAAGACTGCGCGCCAACTGCGGATGCTGTCCGATGCACTGGACAGCGGCCGGCTGGGCCCGGTGCGTCGTTTGGTCAACACCCTGGCCCCGGCCGAGATCGGCAACCTGCTCGAATCGCTGCCGCCGGGCAAGCGCGAGGTGGTGTGGGGCCTGGTTGATCCAGAAGATGATGGCGAGGTGCTGGTCCACGTCGGCGACGACGTGCGCGAAAGCCTGCTCGCGGACATGGACCCGGACGAGATCATCGCCGCGGTCGAAGACCTGGACATCGACGATCTGGCCGACCTGGTCGAAGACCTGCCGGACACGGTCATCGACGAAGTCCTCAAGTCGATGGACCGCGAGAACCGCGAGCGCCTGGAACAGGTGCTGTCCTATCCCGAGGACAGTGCCGGCCGCCTGATGAACCCGGACGTGGTGACCGTGCGCGCCGACGTCAACGTCGACGTCGTGCTGCGCTACCTGCGCCTGCGCGGTGAACTGCCAGACCACACCGACCACCTGTTCGTGGTCAGCCGCCGCCACCAGTACCTCGGCCGGGTGTCGCTGGCGGCACTGGTGACCCACGAGGACACCACACCGATCAACCGCCTGATCGACGACGAGCAGCCAGCCATCGACGTCGGCGAGAGCGACCAGGAAGTCGCCCGCCAGTTCTCCGACCATGACTGGATCTCCGCGCCGGTGGTGGATGACAACAACATCCTGATCGGCCGCATCACCATCGATGACGTGGTCGACATCATCCGCGGCCAGGCCGAGCACCAGGCGCTGGGCGCCGCCGGCCTGGACGAGGACGAGGATCTGTTCAGCCCGGTCTGGCGCGCGATGCGCCGCCGCCTGATGTGGCTGTCGGTGAACCTGTGCACGGCCTTCCTGGCCTCCAGCGTGGTCGGCCATTTCGAAGGCACCATCGACAAACTGGTGGCGCTGGCGGTGCTGATGCCGATCGTCGCCGGCCTCGGCGGCAACGCCGGTACCCAGGTGCTGGCGTTGATGGTGCGCGGCCTGGCGCTGGGCCAGGTGGGCGCCTCCAACGCCCGCACCCTGCTGTGGAAGGAAGTACGGGTCGCGCTGCTGAACGGCGTGATGCTGGGCTCGGTGCTGGGCCTGATCGTGCTGGCCTGGTTCCACTCGCCCGGATTGTCCGCAGTGATTGCCATTGCATTGACCTGCAACCTCCTGTTCGCTGCATTGGCGGGCGTTCTGGTGCCGTTGACGCTGAAACGCTTCGGCTTCGACCCGGCGTTGGCCAGCGGCATCTTCCTGACCGCCGTGACCGACTCGATGGGCTTCTTCACCTTCCTCGGCCTGGCCACCCTGGTGCTGCTGCACTGAACCCTGCAGGGTCGGATCCCCGCCACGCGGGGCCCTGACCCGATCCCAACTGGAACACCCATGGCAACGACCATCGAAAACTACTTCCAGCCCGGCTGGCGCGACCAGCAGCACACCTGCCCGGCCTGCGAATGGAAGGGCAGCTCGCGCGCCATGGAAATGGAACTGGACGAGGACGCCACCGAATACGACTGCCCGGTCTGCGAGAACCCGCTGCTGGTGGTGCTGCACCCGGACATGGCACAGGTGCAGGCCGCTGCTGCCGAAGGCAATGCCGAAGCGCAGGAGCAGCTGGAGATCATCGCCAGCTTCCCTCGGCCGGAGTGACGCAGCGCATGATGCTGCGTTGACCCACCGCGGACTACGATGCAGGTGACCCTACCACCTCGGGACGTCCCATGGTCCGTTCGATATCGCGCTGTCTGCCGCTGCTGGCCGTACTGATGATGTCCGGTTGTGCCTCGTTGCCGGACAGCGCGCGCGGGCATTTCGAGGGCCGCGCGGTGAAGGTGGATGGCGAGACCGCCTACTACCAGGTGTTCATTCCGGCCGGCGTGCAGGCCACCGCTCCCACCAACGTCCCGGTCATCCTGTTCCTGCACGGCTCCGGCGAGCGCGGCAGCGATGGTGTCAAACAGACCTACTCGGGACTGGGCCCCTATCTGCGCGAGCACCCCGGCTTCCCGGCCCTGGTCGTCTTCCCGCAGGCAGCGAAGCACTCGGAATGGAGCGGCCGCAACAACCGCATGGCGCTGGCCGCACTGGACGCGACCGTCGCTGAATTCAGCGCCGACCCGGCACGGCAGTACCTGACCGGCATGTCGATGGGCGGTTACGGCAGCTGGAACATCGCCCTGGATGACCCGCACCGCTTTGCCGCGATCGTACCGGTATGCGGTGCCGTGTTTGCACCGCGCGCGAAGCGACCGACCCTGTTCGTCGAGCAGGTCGCCCAGGAAGCCGATCCGTATGCGGTGATCGCCCAACGCCTGCGGCAGACGCCGATCTGGATCTTCCACGGCGCCCTGGACGATGTGGTGCCGCCGGACGACGACCGCCGGCTGCACAACGTCTTCCTGGCCACCAATGCGCGCGACGTGCGCTATACCGAGTACCCCGACGGCAACCACAACGCCTGGGACGCCACCTATGCGGACCCGGCGATGTGGGATTGGCTGTTCGCGCAGAAGCGCTGAACCGCAGCTCCTGATAGCTGCCAACCTTGGTTGGCATTGACTGCTCTGGTAGCTGCCCACCTTGGTTGGCACTGGCCTACCTGAAACAAAGCCATTCCCCGATGTTCACTGGAAGCAGGCCAGTCCATGCCTGCTCCATGCAGAACACCCGTCTCCTGCTCGGCCGTCGCTCCAGCATCGGCCTCAGCTAAATTCTCACCACCGTCGTCCATGACCGCGCGCCTCTCTTCACCAACGCCGCAGCGGCCGCCTTGGCAGTGCGCGAATTCCAGCGACTGGATCAGGAAGGCTTCACCCGCTCGATTGCCTACGTGGTCATGCCCGACCACATCCACTGGCTGGTCGAACTACGTGCGGGAACGCTGGAAACCGTCATGAAGCGTTTCAAGTCGCGCACAGCCCAGCAGGCAAACCGGTTGCTGGGGCGAGTCGGGCGCTTCTGGCAGGCCTGCTGTCACGATCATGCGATCCGCGCTTACGAATCGTTGCACCGGCATGCGATGTACCTGATGGGAAATCCGATCAGGGCCGGGCTGACGACCCGGCTGGGGCAATATCCCCATGCATGGTGCGAATGGGAGCTTGGGGCTTCGTGTGACCCGCTCGACAACTTGGGCACGGAGGGATAGTGCCAACCAAGGTTGGCATCTACCACAGCGGTGCGCGGACAAGCCGCGCGGTGAGTGTGTCAACCAAGGTTGCACCCACCAGGGCGATCAACCCAGCAGGGTTTCCAGCACGGCCATGCGCACGGCGACGCCGTTGGCGACCTGGCGCAGCACCCACGACTGGGGGCCGTCGGCCACTTCGTCGGTCACTTCCACGCCGCGGTTGATCGGGCCCGGGTGCAGCACCGCCGCGTCCTTGCCGGCGCGGGCCAGGCGCTCGTTGGTCAGCCCGTACTGTGCATGGTACTGCTCCAGCGACGGCACCAGACCTTCTTCCATGCGCTCGCGCTGCAGGCGCAGCATCATCAGCGCATCAACGCCTTCCAGCATCACGTCGAAATCATCGCCGACCACGCAGCCCTTCAGGGTCTCGTCGTCCGGCAGCAGCGACTGCGGGCCGCATACGCGGATCTCGCCCACGCCGAGTGTACGCAGCGCATGCAGGTCGGTGCGGGCCACGCGCGAGTGCTTCACGTCGCCGACGATCACCACCTTCAGCTTCGAGAAATCCGGGCCCTTGGCCTGGCGCAGGGTCAGCATGTCCAGCAGGCCTTGGGTCGGGTGCGAACTGCGGCCATCACCGGCATTGATCAGCGCGGTGCCCTCGCCCGCCGCTTCAGCCAGCGCGGCCACGGCGCCGTCATCGGGGTGGCGTACGACGAAGCCGCGCACGCCCATCGCTTCCAGGTTGCGCAGTGTGTCGCAGGCGGTTTCGCCCTTGCGCGTGGACGAGGTCGAGGCATCGAAGTTCAGCACATCGGCACCCAGGCGCTGCGCGGCCAGCTGGAACGAGCTGCGGGTGCGCGTGGACGGCTCGAAGAACAGCGTGCACACCGCCGAACCGGCCAGTACATGACGCTTGTTGCCGACGCGACCGACCGCGGCGTCGCGGATCTGCCCGGCGCGGTCGAGCAGCTGCAGCAGGGTTTCGCGTGGCAGGCCCTCCAGGGTCAGCAGGTGGCGCAGGCGTCCGGAGGCATCGATTTGCTGGGCAGTCATGGTGGGAGTCGGGCAGTCAGGGAATAGGGGTGGCGTCGTCCGGCGACGACAGCCAGCGGTCGATGATCACCGCCGCGGCCACGGCATCGAGGGCGGCCGCATCGCGGCGGCGCTTGCGCCCTTCGGCGCGCTCGACGGCGAAGCGGCGGGCGGCCTCGACCGAGCTGGAACGCTCGTCGATCATCACCACCGGCAGCTTGAAGCGTTCCCGCAGCTGGCGGGCGAAGCCCTGCGCGCGCTTGCGGTTGGGCTGGTCCTGGCCGTCCAGGGTCAGCGGGTCGCCGACCACCAGGCCATCGGGCTTCCATTCCTTGAGCAGGCGCTCGATCGCAGTCCAGTCCGGGCCGTTGCCGTGCACATCGACCACGGCCACCGCGCGCGCATGCGCCGCGAAGGCACTGCCGATGGCCACGCCGATCCGTCGCGAGCCGACATCGAAGCCAAGCACGGTGCCGTCACGGCGGATCGCCGGGGCAGGAGATATCGGTGCGGGCGCGGCCGGCTCAGACATGGCCGCTGTAATCAGTCAGCCGGAACAGGTCCACGCCGATACGCGAGGCCGCACCCTGCCAGCGCTGCTCCAGTGGCAGCTGGAACACCAGCTCGGCGTCGGCCGGCACGGTCAGCCAGCTGTTCTCGGACAGCTCGCTTTCCAGCTGCCCTGCACCCCAACCGGCACAGCCGAGGGTGACCACGGCATTGGCCGGGCCTTCGCCGCGCGCCATCGCTTCAAGAATGTCGCGCGAAGTGGTCAGGTACAGGCCGTCGCCCACGGTCAGGCTGGAATCCCACGCCCGCGCGTCGTCATGGATGACGAAGCCGCGCTCGGGATGCACCGGACCACCGTTGAGCACCATGCGCGCCTGCAGGTCGCCATCACCGGTGCTGATGTCCATCTGCGCGAGCACTTCACCCAGCGTGTACTCGGACGGCTGGTTGACCAGCACGCCCATCGCCCCGTTCTCGTCGTGCTGGCAGATCAGCGCGACGCTGCGGGCGAAGGTCGCGTCGAGCAGCGACGGCAGCGCGACGAGCAGGTGATCGGCAAGGGAGGTCGGCGTTACAGGCATGGCCCCATTCTAGCGGCTGGGCGCGCCGGGCGCCTCCACCCGGCGGTCACGGCGCGCATAATGACCAGCCCGTACCGCAGGAATTCAACGTGTCCGGCTACTGCCTCATCGCCCCGGGCCATCCGGTGCACGATTACTACCACGCAAACGAGTACGGCTTCCCGCAGCGGGACGAGCGCGAACTGTTCGAGCGGCTGGTGCTGGAGATCAACCAGGCCGGCCTGAGCTGGGAAACGATCCTGAAGAAGCGCGAGGGCTTCCGCGCCGCCTATGACGGCTTCGATGTGGACCGCGTGGCAGCGTATGCCGGGCAGGACATCGAACGCCTGCTGTCGGACGCGGGCATCATCCGCAACCGGCTGAAGGTGCTGGCCGCGATCCACAACGCGCAGGTGATCCAGCAGCTGCGGGCCGGCCATGGCAGCTTCGCGGCGTGGCTGGATGCGCATCACCCGCGCAGCAAGGCCGACTGGGTGAAGCTGTTCAAGAAGACGTTCCGTTTCACCGGTGGCGAGATCACCGGCGAGTTCCTGATGAGCCTGGGCTACCTGCCCGGCGCGCATGCTGCGGACTGCCCGGTGCATGCGCGGCTGCTGACGCTGTCGCCGCCGTGGTTGCAGGCCGCCGGTGGTTGATGGATATCCGCCGGGCATGGCCCGGCGCTACCCCGCGCGGGTTCCGGTAGCGCCGGCCGCTGGCCGGCAGCCTCGKAACGCCTCWGGTGTTGCCGGCCWGCGGCCGGCACTACCGTCGAATCATCACACGCCCATGTAGCGCCCGGGGCGGTGGTTGAACATCAGCACCAGGCTGAGCACCACCGCGCCGATGGCCGAATACAGCACTTTCGACGGCGACAACACGAAGAACGCAGCCACCATCAGGCAGGCGTCGTAGGACATCTGCACCTTGCCCGCACTCCAGCCGCGGGTGCGCTGCAGGTACACCGCCAGGATGCCGATGCCACCAAGGCTGGCACGGTGGCGGATGAAGAACAGGATGCCCAGGCCGGACAACGCGCCGCCGACGATCGCCGAGTACAGCGGGTGGATGTGCGAGAAGTCGATCCAGCGCGGCAGCAGGTCGGTCAGCACGCCACAGGCAGTGACCGCGGCAAAGGTCTTCAGGGTGAATTCCCAGCCCATGCGCCGCAGCGCCACCCAGTAGAACGGCAGGTTGACCAGCACGAACACCACGCCGAAGTTCCAGTCCAGCGCGTAATGCAGCAGGAAGGCCATGCCGGCCATGCCGCCGATCATCAGCCCGCTCTTGGCGAAGATGGCCAGGCCCAGCGAGGCCACCATCGTGGCCAGCACCATGCCCTGCACGTCCTCGGCGATCGAGTGGCGCAGCGCTTTTTCGCCGGCGGTGGTACCAGCGCTGTCCGGCGGCGGGGTCAGCGGACCAGCGGTGACCAGGTGGCCGTCAGCGTCGTCGCACGGCGCGGGGCCATGGGAGGGAAGGGACATACGGATGGGGGGAACAGCAGGTGGGGAGCGCTATTAGACACGATCCGCATGACAGTTGCAGATGAAATCGTTCAGCTGAATGCGCCCCACCCTGCTTGCGCCCTTGCCGATCAGCCCTTGCCGGCCAGATGGTGCGCCACCAGCGCGTTGGCGTGGCCATGGCCCAGGCCGTGCTCGCTCTTCAGGAAGCTGACCAGTTCCATGTGCTTGAGTCCCTTCTTCTTCGACAGCAGGCCAAACCAGTGCGCCACCGGCTGCCCGTAGGTCTTCTCGATGGAGGGGAAATACGAGGCCGGGCCTTTCGGCCTGGTATCAGTGCTCATGTGCAGCTCCCGTTGAAAGTCATCCATTCGACGAACCACAGACGTGGAAATCGACATCCCCACACATCCGACCCCGTGTCGACCAACGGTCGGCACCTACCATCAGCAGCAGGTTCCAACAGCTCGCGGGAAACTGTCGAAGGCGGGGTGGCTCAGGTTGCGGGGGCGTGAGCGCCATGGATGGCGCGACCGAGGCTACATGGGTGAGGGCGCTTTGCTTGCGAAGCACTGCTTCACAAGCGCCCGAGCGCACAGCCGCCAGCGGCTGGGCCGGGCCCCGGAGGGGGACTTGCGCCGTCCCCCGCAACCTGAGCCACCCCGCCTCCCGCAGGAAGCCCGCTTTTGAAGTTGACGTTGCCGTTGTTTCGGCAGGTGCCGGGCGCAGCCCGGCCGTATCATCCCGTCATGCCCCGCGAAAATCTCAACGACCTGCAGGCCTTCGTCCACGTTGCCCGCGAGGGCAGCTTCACCAGGGCCGCCGCCCAGCTCGGCGTCTCCCAGTCTGCGCTCAGCCATGCCATGCGCGGCCTGGAGCAGCGCCTTGGCGTGCGCCTGCTGACACGCACCACGCGCAGCGTGTCCACCACCGAGGCCGGCGCCCACCTGCTGGAAACGCTCGCCCCGCGCCTGGCCGAGATCGAGGACGGACTGGCCGCGCTGGCCGAATACCGCGAGCGCCCGGCCGGCACCATCCGCATCAATGCCACCGGCCACGCCGCCGAATACATCGCCTGGCCACGGCTGGCACCGCTGCTGCAGCAGTACCCGGACCTGAAGGTGGAGCTGACCGCCGACTACGGGTTGGCCGACATCGTCGCCGAGCGCTACGACATCGGCATCCGCCTGGGCGAGCGGCTGGCCCGCGACATGGTCGCCGTGCCGGTCAGTCCGCCGCTGCGCATGCGCGTGGTCGGCGCACCCACTTACTTCCGCCAGCACGTGGTGCCTCGGCACCCGGACGACCTGGCCGCACACAACTGCGTGACCCTGCGCCTGCCCACCCACGGTGGGCTGATGCCGTGGGATTTCGGCCAGGACGGCAACGAACTGAGCGTGCGCGTGAGCGGTCAGTGGATCTTCAACAGCATGGGCATGACCCGCGCCGCCGCGCTGGCGGGCAGCGGGCTGGCGTGGTTGCCGGAAGACCAGGTGCAGCCGATGCTGGACGATGGCCGGTTGCAGTCGGTGCTGGACGACTGGTGCCCGCACTTCGATGGTTATTACGCGTACTACCCGTCGCGCCGCCACGTGACCGTGGCGATGCGCACGGTGCTGGATGCGCTGCGCGGGCCGATGAAGGGCTGAGCTGGGAAGTGCGGACCAACGGTCCGCACCTACCACGGTCAGCCCTTGGCCTGCGCTGCACGCTGCGCGTTGTAGCGCTCGCCGACGATCGACACTTCGTCCAGCGCCTGCGCGATGCGCTGCAGTTCCTCCGGCCTCAGCTGCAGGTCGGCCGCGCCCAGGTTTTCTTCCAGGCGATGGACCTTGGTGGTGCCCGGAATCGGCACGATCCACGGCGCCTGCGCCAGCAGCCAGGCCAGCGCCACCTGCGCCGGTGTGGCGCCACGGGCCGCGGCGATCGTACGGATGCGGTCAACCAGCGCCTGGTTGGCGCGGCGCGCCTCCACCTCGAAACGCGGCACGGTGTTGCGGAAGTCGTTGGCGTCGAAGGTGGTGTCGGCGCTGATCGCGCCGGTCAGGAAGCCACGGCCGAGCGGGCTGAACGGCACGAACCCGATGCCCAGTTCCTCCAGGGTCGGCAGCAGTTCACGCTCCGGCTCGCGCCACCACAGCGAGTACTCGCTCTGCACGGCTGCCACCGGCTGCACCGCATGCGCGCGACGCACGGTGGCGGCGCTGGCCTCGGACAGGCCGAAGTGGCCAACCTTGCCTTCGGCGATCAGGTCGCGCACGGTGCCGGCCACATCCTCGATCGGCACGTTCGGGTCGACGCGGTGCTGGTAGAACAGGTCGATATGATCGGTGCGCAGGCGCTTGAGGCTGGCCTCGGCCACCGCGCGGATGTTCTCCGGGCGGCTGTCCAGGCCGGTATCGACGCGCGCATCCCTGAAGCCGAACTTGGTGGCGATCACCAGCCTGTCGCGGTACGGCGCCAGCGCCTGGCCGAGCAGGTCTTCGTTGGTGTACGGCCCGTACACCTCGGCGGTGTCGAAGAAGGTCACGCCTCGTTCGACGGCGGCGTGCAGCAGGGCGATGCCCTGGCTGCGCTCGACCGGCTGGCCATAGCCATGGCTCAGGCCCATGCAGCCCAGGCCAAGGGCGGAAACCTTCAGGCCGCTGCGGCCGAGTTCACGTGTCTGCATCGTCATGCTCCAGAGGGGGAGCGCTGACGATACGCCTGCATTGGCCCTGGATTGAACCGACCAGATGGCAGTCGGTCATGACCGGAATTCATCAATCTGGTCACGACCGATGCCGGCCGGGTCACCGGATCTCGGAGATCTCCACGCCATCCAGGCCCTGCGACAGCGTGCGTGCATCGCCGCCCTGGCTGAGCTTGATGCGCAGGCGCACTTCATTCTGCGAATCGGCATAGCGCAGCGCGTCCTCGTAGCTGATCTCGCCGGCCTGGTACAGCTCGAACAGGCTCTGGTCGAAGGTCTTCATGCCCAGCTGGACCGAGTCCTTCATCACTTCCTTCAGCTTGTGGATCTCGCCGTCGCGGATGTAGTCCTGCACCAGCGGCGTGCCCAGCAGGATCTCCATCGCGACCTTGCGCGAGCGGCCATCGGGCGACGGCACCAGCTGCTGCGCGACCACGCCCTTGAGGTTCAGCGACAGGTCCATCAGCAGCTGGTTGCGGCGGTCTTCCGGGAAGAAGTTGACGATGCGGTCCATCGCCTGGTTGGCGTTGTTGGCATGCAGGGTGCACAGCACCAGGTGGCCGGTTTCGGCGAACGCGATGGCATGGTCCATGCCTTCGCGGGTACGCACCTCGCCGATCATGATCACGTCCGGCGCCTGGCGCAGCGTGTTCTTCAGTGCCGCCTCCCAGCTGTCGGTATCGATGCCGACTTCACGCTGGGTGATGATGCAGCCCTCGTGCTTGTGCACGAACTCGATCGGGTCTTCGATGGTGATGATGTGGCCGGTCGAGTTCTGGTTGCGGTAGCCGATCATCGCCGCCAGCGAGGTCGATTTACCGGTACCGGTGGCGCCGACAAACAGGATGATGCCGCGCTTGGTCATCGCCAGCGTCTTGATGATCGGCGGCAGGCTCAGTTCTTCCACGGTCGGGATGCGCGTTTCAATACGACGCAGCACCATGCCCACCTGGTTGCGCTGGTAGAAGCAGCTGACACGGAAGCGGCCGACACCGGACAGGCCGATGGCGAAGTTGCATTCGTGGGTCTTCTCGAACTCCTCGCGCTGCGCCGGGGTCATCACGTTGAGGACCAGGTCGCGGCTCTGCTGGGGCGTCAGCGGCGTCTGCGTGATCGGCGAGATCTTGCCGTTGACCTTCATCGCCGGCGGCATGCCCGCAGTGATGAACAGGTCCGAGGCGCGCTGGTGCGCCATCAGCTTGAGGAACGAGGTGAAATCGATGGTGGTCGCGGTGGTGTTCACGGCGGGCTCCCGGAAAGGCGTGTGGCAGCTGATGGTCGGTGCAGGAAACAACATGGGAGCGGCCGCGCCATTGCGCGTGCCGCCCGTTGCTGCCCCGCCTTACTCGAACAGGCGCTTGTCCTTGGCGTACTCGCGGGCCTGGTTGCGCGTGATCAGGCTGCGCTTGACCAGGTCCTGCAGGTGCTGGTCCAGGGTCATCATTCCGTACTGCTGGCCGGTCTGGATGGCCGAGTACATCTGCGCCACCTTGTCCTCGCGGATCAGGTTGCGGATGGCCGGGGTGCCGACCATGATTTCCCACGCAGCGGTACGACCGCCGCCAACCTTCTTCAGCAGCGCCTGCGAGATCACCGCACGCAGCGACTCGGACAGCATCGAACGCACCATCGGCTTTTCGCCGGCCGGGAATACGTCGATGATGCGGTCGATGGTCTTGGCCGCCGAACTGGTGTGCAGGGTGCCGAACACCAGGTGGCCGGTTTCGGCGGCGGTCAGTGCCAGGCGGATGGTTTCCAGGTCACGAAGTTCGCCCACCAGGATGATGTCCGGGTCCTCACGCAGCGCCGAGCGCAGTGCTTCATTGAAGCCGTGCGTGTCGCGGTGCACTTCGCGCTGGTTGATCAGACACTTCTGCGAGGTATGCACGAACTCGATCGGATCCTCGACGGTAAGGATGTGGCCGTACTCGTTCTTGTTGATGTAGTCGATCATCGCCGCCAGCGTGGTCGACTTGCCCGAACCGGTCGGCCCGGTCACCAGGATCAGGCCCTGCGGCTGCTGGATCACCTCGCGGAACAGCGGCGGGCAGGCCAGGTCCTCGAGGGTGAGCACCTCGGACGGAATGGTACGGAACACCGCACCGGCGCCGCGGTTCTGGTTGAACGCGTTCACTCGGAAGCGCGCCAGCGACGGAATCTCGAACGAGAAGTCCACTTCGAGGAATTCCTCGTAATCGCGGCGCTGCTTGTCGGACATGATGTCGTACACCAGCGCATGGACCTGCTTGTGGTCCAGGGCCGGGATGTTGATCCGGCGAACGTCGCCGTCCACGCGGATCATCGGCGGCAGGCCTGCGGACAGGTGCAGGTCGGACGCTTTGTTCTTTACGGAAAACGCCAGCAGTTCGGCGATATCCATGAGCGGCTACTCCCCAATAACGGCTTCGACTGGAAGGATCTTTCCCCGGGCGGCAGTATAGCCTCCTGATTCAACGGAACGCGTTACGTGGCCACTCCCCTGCCCCAGATCCTGAGCAACCTGCATGCTGCCGCCGAAGCGGCCGGCCGGCCCGATCCGCGCCTGCTGGCCGTTTCCAAGACCCAACCGGCCGAAGCCGTGGCCGCGCTGGCCGCACAGGGACAGCATGCCTTCGGCGAGAACTATGTGCAGGAAGCGCTGGCCAAGATGCAGGCGCTGCAGCACCTGGCGCTGGAATGGCACCTGATCGGCCACCTGCAGTCGAACAAGGCCGATGCCGTGGCCAGCCATTTCGACTGGGTGCAGAGCGTGGACCGTTCCAAGCTGGTGACCGCGCTGGCACGCCATCGCCCGGCCGCGCGTGGCCCGCTGAACGTGCTGATCCAGGTCAACATCGACGACGAATCAAGCAAGCACGGCTGTGCGCCCGAGCAGGTGGAAGTACTGGCCTCGGCGATTGCCGCCGAGCCCAGCCTTCGCCTGCGCGGCCTGATGGCGATTCCCGCGCCGTGGCCCGAGGCCGAGCGCCGTCGGGATGCGTTCGTGCGCATGCGCACACTTTTTCAGTCACTGGCTGCCCAGCACCCGCAGGTGGACACCCTGTCGATGGGAATGAGTGGCGACTACGCTGAAGCCATCGCCGAAGGTGCCACCCTGGTGCGCATCGGTACCGCACTGTTCGGCGCGCGCCCGCGCCCAGCCTGACTTTTCGAGGAGATTTCCATGGCAGCTGATTCCATCACCTTCATCGGCGGCGGCAACATGGCGCGCAGCCTGATCGCCGGCCTGATCCGCCAGGGCATGCCCGCCACGCACATCCACGTCGCCGAACCGGTGGCCGAACTGCGCCAGGCACTGGCCGCCGACTTCGGTGTGCAGGTGCATGACAACGCGCTTGATTCCGCTGCCCAGGGCAGCACCTGGCTGCTGGCGGTGAAGCCGCAGGTACTGCGCGAGGTCTGCCAGTCACTGCAGGCACTGGCCCAGGCGAACCGGCCGCTGGTGGTATCGATTGCCGCGGGCATCACCAGCGCGCAGCTGGAACGCTGGCTGGGCGGCAACCTGCCGGTGGTGCGCGCGATGCCCAACACCCCTGCCCTGCTCGGCGCCGGTGTGACCGGCCTGTATGCCACGCCTTCGGTGGATGCGCAGCAGCACGCACAGGCCGAGAAGGTGCTGGCCAGCGCAGGCCGCACCGTGTGGATCGACAGCGAAGCACTGATGGATTCGGTCACTGCCGTATCCGGTAGCGGCCCGGCCTATGTGTTCCTGCTGGCCGAAGCGATGGAAGCAGCGGGTATCGCCCAGGGCCTGCCTGCAGAAGCAGCGCGCACGCTGGTGGTGCAGACCCTGCTGGGTGCCTCGCGCATGCTGGATGAGGCCGGCGAAAGCCCGGCCGAGCTGCGCCGCCGCGTGACCTCGCCGAACGGCACCACCCAGGCCGCGATCGAGAGCTTCCAGGCCGGTGGTTTCGAGGCGCTGGTGGACACGGCGCTGCGCGCTGCGCAGGTGCGTGGGCAGGAATTGTCTGCGGCGAATGATTGATCCCGAGGTGTGCCGACCAATGGTTGGCACCCACCATCATCCACGCATGGCGTGGATCTACTGATGGAATGCACGGCGCTCATTGGTAGATCCACGCCATGCGTGGATGCTCATTGCCCCAATGTGGTCATGACGAAATCAACGAAGCACTGCAACCGCGGGCGCGGCCTGCGGTCGGGCAGGTAGATCAGGTGCATCGGCCGCGGTTCGGGCAGGTAGTCGCGCAGCAGCGGCTTCAGGCGCCCGGCGGCAATTTCGGCAGCCAGCAACGCCGTCGGTTGCAGCACCAGACCGGCACCGGCCACGGCAGCTTCACGCAACGCGAAGCCATCGTTGCAGGTCAGGCGTGCGTCCCAATCCACCTGTTCGCCATTGGCCAGCTGCCAGCCGTGGCCACCACGCCAGGCCAGGTGGCTCAGGCAGTCGTGCCCTTCCAGATCATCGGGTGTGCGCGGCGTGCCGCGCCGGCGCAGGTACGCGGGCGCCGCGCACAGGCTCATCGCGTACGGCGGCAGCGGTCGCGCCACCACTTCCTGCGACGGCAGCGGCCCCACCCGGATCGCCACGTCGAAACCATCCTCGATCAGGTCCACGCGGCGGTTGCTCAGGTCCAGCTCGATGTTCAACTGCGGCTGCGCGCGCAACAGCGTGGCCAGCTGCGGAGCCAGCACACAGCTGCCCCAGGTGGTCGGCGCGCTGACCCGCAGCAGGCCGCGTGGCTGCACCTGCAGGCCGGCCACATCCGCCTCGGCCTGCTGCACCTGCTCCAGCACCTGCCGGCAACCGGCCAGGTAGGCCCCGCCGGCTTCGGTCAGGCGTTGGCGGCGGGTGTTCCGCTGCAGCAAGGCCGTGCCCAGATGCGCCTCCAGCTGCTGGATGTACTTGCCGACCATCACCGCCGACACCTGCAGCTGTTCGGCAGCCCCTGCAAAGCTCCCGCGCTCGGCCACGGCGACGAAGGCCTGCATGCAGCGCAACGTATCCATTACTAATCCAGAGTTAGGAATCTGCGAATTGTACGCCCCCTACCTAACACTGCAGTGACGGCGCAGACTGCGCCCATCCCCCTCCTCAAGGAACGGCCATGAAGATCCTTCTCGTCGGTGCCAGCGGCACCCTCGGCCAGGCAGTCGCCCGCCAGCTCGGCCAGCATCACCAGATCCTCGCCGCCGGTCGCCACAGCGGCGAACTGCGCGTGGACCTGACCGACGATGCCAGCGTTGCCGACCTGTTCTCGCGCACCGGGCCGGTCGATGCGGTTATCTCCACCACCGGCTCGGTACACTTCGGTCCGCTGCAGGCGATGACGCCGGCGCAGTTCAACATCGGCCTGCAGGACAAGCTGCTGGGACAGGTGCGGTTGGCACTTGCTGCCCAGCACCACCTCAACAGCGGCGGTTCGATCACCCTGACCAGCGGCATCATCAGCGCCCAGCCGATCCGTGATGGCGCCAACGCCACCTCGGTGAATGCCGCACTGGAAGGCTTCGTGCGCGCGGCGGCGCTGGAGCTGCTGCCCCGTGGCCTGCGCATCAATGTGGTCAGCCCGAACGTGCTGATCGAATCGATGGCGGCCTACGGCCCCTACTTCCCGGGCTTCGAAGCCGTGAGCGCGCAGCGCGCGGCACTGGGCTACCAGCGCGCGGTGGAAGGCATCCAGAGCGGCGAGACGATCACGGTCTGGTAGGGAAAAGGGGACGGAGGGGATTATGTCGTTTGTGCATTAACGACTTAATCCCCTCCGTCCCCTTTTCGCGGGTCACTCCCAGCGCATCGGGCCGTCGCCGCGTTCGCCAAGCACGTCACCCGGGTTGGCCAGGCGGCAGCGCTGCAGCGACAGGCAGCCGCAGCCGATGCAGCCGGTCAGTTCATCGCGCAGCAGTTCCAGCATGTGGATGCGCTCCTCCAGCTCGGTGCGCCAGCGCGCGGACAACTTGGCCCAATCCGCCTTGGTCGGTGCGCGGCCGTCGGGCAGGCTCTCGAAGGCACGGCCGACCGCTTCCAACGGCATGCCCACGCGCTGCGCTACGCGGATCACCGCCAGCCGGCGCAGCACGTCGCGGCTATAGCGGCGCTGGTTGCCCGAAGTGCGCAGGCTGCTGATCAGCCCCTTGCGCTCGTAGAAGTGCAGCGCCGAAACCGCCACGCCACTGCGCTGGGAGACTTCGCCAACGCTCAGTTCCTGGGACACCATTGCTTGACCTCAACTGCAGTTGAGGTGTCATGCTGCTATCTTCGCCGCCTGTTGACAAGCGCGGCCCGCAGCTGACCCGTATGACCCCCACGCTCTCCCCCGCCAACGCCGGTACACCGGCCGACACTTCGATCCTGTCCGCGCGCTACCGCGCCACCACCATCGGCATGGTCGCGCTGGTCGCGCTGCACGCCTTCGAGGCCTTGGCGGTGGCGGCCGCCATGCCGACCGTGGCCGTGGCACTGGACGGCCTGCGCCTGTACGCACTGGCCTTCGGCGGTACCCTGGCCACCAGCGTGATCGGCATGACCCTGGCCGGACGCTGGGCCGATCGCCATGGGCCGGCACGGCCACTCTGGTACGGGTTGGCCTGCTTCGTGCTGGGCCTGCTGCTGGCCGGCCTTGCCACGCGCATGGGCATGCTGGTGGCGGGGCGCCTGCTGCAGGGGCTGGGTGCGGGTGCGATCTCGGTCTCGCTGTACGTGATGGTCGGCCGCAGCTACCCGGAGCACCTGCGGCCGAAGGTATTTGCCGCCTTCTCGGCCGGTTGGGTGGTGCCTTCGATGGTCGGCCCGGCGTTGAGCGGCCTGATCGTGCAGCACCTGGGCTGGCGCTGGGTGTTCCTGGCGGTGCCATTGCTGGCGGTTCCGGCGGCCCTGCTGCTGCGTCCCGCGCTGGCACGCATGCAGCCCAGTCCCGCCAGCACCACCGACGATGGACGCGGCAAGGTGGTGCGCTGGGCCAGTGGTGCCTCGCTGGCCGCGTTGCTGCTGTACTTCGGCGGTCAGCAACAGGGCCTGCCTGCCCTGCTCTGCATCGGCGTGGCGATGCTGGCGCTGCTGTTCTGCGTACATCGACTGCTTCCGCCCGGAACACTGATCCTGCGCCGTGGCCTGCCCAGCGTGATCGCGCTGCGTGGCATCGCGGCGGCCGCCTTCTTCGCCTGCGAGGCCTACCTGCCGCTGCTGCTGCAGCGCGAACGTGGCCTTTCGCCCAGCTGGGCCGGGGCCGTACTCAGCCTCGGTGCGCTGGGCTGGTTCGCCGGCTCGTGGCTGCAGGGCCACCAGCGGCGTGGCTGGTCACGCCAGCAGCTGCTGCGCGCCGGCACGACGATGATGACGGTCGGCATTGCCGCCACGCTGGCAGTGCTGTTCAACGTGGTTCCACTGCCGGTGTCGCTGCTCGGCTGGGCCGTGACCGGCTTCGGCATGGGCATGATCTACGCCAGCCTGTCGGTGCTGACGCTGTCGTTGTCGGCGCCGCAGGAGCAGGGTGCCAACACCTCGGCACTGCAGCTGAGCGAGGCCCTGTCGGTGACCACCGCGCTGGCGGTCTCCGGTGCCTTGTTCGCATTGTTCGTGGAAAGCGCCCCGCACACCGGCTACCTGCTGTGCCTGGCGATCACCTTCGGCCTTGCGGTGCTGGCCACGCTGATCGCGCGACGGGTGTAACGCCACCGGGCGGATCACGTCGACGCAGCGCCCGCCGGAAAGGCGCACCACGGTAGCGCCGGGCCATGTCCGGCGAGCGCAGCGGTCAGGGTTTCGTGCCGGCTCCCATGTCATCGATGTCCCGATGCAGGATGCGCCGCACTTCCAGCACCGCCTGCGGGGTCTCCTGCACGCTGTGGCCGGAGATGATCACCTTCTCCGAAAGTGCGCCCGGCAGGTGCGCACTCCAGTACGGCACCAGTCCGTCATCGGACTTTTCCACCGGCAGCTCCGGCTTGCGCTGGGCGATGATCGAGTGGTACTTCAGGCCCGCTTCGATCGGCAACTGCGCGGCCGCCTTCACGAACGGATCGCTGGCCTTGAGGTTGTCGATGCTGTTGGGGATCTTGGGCTTGGCCGTACCATCGACCTGCTGTTCGGCCTGCGCCAGCGCCAGGAACACGTCCTCGAACTTGCCGAGAATTGTCAGCGGCAGGCGCACCAGGCGACCGATCAGGCGACCGACCTTGTTGCCTGCGATGTCGGTACCCTGATGTGGCGCGGCGATGAAGATCGCGCGCTCCACGTTCGGTTGCGCCTTGAAATGCAGCAGCGGCCCCAGCTTGTTCTGCACCCGCTTCAGGCGCTCGCCCTTCAGGTCGTAGTTGGCCAGCAGGTCATTCCACAGCACGTCACCCGAGTCGCTGACCAGCAGGCGCGCCAGCACGCCGCCCATGCTGTGCCCGATGTAGACCATGTCCTTCGATGCACGCGTACTGCCATTGGGATCGAAGTGCTTGAGCGTATCGTTGAACGCATTGGCGATCTCGTAGCGGTTCAGAGCGATCGGTGCATTGGTCGGGTAATAGACCTGCCAGACCTGGAACTGCTGGCGCAGCTCGGGATCGCCCATGATCTCGTTGGCCAGGTTCACCCAGGCTTCCGGGCTGCTGGCCAGGCCATGCAGCATGAAGATGATGCGGCGGTTCGGGTCCCACGGCTGCATCAGGTAGATGTGCGGTTCGCCGATGCCCTCGCTCATGCCGAACAGCGTGCGCAGAGATTGCCGGGCGAAACCGCTCTGCGCCAGCCACAGGCCGTAGGCCGCCGTGAAGTTGCCGGCCAGCGGCACCTGTTCGCCATGCAGGGTGATGCGCTCGGTGGCTTCCGGCGAATAGGCGTCCAGCTCGACCCGGCGCGTGCGCATCACGTCTTCCAGGCTGCTGCCCTCGAAGCGCAGCAGCGCAGTGACGTTGATCGAGGACATCTCGCTGAACTCAGGCACCGAGTCGTCATGGCGATGGCGGCGGCCACGGCGTGCGTCGTCCTCATCCTCCTGCGGCGCCTCGGCCTTGGGGCCATCGGGTGCGATCACCGGCGCGACCAGCTTCGGCGGGTCCATCACCATCACCAGTTCGGCGCCGAAGCCATCGCGGCGATAGGTGCTGCGCAGGCCGACGAAGCTGACCGTGCCGGCCGGCACCAGCTGCGCCGGGATGCTCTTCAGGTTCAGCTGCTGGTAGTTGGAGGCCAGCGACCAGCTGCCGACCGAAATCGGCTTCGTATAGTCCTCGCCGGCCAATGCAGAGGCACGCGCGCGCACGAACAGCACCACTGCCGCCTTCTCGGCCGCGTAGTTGTAGTAATCGCGTACCTGCGTCTGGCGGTCCTCGAAAGCACGATCAGACGGAGACCGGCCGCTGTAGAACAGGTAGGCGTAGGCATAGCGCGCCGCCTCCAGCCAGGCATCCAGCGCCGCATCGCTCATTGGTGGATCACCGGCAGCGGTCTTCTTCGGGGTCAGCGCCAGCGCCGCCTTCACCCACAGTTCGGACAGCGCCGACAACCGCTGCTCGACATTGAGATCGTCGGTCATCAGCAGCGTGCTGCGGCAGACCAGGAAGTCCTTTTCGCACTGCGACTCGTCCAGGCCTGCCGCGCTGAGCGTCTCGCGCGCGGCCGGGCTGAGCTTGCCGGTGTTGAGCACGTCGGCACGCTTGTTGACCAGCGAATCGCTGGACTTGACCTGCTTGACGGTGACCATCGCGCAACCGCTGCTGCCCAGCAGCAGGAAGGCAGCGAACAACACCGGCAGCAGGCGCTGCCAGCGGGACGGGAAGAATCGGGTCATTACTGCGGGTCCTGCTCGGTGCCGGGCACGCCCTGGCGGATCACGGTGGAGAAGTGCGGGCCATCGCCCAGGTCCAGCGCACGCTGGGTGATGCGGCCCTTGTCGTGCAGCTCGGCGTACGGCACGCCCGGAGTGAGCGCGCCGACCTCCTGCGCGTACTCGGCCAGGTAACCGGACAGCAGCAGGCGGTAGTCCAGCGGCAGGCGCGGCGCGATGTGGCGGGCCAGGTCGAAGACGATCGTGGTGCAGTTGCTGGTCAGCGTATTGTAGAAGCCCGGCTTCGCATCCAGGTCGCGCGCCTGCTCGATGTAGGCCGCGAACAGTTCCTTCAGTTGCGCGCGGTCCATGCCATGCAGCCGGTACAGGTAGACATCCTCACCGCGCGCATTGGTGCGGGTGCGGATGATGTCGGTCTCCTCCGACGCCACCAGGGTCATCTCGAACTTGCGGAAGAAGCCGCCCAGTGCCGAGAACGATTCACCGCGTTCCTTGCGGATCTCCAGCGAGAACACCACGTGGCGGCCATCCTGGAAGCCGAACGAGATCAGCGTGTGGGCGATGGCCGGGCCCATCCAGTACGACAGCACGAGGTCGGCCGAGCGCAGCTGGTCCAGGTCGTATTCGCGACGCACCCAGTGTGCGTCGTAGTCGGTCTCGGTGCGCCAGGTGAAATCACGCACGTTGTCGAACACCACGTGGCGGCCATCGAAGGACACCACGTGCAGACGCTGCGCGACGTCGTCGGCCCATACGCGGTCCTGGCGCGGGGTCAGCAGCAGCCACCACAGCACGGCCAGCGCCAGCGATGCGCCGAACATCAGGCCCAGCCTGCGTGAACCGCGGCCACGCGCGATCCGCCACGACGCCCACAGGGCAACCAGCAGCCACAGCACGGCCACGCCGATGGCCAACCCGCCCGGCCCCGGCAACTGGTACGCCAGCAGCCCGGTCACCCACAGCGCCGCCAGCGCCATGGCACTTCCTGTCATCCAACGTCCTGCGGCGTTCACTGGCATCCTGTCGCGGTCTTGAAGCCGCATAGTTAGCCACAAGCCGGATCAGCGTGGCATCTACGGTCCGTTCAGGCTGGCCGGCGCAGGGTCGGCAGCGGCCCTTGCGGCCGCCTTCCACCACACAGGAGCAACGATGGGTATCACGTCCGTGGCCGGTGTTCCGGTCCAACCCCGGCACCGCGCCACCTGCCACTGCGGTACGGTCGAACTGCTGCTGGACCTGCCTGATGGCATCGTCGACCCGCGCCGCTGTGACTGCTCCATGTGCCGCCGCCGTGGCGCCATCGCCGCCAGCGTCACCCGCGCGGGCCTGCAGGTGGTGCGCGGGCAGGACCACCTGCAGCTGTACCAGTTCAACACGCATGTGGCCGAGCACTACTTCTGCGGCGTGTGCGGCATCTACACCCACCACCGGCGTCGCTCCAACCCGGACCAGTACGGCTACAACGTGGCCTGCCTGGAGGGCATCGACCCGTTCGCACTGGGCATGATCCCGGTCAACGACGGGGTCAACCACCCCGCCGACCGCACCGCCTAGTGGCGTGTGCGCCGCGGCGGTGCGGCGACCTTCTGCCAGGGCGCCATACCGCTGCGCCCGGCCCGCACCGGGCGTTTCAGCCAGGGGCGACGGGGCGCGGCCTGCGGCTCGGCCGCGACCGGGGGAGGTGAAGGCCTGCGGCCTGGCCAGAGATGGTCGAGCAGCCACATGGCGGGTCTCCGTGGGGGACGGGGACGACCAACGCTAGCCCTGCATCGGCAAAGAACGGGTGATGGTGCTGCGGCAGTCGGATGACAGGCGGCCCCCTCAGTCCTGCGGCCGGGATCGGCCAAGGCGGCGGACCAGCACGAAGAACAGCGGCACCAACACCACTGCCAGCACCGTGCCGGAGAGCATGCCGCCAATCACGCTCATGCCGATTTCACGACGACTGACTGCACCCGCACCGGTCGCCAGCGCCAACGGAATCACGCCGGCCACGAAGGCCAGCGACGTCATCACGATCGGCCGCAGGCGCAGGCGTGCGCCCTGCAGCGCGGCCTCCACCGCTGAACTGCCCGCGCGATAACGGGCCTCGGCGAACTCCACGATCAGGATCGCATTCTTCGCCGACAGGCCGATGGTGGTGAGCAGGCCGACCTGGAAGTAGATGTCGTTGACGAAGCCCGCCGCGGTGGTCGCCAGCACGGTTCCAATGACGCCCAGGGGAATCACCAGTACCACCGCCACCGGCACCGTCCAGCTCTCATAGAGCGCCGCCAGGCACAGGAAGATGAAAGCAATGGAGGCGGTGTACAGCCACAACGTCTGGTTGCTGGCCAATTGTTCCTGGTAGGACAGGCCACTCCACTGCAGGTCGAACCCGGGTTGATCGGCAACCAGCGCCTGCATGCGCTGCATCGCTTCACCCGAACTGCGCCCTTCAGCGGCACTGCCCTGGATCTGCATTGCCGGCAGACCGTTGAAGCGCTGCTGCAGCTGCGGCCCGCGCGCCCAGTGGCTGCTGGCGAAACTGGCGAACGACGCCATCTGGCCGTTGCCGCCGCGCACATACCACTGGCCGATGTCGTCGGGCACGCTGCGGTAGGGCTGGTCGCCCTGCATGTAGACACGCTTGACCCGGCCACGATCGAGGAAATCGTTGATGTAGCTGCCGCCCCACGCTGCCGACAGCGTGGAATTGATGTCAGCCTGGGACAGCCCCAGCGCGCTGGCCTGGGCATGGTCGATGTCCAGCCGCAGCTCGGCCTTGTCGCCCAGGCCGTTCAGCCGCACCGAGGTGAGCCCATCGTCTTCGCCAGCCGCACGCACTACCTGTTCCTGCGCCGACTGCAGGGCCACGCGCCCGGCGGCGCTGGTGTCCTGCAGCCACAGTTCGAAGCCACTGGACTGGCCCAGTCCACGCACCGCCGGCGGCGCCAGCACGTTGACCCTGGCATCGGGCAACCCACGGAAGTAGGCATTGGCACGCGTGATGATCGCCGCAGCGGTGTTGTCGCCGGTACGCTCGTCCCAGGGTTTCAGGGCGAGGAACCCCTGTCCGGCGTTCTGGCCGGTGCCGGCATTGTTGCGGCCGACCACCACGAACACCACGTCCAGGTTCTGCTTCTCGTGCTCCATGAAGTAGCGGCTGATCTGCTCGCCCAGCGCTTCGGTACGCGCCATCGGGGTGCCCTCCGGCGTGGAGAACTGGAAGGTCACCTGGCCCTGGTCTTCCACGGGCAGGAAGCCGGTGGGCATGCGCGCATACAGCGCGATCATGGCGACCACCAGCAGCAGGTAGAACGCCATCCAGCGCCGCGGCCGGGCAACGACGCCACCGAGCTTTCCCTGATAGGCCAACTGGCTGCGCTCGACACCGCGGTTGAACGCCCTGAAGAAGCGGCCCTGAGGCTTCTGCGCCGAAGATGGCTTGAGCAGGGTCGCGCACAGCGCCGGGGTCAGTGTCAGCGCGACCAGCGCCGACAGCGCCATCGCCGAAGCAATGGTGATCGAGAACTGGCGGTAGATGATGCCGGTGGAACCACCGAACAGGGCCATCGGCAGGAACACTGCGCCCAGCACCACGGTGATGCCGATCAGCGCACCGGTGATCTCGCCCATCGATTTTTCGGTGGCCTCGCGTGGCGGCAGGTGTTCGTCGTGGATGATGCGCTCCACGTTCTCCACCACCACGATCGCGTCGTCGACCAGCAGGCCGATCGCCAGCACCATCGCGAACAGGGTGAGCGTGTTGATCGTGAATCCGGCGACCGCCAGCACGCCGAACGTGCCCAGCAGCACCACCGGCACCGTGATCGCGGGGATCAACGTGGCGCGCAGGTTCTGCAGGAACAGGAACATCACCACGACCACCAGCACGATGGCTTCGATGAGGGTATGGATGACCCCCTCGATCGAGACCCGCACGAATGGTGTGCTGTCGCGGGGGTAGGCGACCTGCAGCCCGGGCGGGAAGGTTGGCCGCAGGCGCTCGATCTCCTCACGGACCGCGTCGGCGGTGGCCAGCGCGTTGGCTCCGGAGGCCAGCGTGACCGAGAAACCCGCCGCCGGATAGCCATTGAGATAGCTGCTGGTCTGGTAGTTCTCGGCACCGATCTCCACCCGTGCCACGTCGCCCAGGTGCACTGCAGCGCCACTGGGAAGCGTGCGCAGGATGATCGCGCGGAACTGTTCGGGCGTCTGCAGGCGCGACTGGGCAGTGACGGTGGCATTCAGGCTCTGCGTTGCGCTCGATGGCAACGCCCCCAGCTCACCGGCCGTCACCTGGGTGTTCTGGGCCTGGATGGCCGTGCGCACGTCGGCCGGCATCAGGTCGTAGGCACGCAGCTTGTGCGGATCCAGCCACACGCGCATCGCATACGCCGAGCCGAACACATTGATCTCGCCGACACCCGGAATGCGGCTGATCGGATCCTGCACGTTGCTGACCAGGAAGTCGGAAACGTCCACCCGTTCCATGCGCCGGCTGGTGTCGTACAGCGAGACGACCATCAGCGAATCGCCCTGCGACTTCGCCACGGTCACGCCCTGCTGCTGCACTTCCTGCGGCAGCCGGTTGATGGCCTGGTTGACGCTGTTCTGCACCTGCACCTGGGCGATATCCGGATTGGCGCTCTGGTCGAAGGTGACCGTGATCCGCGCCTGGCCCGATGACGAACTGGTGGAGGAAAAGTACAGCAGGTGATCGATACCCTTGATCTGCTGTTCGATCACCTGGGTGACGCTGTCTTCCACCGTCTGCGCCGAGGCACCGGTGTAGTTGGCGGTGATGTTGACCTGTGGCGGCGCAATGTCCGGGTACTGTTCGACCGGCAGCTGGCTGACGGCGATCGCGCCGAAGGCCATGATGCAGATCGCCAGCACCCATGCGAACACTGGGCGATGGATGAAGAAGCGCGGCAACATGGCTCAGCCCTTCCCGGCGGCTGCCGGCGCGACTGCCGCCGCGGGCTTCACCTGCACCGCCGTGCCATCGGAGAGCCCCTGTGCGCCGGCCACGACCACCCGTTCGCCGGCAGCGATGCCATCCAGCACCAGCCACTGGTCGCCAATCGCCCGCGCGGTACGGAACAGGCGCAGCTTCGCCTTGCCCCTCTCATCCACCACCCACACCTGCGCCTCACCCTTCGGGCTGCGGTCCACCGCGGACTGCGGCACCAGCAGGGCCCGCTGCTGCGTGCCCTGCCCCACCTGCGCCCGCACATACATTCCCGGCAGCAGCTGCCCGGCGGGATTGGGAAACCGTGCGCGCAGGGTGATGCTGCCGGTTTCCTGCTGCACGTCGATATCGGCAAATTCCAAGGTGCCGGGCAACGGATACTCACTGCCATCGGACAGCCGCAGCCGCACCGCAGCGGTGGTGGCCTGCACGCCTCCGTCGGCGATCGCGCGGCGCAGGGCCAGGTACTCGTTGCTGGACTGGGTGATGTCCACGTTCATCGGGTCGACCTGCTGGATCCGCGCCAGCGGGTTGGCCTGGCCCGAGGTAACCAGCGCACCCGGTGTGAACAGCGCACGACCGATTCGCCCGGCAATCGGCGCGGTCACCGTGGCGAAACCAAGCCGCGTGCGCGCGGTATCCAGGCTCGCCTGTGCCGCCTGCACCGCGGCTGCGGCCTGCTGGCCGCTGGCAATGGCGTCGTCCACGTCCTGGCGCGCGGCCAGCTGCTCACCGCCCAGCGCGTGCATCCGCTGCGCGCGCAGGCGTGCGGTCACTGCCGCCGCTTCGGCGGTCTTCAGGTTGGCCTGTGCCTGGTTCACTGCCGCCTGGTACAGGGCCGGCTCGATCTGGAACAAGGGCTGCCCGGCACGCACCGATTCGCCCTCTTCGAACAGGCGTTTCACCAGCACGCCATCCACCTGCGGGCGCACATCCGACTCCTGCGATGCGATGGTCCGCCCCGGCAGCTCCTGTTCCATCGCCAACGGCTTCTCCTGCAGGGTCAGCACTTCCACCTCGTGAAGCCTGCCCGCCGGCTTGGGCGCATCCTTGCCACAGGCCGACAGCAGGCCGAGCAGAACGAGTGCAAACAGCGCCGGCCGGCGCGTCCTCAGTGGTCGGGCGTGGCGGGGCAATGGGGTATGCAGGAGGTTCATCGGTGGCCGGGATTCCGCGCGCCGGGGGGAGACGCTCGGCGCCGAATATAGAAGACCCGCGCGCGGATTCCGGCGAAACGCGCATGAAACATTTTTCATTTGCAGTCACCGCGCGCGGTTGCGAGGATGGCAGCCATCCAACCTGCACACTGGCCCATGCCGCGCGTACTCACCATCGAGGACGACCTTGTCACTGCGGAGGAAATCGCAACCGAACTGCGCAGCCACGGCTTCGAGGTCGACGTTGCCGTTGATGGCACTGCCGGCCTCGCATTGGCGCGTGCGGGCGACTACGCGGTGATCACCCTGGACCGCATGCTGCCCGGGCTCGATGGCCTGGCGCTGGTCACTGCCCTGCGGCGCGAAGGTATCGTCACGCCCGTACTGATGATCAGCGCGCTGTCGGACGTGGACGAGCGCGTGCGCGGCCTGCGTGCAGGCGGTGACGATTACCTGACCAAGCCGTTCGCCTCGGATGAGATGGCCGCCCGCGTGGAGGTATTGATCCGTCGCCAGAGCCAGGCCGGCCCTGCAGACAATGTCCTGCGCGCCGGCGACCTCGAACTGGATCTGATGACCCGTTCTGCCCGGCGTGGCGGGCAGGAGATCAGCCTGCTGCCGACGGAGTTCAAGCTGCTCGAATTCCTGGTCCGCAATGCCGGCCAGGTGGTCACCCGCAGCATGCTGTTCCAGGAAGTCTGGGGCTATCACTTCGACCCCGGTACCAACCTGATCGACGTCCACATCGGTCGTGTCCGCAAACGCATCGAGCAGCCGGGCCGCCCGCAACCCATCACCACCGTGCGTGGAACCGGTTATGTCTTCGATGCGCACCCCTGACCAATGGCGCTCGTCCAGCAGCCGCCTGCTCGGGTTGTACTGCATCCTGTTCGTCGCCTGGTCGAGCCTGCTGCTGGGGGTGATGTACTGGCGCATCTCGGACTACCTCAATGACCTGACCGAATCCGGCCTGCAGCAGCGCGCCCATCTGTTCATGGCATTCGACGGCCAGGCACTGGATGAGGCATTGCGCGACAGCCAGCGCTTCGACCTGCACCAGGTGTACACCTACGGGTTGTTCGACCGCCGCGGTTCACCCATGGGCGGCACGCTGATCGCCATTCCCGAGGGGCTGCCACTGGATGGCCGCTCGCATCCGGTGCAGGGTTGGACGCTGGCCGGTGGCAGGCACGACAGCGGCGGTAGCGCGCTGGGCATGGCGACCCGGGATGGGCGGACGCTGGTGTTCGTCCGCCAGAACGGCAAGCTCACTGCCGTCAACAGCATCATCCTCGATGCGCTGTTGTGGGGCGTATCGCTGACCGTCATTCCCGGCCTGGTGGGCTGGCACCTGCTGCGCCGGCGCCCATTGAAGCGGATCCAGCAGATCGAAGCCGCCACCAACCGCATCGTGGCCGGTGACCTCGGTCAGCGCCTGCCGGTATCCAACCGCCGCGACGAGATCGATCGGCTGTCGAGCATCGTCAATGCCATGCTCGAACGCATCGAGCAGCTGATGACCGAGGTCAAAGGCGTGTGCGACAGCATCGCCCATGATCTGCGCACCCCGCTTACCCGCCTGCGGGCACACCTGTACCGCATGCGGGTCGGCCTGGACGAACAGGATCCCCATGCCGACCCGCTGGACAAGGCATTGGCTGAAACGGACATGCTGATGGCGCGTTTCACCGCGCTGCTGCGGGTATCCGAACTGGAAAGCCACCAACGGCGCTCGGCGTTCGACGAGGTCGACCTTGCCGAGCTGCTGCAGGAACTGCACCAGTTCTACCTGCCATTGGCCGAAGAGAAGCAGCAGTTGCTGGAGCTGCAGGTGGATCCACAGGTCGGCGCGCTGCGCGGCGACCGTGAGCTGCTGTTCGAAGCGGTGGCGAACCTGCTGTCCAACGCCCTGCAGTTCACCCCTGCACACGGCCGCATCCTGCTGCGTGCGGTCGACGATCACGGCGCCCCGAGGATCGATGTGATCGACAATGGACCCGGCATCCCGCCGCAGGATCGCTCGCTGATCTACCAGCGCTTCTTCCGCGGCGGCAGCAGCGCCGGCCAGGGACCGGGGTTCGGTCTGGGACTGTCGATCGTGGCCGCCATCGCCGGCCTGCACGGCTTCCGGCTGCGTGCGGGCAGCGCCCCGGGCGGCGGCGCCTGGCTGAGCATCCGCGGCGCCTCGAACGGGCTGCCCTGACACCAGGTCCGGACCTTTCAATCGCATTTGGGAATCATTTGTATTTGTGGGCAGGCATCCGGATAATCCGCCGTCACCGCCTTCCCGGATTCCTGACGATGCCCGCCCTGTCGCCGCACCGCCCGCTGCTGTACGCGCTCGCCCTGCCCACCCTGCTGGCCTCCGCCATCGCCCACGCCCAGGACGGCCCGGCGGCACGTACATTGGACAAAGTGACCGTGGTGGCCGAGCGGGCCAGCACCGCAACCAAGACCGATACCGCCCTGACCGAGACGCCACAGGCGATCAGCGTGGTCACCCAGCAGCTGTTCACCGATCGCGGCGCGCACAACCTGCAGGAAGTGCTGCGCTACAGCGCCGGCGTCACCGCTGATGCCTGGGGCCTGGATACCCGCAACGATGCCACCTCGGTGCGCGGCCTGGACCCGGTGCAGTACCAGGATGGCCTGCGCCGCAGCTACGGTTTCAGCCCCCTCGCCCGCCCGGAAATCTATGGCCTGGAGCGGGTGGAAGTGCTGCGCGGCCCGTCCTCGGTGCTGTATGGTGCCGGCGCCACCGGCGGCATCATCAATGCAATGAGCAAGCGCCCGGCCTTCGGCGCCCTCAACGGCGAGGTCGGCGTGCAGCTCGGCAGTTTCGACCGCAGGCAGCTGCAGGGTGACATCGGCGGCGCGTTGAACGATGCCGGTACGCTTGCCGGCCGCTTCGTCGGGCTGCTGCGTGAATCGAACATGCAGACCGATGTATTGAAGGACGACCGCGTCTACCTGGCGCCGTCGATCAGCTGGCGTGGCGAAAGCACTACGTTGACCCTGCTGGCCAGCTACCAGCGCGACAGGACCGGCTCCAGCCAGCAGTTCCTGCCGCTGGCCGCGACCCTGCTGGCCCCGCCCGGACGCCGCCTGGATCCTTCCACCTTCATCGGTGACCCCGACTTCGATCGTATCGACTCGCGCGTGTACAGCCTGACCGCACTGTTCGACCACCGCTTCAACGATGTGCTCAGCCTGCGCTCGGCCGTACGCTACATCGACGGCAAGACGACGCTGCAGCAGATGTACGTGGACAGCTACAGCAATCCGGCCGATCCGTTCATCGACGCCGCGCGCCGCGTGGTCAACCGCACCGCCTACGGCACCCGCCCGGACGTGCAGATCCTCAGCGCCGACAACGCGCTGCAGTTCGATTTCGCCACCGGTGCCTTCCAGCATCTGCTGCTGGCCGGCGTGGACTACAGCCAGTACAAGGAACAGCTGCAGCGGCTGGATGCCACCGGCACACCGATCGATATCTACGCCCCGGTGTCGGTGGCACCCACGGTACGCGGCTGGGAGCGGCAACCCGACCAGACCTCCACCCAGCTGGGCGTGTACGTGCAGGACCAGATCCGCTGGGCCGACCGCGTGTCGCTGGTGCTGGGCGCGCGCCGCGACCATGCGCGCTCGAAGACCGAAGGCCAGCCCAGCCAGACCGACAACGCGACGACCTATCGCGCCGGGCTGATCGGCGAACTGGGCGCGGGCGTGTCGCCCTACCTGAGCTACAGCGAATCGTTCCTGCCGGTGGCCGGCCAGGACCTGTTCGGCCAGGCCTTCAAGCCGATGCGCGGCCGCCAGGCCGAGGCCGGCATCAAGTGGCAACCGGCGCGCAATCTGCTGCTGACGATGGCCGCGTACCGCATCACCGAAACCAACCGCCAGACCAACGATCCGGACAACGTGCTGAACGTCGTGCAGACCGGGCAGATCCGCTCCAAGGGCGTGGAGCTGGAAGGCCAGTTCCAGTTCGCCAACGACCTGACGATCACCGCCGCTGTTGCGCGCAACGAGGCCGAAGTCAGCCGCAGCAACTTCGCGCTGGAAGTGGGCCAGCGCCTCAATGACACCCCGCAGGACCTGGCCTCGGCCTGGGTGTCCAAGGGCTTCCAGCTGGACGATGCCGCGCGCCTGCGCCTGGGCCTGGGCGTGCGCCACGTCGGCAACACCGTATCGCTGGGCAATGGCGGACGCATCGTCACGCCCAGCTACACGCTGGCCGATGCATTGGTGGAAGTGCAGGTGACCGACTGGACGATGGCGTTGAACATCACCAACCTCACCGACAAGCGCTACTACGCGCCGTGCCGCACCTTCGGCGACTGCTTCGCCGGCTATCCGCGCGTGGTCACCGGCACCATCAGCTATCGGTTCTGAGCACGGCCATTGCCGGCCGCCGCAGCAGCAGGTGCAACAGCACCGCGCATGCGGCGGTCAGCAGTGCCAGCAGACGCAGCAGCACCACCAGCGCCTCGGCACTGGCGTGCTGCAGCTGCCCACTGCTCATCGACGGCAGCAGAGCCTGTGCCTGTGTCTGCGCACCCGTGGCCAGATAGGCACCGGCGCGCGCCAGCAATGCAGGCGACGTTCCCTGTAGATGCCCGCTGACAAGCAGCGACAGCACTGCTGTCACGGCCGCCAGTGCAATGCCTTCACCGGCCACCCGCACGGTTCCGAAGATGCCCGCCGCCATGCCCGCACGTTGCACCGGTACCACGCTCACCGACAGGCCATCCATCAGCCCCCACGGCAGGGCCGTACCTGCACCGATCAGTACCAGCCAGGGAATCCACTGCGAAGGCGATGGATGGGCGGCATGCCGCGACAACAGATACAGTCCGCACGCACACACCAGCAGGCCAAGCGTGCACAGCCGTGCGCTGCCGATCCGTTCCGCCCAGCGCACGGCCAGTAGCGGCAGCACCAGCATCGGCGCAGACAGGGCCAGCATCTGCAGGCCAACCCATGTGGCGCTCTGCCCGTGCACGCCCAGGAGTTGAAGCGGCAGCACGACCAGCAGCACCACGTAGCCGAGGCAGGTTGCCACCGGTAGCAGCTGGACGCCCAGGAACGCCGGTTGCGAGAACAGCGAGAGGTCCAGCAACGGCAATGGATGCATCCGTTCGATGCCGATGAACACTGCACCGAGCAACAGCGTGGCGAGCAAGGCCAGTTGCACGCGCACGGCGTGCACGCCGAATTCGCCCAGCCACAGCAGGGCCAGGGTCAATGCCGCCAGCATCAGGCTGAAGCCCAGCATGCCGCCGACATCCAGCCGCCCGCGTTCGCCATGGCTTTCGGGCAACGCGCGCGCGCCCAGTGCGAAGGCCGCCAACGTCAGCACACCGCCTGCAGCAAACACGCTGCGCCAGCCCAGTGACTGCAGCAGCAGGCCCGCCAGCAACGGCCCAAGCGCCAGTCCCGCACCGAACGTCGTGCCCAGCAGGGCGAAGACACGGGCGCGCTTCGGCCCCTGCCAGCCCTGCGCCAGCGCCGCCGTGCCCGAGGCCAGCGCGGCGGCGGCGGCAACGCCCTGCAGGCCGCGCGCCAGATCCAGCCACAGCAGCGTCGGGGCCAGGCATGCAGCGGTCGTAGCGGCGGTGAAACCCGACGTGCCCAGCAGGAACATCCGCCGACGGCCATAGCGGTCGGCCAGGCCACCGGCAGCAAGCAGCAGGCTGCCGAAGGTGAGCATGAAGGCATTGGTCACCCAGGCCAGCGCAGTGGGCGAGGCCGCCGCGGAACGGGCCAGCACCGGCACCGCGACGGCACCGGCCGAAAAGGACAACGGCAGCGCCAGCGCGGCCAGGCAGACCGCAAGCAGCGTCCAGTGCTGCTGCGTGCGGACAGGTACAGGGAGTATCGAAACCGGGGCCATGCGGGCCTCCATCCATCAGGGACATTGATGATGGACAGGCCGCTATTCCTGAAAAACAGGCCCGATGGACGTTGATTGCGGCGCAATGTTCCGCAATCATGACTGCATGGACTCCATCTCCGCCCTGCTTGCCTTCGTCCGTACCGCCGAGGCGGGCAGCATCGTCGGCGCCGCCCGCGTGCTCGGCCTGTCCGCCTCGGCGGTCGGCAAGCGTATCGCCCGCCTTGAGCAGGAACTCGGCACCCGCCTGTTCCATCGCACCACCCGCCGCGTGCACCTCACCGACGAAGGCGAACTGCTGCTGCAGCGCTGCCGGCGTGCACTGGACGAGCTTTCCGAAGCACAGGCGGATCTGGCGCAACGACAGCACGCCCCAAGTGGACTGCTGCGCATCGGCCTGCCCACCATCGGCTACCGCTTCCTGTTGCCGGTACTGCCCGGCTTCCAGCAGCGCTACCCGCAGGTGCAGCTGGAGCTGGACTTCAATGACCGCATCGTCGATGTGGTCAGCGAAGGCCTCGACGCGGTGATACGTAGCGGTGAACTGGCCGATTCCAGCCTGACCGCACGGCGGCTGGGCGGCTTCCGTTTCATGCTCTGTGCAGCGCCTGGCTATCTGCAGGCGCACGGCATTCCCGGCGATGTGGGCGATCTGCGCATGCATGCGGCTCTGCGCTTCCGCTACCCGACTACCGGGAAGCTGCATCCCTGGCAGCTGCCGGGGGTGGAAGGCGATGCCGGCGCGCGCCTTCCGACGGCGATGACCTGCAACAACATGGAAGCAGTGCTGGCCGCCGCCATCGGCTGCATGGGCCTGGCCTGGATGCCAGACTTCCTCGCGGCCGACGCGCTGGCCGATGGCCGCCTGCAACAGGTGCTGCCTGCACTGCCCACACACAAAGGGCAGTTCTCGCTGCTATGGCCCGGTGGGCGCCACCCCAGCGCACGGCTGCGGGTGTTCATCGACTATGCCGTTGCGCATCTGTTCCGCAACGGCGCGGAAAAGGGGACGGAGGGGATCAAGTCATGATCGGCCCTTCTGTGCCTGAAACGACTTAATCCCCTCCGTCCCCTTTTTTCAGCGGCTGAAGCGGCGGGCGCCGGCCACGCAGATCACCGCGACCACGGTCACCAGCACCATGCTGAGGCTGACCGCTTCATGCAGCAACAGTGCCGCCAGGGCCAGGCCGAAGAACGGTTGCAGCAGCTGCAGTTGGCCGACGGCGGCGATGCCGCCCTGGGCCAGCCCGCGGTACCAGAACAGGAAGCCGATCAGCATGCTGAACACCGCCACGTAGCCCAACGCCCACCACGCCGACGGACCGACCGCGGTGAACGAGGGCGGGCGCATCAGCACCGTCAGCGGCAGCATCACCGGCAGTGCCAGCAGCAGCGCCCAGCTGATCACCTGCCAGCCGCCGAGATGGCGGGCGAGCCGACCGCCTTCCGCGTAGCCCAGTCCACACACCACGATCGCCGCCAGCATCAGAAGGTCGGCCTGCAGCGAGGCTTCAATGCCGTTGCGCGCGGCATAGCCGACCACGCAGGCACTGCCCAGCAGCGAGAACAGCCAGAACGCCGGGCGCGGCCGATCGCCACCGCGCAGCACGCCGAACACCGCAGTACTCAGCGGCAACAGGCCGAGGAACACGATGGTGTGCGCTGACGAGGCATGGCGCAGGGCAAGCGCGGTCAGCAGCGGGAAGCCGACCGCCACGCCGAGGCTGACCACCGCCAAGCCGGGCAGGTCGCTGCGCCGCGGAAAGGGTTGGCGCAACAGCAGCAACAGGCCGAGGCCGAGTACGGCGGCGATGGTGGCGCGTGCGGCGGTGACGAACCCGGCGTCCAGCTGCAGCACTGCCAGGCGGGTGGCCGGCAACGAGCCCGCAAAGATCACCACACCGATGAAGCCATTGATCCAACCACTCGCCGACCGTTCCACGCCTGTACTCCTGGGAGGCCGGGCGGTGCCCGGCGGGATCTCCATGGAAGCACCTGTGGCCCGCGCTCCCCAGCTACAATCCAGTACAGCTTCAAATAACTGTACTGCCCACACTTCCAGCACACTTTCACCATGACACGCCCGCTCACACGTATCGAATCGGTCATCCAGACCGTCCGCACCCGCATCGGCACGCGGGTGGATGGCGCCGGATCGCGCCTGCCCTCGGTACGCGCGCAGGCGGCGGCGATGGGCGTGTCGGTCTCCACCGTGGTCGAGGCCTACGAGCGCCTCGCCGCTGAAGGGCTGATCAGCGCGCGTGCCGGTTCCGGTTTCTATGTCAGTGGACCGGCCGCACCGCTGGCGCTGGCCGAAATGGAACCACGCCTGGACCGCGCGGTGGACCCGCTGTGGGTGTCGCGGCAATCGCTGGAAACGCCGCCTGGGCACCTCAAGCCGGGCTGCGGCTGGATGCCCAGCGACTGGCTGTACCACGACGGCGTGCGCCGCGGCCTGCGTCGGCTGGCGCGCGGCGATGCTCCGCACCTGGTCGACTACGCCGGCCCGCTCGGCCTTCCACCGTTGCGCCATCTACTGCAGCGACGCGCAGCTGCGCTGGGCATCGACGCACCGATGGAGCAGATCCTGCTGACCGAATCCGGGACGCACGCAGTCGACCTGATCTGCCGTTTCCTGCTCAAGCCCGGTGACTGCGTGCTGGTCGACGACCCGAGCTATTTCAACTACCACGCCCTGCTGAAGGCGCACCAGGTGCAGGCGGTGGGTGTGCCCTACACGCACGCTGGCCCGGACCTGGACGCGTTCGCTCAGGCGTTGCAGGCACATTCGCCGCGGCTGTACATCACCAATTCGGGCCTGCACAACCCGACCGGCGCGGCGCTATCGGCCAGCACCGCGCATCGGCTGCTGGGACTGGCCGAACGCAGCGAGCTGATCATTGTCGAGGACGACATCTTCGCCGACTTCGAACTGCAGCCGGCACCGCGTCTTGCTGCGCTGGATGGGCTGTCGCGGGTGATCCACGTCGGCAGTTTCTCCAAGACCCTGTCGGCCGCTTCGCGCTGTGGCTACATCGCGGCACGCCACGACTGGATCGAAGCGCTGACCGACCTGAAGCTGGCCACCAGCTTCGGCGGCGGCCACCTGGCGATGCAGTTGATGCACATCGCGCTGACCGACAGTGGCTATCGCCGCCACATGCAATCGGTGCGCTCGCGCCTGGCCGATGCGCGCCGGCACACACTGCGGAAACTGCACGCGCTGGGCATCACCCCGTGGCTGCAACCGGAAGCCGGCCTGTTCCTCTGGTGCCAGCTTCCCGATGGCCGCGACGCCGCTGCGCTGGCACGGCAATGCCTGCGCGAAGGCATCGTGCTGGCGCCGGGCAACGCCTTCAGCCAGTCGCAGCGCGCGGCCGACTATGTGCGCTTCAACGTCTCGCAGTGCCAGGACCCGAGGATCTGGCAGGTACTGGCGCGCGCGCTGCGTTGAGCTGGTAATGCGCGACCAGCGCATCCACCACCACACGCACGCCCGGCAACTGGCCGCGACGATGCGGCAACAGCACGCTGGTGGTCACTTCGCCGGCATGCCACGCCGGCAGCACCTGCTGCAGGCGGCCGGCGGCAAGGGCTGCGGCACACAGGCTGTGTGGCAACACGGTGATGCCAAGACCCGCTTCGGCTGCTGCGATCAGCAGCTGCGATTCATTGCCGACCAGCGCCACCTGCGGCTCCACCTGCACGGTGCGGGCGTCGGGGCCGTGCAGCGTCCAGCGCGTTGCATGGCGGGCGGTCAGCAGGCCGGCATGCGCACGTAGCTGCTCGGGCGTATCCACTGCCAGCGCGGCTGCCAGATAGCCAGGGGACGCCACCAGCACGATGCGCTCGCTACCCAGCAAGCGCTGCACCAACCCGGAATCGGGCAGCGGACCGAAGTGGCTGCGCAGGGCGATGTCGATGCCCTCCTGAGCCAGATCGATAAAACGATCACTTACTTCAACTTCGATGCGCAGCCGTGGATAGCGGCGGGCCAGTACAGGCAGGCACGCGGCGAGCTCGCCCTGCACCACCGGAATCGAAGCGCTGATGCGTACGGTGCCGCTGGGTTCGGCCTGGCGGTCGCGGACGATGGCCTCGGCGGCCTCGACCTCAGACAACGCTGCGCGCGCGCGCTCGAAGAACTCCTGGCCGACCTCGGTCAATGCGAAGCGGCGCGAACTGCGTTGCAGCAGCCGCACCTGAAGTTGTTCTTCCAGCAGCGCCACGCGCTTGCTCAGGGTCGAGCGTGGCAGGCCCAGATGGCGCCCGCCTGCGGCGAAACCGCCCTGCTCCACCGCAGTTACGAACAGGGCCAGATCGTTGAGGTTGAGCATGTGCAACGTCCACATATGTGGACTTCAGGATGCCATTCGGACGGCTTCCGGGGCAATGTCCACGCGGGCACGCTTTCCTCACCCGCCGCATCGCGGCTCGAACCGGAAACCTGCCATGACCCCGATCCTCTTCTACGGCGTGCCCTCGGGCTGCTCGTTCGGCTCCATCATCGCGCTGGAGTGGCTGCGCCAGCCGTATCAACTGTGCCGCATCGAGATGCCCGGCCAGGTGCAGGGCGAGGACTACCGCCGCCTCAATCCACTGGGCGAAACCCCGACGCTGCGAACCGCACAGGGTGAGCTGCTCAGCGAGAGCCTGGCCATCCTCAACCACCTGGCCGCGAAGGGCATCGCGCAGGGGCTGGGCTTCGCACAGGGCACCTCCGGCTTCGATCGCCTCAACCATCGGCTGGCCTATCTCAACACCAGTTTCTTCGGTGCCTATGCGCCGCTCTGGCACGCACTGGAGCATGCGGAAGGCGATGAAGGCGAGGCGCTGCGTGCCTATGGCACGACCAAGGTGCGCCACGCCCACCAGGCGCTGGAGCAGATGATCGGCACGGGCCCGTGGCTGCTGGGCGAACAGCGCAGCTTTGCCGACGCCTACTTCGCAGGCATCGCGCGCTGGAACGACTATCACCAGGTGGTCGATCGTCGCGAGTTCCCAAGGGTGCAGCAGCTGTTCGAGCGCCTGCAGGACGACGCCGGCGTGCAGTTCGCCCACGCCATCGAAGCGCAGCAGCCGGCAACCAGCGCTGGTGGATTCCTCGGCGAGGTGCGGCTGGAAGACGTGCTTGAGGCCGCAGCGGCGTGAGCCCTGTCCCGCCCGTGCGGCAGCGGCGGGCAATGCCTCTTGCGCGCCGCGCTACAGTGGTATGTCGCCCTCCGCAGGAATCCGCGCATGTCCACGTTCTCCGACCCGCAGGCGGTGGCCCGCTATGCCGAAGCGCCGCTGCGCCAGGTGCCGGGCTTCCTCGCGTTGCAGCAGATGAGCCGGCTGCTGCTGGCCGAACGTGTCCCTGCGCAGGGCCGCGTGCTGGTGCTGGGTGCCGGTGGCGGGTTGGAACTGAAGGCCTTTGCCGAGGCGCAGCCGGGCTGGCAGCTGCTGGGGGTCGACCCGGCCGCGCCGATGCTGGCCCTGGCCGAGCAGACACTGGGTCCGCTGATGTCGCGCGTGCAGTTGCTGGAAGGCTATATCGACGATGCGCCCGATGGGCGCTTCGACGGCGCCAGCTGCCTGTTGACCCTGCACTTCCTCGATACCGCGCAGCGCCTGCACACACTGCGCGAGCTGCGCAGGCGCCTGCATCCGGGTGCGCCACTGGTGGTGGCCCACCACAGCGTGCCGCAGGACCCGGCCGGCAAGCTGCGCTGGTTGCAGCGCTACGCGGCGTTCGCCGAAGCCTCGGGGGTTGCCCACGCCGATGCGCAGCGCGCGATCGACGCCATTGCCGAGCGATTGCCGTTGCTGTCGCCCGAGCAGGAGGTTGCGCTACTGCAGGAGGCCGGCTTCGACGGTGTGGAACTGTTCTATGCCGGCTTCAGCTTCAAGGGCTGGGTGGCGTACGCCGGATGATGCCTACGGCACCACGGTAATGCCGATGCGCTGCATCAACAGCGCCACCTGCTGCACATCCAGCGTGGCCCCGCGCAGGTTGGTGCTGCGCAGGTCCAGCTCGCCCAGCTCAGAGTTGGTCAGGTTGCAGTCGGTGAAGTTGGCGCTGTTCCAGTCGATGCCCTCGAACTGGCCGCCGGACAGGTCCGATCCTGCGAAGCTGGCACCGCTCACATTCGCGCCATCCCAACGGTTCTCCCACAGCTCGCACTTTTCCAGCGTCACCCGCGAAAAATTGGCGTAGCGCAGGTTCGACTTCTTGATGAAGGCACTGCAGAACCAGCTGCGCGTGGTGATCTGGTTCATGAAGCTGGCGTTGCTGAAATCAGCGCCCTGCGCGCGGCACTCGCTGATCTCCAGGCCCAGCGCCTTGATGAAACTGAAGTAGCACATGCTGATGTCGCAGCTGCGGAAGCTGGCTTCCTTCAGCGTGGCGCCATTGAAGCGGCAGCCCGCGCGGGTGTCGGCGTCATAGAAGCTGCAGTTGATGAACTCGGTGGCGGTGAGGTCAGCGCCGGAGAAATCGCATTCGTGGAACTGCTGGTCGACCACTTTCTGGCCGGTGTACTGGTCTGCGCCGATGCGCAGCTTGCGGTGAACGGTGGGGGACATCGGGAATTCCATGCCAGGGGCCACGCCATGATGCCGGGCATCGCAGGCGATCCAAAGGCCCGCGGCCTCAGATCGCGGGTACACCCGTCGCCGCCTCGCGTCCATTCGCAGCATATGCACGTTGTTGCACGTTTATGCATGAACGTGCAGACTTGCAGCATGAGCTCCGATCCCAGCCCCCTCCCCGCCCAGCGCACCCTGCAGATCCTCGACGAACTGCGCCAGCAGGGCCGCGTGGTCGCCGCCGACCTGGCGCGCCGCTACGCCGTTTCCGAAGATTCAATCCGCCGAGACCTGCGCGAACTGGCTGCCCAGGGCCTGTGCCAGCGCGTCTACGGGGGCGCTGTATTGCCGCCACCGAAGGAACGCCCGCTGCGCGAGCGCCTGACCCGCGACCGCAGCGACAAGGCCGAGCTGGCCGCGCGCGTCTGCGCGCTGCTGCAACCCGGTCAGGTCGTACTGCTCGATGCCGGTTCGACCAACCTGGCCATTTCCCAGCAGCTGCCCGCCGCCCTCGGGCTGACGGTGATCACCAACGCCCCACAGATCGCCACCGCCGCCAGCCTGCATGAGGGCACCTCCGTGCAGCTGATCGGCGGCCGCCTGGCCAGCGGGGGGGGCGCGGTCGGCGCCGAAGCGCTGGCCCAGGTCCAGCGCCTGCGTGCCGACGTGTACCTGCCCGGCCCGTGCGCGGTGGACGGCGACACCGGCGTGTGGGCGATGGATGCCGAGGAAGCCACGCTCAAACGCGCGATGGTGGCCTGCAGCAGCCGCATCATCGTCGCCGCCACCACGGAAAAGCTTGGTGCCCGCGGCCACTGGCAGATCGCCAGCCTGGACGAGATCGACGATCTGGTGCTGACCACCTCGGCACCGCCCGCACTGGCCGCGCGCTTCCGCGCCGCCGGTATCGCGGTACACCCCACTCCGCCCTGAGCGCACCTCCAATGTCCCTCGCCAACCGCGCGCGTGCCGAACAGCACGCGACCCGCGCTGCATTCTTCATTCCCGGCTTCGCCACCGCACTGTGGGCCACCCTGGTGCCGTTCGCCAAGGCGCGCACCGGCATCAACGACGCCACGCTGGGGCTGGTACTGCTCTGCCTCGGAGCGGGTTCGCTGCTGGCGATGCCCTTGTCCGGCGTGCTGGCCGCGCGCCTCGGCTGCCGCCGGGTGATGGTGGCCAGCAGCCTGCTGATCTGCCTGACCGTTCCCGGCCTGGCATTGGCCGGTTCGGCGTGGGCGCTGGGGCTGGTGTTGTTCGTATTCGGTGCCGCCGTGGGCGCGATGGACTGCACGATGAACGTACAGGCGGTGATCGTCGAGCGCGAGGCACGACGGGTGATGATGTCCGGCTTCCATGCCTTCTTCAGCATCGGCGGATTCCTCGGTGCGGCCACCATGACCGTGCTGATGTCCGCGCAGCTGCCACCGCTGGCATCGGTACTGATCGGCGTTGCTGCCATGCTGCTGGTGATGCTGCTGTCGGCGTCGTACTGGCACAGCGGGCGCATGCCCCATGACACCCCGATGCTGGCCATGCCGCATGGCATTGTGCTGTTCATCGGCGTACTGGCCTTCGTCGCCTTCCTGGGTGAAGGCGCGATGCTGGACTGGAGCGCGGTATTCCTCACCGATATACGTCGTGTCGATGCCAGCCTGGCAGGCATCGGCTATGTGACCTTCACCCTGACCATGACCGTCGCCCGCCTGTTCGGCGATGCACTGGTGGCGCGCATGGGACGCCAGCGCGCGATCGTGTTCGGTGCTCTGCTCGCTGCCACCGGCGTGCTGGTGCTGACCCTGGTCACGCCGTGGCAGATGTCGTTGGCCGGATACGTGCTGGTCGGCCTCGGCTGCGCCAACATTGCACCGGCGCTGTTCTCGCTGGCCGGCCACCAGAACCGCATGCCCGGCGCGCTGGCGATCACCGCCGTTTCCACGCTGGGCTTTGCCGGCATCCTCGCTGGCCCAGCACTGATCGGCTTTGCCGCCAATCATTTCGGTCTGATCGCCGCGTTCATCGGCGTGGGCATGGCCTTGCTGCTGGTGGCGGTGTCCACCCGTTGGCTGCGGATGTAGTTTTTGGCATCAGCGCCGCCTGCGCCGCAACTTCATCCTCAACCGGCGGTAGCCAATCACCACGGCCGTCGCGCACAACGCCGTACCCGCAACGCTCAACAGCAGCAACACAGCCAACCGGGTGCTGTCCAAGCGCAGCATCGCCGGCAGGTCCCAGCTGTGCAGGAAGTAGAACAGCCAGCGCCCGACACGCTCGCGATGTCCCATCGTCAGCAGCGGATCGCCGGTGGCCAGGTCGAGATAGACACGCGTCGCCTCGGCATCACCGAAGTCCGCCACGGCCACCGGGAAGCGGCGTACGGCTGCACCGTTCATCGCTTCGGGTGCGCGCGGATAGAAGTACGCGTCCGGCGCCCGCTGGACCGAGAAGGCCTGCATCGGCGCATCAGACATCGCGCGGGCCATCTGCTGCAGCCAGCCCGCAGGCAGTTGCCGCAAGACCCGCAGCTCTCCATCTGCACTGGACACGATGCGGGTATCGCCCCGTCCATCCAGCAGCACGGCGAACAGTTCGCCGCCGATGCGCCGCCACTGCATCTCCACCGGCCTGAAGTTGTGGGCGCCCGCCGCCGCCAGCAGCGCTGCAGGTTCACCCAGCATTCCATCCACGGCTGCCGCGCCACCGCGATAGCGCTCGGCGTCCACAGCATCGCGCGTGCTGCTGAAGATCCCCAGCGGATTCATCGACATCAGGCCGCTGAAGATCCAGGTGAACACGAATGCCGCTGCCACCAACCCGATCAGGTGGTGCCAGCGCATCCACGGCTCGACATACGGCGTCTTCGCGCCAGTGCGGTAGCGCCCACGGAAGCGCCAGCGCCACACACCCACCACGATGCCGCTGATTGCCGCCACCGTGCACAGCGCTGAGAGCACGATCACCACCCACGTCCACACCGGATCGACCGACTGCATGCGCAGGAAGTACAGCCAGTGCAGCCACGCGCCCACGTAGTTCCAGCGCTGCTGCACGCGCGGCGCATCCAGCACCACTTCGCCGGTGTGCGAGGACACATACACATCCCCCGGCTGCGCGCCGCCCACCTCGACCCGGTACAGCGGCCGATGCGCGTCCAGCGCGCGCGAATGGGTCCAGCGGTCCTCGTCCACGCGCATCGCGCCAACGAAGGCCTGCCCACCGGCGAACTGCGCGGCCGACGCTTCGGCGCGCTGCGCGGAAACCGGCAGCAGCGCCTGGCCGGTCCGTACCGACCACGCACCGACGTTGCTGCCGCTGCGCACCACATACGCCGCTTCACCGCCCACCGTGGTCAGGGCCACGGCTTCCGGCTCGGCCCGTACAGCTTCCGGCAGCGCCGACAGTCCTCGCCAATCCCTTGCATCACCCAGCACCGGCAACGACGCCAGCCGTTCGCCGGGCGTCAACTTCGGGTAGCCGATGAACAGCATCACCATGCCGCTGACGAACCACAGCAGCATCAACAGGCATCCGCCGATGCCCAGCCAGCGGTGCAGCAGATAGGTCCAGCGCTTGGCAGTGGATCGCAACGACATGGCCAGTGCCCTCAGAACCGGTGGTCGACGGTGAACTCGACGCGCCGATCCGGTCCCAGCAGCCATTGCGTACTGGTGTAGTACGCCGTGGCGTAGTACGCCTTGTCGAACACATTGAACAAGCGCGCCGACAACCGCGTACGCGGTGACGCCTGCCAGGTCAGCGCCAGGTCGGTGGTGCTGTAGCCGGGCAGCTCCAGGGTGTTGGCATTGTCGGCGTAGCGCTTGCCGACGTAACGCACGCCTGCGGCCGCGCTCCAGTCGGGCAGGAACTGCCAGCTCACCCACACATTGGCCAGGCGCTCGGCCACGTTCGGCGGCACATTGCCATCGCGCGGGACCACTACCGGCGGCGAACCGGTGGCTTCCAGGAAGTCCTCGAACTCGGCCTTCAGCACTGTGGCATTGGCATCGAGCGACCACCGCGGCGCGAAGGCCCAGTTCAACGATGCCTCGATGCCGCGCGAGGTCTGCGCGCCCACCTGTAGCCGGCGATCCGGCACCAGCGGGTCGCGGCTGAGCAAGCCGGTCTTGCGGATGCGATAGGCCGCCAGGGTCCACTCGCCACCGTCGAATGCCTGCTTCAGGCCCACCTCGACCTGCCGTCCCTTGGCCAGGTCGAACGCACCGTTGGCCGGGCTGATCATCAGCAGGCCGCTGACCGGGTCCACCGCCTGTGAGTACTGTGCATAGAAGCTCAGCGTTGGCTGCAATGCGAATACCGTGCCCACGCGCCAGCCCGTGCTGTTGTAGGTCCTGGAAAACGCGTTCCGGCCGCTGATCAGGTCGGTGCGGTCGATGCGTGCGCGGTCATGGCGTAACCCCCCCAGCACCGACCAACGCTCGCTCAACGCCAGGTGGTCTTCCACGAACAGCGCGTACTGCTCGGCACCGTTGCGATAGCGCGGCAGGTTCGGCGCATCGCTGGCGAACTGGCCCGGCACCGGATCGAACGGATCGACCGGGCCGGAACTGCCGGCATAGGTGTTGTTGGTGTGCTTGAAGTGCGCTCGGTTGGCGTCCAGGCCCACGGCAAAACTGTTCTGCAGCCCGCCCACACTGCCCCGCACGCGCAGCGTCGAGGTCAGCCCGGTCTGGTCCTGGTTGTGGGTGATCTCGGTATTGCCCGATCGATCGATCAAGCCGGTAGCGCGGTTGTAGACATAGGCCTCGGCATTGCGCCAGTCGCGCTGGCTGCCGATCTGGTAGACGCGCGTGCGCCATTCCACGTTCGCGTTCGGTGTCCACAGCGCATCGAGCTGGGTCCAGCGGTCACGATAACGGATCTCGCTGTCTTCCACGTTGTAGTTGCGATGGCGCAATGCCTCCAGCTGCTGCCCATCCACCAGCGGCGTGCCGAAGTAGCGCATCGGCTTCTGGTGGCCCTGCGCATGGGTGAGGGTCAGCTGCAGATCCGTGCGTGGCTGCCACAGCAGTGCGCCGGAGAAGGTGGCATCACTGTTGCGCCCGCGGTCGACCCACCCGCCGCTGTAGTTGCCGCTCACGTCCACGCGGTAGGCCAGCTCCGGCGCCAGCGCGCCGCCACTGCCGAAGCCCAGGCGTGCGGTGTCCTCGCTGCCCACGGTCACGCTGATCTCGTTCTCGATGGCACCGCGCGTCGGCTTCTTCGGCACGATGTTGATGACCCCGCCAATGGCACCATCGCCGTGGATGACCGAGGCCGGACCGCGCAGCACTTCGATGCGCTCGATGGACCAGGTATCGAACGGGAACGTGATGCCCACGCCGCCGTACTGGCGCAGCCCGTCGTACAGGCGCATCACTGAAGCGCCATCGGTGAAGCCACGGCTGGACAGCGCACTCAGGCCGTTGCCCGGGTGCGGCATCGCACTGATCGCGCCGGCGCGGCTGATCGCGTCGTTGAGGTTGGCGTCGCCACGCTGTTCCAGCTGCTCGCGCGAAATCACCGTCAGGCTGGCCGGTGTCTGCAGCACGCTCAGGCCCAACGCAGAGCCTGCGCTGGCGGTGGATGACAGCTCACCGCTGCGGGTATCGATCACGCGTACGGTCTCCAGCGTGGTCGGCGGTGCCGCATCGGCGGCAAGTACGGAGGCGGTGTGCAGGAGCAACGCGCACATGACAGGCAGCGTCGCCCGGCGCAGGTGCGCGGAGTTCGGGTTCGTATTCATTTGTTCACGGCATGCAAGGCCACCCCGCAGTGGCAGGGCAGCAATCAGAAAGGGACAGACACGCGCGGGCGGGCGCCGGCCGTGGCCGGCAACCTCATGGAAGGAAGGTCAATGCACCGCGCGTGTGGCTCAGGCAGCCATGAAGGCCGGTGGCCCGCGCGCTCCCAATGTGCCGCTGACCCGCTGCGGCAACGCCTGCACCGCACCGGGCAGTGCACGGCATATCGATGCCACCGGCGCAAGCAGCAGCAATACCGCCACCAGCAGGGTGATCAGCCGCGCGGCGATCAGGCAGTAGTCGCAGTCCACGCCCATCTCATGCTCGGCGTGTGGATCGGTGGGCGGCTTCCTTGCGTCCTCGCCCTGCTGCATCGCCATCGCGTGGTGGTCGTGATGACCCTCCATCGCATGCTGCGCATGCTGGGAATGGTCCATCGCCACTACTGGCAAAGCCGCTGCAACGTGACCATGCGCCAGCCAGCGGCTCACCAGCGGGGCAAGCAGCACCAGCAGCATGGCCAGCCATGCCAGGGCCTGGAACCGGCGGTGGAGGACAGAACGACGCACCCGGCCATTCTACGGGCCTGCGACCAACCTTGGACCACGTTCAGGGTTGCCCGGCCGCCGGTGCGACGTTATGACGCAGCCTGCAGCACAGGGGACCGGCCACTGCCCGAGGGGGACGGAAGGCAGCCTGGCCGGCCCCTTCCGTCCCCGCACCGGATGACTAGAACCGCGCCGGCTGCTGCACCGCGCGCTCCAGGAACATGACACCCGCCTGCAGGCTGTTGCGGGCGTTCTCCAACCAGCGCTCCGGATCGGCTACCGCGAATCGCTCCTGTGCATCCACATCACCCGAGTCGGCCAGATCAGCCAGCTGCAGATGGATGTGGTTCTCCACCAGGCTCACCAGCACGGCGAGCTCGGCCGATAGACCGGCGATGCGTTCGGTGAAGCCAGCGTCGTTGCTGTTCAGAGACATGTCCCCTGTTCCTATGCGTTGCGGTGTTGATGGATGGCTTCGAAACGCTCGGCACAGGCAGGCCCACAGAACAGCCTTGCCGGATCGTTGTCGAAGTCTTCGCTGCAGTCCGGGTTGTGGCATTCCCCCATGGGAGTGAGAGGGGCAACGTTGCTGGCCCGCGTTGCGTGCTGGGCCAGGGCGCGTTGCAGGTGGCGCGCTTCCATTTCCTGCGCTTCGTCGATGGTGTCCGTCATGCGGGTTGTATTTTATCGAGGGGTGGTCGCACCGATTGAGAACGTCGCAACGACCGTCAATGACGCGGATTCCGCGGCGGATCGGCGTTCGTGGTTGCAGTGGATTTCAGGCATGCAGGCTCCTTGTGCACGGGCGCCCGAAGGCGCGATGGAGAGAAACAAAGGGCCGTCGCTGACGGCGATCGCATCATCCGAAAACCGGTTCTCGCCAACTGCGACGCATCAATGCGACCACAGCGATCTGCAAACGCCATCGCAGATCCAACGAGTACCCGGCGACCCGATCGCAATCAGGGATGCAAGGTGCTGGAAGGTGTTGCAAATGAAACCCCATTCCGACACCATGACCGTCACCACCTCCCATCACATCCTGACCACACTGCGTCGGTCGGCCGCTGCGCGGCCTGCGCACGCCAGGCACTGCACAGCACGTTGGCCGCCATCGGCCGCCGTGGACCGATCCACGTTCCCAGGGGCCCCGTCGAATGCACACACCGCATCCCACGCAGGACATCGTTCCCGCGTTCCTGCAGGCCATGCACGCGCACGGCATCGTGCCGGACGCGCGCGGCCGCGACGCGCTCAACGCCGATGGCACCCTGGTACGCTTCCATGTGGAAGGCGACCGTCGTGGCACGCGCAATGGTTGGGCGGTGTTGTTTGGCGACAACGTGCCGGCCGGCGAGTTCGGCAGCTGGCGGACCGGCATCCGCCATGCCTGGTGCGCGAAATCACCGACCGCGTTGAGCGCCGCCGAGCAGCGTGCCATCCGGCAACGCCAGGAGGCGGCCCGCAGCGCGCGCGAACGGGATCAGCGCGAGCGCGAGGACGCCGCCGCCAAGGTGGCCAACGCGCTGTGGAACCGAGCCATTCCCGCGGATGCCCACCACCCCTATCTCGTACGCAAGGGCATCCACGCACATGGCCTGCGTGTGGCGCCATGGCCGGTGCGCAACAGCGATGGGCTGGTCTTCCGCCACATCGACAATGCCCTGCTGGTACCGGTGATGAACAGTGCGGGCCGGATTGTCTCGCTGCAGGCGATCTTTCCACGCATGGATCCGGCACTCGGACGCGACAAGGACTTCCTTTCCGGCGGCCGCAAGCAGGGCTGCTTCCATGTCATCGGCAAGCCGGTTGCCGGCCAGCCAATTGCCATTGCAGAAGGTTACGCCACGGCCGAATCCATCCACCAGGCCACCGGCTGGTGCGCGGTAGTCGCCTGGGATGCGGGCAACCTCGGCCCGGTCGGCCAGGCCTGGCGCGGCGCCATGCCGGACGCGTCGTTCGTGCTATGTGCCGACAACGATCAGTGGACGCGACAGCCGCTGGACAACCCTGGCGTCACCCTGGCCTCGCGGACCGCCGCAGACATCGATGCCCGCGTGGTCTGGCCCGAGTTTGCCGCGCTGCATGGCGACGATGACCGTCCTACCGACTTCAACGACCTGCATCTGCGTGAAGGGCTGGACGCCGTGCGTACCCAGCTGTTGCCCCCCATGCCGCCCGCAGCAGGCGACGACGTGGCGCAGGACGATGCGCCGTCATCGGCCAGCGCGCGCTACCAGGTGCCAGGCAACCTGTCCGCATTCGATGCCTTTACCCCGTTTCCCGACACCAGCGCGCGCGCGCGGCCGTTGCCAACGGCCCGCAACCTGGCCGAGCTGTGCCGCCGCACCGGTGTGACCGTGCGCTACAACGTCATCCGCAAGGATCTGGAGATTCTGGTCCCTGGGCTGCAAACGACCGTGGACAACGCCAAGGAAGTCGCGGCAGGCGAAGTGATGGACTGCATGCACCGCGCCGGCATGGCCACCGCCAGCTTCGAGACCAACCTGTGCCAGGTGGCCGAAGCCAATCCCTACAACCCGGTCGCCAGCTGGATCACCTCACGGCCGTGGGACGGCCAGCCCCGCCTGCAGGCGTTCTTCGACACCGTGCAGGAAGCCCAGCCCACGCGCATGGCCGACGGACGCGTGCTGAAGGAGGTCCTGATGCGGCGCTGGCTGATCTCCGGCGTGGCAGCCGCCTTTGAGCCCGATGGCGTGGTCGCGCGCGGCGTGTTGACGTTCGTCTCGAAACAGAACCTGGGCAAGACGCGCTGGGCACGGCAGCTGGCGCCGGCCGAGCTGCAACTGATCGCCGATGGCGTGGTGCTCGATCCGGCCAACAAGGACAGCGTCAAGCAGGTCATCTCCAAATGGATCGTCGAGCTGGGCGAAGTCGATGCCACCTTCCGCCGTACTGATATCGCGGCGCTGAAATCATTCATCTCGCGCAGCCATGACGAGATCCGCCGCCCCTACGCGCGCACCGAATCCCGCTACGCACGGCGCACCATCCTGTTTGCCAGTGTCAACGACGAACGCTTCCTGCGCGATGCCACCGGCAACACCCGCTGGTGGACCGTGCACGCCGTGGCGTTGGGTGAACCGGCGCGGATCGACATGCAGCAGGTCTGGGCAGAGGCCCATGCGCTGTACTGCAGCGGCGAGACCTGGCACTTGAGTGCCGAGGAACTGGATGCACTGAATGCCACCAACAGCGAACACGAACCCATCTCGCCGATCGCCGAACTGATCGATCGCCATTTCGACTGGTCGCTCCCTGCCGAACACTGGAGCGCGCATTACCGCGCCACCGAGATCGTCATCGCGGCCGGCATCGACAAGCCCAACCGTCGCGAGGTGAACGAGGCCGCCGCCTACGTGGTGAAGCGGCATGGCGTGCGCACCCGCGTGGTGGGCAAAGAGCGGGCCAAGGTCTGGCTGATGCCCGAGCGCAGACGCAGTCTCGCCGAGCACGCGGCAGGGCCGTTCTAGATGCCACGCCTGCATGATGGTCGCGACGTGCATAGCAGCAGCGACGACTGGCGTCTGCACTGCGAAGCACGTCGCCTGCTGCAACTGGACGGCTACCGGCGCATGGACAACGACGGGCGCTGGACGGCGGTCAGCCCGCGCCGGCACCGCCAGCAGTATCTCGAGGGTGTCCTGGCCGCACGCGGCCCGGTTGAGCGTGAGCGCCTGGCAGCAGCGGCATTGCGGCTGTGGACCGCCAGCCCGCCCCTCCAACCGCACCATGACGCAAGTAGATGAAAGGTGTTGACTAGGGACGTCTACGGAGGCAAGATGGCTGTATCGGCCCGCCACCTTCCAGGAGCGCTTCCGCCATGCCTCATCCCCGACTGCATGCCTTCGAAGGTGAGCAGCTGACCGTGCAGCAGATCCACCAGCGGGTACCGGTGCTGTCCGAGCGGACCATCCGCGACCACCTTGCTGCCGGCCGACGTACCCGCACCGCCATGCTGTGCTTTGACCCGATCGCCGCGGCGGCCCGGGGTGGTCGCATCACCCAGCGCATCCTCCGCGCCCGCAGCCTCGCCGGCCGCGATTGCTGATCCTCCGGCACCTGCCGCATTTCTCCAGGAGTAGATTCCGCATGATTCCCGCCTCCCTCGACAGCGGTCATCGCATGATTGCCGACACACTGGCCGCGTTCCGTGCCGGCCCTGCACTGGGCAGCATCGCCCTGCGGCCGGCGCCGCGCGCGCGTGTGCCCCTCTACATCGGCATCGCCGGCAGCAAGCGATCGGGCAAGGACATACTCGCCAATGGACTGGCGTCGGCGTTGGCGCTGCCACGCGACAGCTTCGCGGCCCCACTGCGGCAGTTCGTCGCCTCCCTCCTCGGGCTCTCCCTGCACGAACTGGACAGCCGCAAGGAGGACGCCATCGACTGGCTGGCCGAACTCACCCCGCGCCACCTGATGCAGACCGCCGGTACCGAATGGGGGCGTGACCGCGTCCATCCCGAGCTGTGGGTACGCTCGCTGTTCGCACGCCTGCCCGAGGGTGGGCTGGTACCCGACGTCCGCTTCGCCAATGAGGCCCGCGCGATCCGGCGTCGTGGTGGTGTCGTGATCCGCGTCAACCGCCCGGGCCATTGCAGCAGCGACCCTCATGCCAGCGAGCAGCCGCTGCCGCATGAACTGGTCGACATCGAAGTCGACAACGACGGCAGCCCGGCCGATCTGGTCCGCAGATCCCTGGACCAGCTGCTTTCACGCGGTGTGATCTGATCCGGAACCAGGACCCGCTACCGGCCCCATCCGCTGAACCCAGCGCAGGCCCCGACCCATCATCGGCGAAAATGATGTAAGGTCATCCCCCATCACCGACGACACCTGTCGTCACCCTGCATCCCCAACCAATTTCGCAAAGAGGAAACGCCATGGAGGTCGAACAGTTCACGTCGACGCGCCTGAAGGCCATCGAGTTGTTCAAGTCCCAGCCCAAGGGCAGCAAGGACAACGTGAGCCTGGATGCGATCTTCATCTCGCTGTGCACGCTGGCCACTGCCCGGGCAGGCGCTGGCAGCGCCCAGCAGGCGCGTACCGTGGCCCGCCCGGGCAACCAGCAACCGCCCGCGCCATGGTTCGTCGAAACCCTCGCTGCCCTGAAGGGCAAGGGCGAGTCGATCACCGTGGCGCGCTTCCTGATGTTCGCCAACCGCTTCCCGGTCAAGCGTATGGACCAGGTCAACGCAGCACGCTGGCTGCGCGACGCCGGCTACATCCCCCGCAAGACCGGCGGCAACCTGGTATTCGATCTTTGATCCAGCGCCTCCTGCAGTCCTGAAGCCCCGGCATCGTCCGGGGCTTTTTCGTTTCAGGCCAGTACACGGCGCATGAGGCTGTGTGGCGGGTGGCCGTCCTCACCCTGTACCTGCCCGATCCCCTTGATCCGCCTCTGTTCCTGCCAGGTGAGGACAACGAGTACGGATGTACAGGAAAACATCAGCGGTCGGCGCAAGCGGATGCAGCGCACTGCAGGCAGGCGTGTCGTACTCCTCACCCTTCCTCCCGCACGACTGAACGTCTTCAGTGCGCCGATATAAAAGTAGATGAAAGGTGTTGACTGGCCGGGCGGGATGGCAACAGTGGAGATCAATGCCACTGAAGACATCCTCCATGAACGCCCTGCCCGACAGCATCCAGACCCTGGCCGAGGTCATCGGCGAATCCGCAGCCCTCACGCTGGTGCGTGCGTGGCCGCCGACCACCTCCAGCACCACCGGCCGTCACCGCGTCATCGTCTACGTCCCCTCCACCCTGCCCGACCAGCACCGGCTGATCGACATCCTTGGCCACGACGTCGCCCAGCGGCTGGTCGCGCACTTCGGCGGCGAACTGTTGTTCCTGGCGTCCTGCTTCGCTGCCGGCGCGCACGAACGCCGTGAGCAGATCGCCCGCGCGGTCGCCAGCGGCATGCCGCGCGAGCATGTCGCGCGTGAGTTCGGCGTCTCACAGACCACCATCAAGCGCGCCCTGCGCGGCGCGCGTTCCGCGCCGCCACCGGCCGTCCACCCGGCCCTGCTCAAGGGGTACGCACGCGCATGAACGAGAGCGACCTGCTGGCCGGCGTGCCGGATTGGGCCAAGTACCTGGGCGGGACCTCGGGCGTGCTGATCGCGGTGTCGTTGTGGCTGCGCCAGTGGCTGTCGTCGGCCAAGGTCGACCGCACTGCCGATGAAGCCACCAGCAACACCCTGCGCACCCTGCAGGAACAACTCGCGGCCGAACGTACACGCGCCGATGGACTGATGCACGAACGCGAGGCAATGGCCCAGGAGATCGGGCAGCTGCGCGGTGAAGTCAGCGCCCTGCGTGCACAGATCGCCCAGCAGAGCGTACAGATAGACGCCCTGCTGGCCCTGGTGCGCAAGCAACCGGGAGCGGCCGCATGACCGTCGCCGCCGCCAGTGCCCTCGGTGGCACCAACGTCGCTGCGTTCCTGGACATGCTGGCCGTGTCCGAAGGCACCGACATTCCGGGCCAGCGCTCACGTGACCGCGGCTACGACGTCATCGTCGGCGGCCAGCTGTTCACCGACTACCGCGACCATCCCCGCGTGCTGGTGTCGCTGCCGCGCTACGGCATCAAATCCAGCGCCGCCGGCCGCTACCAGTTCCTGCGCAGCACCTGGGACGACCTGCGCGCACGCCTGGGCCTGCCCGACTTCGGCCCGGTCTCGCAGGACCGCGCGGCGGTCGCCCTGCTGAGACAGTGCGGTGCCTACGAGCTGATCCGGCTGGGACGCTTCGACGCTGCCGTCACCGCGGCACGGCGCATCTGGGCGTCGCTGCCAGGCGCCGGCTACGGCCAGAAGGAGCACGCACTGGAAACGCTGCGCGCGGCGTACCGGGCCGCCGGCGGAGCCCTGCAGTGACGCCCGGGGCACTGAGGTTGGGCATCGGACTGCTGGTCCTTGCCGGCAGCCACGCGAGCTGCGCCTGGCTGGGATGGACCTTGCGCGACCGCAGCGCGGACCTTGCCGCTGCCACCACCCGGGCAGCGCAGCAGGCGGCCCACACCGATGCAGCCCAGCGAGCGTACCAGCAGGCCCTCGCCAACAGCGCCGCAGGCGCGCAGGCCGAATCACAGCGCCTGGCCCGGCAGTCCCGGCGCACCGAACAGTTCAACACCCTGCAACGGGACATCGAGACCCATGCCAAGACTCCTGGTCGTGATCGCGGCGACGCTGACGCTGAGTTCGTGCGCATCTGGCGCGAGGCCAACGCCGGCCACGCCCTGCCGCGCTGATCTCAGCATCGCACCTGCCCAGCTGCTTCCCCCTTCCCGCCTGCCGGACCTGCACGCGGCCAGCGATGACGCGCTGCTGCGCAATCACGTTGCCGTCGCACAGCAGTACCACGCGCTGGCCGACCAGCTGAGTGCGCTGCTGTGCAGCCTCGGCAACCAGCGCGGCATCACCATCAATGGCGCCGCGCCGGCAGCACCTTCCGACTGCAGCAGCAGCGCCACACCCGCGCACTGAGCCTGCCGGATACGGCCACGCCTGCAATGCCACCCCACTGCGGTGATGGCAACACTGGCTGCAGACCGCGCGCGCCTTGCAGCGCTACGCCCTTCCTCCCTTCCCTGCATGAGCTGACATGGCGAACGATCCCTTCCCTCCCACGCTCGATCCGCTGATTGCCGCGATCGAATCCGCAATCCGCGCACGCTTTCCAGGGTTTGCAAGCGTCGAGTTCCATCGCGACGCCAACGCTGAGGGGCTGCCCCTGCCGGCCTGCCTGCTGGCGATGACCCGCTGTGACCGCAGCAGGGACAACAATGATGGCAGTGGCCTTCTGCAGGCCACGCTGCGCTTCGAAGCACGCATTGTGCTGCCGGCAACCGATGCAACCACGGCGCTGCGGCTGCGCAACGCGGCCCTCGCCCTTGCAACCTGGCTGCACCAGCTCGGCCGCTTTCCCGGCGTTGCCAGCGGTGCGATCGATGTGATCGCGGCATTGCCCGAAGACCCAGCGGCGGCACAGCCGGGCCTGCGCACCTGGATCGTCGAGTGGTCGCTGCCGGTCGCACTGGGCCACAACCCGTGGGACGACACCGGTGGCGTGGTGCCGCAGGCGTCCTACAGCTTCGCGCCGGAGATCGGCCGCGCCCATGAGTCCCGCTACCAGCCGTTGCCGGAGCGCGCACGATGAGCGCCGAACACGCGCGGCTGATCGGCAACCTGCTGATGATCGGTGTGGTACGCGAGCTGGACGAGGCGAACGGGCGTGTCCGCGTCGATGCCGACGGCATGCTTACCGACTGGATTCCCTGGCTGGAACGCCGCGCGGGCCCGGGCGTACGCAGCTGGTGCGCGCCCGAACCCGGCGAGCAGGTCGTACTGGCCTGCCCCTATGGCGACCCCGGCCAGGCACTGGTACTCGGCAGCCTGTACCAGGACCGCTTTCCGCCGCCGGCCGACTCGCGCCTGCGGCAACGCACCGAGTTCGCCGACGGCAGCACCGTCGAGTACGACCAGGAAACCAACACGCTCAACGTCCATGTCGGCAGCGGCAAGGTCATCGTCACCTGCGCCAATGCACAGGTGATCGCCAGCGAATCGATCGTGCTCGATACGCCCTCGATCAAGGCGACCGGCGATCTGGATGTCAGCGGCGCGATCAGCGCCGGCAAGGACATCAGCACACCGGGCGAGATCAAGGCTGGCGCCATCGGCCTGAAGGCACACAAGCACACCGCACAGGGCCCAACCGCGCCGACCACGCCGGCCCAGGCCTGAGCGGCCACGCCTGCAATGCCCTGAAAACCCGCACTCCACGACGATAGAGGCCATGCGAGGAATCGACGCCAACACCGGCAAATCACTGGATGGGCTCGCCCATCTCCACCAGTCCGTGCGTGACATTCTCACCACGCCCCTTGGCTCCCGCGTACTGCGCCGCGAATACGGTTCACGCGTGTTTGAACTGATCGATGCGCCGACCAACCGCTCGCTGCGCATGGACCTGATCGCGGCCACCGTCGACGCGCTGGCGCGATGGGAACCGCGTCTCCACGTCGAGAACGTCGACGTCTCCCTCCCCGCCCCCGGCGTGATGATCCTGGCAGTGACCGGGATCCACCTGCCGGACGGCGAGGCCATCACCATCGAAGGAATCGAGGTTCGCTAACCGTGGCATCCGGCTCGTTCACCAGTGTCAATCTGTCCCAGCTGCCTGCCCCGGCGGTCATCGAAGTGCTCGATTTCGAAGCCATGTTCGATGAATCGCTGACCGCGCTGCAGGCCCTGGATCCCACCTTCGACGCGCTGCTGCCGTCGGACCCGGCCTTCAAGATCCTGGAGGTCTGCACCTACCTGCGCCTGCTCGATCGCCAGCGTGTCAACGATGCCGCGCGTGGCGTGATGCTGGCTTATGCCGGTGGCAGCGACCTGGACCACCTCGCCGCGATCTTCGGCGTCGTCCGCCAGGTGCTCGACCCGGGCAGACCGCAGGAAGGCATTCCACCGCGATATGAGAGCGACGAGGACTTCCGCCGCCGCATCCAGCTGGGCCCGGAAGGGTTCAGCGTTGCAGGACCGGAAGGTGCCTATGTATTCCATGCGCTGAGCGCGGACCCGCGTGTGCTCGACGCCAGTGCGACCAGTCCCGCCCCCGGCGAAGTGGTGGTCTCGGTGCTGTCGCGCGAAGCGGATGGAACCGCCACCCAGGGCCTGCTCGACATCGTCGAGGCGAAGCTGAGCGCGGATGACGTGCGACCGCTGACCGACCAGGTGCTGGTGAAGCCGGCCACGATCGTCAACTACACGGTCGACGCCACGCTGTTCACCTTTGCCGGCCCGGACTCACAGGTCGTGCTTGCCGAAGCGCGCACCCGCCTGGACCGCTACATCAGCGAGTCACATCGCCTCGGCCGCGATGTCACCCGTTCGGGGTTGTTCGCCGCATTGCATGCCGAGGGCGTGCAGCGCGTGGAGATCCTCCATCCGGCTGCAGATGTGGTGGTGGACCGAACCCAGGCCACGCACTGCACCGGCGTGACCCTGACCCATGGCGGCACCGATGAATGAGCCGAGCACGCGCCTGATCAACGCGCGCCTGCACGGCGCGATCGATGGCCGCAACCGCACCTTCCGCCACCCCGGCGGCACGCTGGCGACCCTGCAGTCGGTATTCCGCACCGATGCGCAGGGGCGCAAGCTGCTGCAGGGCAGCGTCATCGAGGGCAGCATCGTCACCCTGGCCGCTGCACCGGCGCCCGGCGAGGTCATCGATGGTGACGCCCAGGTGGTGGTGCCTTCGGCGGCGAACCTGCTTCCCGCCAACGCCACCCACGCCGAGCGCGCGCTTGCCCGCGCCATCGTTGCACGTCCGTTGCCGGTGGACATCACCGCGCTGTGGGATGCCGACCGCTGTCCGACCGCGCTGCTGCCCTGGCTGGCCTGGGCGCTGTCGGTGGACGAATGGAAGGCCTACTGGCCCGAAGCCGTGAAGCGCGCCCGGGTGCGTACGGCCATCGCCATCCAGCGACGCAAGGGCACCGCCGGCAGCGTGCGTGACGTGGTGGCCGCCTTCGGTGGCTCGGTGCTGATCCGCGAGTGGTGGCAGCTGCAGCCCAAGGGCGCGCCGCACACCTTCGAAGCGGTGATGACCATCGCCAACCAGGATGGCCAGTCCGCCACGGCGATGTTCGTCGAGGACGTCATCGGCGAAATCACCCGGACCAAGCCGGTGCGCTCGCATTTCACCTTTACCCAGGGCATGCAGGCCGACGCCGCCGTCGGCGCACTTGCAGCCGCCCACGCCACGGCCTTCCGCCGCCTTCAACTGATCGGAGAGTAACCCCCGCATGCGCTTGAAAATCACCGATGCCGGCTTCGCCAAGCTGGTCAATCCGCCGAACACCGGCACCAACGCCGTCCTGATCACCCAGATCGGCCTGACCCCGACCGCCTTCGTGCCTTCGGCGGGGCTCACCGCGCTGCCCGGCGAAATCAAGCGCGTGGCGACGTTCGGCGGCCAGGCCGTGGGCGATGACACCGTGCACGTCACCATCCGCGACGACAGCACCACGTCCTACACGCTGCGCGGCTTCGGCCTGTACCTGGCTGACGGCACCCTGTTCGCAAGCTACGGCCAGGCCGATCCGATCATGGAGAAGTCGGCCGCATCGATGCTGCTGCTGGCCACCGATACCCGCTTCAGCGGGATCGACACGACGCAGATCCAGTTCGGCGATGCCGGCTTCCTCTATCCGCCGGCCACCACCGAGGTCGTCGGTGTGGTCGAGCTGGCCACCAGCACCGAAGCCGAAGATGCCACCGACACCCAGCGCGCGGTAACCCCGCGCGGCCTGCGCGCCTACACCGACAAGCGCTTCGGCGCCAGCGCCCCGAGCGCGCTGGCGAAGACGCTGCTGTCCGCGGCGAACACCAGCGCGGCGCGCACTGCGCTGGAACTGAAGAGTGCCGCGCTGAAGGACACCGGGCATGGCAACGGCCTGGACGCCGACACCCTGGACGGCAAGCACGCCTCCGAGTTCGCCCTGGCCGGTGACTTCGCCACCGTGGGCCACAAGCATGTGATTGCTGATGTGACCGGGCTGCAGTCGGCACTGGATGGCAAGGCGTCCAGGGGCGGCAACACGTTCACCGACCAGCAGTTCATCGCGGGCAGCTCGCCCCTGGTCGGCTTCGGTAGTTCGGGCGCAGAACAGTCGTTCATTGGCGGCTGGGCAAACACCGGACTGTGGCGCGTGTGGAGTACCGACCGTAGCGCCAGCAGCGAGATCACCATCAAGCATGGTGATGGCCCGCGCTGGAATGGATCGGCGATGTGGCATGCGGGCAATTTCGCACCGGACTCGAAGATCAACCTGACCGGTGGCACGTTCACTGGCAACGTCACCATCAAGAGCAACTCGCTGCGGCTATCCGGCTGGGGTAACGCCGCGACCGACGGTGTTGTGTACTTCGGCTCAGGCGATAGCTACCTCTTCAAGAGCGGTTCTGCGTTCTCGCTCAAGAACGTGGAAGGTGGATTCACCGCGACGATCAACTCTGGCGGCACCGTCTGGACCAGTGGGAACTTTGATCCGGCAAGCAAGGTGAACAAGGCCGGCGACGTGATGCCCGGCGCCCTCCGGGTAAACAATGCAGTGAGGATGGCTGCGGGCGCCGACCGCATGCTTCGCGTCATGGATTTCGATGGTCGAAGCGTAATCCAGGGCGTCAATGACGCGGAGTCCGAATTCACGCCGATCGAGATGCGCGGCTCGTACATCAATATGCCCTGCGAGGTTCGCCCATTGCGAATCCGGATTCCACACGACGCGTACGGCACCGAGATTCTGTGGAATCAACTCGGTAGCGAGAACGGCTACGGATGTTCGGAGTACATCAATTATCGTGGCGGCGGCACTGGTGGTCACGTGTTCTACGCGGCGGTCGCGAACGTCTCGCAGCGCCGAACCGGACGTATCACTGAAACTGGAAACATTGACTCTTATCCGACCGCGCCAAATCCTGGGACCGGCGTATCCAGCTTTGGCTTCCGTACTGGCGGCAGCTTCGGTGGCGGCTACGGGATGACCGATGGGGGCCTCACTTGTGGCATCTACATGCAATCAGGTGGAACGAACATCGGCTTCGGTAGCGTTGGTGGCGGTGTAGGACAGCAGCTTCGCATCGATCAGTACGGAAACCTCAATGTAGTTGGCGCTGCCAGCGCCAACGGCGGCTTCGATGTCGGCTCGTCACGCAAGCTGAAAGAGATCGACAGCGTGGTCCCTTATGGTCTGGCAGACGTCGAGCGCATGGAGCTCGCATCTGGCCACTACAAGCCCGAGTACAACGACGACGGTCGTCGCCGCCTGTTCTTCGTCGCCGAGCAGCTGGCCGAACTGGTGCCGGAAGCGGTCGACCTGGAAGGCGTCGAGTTCCAGGGTGAGCGCGTGGCATCGGTCAAGCTCGACCAGCTGCTGCCGGTGATGGCCAAGGCCATCCAGGAACTGGCCGCCGAGGTGCGCGCACTGAAAGCGGAGCGCTGACATGCCCAGCGGATATCGCTCTTCCGGCGTCGACTTTGACGACCTGTTCGATCCGTACGTCGAAGGTCCGCAGGCACAGGACTCGGGCCGCCGTATCGGCGGCACCGACCTCAGTCGTCGCTATGCCCACATCCAGTACGGCAGCAAGCGTGCCGACGTAGGCCATCGCATCAACGGCATGGACGTATCCAACCTGTGGGCGGCCCGCGGCAGCGCCACCTACAGGCTGCCGTTCCACGGCAAGGGCTACTCGGCAAGCAATGGCGCCAAGACCAACTCCAGCGGCTCCGTGTCGGCAACCGTCTCCATCCTGATGTATGCCGACGGCACCTATGCCATCCGCACGGGCGTCGCCGGTGGCGGCAATGGAGGCAGCTCAGTAGCAGCGTCGGGCCAGTGGCTTCCGGCAGGTGCAAGCGTTTCCGAGTACGAAGTGCAGATTACCGGCTCCTCGCCAGCTAAAGCCTCTTTCAGCACCAGTGCTCCCTCGTTCGTGCCGGCATCGGCGGCACCGTCGGCAAGCGTGTCGATCAGCGTCCCTGCCAGGTCCGCCAGCTACGAATCGGACAGCGTCAGCATTTCCGTCGCGCTGCGCCGTGCCGGAGGTATCGCCCAGGTTTCCACCTTCAGCGCCAGAGTCAGCGCCTCCGGCTGGGTCTGATCGATCAGCGGGCCACCGCTGCAATTAACCCGACAACCACATTCTCCGAACATTACCCCGTCGCCTGCACAAGCCGGCACACACCCACACCGAGGAAGAACCCCGAATGACCGAATTTCTCCATGGCGTACAGGTCGTCAACATCGATACCGGTGCCCGATCGATTGCCATCGCCTCCAGCAGCGTGATCGGCATCGTCGGCACCGCACCGCTGGCTGACACCGAAGCGTTCCCCATCAACACCCCCGTCCTGGTGACCTCGCCGTCGCAGGCCGCCAAGCTGTCGGCTACCACCGGCACCGAAGCCGGCACGCTGCCCGGCGCACTCGATGCGATCTTCGATCAGTCCAGCGCTGTCGTCGTCGTCATCCGCGTCGAGAAGGGCGCCAATGAAAGCGCCACCCTGGCCAACGTGCTGGGCGGTGTGAACGCACAGACCGGTGCCTATGAAGGCGTGCATGCCCTGCTGGCGGCCAAGTCCATCGTCGGCGTGAAGCCGCGCATCCTGGTCGCACCCGGCTTCACCCATGTGCACCCGGCCGACCCGGCCAAGCCGGAGGCCGTGCTGGCCAACCCGGTCGTGGCCGAACTGCTCGGCATCGCCGACAAGCTGCGCGCAGTGATCATCAAGGACGGCCCGAACAGCAACGATGATGCCGCCAAGTCCACCGCCGCCCTGACCGGCTCCAAGCGTGTCTACGTGGTCGACCCGGCGCTGCTGGTGCAGTCCGGTGATGCCATCGTCACCCGCTATGCCTCCGGTGCCGTGGCCGGTGCCATCGCCCGCAGCGACAACGAGCGCGGCTGGTGGGCGTCGCCGTCGAACCTGGAACTCAACGGCGTGGTTGGCACCGCGCGTGCAATCGACTTCGGCCTGTCCGATGCCACCAGCCGCGCCAACCTGCTGAACCAGGCCAACGTGGCAACGGTCATCCGCGAAGGGGGCTTCCGCCTGTGGGGCAACCGCACCACCAGCATCGATCCGAAGTGGCAGTTCCTGTGCGTGGTGCGCACCGCCGACATCATCGCCGACAGCCTGGAAGCCGCCCACCTGTGGGCCGTCGACCGCGGCATCAGCAAGACCTACGTCGATGACGTGCGCGAGGGCGTCAATGCCTTCCTGCGCGGGCTGAAGACCCAGGGCGCGATCCTCGGCGGCAACTGCTGGATCGACCCGGAACTGAACGCAGCTGACAGCGTGGCCCAGGGCCGCTTCTACTGGGACTTCGACTTCACCCCGACCTACCCGGGTGAGCAGCTGACCTTCCGCATGCACATGAACAACAACTACGTCTCGGAGATCTTCTAAGCATGGCGCGCAAGATCCGTAAAAACTTCAACTTCTACGTCGACGGCAAGGGTTATGCCGGCAGCGTGATGTCCTTCACTGCACCGAAGCTGTCGCTGAAGACCGAGGACTTCCAGGCCGGCGGCATGCTCGCCCCGACCGAGATCGTGCTCGGCCATGAAAAGCTCACCGCCGAGGTCGAGTTCGCCTCGGACGACGCGGAGATCATGACCAAGTTCCACGTCATCGAGAGCAAGGAGTACGGCTTCACCGCCCGCGAAGCGCTGGAAGGCGACGACGGCGAAGTGACCCAGGTCGTGCACAACATGCGCGGCAAGGTGAAGCTGCTGGACCGTGGTGAAACCAAGGTCGGCGAGAAGGGCACGATCAAGGTCAGCCTGGCGCTGAGCTACTACAAGCTGACCCATGGCGCCCAGGTCGTGCAGGAGATCGACGTGGTCAACATGATCGCCCGCCAGGGTGGCGTCGACGTCCTGGCCGGCATCCGCGGCGCGCTGGGCATCTGAGCCCACGCCGCACCGAAGAACCCGGGGGCGCCTCGCGCCCCCGCATCCATCGCACCGCATCGCATTCCAGGAACGCCTCCATGTCCAGCAAGACCAAGACCCCCACCGACACCGTCATCGAGCGCGATGGCTTTGCCGAGATCACCCTCACCCGCCCGCGCCAGGTCAACGGCATGGAGACCGCCGTGCTGCGCATGCGTGAACCGACCGTGGAAGACATGGAGCGCTACCAGGACGACAAGGGCAGCGACGCCCAGCGTGAGGTGCGGATGATCGCCAACCTGTGCGAGATCTCGCCGGACGACGTGCGCAAGATGCCGCTGCGCGACTACGCCCGACTGCAGGCAGGCGTCGCGCTTTTTACCACCTGACCCTGCCACAGATCAGGCAGGGAGTGCTTGCCCTGGCCGGTCATACCGGCTGGGGCCTGCGCGAGATCATGACGCTGCGGGTGTCGAAGTTCATCTGGTGGATTCAGGGGTTGCCGGTACATGGCCAATAACGTTCAAACGACAACGATCACGATCGGCGGCTCGGTGTCCAGATCGCTGAAGGACGCATTGTCCTTCGCCAACGATGGCATCAAGCGCATCGGCACCGAGTTGACGCTGCTGGACCGCAGGCTTGCCCGTCTGAGCACGACGAGCAAGGAATACGCTCGCATGCGTACCCAGGTCGACGCGCTGCGTGCCTCGCAGGAGGCACTGGAGAGCATCGAGGCAAAGCGCACCGCCAACCTGGAAAAGCGCGAGAAGCTCGGCTCGGCATTCGGCCAGGCACGTGGTGCGCTTGGCACGGCCGTTACCGCGCTGGCCAAGCCGGTGGAGAACGCCTCCGGCTTTGCCCGCCAGAACCAGCAGATCGGCGTGGCCGCCAACCTCAGCCGGGCCCAGGTGAGCGCCTTGGGGCAGGCCATCCTGGAACAGTCGCGTGCGACCAACCAGGGCGCCGACGCGCTGCAGCGCTCGATCAGGCTGATGATCGACGCCGGCATGGATGCGCAATCAGCCCAGGCCAGCCTGGGCGCGGTCGGGCGGACCACCACCGTCACCGGCGCCAGCATCGATGATGTGGCCCAGGCCGCGGCCGCCCTGCAGCAGTCGTTTGATATCGATCCCTCGCGCATGCAGAACGCGCTGGATGTGCTGGTCGTCAACAGCCGGCAGGGCGGCCTGGGCCTGAAGGACATGGCCGAAGTGCTGCCTGCCCTGGGTTCGTCGTTCGAAGCGATGAAGCTGCAGGGCACCTCGGCGGCCGCCACCCTCGGCGCCGCCCTGCAGGCCACGCTGGATTCGGCCGGCGGCGCCGACAAGGCCGCCAGCAACATGAAGAATTTCATGTCGTCCGTCCTGTCGCCGGAGCTGCAGAACAAGGCAAAGAAGAGCCTCAATCTGGATCTGCGCAAGATCATCGGTGACGCACAGACCGACGGCGGCAATCCCTTCGATGCCGCCATGCAGGGAATCATCCAGGCCACTGCGGGCGACCAGAAGAAGATCGGCGCACTGTTCGGCGATGCCCAGGCGAAGAACTTCGTCCAGCCGATGATCGAGAACTGGGACACCTATGTTCGAGCCCGCGACAAGGCGCTGAATGGATCGGCGGGCACCACCGATGCAGCCTATGCCGATGCGATGCAGACCGATCCGCAGAAGATCGAGGGCGCCAAAATCGCCGTGGACAACCTGTCCAAGGCCTTCGGTGCCGCGCTGCTGCCGGCGGTGGGCGAGGCCGCGGTCAAGCTCACCGAACTGCTGAACGGGGTCACCTCGTTCGTGCAGGAAAACCCGAAGCTGATCGCCAACACCACGCAGATCGTGGTCGGCATGCTGGGCATGCGCACCGCGGTGCTCGGCGCACGCTACGCCTGGACCTTCCTGCAGGGCCCGATCCTGGCTGCGCAGAAGGCCTTCGAGCTGTTCCGTGGCGGCAGCCTGCTGGCCCAGTTGGGACGCTTCGGGCCGATGGCGATGCGCCTGGCGTCGGGCTTCCGCATCGTCGCAACTGCCGTGGCCGCCATCGGTGGCGGGCCGATAACGATCGCCATCGCAGCGATCACCGCAGGCGCCATCCTGGTGCGCAAGTACTGGGAGCCGATCAAGGCATTCCTCGGAGGACTCTGGCAGGGGGTGAGCGACTCCGCCGGTGCCGCGATGGGCGAGATCATGGCCGCTGTCGAGCCACTGCGCCCGGTTTGGGAGGCAATGGGCGAAGTGTTCAGCCGGGTATGGAACTGGATCAGCCAGCTGATCGCACCGGTCGAGTACAGCGGCGACGCGCTCTCGCGTGTTGGCGAAGTGGGCCGCTTCGTCGGCACCCTGCTGTTTGAAAGTTTCCGCATGGCGATCGCTGCCGTCGGCAACATCATCCAGACCATCGTATTCCTCAATGATGCAGCGATGTCCTTGGGCGAAACCATTGGTACCGCGCTGATCGGCAGATGGGATTCGATGAAGGAGACTGCCCGCGCCGCGATCAACGTGGTGATGGATGCACTGAAGCCCCTGCTGGAGCTGATCGATGGTCCACTGGGTGATCTGGGAGGGCTTGTCGGCAAGGGTCTGAACGTTGCATCAGGCTTCCTGGGGCAGCTCAAGGAAGGCGCAGTCGATGGCATGAAGAGCATCGGCAACGGTGTGGTTGGATACAGCAACATGCGCGCCCAGGGCCGAGGCGGCCTGAACGATGCGTTGTATACCGGTGTTGCGGTGGCAATGGGTGACAGGCCCGCCGTCCGAGAGCAGGAGGACAGCCTGCGCCGCGCCATGCAGGGCCGTCCTGCACCCGACATGCCCGCGCCCACCCCACGCGGCGTCACCACCGTGCAGCAACAACAGACCAACAACATCACCATCCACCAGCAACCGGGTGAATCCAGCGAATCCGTAGCACGTCGCACCGCCGACGAACTGCAGCGTCGCAACGCGGTTGCCGCCCGTGGTGGCCTTGCAGACAGGAATTGAGCATGAAGCGCGAGTTCGTAACCGGCACAGTGGACAAGCTGCTGTCGCAGTTCAAAGCCAACGATTCCGGCAACGCTCCGGTACTGCTGATGCTGGGCGGCTTCAAGTTCAGCCTCAACACTGCCGTGTTCCAGGACATCCAGCAGAGCAACGAGTATGGCTGGGCAGCGCAGGAACGCATCGGCCAGATGGCTGCGCTGCAGTACACCGGGCCCGGCAAGGCCAGCATGACGCTGCCTGGCGTCATCCACTATGCGTTCCGCGGTGCCGGCAATGAGCTCTCGCAGCTGCGCAAGCTGGCCGCGCAGGGCAAGCCACAGCGGTTGCTGACCGGCAAGGGCGGGAACCTGGGGCTGTGGGTCATCGACAAGATCGACGCCACCGCCTCCGGTTTCACTGCCGATGCCGGAATCCAACGGCACGAATTCACCCTCTCCCTGCGGAAGCACAGCGATGGCACGAACGTATAACACCCGCGATGGCGACGTCGTCGACCGCATTGCGTACACGCACTATGGCGAACAATCTCCGGCCATCGTGCGCGCGGTGTTCGACGCCAACCCGGGCCTTGCCGCCCGCGGCGCGGTACTGCCCGCGGGCATGGCGATCACCCTGCCGGATGTGCAGCGCCCAGCAAACGAGCGCAGGGGAGTGGCCCTGTGGGACTGAACATCACACCGGCATTCCGCGTGGTGGCCAACAACCAGGACATCACCGACATCATCAGGTCGCGCTTCAAGTCGCTGCGGATCACCGACGAGACCGACAACACCTCGGACATGCTGGAACTGCAACTGGCCGACCATGATCCTTCCGATCCGATCCAGCTGCCGCCGGCAGGCGCGGAGCTGGAAGCCTTCATCGGCTACGACGGTGACGTGCGGCGCATGGGCCTGTACATCTGCGACGAAGTGGAGATTTCCGGCTACCCCGGCAGCATGACCCTGCGCGCCCGCGCGGCGCCGTTCGAGGCCAGCAAGGGCGGCAAGAACGATCTGCAGACGCAGAAGACGCGCACCTGGAAGAAGGGCACCACGATCGGCGGCATGGTGCAACGCATGGCCGGCGAACACGGAATGGGCGCTGCCGTAAGCGCATCGCTTGCATCGATCGCGCTGCCGCTGACGGTGCAGTCGCAGGAGTCGGACATGAACCTGCTGCTGCGCCTGGCCAGGCAGCATGACGCCATCGCCAAGCCGGGCGGTGGCCGCCTGATGTTCGTCAAACGTGGTGAATCCACCAGTGCCAGCGGTGAGCGCATTCCCGACGTCACCCTGACCCCGGCCGATGGCAGTGCCTACAAAGTGAGCATCGTCTCACGCGAGAAGACAGGCACCACCATCGCCTATTACCGCGATGTACGCGGTGCCACGCGCCAGGAAGTGAAGCTGGGCAGCGGTGAGCCGATCGTGCGCCTGCGCATGGCCTACGCCGACCGCGAAACCGCCGAAGCTGCAGCGCGCGCCAAGCACCAGGAACAGGCCAGGCAGACGCGTACGCTGAGCTACACCCTGCCCGGCCGCGAGACGCTGATGGCCGAAGCCACGGTGGTGATGCAGGGCTTCCGCGATGGCGTGGACGGGCAGTGGCTGGTCAAGCGTGCCGAGCACAACATCAGCCACGACGGCTACGTGACCAGCATCGAGTGCGAACAACCCAACAGCGCCGACGCAGTGAAGGCGGCCCGCAGTGCCGCGGCCACCGAAGGCGAGCAGGTCGGCAGCGAGGTGTAAATCCACGCGGGCGTGGATCTACATCGGCGGCCTCGACCAAGCTCGGTAGATCCACGCCATGCGTGGATGCTTTTCGCGCATCAACTCACGTACTGCGCAACCCCGTTCCCGAACGACCAGTTCTCCTTCTTCACTTCCACAAGATTGATGAACACATCCTCGCGGCGGATGCCCACCGCCGCGTGCAATCCCTCGGCGATGCCGGCGTACAACGCCTTCTTCTGCTCCAGCGTGCGTCCTTCGTTCCAGGTGATCTGGATGCAGATGAAATCGTCGGTGCGGTCCACGCCCAGGTAGCTGGCGTCGTAGATCAGCGTGCCGGGCTCGTGTTCCTGGAAGATCTGGAAGCGGTCGTTTTCCGGCACGCCCACCGCGCGCATGGCCTGGTAGATGGTTTCGCCAACGCGTTGCAGGTAGTCGGCGGATTTACCTTTGCGAAGATCGATGCGGGCGAGCGGCATGTTGGCACTCCGGCGTGGATGGGCACGGCAATGGGCTGAGACTACGCCTGCCCGGGGCGGCGGAACAGCACATGGATGGAACCCTCTGCCCGCATCGGTGAAGTGCGTCCCCGAGCGCTTCGCGCGGTTGCGCGAGCCGGTGAGTCGCGCTGTCAACGATGACGCTGCACGATGCCGGAAAGCCGCGCCGATGGTCAGGCAACAAAAAAGCCCCCATTGCTGGAGGCTTCTTTCGTTCTGCAACATGGTGGGCGGTACAGGGATCGAACCTGTGACCCTTGCCGTGTGAAGGCAATGCTCTACCGCTGAGCTAACCGCCCGGTGTGTTGCTGAGCCGCTCATTATAGGGGCTTTTCAGAGGCCGTCAACAGTTTTTCACATTCGTGTTCACGGGTGTTTCGAGGGCCGCTGCCGCGCATGGGCCGGCGCTACCCGGGGCGGCAATCCGCGCCCCGTTACATCGTATGGGTCGGCTTGTCAGAACTGGTCAGGCCGGCCAGCAGCGTCTCGATCTTGTGGCGCACGCCCTCGCCTTCGGCCCCCTCGGCCAGCTGCACGCCGATGCCGGCGGTGCGGTTGCCCTGCGCGCCGGCCGGGGTCACCCAGATCACCTTGCCGGCCACCGGCAGGCGCTCGCTGGAATCGGGCAGGGTCAGCAGCAGGAACACTTCGTCGCCCAGGAAATAGCGCTTGGGCGTGGGCACGAAGATGCCGCCATTCTTCACGAATGGCATGTACGCGCTGTACAGCGCGGCTTTGTCCTTCACGGCCAGGGACAGGATGCCCTGGCGGGCGTTGCTGGCACTCATCGATTTCCCCTTGCGGCAGGCCGCTCGTTCACCTTGTTCCAGGCCAGCAGCAACTCGACCACCGCAAGGTCTGCACGCACGGTGGTACGCAGCAGGTCGCGGGTGCGGTTGGCCGCATCGAACCAGGCTGCAAGCTTGTGCAATCGCTCCGGCGCGGTCAAGGCATCGGTGCTGGCCTGGGCCAGCGCCAGGTCGGCGGCAAAGCGCAGGCGCAACGCCGCGTTGTCGTCACCACACCACCTCTGCGCCAGCTCCACTGCACCGGTCTTGCCGGCAGCCAGCTGTTCCAGTTCGCGACCTACTTCACGGCGCAGGCTCAGGCCATCCTCGCGCAGCCAGTTGTCGGCCTGGCCGGGATGCCCGCGCGCAGCCTCCAGCGCTTCGCGCGCCGACGCCTCGCCATGGCCCTGCTGCTGCAGCCAGGCCAGCGCTTCATGCAGCGGCGGCAGCTTGAACTCCAGGCGCTGGCAACGGCTGCGGATGGTCTGCGGCAGGCGCGCCGGGTCGCTGCTGATCAGCCACAGGTAGCGGCCCGGCTGCGGCTCTTCCAGGGTCTTCAGCAGCGCATTGGCGGCCGAGCGGTTGATCGCATCGGCCGGGTCGACGATCACCACCTGCGCCACGCCGTACTGCGGGGTCAGCGCCAGCTTGTCGGTGATCTCACGCACCTGCTCGATGACGATCTCGGTACGCAGCTTGTCGCCGCTCTTGTTCGGAATGAAGCTGACCAGCTGCAGGTCCGGATGGGTACCGGCGGCGATCAGCTGGCGCGTGCGCGTGGCATGCGCGGCATCACCGCGCGCCAGCACGTGGTCGGCCAATGCCAGCGCCACCTCACGCTTGCCCAGCCCGGCCGGGCCGCAGATCAACAGGCCATGGCCGAGCCGGTCGGCATCGAGCGCAGCCACGGTCTGATCGAACGCGCGCTGCTGCCACGGCGAGAACGTACTCATGCGCCCTCCCCGCCCTGCAGCCAACGCTCGACGCATGCAACCACATCGGCCGCCACACGCTCCTGTACTTGGCCGGCGTCGATCAGCGCGAAGCGCTGCGGGTCCTGCTGCGCGCGGCTGCGGAACACTTCACGCACGCGCTGGAAGAAATCGTCCTGCTCGCTTTCGATGCGATCCGGCCACAGGTCGCGGCCGTTGGCGCGCGCGCGGCCTACCGCCACATCCACGTCCAGCAGCAGGGTCAGGCCGGGCAACAGGCCGACCGCGCGTCGTTCCAGATCGGCAATCCACTGCGGATCAAGCCCGCGGCCACCGCCCTGGTAGGCGTAGCTGGAGTCGGTGAAGCGATCACTCAGCACATAGGCACCGCGCTGCAGTGCCGGTTGGATCACCTGGCGCACATGCTGCGCGCGTGCGGCGAACACCAGCAGCAGTTCGGCCTCGGCACTGAGCGGTTCGGCGGCAATCTCGGCATCGGGCTTCAGCACCAGGCCGCGGATGCGCTCGGCCAGGGGGGTGCCGCCCGGCTCACGGGTCAGCACCACCTCGTGGCCGTGGCTGCGCAGGCAGTCACGGATGGCATTGATGGCGGTGGTCTTGCCCGCGCCCTCGCCGCCTTCCAGGCTGACGAAACGCGGGTGGCGAAGCAGCGCGGGACTCATTGCGCCGGGGTCTCCTTGGTACGTTGCTGGCGCAGCTGCTGCAGGTAGCGGGCCACTGCGGCGTTGTGCTGGTCCAGGCTGGGCGAGAACACGTGTGCGCCACTGCCATCGCCAACGGCGACGAAGTACAGTGCGTCGCCCGGCGCAGGCTGCGCGGCCGCCATCAGCGCATCGCGGCTGGGCATGGCGATCGGCGTCGGGGTCAGGCCAGCACGGGTGTAGGTGTTGTAGGGCGTATCGGTGGTCAGGTCGCGGCGGCGGATGTTGCCGTCATACGCGGCACCGATGCCATAGATCACGGTCGGGTCGGTCTGCAGGCGCATGCCGATTTTCAGGCGGCGCATGAACACGCCGGCAATCTGCGGGCGCTCGCTGGCCAGCGCGGTTTCCTTCTCGATGATCGAGGCCATCGTCAGCAGTTCGTAGGGCGTGTTGATCGGCAGGTCCGGCGCACGGCTTTCCCAGGCCTCGTCCAGCGCCTTTTCCATCGCGCCATGTGCACGCTTGAGCACGTCCAGGTCGCTGTCGCCGCGCTGGTAGACGTAGGTTTCAGGCAGGAAGCGGCCTTCCGGATGCTGGCCACCGAAGCCGAGGCGCTGCATCAGCGCGGCGTCATCAAGATTGTCGGTGGTGTGCAGCAGCGGCTCGGCGCGCTTGAGCGCGGCCCGCAGCTGGCGGATGTTCCACCCCTCCACGATGGTGACGCGGTGCTGCAGCACCTTGCCGGCGCGCATGCGCAGCAGCAGCTCGCGCGGGGTCAGCTCGCCACTGAGCGCGTACTCGCCCACCTTCAGCTTGCCAGCGGCATCAAGCTGGCGCGCCAGCAGCTGCCACTGGGTGTCCTGGCCTTCATCCACACCGGCGTCGCGCAGCTTGCGCAGCACGCTGTTCATGCCATCGCCGCTGGCGATGACCACGCTTTCGGCGGTGGGCGTGATCGGGGCATCGGCGAAGCGGGTCTGCTGGTAGAAGAACCACGCGCCCACGCCGGCCACGACGGCGGCCAGCACCACCACCAGCGTTACCACGAACAGACACCCGCGCTTGGCTCCCGCCATGGACTACCTCTGAACTCGATTCCGTCGTGCAGGATACCGTGCCGGTGGATTGGGGTCATGACCGGGTGGCAGATGCCCCGGTAGTGCCGGCCGGTCGATCAGCCCTGCTGGCCCAGTGCGCGCAGCAGGCCGCGCGCCTTGGCGCGGGTCTCGTCCAGTTCCTTGTCCGGGTCCGAGTCCACCACGATGCCGGCGCCGGTGCGGAAGCTCACCTCGTGGCCTTCCACTTCGGCGGTGCGGATCAGGATGTTCAGGTCCAGGTCGCCATCGCGGTTCAGCCACCCGAAGGCGCCGGTATAGGCACCGCGCGGCACCTGCTCCAGCTCGCCGATGATCTGCATGCAGCGCACCTTCGGGCAGCCGGTGATGGTGCCGCCAGGGAAGGTGGCGGCAATCACCTCGCCCGGTGTCACCTCAGGGCGCAGATGGCCGCTGACATTGCTGACGATGTGGTGCACGTGGGCGTAGCTCTCCACGGTCATCAGCTCATCGACCACCACGGTGCCCGGCAGGCAGATGCGACCCAGGTCATTGCGCTCCAGGTCGATCAGCATCACGTGCTCGGCACGCTCCTTGGGGTGGCCGACCAGTTCCTGGATGCGCGCGGCATCATCGTCGCCCTCGAAGCGTGGCCGTGTACCCGCAATCGGGCGGGTCTGCGCATGGCCGGCGTGCACCGACACCAGCCGCTCCGGCGAGGAACTGACCACGTGGCGGCCGTGCGCGCTGAACAGGCCGGCAAACGGCGCCGGGTTGGCACGGCGCAGCTGCGCATACAGCGCCTGCGGGTTGACGGGCGCAGCGAACTGCGCGCTCCAGCGCCGCGACAGGTTCACCTGGAACACGTCGCCGGCACGCAGGTACTCGATCACCCGGCGCACGCCGTCGGTGAAGCGCTGCGGCGCGTCCTCGCCCACCGACTGCGGCGGCTGCCAGCCCTGCCCGGCCTCGGGCAACGCCGCCGAGGCCAGTGCGACCAGCGCATCCAGCAATAGCTGTTCACCCGCTTCGGCGATGACGAAGCTGGCGTCGTTCTGGTGGTCGTGCAGTACCGCAGCCGGGCAGCGCAGCGCCAGCGCGGTCGGGCGGCCGTCCGCGCGCGCGCGCGCCGGCAGCACCGGTTCGATCTGGCTGGCCACTTCGTAATCCAGCATCAACGCCCAGCCGCCGCGGAACGGCAGGCTGTGGCTGCCGTCATGTGGCAGGCGTTCGGCCTGCCACGCGCGATCCAGCGCCTGCAGGAACGTGCCGGGCTGCACGGCGTCGTGCTGGTCGCGCACCCGGCCGTCGGCATCCAACCGCAGGACATCGCCTTGTGCGGCCAGCAGCAGGCTCCAGCGGCCCTGGGCGGTGCCTGAGGCGGTGGATTCCATCAGCAGCGGGAAGCGTGCCGGATCGTGCTGCTGCAGGGCCAGCAGGTCGATCGGATGCGACAGCGGGTGGATCAGCGGTGCGTGGGTCATGGCGGCCAGTTCGGAGGTTCAGATGCACGGAAGCCGCCTTGCGGCGGCTCCGTGGTGCACGGCATTGATCCGTTTGTCGGATTGCCGGTGGGTCGCGTCGCGACGATGCCGGTCAGACGCGCTTGAAGATCAGCGTGCCGTTGGTACCGCCGAAGCCGAAGCCATTGGACATCACCACGTCCACCTTGGCCTGACGTGCTTCGTTGGGCACGTAGTCCAGGTCGCAACCTTCGCCCGGCTGCTGCAGGTTGATGGTCGGCGGAATGATGTTGTCCTGCAGTGCCATCACCGAGAAGATCGCTTCCACGCCGCCGGCGGCACCCAGCAGGTGGCCGGTCATCGACTTGGTGGAGCTGACCATCATCTTGTAGGCGTGGTCGCCGAAGGCGGTCTTCATCGCCATGGTCTCGCCCAGGTCGCCCAGCGGCGTGGAGGTGCCGTGCGCGTTGAGGTAACCCACCTGTTCCGGGGTCACGCCGGCGTCCTTCATGGCCATGACCATGCAGCGCGCGGCGCCTTCGCCGTTCTCGCTCGGGGCGGTCATGTGGTACGCGTCGGAGCTGGCACCGAAACCGGCCAGTTCGCAGTAGATCTTCGCGCCGCGTGCCTTGGCGTGCTCGTACTCTTCCAGGATCAGGATGCCGGCGCCGTCGCCCAGCACGAAGCCATCACGGTCCTTGTCCCACGGGCGCGAGGCCTGTTCCGGGGCGTCGTTGCGGGTGCTCATGGCCTTCATCGCGCAGAAGCCGCCCAGCGCGGTCGGCGACGAGCCACGCTCGGCACCACCGACCACCATCACGTCGGCATCGCCGTACTGGATCATGCGCATCGCGGTACCGATCGAATGGTTCGAGGTCGCGCACGCCGACACCGCCGAGAACGACGGGCCCTTCAGGCCGGTGATGATGCTCAGCTGGCCCGGCAGCATGTTGATGATGGTCTTGGGCACGTAGAAGGGCGAGATCTTCTTGCCCTCGTGGAACTCGATGGTCTGCTCTTCGATGCCGAGCAGGCCACCGATGCCGGCGCCGACGATGGCGCCGATGCGCTCGGCGTTGGCGTCGGTGATCTCCAGGCCCGAATCGTGCAGGGCCATGAACGAGGCACCGAGGCCATAATGGATGAACGGGTCCATCTTCTTGGCATCCTTGCCGCTGACCCGGAACTTGCCGAACAGTTCATTGTCGGCGGTGATGTCAAATCCCTTGACCTCACCTGCAATCTTGGTGGTGAACCGATCCACGTAGGCATCAGCAACGTTGGTCAGCGGACCGATGCCCGAACGACCGTGGGTGATGCCTTCCCAGCTGCTGGCCAGATCATTGCCCAACGGCGAGACGATACCCAGGCCGGTTACGACGACGCGACGCTTCATTGCTGTTTCTCCTGACCCGGATGGATTCTACGGGCAACTCGGTTTGCTTCGATGTGATGCTCAAACACACGGGGCCGCAACAGCGGCCCCATGGGGTGCGGTGCGCGGCGAGGATGACCCGCACGCGCACTGCCGTCTGACATCAGGCCTTGACGTGGGCCTTGACGTAGTCGATGGCGGCCTGCACGGTGCTGATCTTCTCGGCTTCTTCGTCCGGGATCTCGCACTCGAATTCTTCTTCCAGGGCCATCACCAGCTCGACGGTGTCCAGCGAGTCAGCGCCCAGGTCATCGACGAACGATGCGCTGTTGGTGACTTCTTCTTCCTTGACGCCAAGCTGTTCGACGACGATTTTCTTGACGCGTTCTTCGATGGTGCTCATGGGATCTCGCTCCAGATGGAGTTGTGGTTCAAAAGTGGTCGCCATCAAAGGCGATGGCCGTGGGATAGTGTAGTGGAAACCGGCGCGGCCTTGCATCGCAGCAAAAACCTCAGCAGATCAACCACTTGCGGCGCAATCCCTGCGCCCCTTGCTTACGGCATGTACATGCCACCGTTCACATGGAGGGTTTCGCCGGTGATGTAACCGGCAGCCGGGCTGGCCAGGAAGGCCACCGCATGGGCGATGTCCTCCGGCGAACCCAGGCGTTCGAGGGCGATGTCGTTGATCAGCGCGGTGCGCGCTTCTTCCGGCAACGCCTTGGTCATGTCGGTGTCGATGAAGCCGGGAGCGACCACATTGACGGTGACACCGCGCGAACCGATTTCCTTGGCCAGCGACTTGCTGAAGCCGATGATGCCGGCCTTGGCGGCCGCGTAGTTGGCCTGGCCGGCATTGCCGGTCACGCCCACCACCGATGCGATGTTGATGATGCGGCCCTTGCGCGCCTTCATCATGCCGCGCATCACCGCCTTGCTGGTGCGGAACACGCTGGTCAGGTTGGTGTCGATGATCGACGCCCAGTCCTCGTCCTTCATGCGCATCAGCAGGTTGTCGCGGGTGATGCCGGCATTGTTGACCAGGATAGAGATCGGGCCGAATTCCTTGGCGATGCCGTCCAGCACGCTGTCCAGCGCGGCAGCGTCGGTGACGTTCAGCGCACGGCCGTGACCGCCGTGGGCGGCCAGGCGCTCGCCGATCGCGGCAGCGCCGGATTCGGTGGTGGCGGTGCCGATGACGGTGGCGCCCTGGGCGGCCAGCAGATCGGCGATGGCGGCACCAATGCCACGGCTGGCACCGGTGACCAGTGCGATTTCACCCTGCAGGGGCTTGCTCATGATGTTTTCCTCAGGCTGGGGCGGCCGCCGCACCCGTGCCGCGTGCAGCGGCCACCGGTACGGTCGGCAGGAACAGGGGGAGTCAGGCCGACCATGCCTCGCGGGCGGCTTCGAAGTCGCCCGGGGTGGCCAGCGAACGGCCGTCGATGGCCTTGTCGATGCGCTTGACCAGGCCAGTCAGCACCTTGCCCGGGCCGCACTCGGCGATCTGGGTGATGCCACGGCCGGCCAGCGCCTGCACGCAACCGGTCCACTGCACCGGCTGGTACAGCTGCTGCACCAGCGCGGTACGGATCGCGTCGATACCGTCATGCACCTTGGCATCGACGTTCTGCACCACCGGCAGCTGCGGCGCCTGCCAGGACAAGCCGGCCATCACTTCGGCCAGGCGGTTGGCGGCTTCGCGCATCAGCGGGGTGTGCGAGGGCACGCTCACGGCCAACTTTACGGCCTTGCGCACGCCCTTCTCCGCCAGCAGCGCCAGCGCGCGGTCGACCGCGTCGGCGTCGCCACCGATGACGATCTGGCCCGGCGAATTGAAGTTGGCCGGCACCACCACCTGGCTGCCTGCGGCTTCGGCGCAGACGTCCAGCACCAGCTGGTCTTCGGCGCCCAGCACGGCGGCCATGGCGCCGACACCGGCCGGTGCGGCTTCCTGCATCAGCTGGCCGCGCAGGCGCACCAGGTGCGCGCCGTCGTGCAGGCTCAGCGCGCCAGCGGCAACCAGCGCGGTGTATTCGCCCAGGCTGTGGCCGGCCAGCACCGACGGGCGCGGACCGCCCACGGCGTTCCAGGCGCGCCACACGCCGATGCTTGCGGCCAGCAGGGCCGGCTGGGTGTATTCGGTACGGTTGAGCATTTCCTCCGGGCCACCCTGGGACAGCGCCCACAGGTCGACGCCGGCACCATCGGATGCCTCGGTGAAGGCTTCACGCACCTGCGGGTGCAGTTCGGCCAGCTCGGCCACCATGCCCACAGACTGCGAGCCCTGGCCGGGGAAGACAAAAGCGAGGGTGGATACGGTCACGCGGTCATCCGCTTGTTGCAATCGAAGCGGGCCATGATAAGGGCGAATCCGCTGTGTCGTCTGTACGTGCGCGTATGCAGGCGTATGGAGCGCAGCCGCGGGACATCCCGGCATCCGGTGCGGTGTCCCCGCCCAGGTAGAGTCGACTGTTAGTCGACTGCCCCACGATCAGCCCCTGAAAACCCGCGCTGCGCGCGGAGGTCGACCAACAGTCGACTCTACCGCAGCGCGAGCCAGCCATCAGCAGAACAGCTGCAGCACGTCCAGGTCGCCGTCGGCGAGGAAATCCACGCACAGGCCCACCAGCATCAGCACGCCCGCCGTACTGGCGCCGTGGGCGATGAAGATCGAATGGGCCAGCGCGCGCGCTGAGCGGCCCAGTTTCATGCACACCCGGGCCAGGCTGCGCAGGCGGCCGCTGACCGCATGCACATGCTCGCGCACCGGCGCCTGGGCATCGCCCATCGCTTCGGCCATCATCGTCTGCAGCTGCTCGGGGCGGTCGGCGTAGTACTTGGCCACGCCGTAACCGAACATCAGCCAGTCGCGGGCCTGCGCTTCGCACAGATCCATCACTTCCAGCGGATCTTCCTCGAAGTCGATGAAGCCCACCTTCTGGCCATCCCAGGTGAGGTTGCGCGGCAACGGCTGGCCAAAATAGGCGCCGCGCGCGTGCGCTTCGGCGATGGCCTGCATCGCCGCCATCACCAGCCGGTCGCGACCGGCCTCGTCGGCCTGGCGCAGGCAGGTATTGAACGAACTGCCGTTGTCGCCGATCACCAGTGCGGCATGGCCGCTGCCCAGCACGCCGGGCACGTTCACGCCCTGCGCCTGCAGTTCCCCAAGGCGACGGGCTTCGGTTTCGCGCGCGGCGTCACCACCCCGGTGCGGCGGTGGGCGCAGGGCATCGAGATGGAAACGGCGGGCAACGAAATTGAGCAGGCCCAGGGCCAGTGCGCGGCTTCCCTTGCCGTACTGCTTCAGCCAGGCGCGCTGCCCTTCGATGACGATGGGCTCAACCATGACAGGTACTCCTATAAACGCGTTACGGCCCCAGAGGGGCCGTAACGACAAGCTTCACATTGTCGTAACTTGCACTATCAATAGCGCAGCAGGGCCGAACCCCACGTGAAGCCGCCGCCGAAGGCTTCCAGCAGCAGCAGCTGGCCACGCTCGACGCGGCCCGAACGCACCGCAGCGTCCAGCGCCAGCGGCACCGAACCGGACGAGGTGTTGCCATGCTTGTCGACAGTCACCACCACCTGGTCCATCGACATGTCCAGGCGCTTGGCGGTGGCTTCGATGATGCGCAGGTTGGCCTGGTGCGGAATCAGCCAATCCAGGTCGGACTTGTCCAGGCCATTGGCGGCCAGGGTCTCGTCCACGACCGAGTCCAGCGCCTTGACGGCGTACTTGAACACGTCGTTGCCCTTCATGTTGATGGTGCCACCACCGTTGGCGCCGTCCTTGAAGCCGGTCGATACGCCCACCGGGTTCCACAGCAGTTCCTTCTTGCTGCCGTCGGCATGCAGGTGGGTACTGAGGATGCCGGTCTCTTCGTCGGCCTTGAGCACGACAGCGCCGGCGCCATCGCCGAACAGCACGCAGGTGGTGCGATCGTTCCAGTCGACCATGCGGGTCAGCGTTTCGGTGCCGATCACCAGCACATGCTTGCAGTCGCCGGAACGGATGAACTTGTCGGCCACGCCCAACGCGAACACGAAGCCCGAGCAGGCGGCGTTGACGTCAAAGGCAGGGCACCCCGCAACACCGAGCTTGGCCTGGATCAGGCACGCGGTGGAGGGGAAAATGAGGTCAGGCGTGGTCGTACCAACCACGATCATGTCGAGCTGCGAAGCGTCGATACCGGCCGCTTCAAGTGCGCGCAGCGCGGCCTGGTAGCCGAGGTCGCTGGTGGTTTCGCCTTCGGCCGCGATGTGCCGTTCACGAATTCCGGTGCGCGACTGGATCCACTCATCCGAGGTTTCGACCATTTTTTCCAGGTCGGCGTTGGTCAGGACTTTTTCCGGCAAATAGCTACCGGTGCCCGCGATCCTCGAATAGATCCGCTTGCTCATCATGTTTCCTGTTGCGCGGGCCGCCGATCACCGGCACGCCCGGGAAAGAAGGCAAAGGCCGCTGCCCGGGGGCAGCGGCCTTCCCGGCACATCAATCTTCTTCGACGGCCGAGGTCTTGGTCTGGATGACCTTCTTGCCGCGGTAGAAACCGTCAGCAGTGATGTGGTGACGCAGGTGCACTTCGCCGGTGGTCGGGTCGGTCGACAGCTGCTTGGCGCTCAGGGCGTCATGCGAACGGCGCTGGCCGCGGCGGGACGGGGTAACACGGGATTTCTGCACAGCCATGGGATTGCTCCAAACTCGGTTCGTTTTGCTTCGTCGTATCGTCGCGCAGGACGCCAGCGCCCAGCACACTTTCGCTTTCGCCGCAGCCGCCGACGACAATCCGGCTGCTATTGTTTCTTCAACGCCGCCAACGCCGCGAACGGATTGGCTTTCTTTGTTTCTTCTTCGCTCGGCGCCCAGTCCTTGTCGACTGCTTCACCGTCGGGCGACAGCGGTACCACCGGCACTGCCAGCACCAATTCGTCCTCGACCAGATCCAGCGGCTTCAGCTGGCCATCCTCCGGCACCAGCAACGCCTCGTATTCCTCCGGCAGGGACGATTCCTCGTCCTCGTCGCGGATCAGGCCAAGCCTCTGGGTCACCTTCACCGGCAACAGGAATCGCTGCATGCTGCGCTGACAGGTCAGCGGCAACGCGGTGTCGATGGTCAGTTCCACATAGGATACCCGCAGGACTTCGTCGCGACCGAATTCAAGCGAGTAGGAACACTCGCCGTCGGTATCTGCGACCAGCCCCTGCAGGCGGGTCAATTCAGCCAGGGAGACCTGGCCGTCGAAGCGCCTGCGCGCTACGACCATCCGCCAAGCATCCAGCGATTCGGGCACGTTCGCGGACATAAGCCGCTGAATACTAAGGATCGGGGGGGCTGCTGTCAAATGCCCGCCATACAGGACTTGCTGCTGGCGCTGCGCACGGGCCAGACTGCCGCGCCCTGCCTTGGAATTGTCGCATGTCACTGGTCCTGGCCTCTACCTCCCGCTACCGCCGCGAGTTGCTGCAGCGCCTGGGCCTGCCCTTCGACTGCGCCCGCCCGGAGGTGGATGAAACCCCGTTGAACGCTGAGACGCCGCTGGCCCTGGCCACGCGCCTGGCCACGGCCAAGGCGGCCGAGGTCGCCGCCCGCTACCCCGGCGTCTGGGTAATCGGCTCGGACCAGGTGGCGGACCTGAACGGGCGACCGCTGGGCAAGCCGGGCACGGCCGGGGCGGCCTGCGCACAGCTGGCAGCGATGTCCGGGCAGACGGTGCGCTTCCATACTGCCATCAGTCTCACGCGAGATGGAGAATCGTTCAGCGCCGTGGATCTGACCGAAGTCCGTTTCCGCACGCTGGGCCAGGAGGAGATCGCCCGCTACGTGGCCGCCGAACAGCCGCTGGATTGTGCCGGCAGCTTCAAGTGCGAGGGCCTGGGCATCAGCCTGTTCGAAGCGATCGACAACCGCGACCCGACCGCGTTGATCGGCCTGCCGCTGATCGCGCTGTGCGGGTTGCTGCGCCAGGCCGGGTTCGCGGTGCCGTGAGGGCGGCACACTGATTGCCGACACCGATCGCGGAAACAGGCCGGACCTGGGCCGGGTAGGACATGGGCCGGGTAGAGTCGACTGTTAGTCGACTATCGCGCGCAGCGCGGGGTTTTGCCAGCGGCTGGAAGAGCCGTCGACCAGCAGTCGACTAACTGTGTAAACCCAGTACGTTGTTCAGCGGGATTCTGGAAATAGGTGGCTGGCAGCCGATCCCCATATGGGGGCGGTGC
>NZ_RAVT01000025.1 GCF_013464915.1 Stenotrophomonas maltophilia
GGYGGGACGGYGGGACGGMGGGACGGCGGGACGGCGGGACGGCGGGACGGCGGGACGGCGGGACGGCGGGACGGCGGGACGGCGGGACGGCGGGACGGCGGGACGGCGGGACGGCGGTAGAGTCGACTGTTAGTCGACTATCGCGCGCAGCGCGGGGTTTTTGCGGTCTGTTGGAAGAGCAGTCGACTAACAGTCGACTCTACCTAGTCGACTCTACCCAGTCGGTTCCACCCCAGTCGGTTCCACCCCAGTCAGCCAATGCAGCGGGCCGGGGAATCCGGCCCGCTGCATTGCTTCAGAACCTCAACGCCAGCGCGCGCGATTCGATCGGTGCCATCCGGCTCTGGTCCTGCAGCTGCAGGTCGCGCAGCTCGTACGGCGCGCCGAAGCCGGTGGGCAATGCGGCCTGGTCGAACGGCAGCACCAGCTGGCCTGCGCCCGGGCCATCGAACCACGCGGCCGCATGCGCCTGCGCGACCGGCTTCAGCTGGCCATCGCGGGCCGTGGCATACAGCGTGCCGCGTGCTTCGTAGCGGCCAGCGGCGGCCACCTGCAGCGGCAACGCCACCTGGCGGCTGGCCCGGTCCGGTGCCGCCTGGCCGGTGAAGCGCGCGGTCGGCCGCGCCACCGCGAACGCCACCTTGCCATCGCGCAGCACACCATCGGCCTGGGCGAACACCTGCAGCTCCCACAGCCCCTGCACGTTGCCGACATCAGCCGGAATCCGCACCTGCGCACGCAGGGCGCCATCGGTGGTGCGCAGCAGGCGCTGCGGCCAGCTGCGGCCGTCCGGTGCAACCAGCAACGCTTCACCGCCCAGACTGCTGCGACGGGAGGCCAGCGTTGCGGGAGTGGCGCCGTCTTCCAGCAGGCGCGCCTGCAGTTGCAGGTTGCCACCGGCCAGCACCTGCGCCTGGTTGGCCTGCACCTCCAGCCGCAGCGGACTGTTCGGCTCCAGCACCTGCACCACGTAGCGGCCCTGCGCCTGCGCGCTCTGCAGCGTGTACGCACCGGCCGCGCTGGTTGCGCCAGTACGCAGCATGCTGCTGCCATCGCTCACCGGCATGCCGGCCTGCTGCAGCGCGCGCGCGTCGACACTGCGCGCCACGCTGCTGCGGCCTGCCGGGTCGCGCATCTGCAGCGCGTTGGCCGGCACTGCACGCGCGCCTTCGGCCGGGCTCAGCTGGATCACCGCATCGGGCGCCGTCAGCGGCAGATCGAGACCGCGCTGCAGTTGCGTGCCATCAACCTGCTGCCAGTAGCTGCGGCTGACCGAGGCATACGGAGTCGCCTCCTGCAGCGGTTCGGCCGGGTCCAACGCCCAGGCAAACGATAACGGCGCGTGTTCGCTTTCATCGGCGGGCAGCGGTGCGGTCACCAGGGCGGTTGGCACCTGATCGCCGGCGCGTGCGGCATTCAACGGCTGCGCAGCCTGCGCTGTGGAGAGGGACAGCACCGCCAGCACCGCGCTGGCCAGCAGGGTGGAATGAATCGTCATGGTCGTCTCCCTCACTGGGTCAGGTCGTTGCGCAGGATCGTGCCAAGGCCGAAGCACTCGCGGCGGCTCTGGTTGTGGCTGAGCGGCTCTGCCCCCTGGGTGCGCTGCTTGTCGGTGAACCAGGTGGTGCCGGCAGCCTTCTGGCTGCTGCACTCCAGGAAACCATCGGAGCAGGACGACAGCCAGTTCTGGGTGAACTCCAGGCCAACATTGGCGGCATAGCCACCGCAGTAGCTGTTGCTGTCCCACACCGCCGATTCCACGTCACTGCCCACCACCGCGCGGAACGGCTTGGGCAATGCCGGGCGGCCTGTGGTGCCGTACAGGTTCTGCGCGTTGTAGGTGGCCATGCTCGCCACCTGCTGCTGCCGCACGGCATCGTTCTTGTAGCCCAGCAGCCAGCCCAGCGAGGTTTCGAAGGTGTTGCCGTTGAGCACCGCGTCGGCCAGCGGCGTGCCCGCCGAAGACGGTGCCAGCGCGGTGACCTTGCGCACCGTGCGGATGATCTTCGGATAGCGGCTGTCGTAGGTCGGGTTGGACAGGATCCAGCGCACCACGTTGCCGCCATTGGAATGGGTGATCACCACCAGCTGGGTGATGCCGCGGCTGTCGATGAAGCTGGTCAGCTGGTTGGCCAGGCAGCCGGCGGCTTCCGGCTTCCACATGTACTGGGTGAAGTCACAGTTGACGACCACGTAGTTGCTGCTGTTCGGCAGGCCCTGGCGCACGGTGTCGACGATGGCCGGCTGCCAGTAGTCCTGGGTGGCGTTGGTCTGTGCGCCGGTGCCATGCACGAAGGCCACGCCATACACCTCGGCGGCCTGCGCCGGCGCTGTTGCAAGCCCGAGGATCAGGGCCAGGACGGTACTTCCTGTTGCGGTGCTGCGCATCGCTTCTCTCCCTCTGTCTGCGGATCCCCCCGACCCGGCTGGAACTGGACGGCGCTGGCGCTTGCCGTTGTGCCGATGCTCGCGGTGCAGCGGCGTGAAAGTCCGTGCGCTGCGCCCGGATTCAGGAGACTGACGTCACTCGATGACGCTTTTCATATTGTTCCGATGACCATGCCGGGTCTGGCCGTATGACCGATGGCCACTGCGGTGTCGTATACGGACTGCGATCATGGCGCGGTGTTTTTTTCTCCGGAGCCTGTCCATGTCGTTGATCTCCCGCCCTGCCCGCCCGCTGCTCGGCCTCGCCGTTGCCGTGGCCCTGGCCGGTTGCGCCGCCACCGCCGCCAAGCCGACCGCTGTCGAAGCCAACATCACCACCAAGGCGGTGGGCTATTTCGACAAGAGCGCAGTACCGGCCAGCCTGGACCTGGTGCCGGCGCCGCCGGTGGCCGGTTCGGCCGCCTTGGCCCTTGACGAACAGGTCAGCCGTGAAGCCCGTGCACTGCGTGGCAGCCCACGCTTCGCCCAGGCCGGCGTCGATGCCGAGCTCGGCTTCCCCGAAGGCGCCAACCACTTCTCCTGTGCTGCCGACATCGACGTCGACGCGGTGAAGACCCCGGCGCTGTATCGCCTGCTGGAGCGCAGCCGGATCGACGCCAGCGCCGCCACCAAGGCCGCCAAGAACCACTACCAGCGCCCCCGCCCGTTCATGGTGAATGGTGAACCGACCTGCTCGCCGAAGGACGAGGAAGGCCTGCGCAAGAACGGCTCCTACCCGTCCGGCCACACTTCGATCGGCTGGGCCTGGGCCCTGATCCTGTCGGAGATCGCACCCGACCGCGCCGATGCCATCCAGGCCCGCGGCCGCAACTACGGCGAGAGCCGCCTGGTGTGCAACGTGCACTGGCAGAGCGACATCCTGGAAGGCCGCTTCATGGGCGCCGCCGCCGTGGCCCGCCTGCACGACAACGCCGCGTTCAACAAGGATCTGCTGGCTGCGCGCAAGGAAATCGCCGCCGCACGCAAGGCCGGCCTGCATTCCAGCCGCGACTGCGCCACCGAGGAAGCGGTGCTGAAGGTGCGCCCGCAGAGCGCGTTGTAAGCGCGTGCCGGATCAATCGTTGCCGGCCAGCGGCCGGCACTACCGATGGGTGTAAAGCAGAAGGGCCGGCATTGCGCCGGCCCTTCTTCATTGCATCAACGCAGCAACCGCATCAGAACTTCGCGGTGAACTCCACGCCCCAGGTACGCGGCTCGTTGAGGAAGCCGGTCAGGTTGTTGAAGTCGATCGCGCCGACCACGCGGGTCTGGTTGGTCAGGTTGCGGCCGAACACGGCCACGTCGTACTGGCCGTAATCCCAGTTGTAGCCCAGGCGCAGGCCGCCTTCCAGCGAACTACGGCCGCGGAATTCCGGCGACTCGTAGATGAAGAAGTTCACCGCACTGCGGTAAGCCCAGTCGGTGTAGGCGTACAGCTCGCTGCCGTCGCTGAGCGGGAAGCCTACGCGCAGGGTCGCGTTGTGGATCCACTTCGGTGCCTGCGGCAACGGGTTGCCGTTCACCAGCGCATAGGTCTGGCCGTTGATCACCGTGGTCGGGTCGGTAATGGTGCAGCCACCGCCGCAGATCGCCACCGCCAGGTTCTTGTCCTTGATCTCGGTGTCGTTGTAGCTGCTACCGAAGGTCAGCAGGACGTTGTCGGCCAGGTAGGCCTCCAGGTCCAGCTCCACGCCCTGGCCGATGGTCTTGTCGGCATTGAGCAGGGTGGCGGTGTTGTTGGTGCCGCCCACGGCGATCAGCTGCTGGCCGTCGACGTTGTAGCGGAACACGCTCAGGCCCAGGCGCGCGCGGCGCTCGAACAGGTCGGCCTTGATGCCGGCTTCATACGAGATGACCTTCTCCGAATCGGCCTGCGACAGGCCCGGTGCGAAGGCCAGTCGACCCTGGATCGACGGTGCGCGGAAGCCCTTGGCCACACGGGCGTAGGCGTTGATGTCATCGGTCAGCTTGTACACGCCGCTGACATCCCAGCTGACGTCGTTGACGTCGGTGTTGGCCAGGTACGGGCCGCTGACCGGGGTGCCGAACGGAACGGCCTGCAGCACGCTGGCGCTGAAGTCCTTCTTGTCCTGGGTGTAGCGCACGCCGGCACGCAGCTTGAAGCGGTCGGTGACATCGAAGTCGCCCGAAGCAAACACCGCCCACGCCTTGTTGCGCTGGTTCTGCACCACGTGGCCGGTCTGCGGGTTGCCCGGGGTCAGCGAGTCGTAGTTGAAGTTGTTGATGGTCACGTCTTCATCGAAGTAGAAGACGCCGGCCTGCCAGTCGAAGCGGCCCCATTCGTTGGACTCGATGCGCACTTCCTGCGTCCACTGGCGGTGGTGCGGCAGGCCGTCGGCCGACTCCGACGAGAACGGAATCAGGCCCGGACCGTAGTTGCCGGCACCAAGGAAGGCCGCACCGTAGCCGCCGTCGATGTCACCGCGGTTGAGCGATTCGGCGGTCTCGTAGCCGGTGATCGAGTGCAGGGTCACCGAGCCGAGGTTCCACTGCAGGCGCGCGCTGCCACCCCAGGTTTCCAGGTCGGAGAAGTTGACGCCGTCGTTGGCCACCTTGTCGCGGTCGAAGTTCTCGACCAGCGAATTGCCGCCCTTCTGGATGATGTTGGCGCGGAACAGGCGCGCGGTGCCGTTGAGCTTGCGCTTGTGCAGGTTGAACAGCGCTTCGAAGTCGTCGCCTTCGTACAGGAACTGCACGCGGCCGGCGGCTTCGTCATAGCCTTCGAAGCCACTGTTGGGGGCACCGGCGCGGGTGTTGTCGACCCAGTCATCGCGGCGCTGGTAGATCGCCGAGACACGTGCCGACCAGCGGTCGGTCAGCGGGCCGCCGTAGGCGCCCTGCACGTTCCAGCTGTTGTAGCTGCCGTAGCCCACGCGCACGTAGCCGTCGGCATCCTGCGACGGACGCGCCGAATCGAACTTGACCACGCCGGCCGGGGTGTTGCGGCCGAACAGCGTGCCCTGCGGGCCACGCAGCACTTCCACGTTGGCCAGGTCGAACAGCGGGAAGCCCTTCAGCAGCGGGCTTTCCTGCACCACGTCGTCATATACCAGCGACACCGGCTGCGAGGCATTGAGGTCGAAATCGGTGTTGCCCAGGCCACGGATGTAGAAGCGCGGGAAGGCACGGCCGTAGGACGACTCGATGTTGAGGCTGGGCACGCGCGCGGCCAGGAAGCGGATGTCATCGCCGGCCGAGCCGAGCACATCCAGCTTCTCGCCCTGGATCGCGCTCAGTGCGACCGGTACGTCCTTGGCGTTCTCGACGCGGCGCTGCGCGGTCACCTGCAGGGCATCGAGGGCAACCGGATCCTTGGCAGCGGGGGTTTCCTGGGCGGCTGCTACCAGCGGCAGCAGGGCGGAAAGAGCGGCAACGAGGGGGCGCGCGACCGGAAGGCGGCCACGGGAAGTACGGGTCGGGGACATGGCGGTAGGCTGTGTTTGGAGGGGTGGTAAAACGGCGCTACCAGATAATTGTTGCAATACAGCACCTACGCCGCAAATGCCCGCCGTTCATGGCCCCGTCGCCGGCGCCCCCGGGCGCTCGCTAGACTCGGGGTTTCCACCGCGACGGACCCGCCGCCATGACCCAGTGGTACTTCCATGCCTCCGCCCAGGCCGAGCGCCTCGGCCCGCTTGATGACGAGGCCGCGCGCCGTTACGCGCAGGCCAATCCACGCGCGCTGGCCTGGTGCCAGGGCATGAACGGGTGGACGCCGATCGCCGAGGTGGCCGAGCTGCAGGCGCCGGCCCCGGGCATGCCCAACACCCCGCCGCCGGTGCCGGCAGGCACCAGCGGTCGCGCCGACGACATCGAGTTCCGTATCGTCGGCCATGAAATGCAGTTCGTGGAGATCGAGCTTGACCCCGGCGAGAGCGCCATCGCCGAGGCCGGCGCGCTGATGTTCAAGGACGCCACGGTGCAGATGGACACGGTGTTCGGCGCCGCCAACGGCGAGCAGAGCGGGTTCATGGGCAAGGTGATGGCCGCAGGCAAGCGCGTGCTGACCGGGGAAAGCCTGTTCGCCACCGTCTACACGCAGAGCGGCCACGGCAAGGGCAAGGTCGCCTTCGCCGCGCCCTACCCCGGCACCGTGCTGGCGATGAAACTGGACCAGCATGGCGGCCGCCTGGTCTGCCAGAAGGACAGCTTCCTGGCCGGCGCGCGCGGCGTGCAGATCGGCGTGCAGTTCCAGCGCAAGATCATGACCGGCCTGTTCGGCGGCGAGGGCTTCATCATGCAGAAGCTGGAAGGCGACGGCTGGGTCTTCATCCACGCCGGCGGCTGCGTGGTCGAGCGCGAGCTGGCTGCCGGTGAACGCCTGGACGTGGATACCGGCTGCGTGGTGGCGTATCACCCCACGGTGGACATGGACGTGCGCCGGGTCGCCGGCATCAAGAGCATGCTGTTCGGTGGCGAGGGCGTGTTCCTGGCCACGCTGACCGGGCCAGGCAAGGTCTGGCTGCAGTCGCTGCCGTTCTCGCGCCTGGCCGGGCGCATGTGGATGGCCGCACCGCAGGGCGGTGGCCAGAGCCGCGGCGAAGGCTCGGTACTGGGCGGTCTGGGCCGGATGCTGGACGGCGACAACCGGTTCTGACCGCCTCCGGTAGTGCCGGCCACHGGCCGGCAGCCCCATGGACCTYGGCGAGCATCCCGGTAGTGCCGGCCGCTGGCCGGCAGCCCCATGGACCGTTGCCAGGTTCCCAATGATTGCCGGCCAGCGGCCGGCACTACCTTCATGAATGGGCGATGCTTCCCACCCTGCCCGCCCCGCCACGGCTTCGGTATGCTGGCGCCCTTTCCCGAGTCCGGCGCCGCGAGCGCACTGCCGATGAGCCTGTTCCGCCCCCGCATGCTGCTGTCCGTTGCCCTGATCGGCCTGCTGGCCGGCTGCGGTGGCGACCCGGTCCGCCCCACACCGCCGCCGGCACCGACCGTGGTGCCGCAGGCCAAGCCGGTGAAGATCGGCATCGCCCTCGGTGGTGGCGCAGCCAAGGGCTTCGCCCACATCGGCGTGATCAAGATGCTGGAGGCCAACGGCTTCGAGCCGGCCGTGGTGTCCGGCACCAGCGCCGGCAGCGTGGTCGGTGCGCTGTACGCCAGCGGCATGGACGCGTTCCAGATGCAGAGCAAGGCAGTCGCCCTGGACGAAGCCAGCATCCGCGACGTACGCCTGTTCTCCGGTGGCCTGGTGCAGGGCCAGAAGCTGCAGGACTACGTCAACGAGCAGGTCGCCAACCGTCCGGCCGAACGCCTGAAGAAGCCATTCGCCGCCGTGGCCACGCAGCTGGAAACCGGCGAGCGTGCGATCTTCGTACGCGGCAACGTCGGCCAGGCGGTGCGCGCGTCGAGCAGCATTCCCGGTGTGTTCGAGCCGGTGAAGATCGGCGGTCGCAACTACATCGATGGCGGTGTGGTCAGCCCGGTGCCGGTGGATGCCGCGCGCCAGCTCGGCGCCGACTTCGTGATCGCCGTGGACATTTCCAGCAAGGCCAGCGGCAAGGCGCCGACCGACATGCTGGGCATCGTCAACCAGTCGATCTCGATCATGGGCCAGCGCCTCGGCGAACAGGAACTGGCGCGCGCCGACATCGTGATCCGCCCGAAGGTACTGGACATCGGCGCTGCCGATTTCAGCCAGCGCGGCACGGCAATCCTGGAAGGTGAAAAGGCCGCGATGGCAGCGATGCCGCAGATCCGCGCGAAGATCCAGCAGCTGCAGCGCGCGCGCGCCGCGGCAGCCGCACCGGCGCCGGTGGCGGCGCCGAAGTGCGAGGAAGCATCGCGCCTGGGCAGGCTGATGGGCCGCAAGGAGAAGTGCTGAGGGCAACCCGCTCCATGCGGGTCACCCCCAGGGGCCTCACGACGGGTCAGGCGCCGATCTGGGCCAGTGCGTCGTTGGCTGCGGCCGTCACCGAGCTGCCGTAGCCATGGATGTACGAGCCGTTGCAGACCAGCGTGGCGTGCAGAATGACGCCATTGATTTCGGCCTTCTCGAAGTTGCAGCTCTGGCCTGCCGCTGTGGAATAACGCATCAGTCGCATGGCGATGACGTTGGCGTCATCGATGCTGGCACCGAGCCCACTGATGGACCAGCTCTTCAGGGTCTGCGTGTTGCCGCAGTCGTAGCGGAAACGGAACCCCCAGGATTCCGGATAGTACGAACCCTGCAGGGGCGCTGAGCAATGGGTACCCGTGGCCGCCATTTCCGTCGCGATGGCCAGCGAGTTGCGCGCCGCGGTGGTGGGTGAGTTGCCCACGCCGGCAATCGGCCAGCCATTGCAGACGAACTGGGCGAAAACACCCTTGCCGTAGGCACCACTGACGATGCTGCTGGCATCCGCGCTGCAGCTCACGCCAGCCTGCAGCACCGCCATGAAGCCGTTGAGGTTCTCCACCGCTTCATTGACCGAGACGCCGATTCCATAGACATAGCTACCATTGCACTGGCGCTTGGCCAGCGTCGACGAGTTGCTGGTCATGCCGATGAATTCAGTGGTACCGCAACTCAGCGCCAGAGGTTGGGCGTTGGCGATCTGGGGGGAAGCACCCGCAGCGGCCGGCATCAGGCCAGCGACAAGCAGGGCAATGACTGGAGCAAGGCAGACTTTCATGTCGATCTCTCCGGACAGGGTTGTCCAGTGAGTCTAGGAAGGCTGATTGCGTCACTCTGTCAGAGGTTCATCCGTCTCACCGTAGGAAAATGCCTTGCATCGCCCAGGATGCAAAGCAAGTCACGCTCTCCCACATCCGCCGGATGATCACGGCTCCAGCTGCGAAAGCGGCAGGGCCTGGAAGCCCTTCACCGTGCGCAGCACGAAGCTGGAATTGGCATCGGCCACGCCACCGGCATTGAGCAGCCGGTCCAGCAGGAAGCGCGAGAAGTGCTCCAGGTCGCGCACGTAGACGTGCAGCAGGTAGTCCATGTCGCCGGTCAGCGCATGGCAGGCCACCACCTCGTCCCACGCCTGCACGCTGTCCACAAAGTGGCCGATGGCGGCCTGGTCGTGCTTTTCCAGCTGCACCCGCACGAAAGCCTGCAGGCCCAGTCTCAGCTGACGCGGTTCCAGCCGCGCGCCATAGCCGACGATCACGCCCTCGCTTTCCAACCGCTGCAACCGCCGCAGGCAGGCCGAAGGCGAAAGATTCACCCGCGCCGCCAGTTCGGCGTTGGTGGCGCGCCCATCCCGCTGGATTTCAGCCAGCAGGCGTATATCCGTGCGATCGAACTGGACTTCTCCGGCCATTGTTGCCCCGCAACATGGTGAGTACGCAAGGATATTGCGCCAACAAGGCCAACAGGCGCAACTTTTGCAACCCTGTTGCGCGTGCTCTGCCCTAGCATCGTGGGTATCCCGTCAAGGAGTGCCCCATGGACCTCGCCCAGCCCCGCCGCGTCGAACACCAGCAGACCGACAAGGGCTACGTGCCGGTGTACACCACCGCGCTCGTCGAGCAGCCGTGGGACACCTATACCGCCGACGACCACGCCACCTGGAGCACGCTGTACCAGCGCCAGCGCGAGCTGCTGGTCGGCCGCGCCTGCCAGGAGTTCCTGGATGCGCAGGACGAGATGGGCATGAGCGCGCACATGATTCCGCGCTTCGACCAGCTCAACGAAGTACTGGGCGCGGCCACCGGCTGGACCCTGGTCGGCGTCGAAGGCCTGCTGCCGGAACTGGATTTCTTCGACCACCTGGCCAACCGCCGTTTTCCGGTGACCTGGTGGATCCGTCGCCCGGACCAGATCGACTACATCGCCGAACCGGACCTGTTCCACGATCTGTTCGGCCACGTGCCACTGCTGATGAACCCGGTGTTCGCCGATTACATGGAGGCGTACGGGCGCGGCGGCGTCAAAGCGCACGCGATCGGCCCGGATGCGCTGCAGAACCTGACCCGCCTGTACTGGTACACGGTGGAGTTCGGCCTGATCGATACGCCCGAAGGCCTGCGCATCTACGGTGCCGGCATCGTGTCGTCGAAGGGCGAATCGCTGTACTCGCTGGAATCGGCCGCGCCCAACCGCATCGGCTTCGACCTGCAGCGCATCATGCGTACGAAGTACCGCATCGACACTTTCCAGAAGACCTACTTCGTCATCGACAGCTTCGAGCAGCTGATGCAGGCGACGTCGCCGGACTTCACCCCGATCTACGCGGCACTGGCCGACCAGGCGCACCTGCCTGCCGGTGACGTGCAGAGCGATGACCGCGTGTTCCAGAAGGGCACGGGGGAAGGCTGGGCCGACGGCGGCGACGTGTAAGCACACGACGCGCACGGCTTCGCACTGAAAACGGCGCACCTGGGTGCGCCGTTTTCGTTGTTGCCTGATGCCTGCACCTTCGCAGCGGTGCAGGCAAGGGCAGGGCGCTCAGGCGTCCACGGCCCGGCAAGAGCCCCGCACCATCAGCTGTGGATGCACGCTGGCCGCAGTCGGGGCCTCAGGCACCTCGGTCTGCACCAGCATTGCCGCCGCCATGCGGCCAATGTCGGACACATGGCGGCGCACCGAGGTCAGCGGCGGCCACAACCGCGAGGCCAGCGGGCTGTCGTCATAGCTGACGATCGACAGCTGCTGTGGCACGGCAATACCCGCACGCAGCGCAACCTGGTAGACACCGGCCGCCATCTCGTCGTTGCCGGCGAAGATCGCGCTGGGGCGTTGTCCACCCATCAGCAGGCGCTCTGCGGCATGCACGCCGGACTCGAAGGTGTCGCCCGCTTCCAGCACGCGCTCGCCCGGCAAGGTCAGCCCCACCTGGGCCAACCGTTCAAGGAAGCCATGGGTACGCTCACGCGCCGCGCGCCGGTCTCCCGGCCCGGCGATCACTGCAATGTCACGATGGCCCAGCGAGAGCAGGTAACCCGCTGCTGCTGCCGCGCCATCGCGATCGTGGGTGACCACCGCCTGCACTTCATCCTCCGACGCATGTGCATTGATGCGCACGTAGCGGCAGTCGATGTCGTCCAGCATCTGCGCGAGTGCAACCGATTCGGATGCACGCGGGCCGAGGATCACCCCATGCAGCTTCTGCTGCTGCACGAAGCGGCGCACGCCCTGCGCGCACTCCGGGTCCTGGCTGTCGCAGGGATGCACCACCAGCTCATAACCGGTGCCGCGCAGCGCTTCCAGCGCGCCATGCTGCAGGTCGACGATGCATTGGGCGCCCGGGTCGTCATACACCAGGCCGATCAGGAAGGAGCGGCGGAACGCGAGCCCGCGCGCCAGAGGGTCGGGCACGTAACCGACCTCGCGCATCAACGCCTCGACCTTGTCGCGGGTGTCCTTGCGCACCAGCGGCGAGTTGTTGATGATTCTTGAAACCGTTTTCTTGGAAACTCCCGACAGTCGTGCGATGTCGTTGATCGTGGCAGCCTTGCCCTTCGATGCCGGCAACGCGGCATCGCTAATAATTCGCACTGACATGTATAGAACCAGGTAAGTCGGAGAAGTCTAGCCTTGCGCCCGTCGGGCGCGAAGTTGCGGAATGTCGCAGCTGGAGCGGAACACGTCGTGTTCGACACGTTCTACCGCGTGAGGTTCCATTGTGATCGCTCTACAGCATTTGCATCTGAACCGTTTTTCACGCGTGCTTGCCATGAATGCGGGCGCGACGCGCGCGAACGCCAACATTCCCTTAACCACGCTCCGCTACAGTCGGGGCATGGACCTGCAGACCTCTCCGTTTCCGGCGTTCCGTGGCCGTGACCGGTTGATCGCCGCAGTCGACGCGGCGATGACCTCCGGTGATGCCGAGCGCATCACCGCCGACCTGCAGCTGGCGCTGCAGGAAGCCATCGCGGACAGCCGCATCGAGTTGCCCGAATGCGTGCACCGCCCGGTCAGTGATCATTACGCGCGACGCCCGCTGTACCACAGCCGCGAACACGGCTACAGCGTGATTGCCATGAGCTGGGGCCCAGGGCAGGGCACGCCGCTGCACGACCACGATGCCATGTGGTGTGTGGAGGGCGTGTGGTCGGGCGAGCTGGAGATCACCCGCTATGAACTGCTGGAGTGCGCCGGCGAGCGCTGGCGCTTCCGCCGCCATGCCGTGCTGCGCGGCGGCTGCGGCAGTGCCGGCAGCCTGATTCCACCTCACGAGTACCACACCCTGCGCAATGCCAGCGATGAAGCCCTGGCCATCTCGGTGCATGTGTACGAAGCGCCGATGGAACGTTCGGCGGTGTTCGATCCGCTTGGGGGTGACTGGTACCAGCGCCGAATCCAGGCACTGCAGGCCGACGCGGTCTGAACCCGACGCAGGGCAGCGTACCAGCGCCTTCGCAGCGCGCATGGCATCATGCGCCGCTGCGCTGCCGGACCCGGCGGCGATCCGCAATGCCCGTCGGGCAAGGAGCAAGACCATGTCCAGCGCTGATCCGCGCCTGCGTGCGCTGTTGAAGCTGGCACCGGTGATTCCGGTGTACACCCCCGAAGACGTGAATGAAGCCGTCGAGGTAGCCCAGGCGCTGTTCCGCGGCGGCCTGCCGGTGATCGAGGTGACCCTGCGCACGCCGCAGGCGCTGGACGCCATCAAGGCGATGGTCGAGGCCGTGCCGGATGCCGTGATCGGCGCCGGTACCGTGCTCAATGCCGCACAGATGCAGGCAGCGAAGCAGGCCGGCGCGCGCTTCGCGGTGTCGCCCGGCGCTACGGCGGCGCTGTATGCCGCCGCACGCGATGCCGATCTGCCGTACCTGCCCGGTGCCGCCACCGCCTCGGACCTGATCCTGGGCCTGGAGCACGGCAGGGACACCTTCAAGTTCTTCCCCGCGGTGCAGGCCGGCGGTGCCGCGCTGCTGGCGGCCTGGCACGGCCCGTTCGCCGATGTGCGCTTCTGCCCGACCGGCGGCATCAGCGCGCAGACCGCACCGCAGTTCCTGCACCTGCCCAATGTGCTGTGCGTGGGCGGTTCGTGGCTGACCACCCCGGCGCTGCTGCAGACCCGTGACTGGGAGGCGATCGAACGCCTGGCGCGCGAGGCATCGGTGCTGGCCAGCTGAACACGCTGCACGGATCGTCAAAGGTTTGATCGTGATCAAAGCGCCGGCCTCGAGCCGGCGTCATTCTGTAGGCAAGCGCACTGCGGAGATCCGAACATGCAATCCACCATGAAGGCCGCCGTCGTACGCGAGTTCGGCAAGCCGCTGGTCATCGAGGAAGTCTCGGTACCGCGCCCGGGGGCGGGCGAGGTACTGGTCAAGATCGAGGCCTGTGGCGTCTGCCACACCGACCTGCACGCCGCCGAGGGCGACTGGCCGGTGAAACCGAACCCGCCGTTCATCCCCGGTCACGAGGGCGTGGGGCACATCGTGGCCGTGGGAGGCGGGGTAGGGCACGTCAAGGAAGGCGACAGGGTCGGCATCCCCTGGTTGTACTCGGCGTGTGGCCATTGCGAACACTGCCTGGGTGGCTGGGAAACGCTGTGCGAGACACAGCGCAACACCGGTTACTCGGTCAACGGCGGCTTCGCCGAGTACGCACTGGCCGATGCCAACTATGTCGGCCTGCTTCCGAAGGACGTGGGCTTCATCGAGATCGCGCCGGTGCTGTGCGCCGGCGTGACCGTCTACAAGGGCCTGAAGGTCACCGACACCAAGCCCGGCGACTGGGTGGCGATCTCCGGCATCGGCGGCCTGGGCCACATGGCAGTGCAGTACGCCCGCGCGATGGGCCTGAACGTGGCTGCGGTGGATGTGGACGACAGCAAGCTGGCATTGGCCCGGCAGCTCGGCGCGCAGATCACCGTCAACGCGCGCACCACCGATCCGGCCGCCTTCCTGAAAAGGGAGATCGGCGGCGCGCACGGCGCCCTGGTCACGGCCGTGTCGCCGAAGGCGTTCGAGCAGGCACTGGGCATGGTGCGTCGTGGCGGCACCGTCTCGCTCAACGGCCTGCCGCCCGGCAACTTCCCGCTGGACATCTTCGGCATGGTGCTCAACGGCATCACCGTGCGCGGCTCGATCGTCGGCACCCGGCTGGACCTGCAGGAATCGCTGCAGTTCGCCGCCGAAGGCAAGGTTGCGGCCACTGTCAGTACCGATCGCCTGGAGAACATCAACGACGTGTTCGCGCGCATGCACGCGGGCACCATCGAAGGCCGCGTGGTGCTCGACTTCGCCGCCTGACCGCCTGTGCATGGCCGCCGCTGCTCCGTACCCCTCTCCCACGGGCACGGCGGCCGTGCCGACCCATCGGTAGTGCCGGCCGCTGGCCGGCGACCTCGGACACGTCGCGCCGCCGTACAATGCGCGCATGCCCGGCCTGCTCAAGACCCTGTTCCTGTCCATCGTCGCCCTGATCGGCGGCGTGCTGTCGCTTGCGCTGGTCAGCAGCGTCGCCAGCTGGCTTCCCCCCTTGCTGGGCCTGTCGCCGGACAACAACAGCATGCAGCTGGGGTGGGATCTCACCTTCAGCGTGCTCGGTGGCATCGCCGGCATCACCTTCGCCACCTACTACGCGCCTTGCTGGCCACGTTCGCACGGGTTCTCGATCTGGTCACTGATCGCGCTCGGTTGCGGCTATGCGATGTGGACCACAGGCGCGGATTTTCCCCTGTGGTTCGCCATTTCATTGCTGGCGTCGCTGCCGGTGCAGCTGCTGGTGGGCTGGTGGTTCGGTCGCCGCGCTTCGCGCAGCGCAACACAGGCTTAATAATTCCTCCCTAGGCTCGGTGCCCGCCGAACGTCGGCAACGCGGCGCAGGGGTCTGTCCCATGGATATCGGGCAGGCGCGGCGCGGATCACCACAGGGAACCGGGGAATCCATCCGATGCGTCACCCAGTCCGGGAGGCTGCCACCGCAGCCCCTCTTGCAAAGCGTTTGTCCCGTGCCGTGCACGCCGTGCTGATCGGCGGCCTGGCCGTGCTGCCCGTCGACGCCATGGCCGAGGCCGAAGAGGCAGACGGCGATACCCGAGAACAGCTGCAGCAGCTGGACACCGTCACTGTCACCGGCAGCTACGCGAAGAGCCTGGAGCGCGCGGTCGATCTCAAGCGCGCCAACATCGGTTTCTCCGATTCGATCGTCGCCACCGACGTGGCTGATTTCCCCGAGCAGAATCTGGCAGAGGCGCTGCAGCGCATGCCCGGTGTCACCATCGAACGCAACAAGGGCCTGGGCAGCAAGGTCAGCGTGCGCGGGTTGCCCAGCGAGTTCACCCTCGTCTCCATCAACAACCTGGCCACCGCCTCGGGCAGTGGCGGGCGCGACGTGCAGTTCGACATCTTCGCCGCCGACGTGGTGCAGACGGTCACCGTGCAGAAGTCACCGACCGCTGCGGATGAGGAAGGTGGCATCGCCGGTTCGGTCTACATCGAGACCGCCAGGCCGTTCGACTACGCCGAACCGAAGTTCAGCGCCTCGGCCGAGGCCTCGCACAATTCGATCAACGGCAAGGTCGACCCGAAGATCTCGTTCCTGGCCAGTGACACCTGGGGCGACTGGGGCGGCCTGGTGTCGTTCTCCAAGGCCAGGCGCAGCAACCGCACCGACTCCAATTCCGGCATCAACTTCCGCCCGATGGGGCGCTTCCTGGAAGCCTCCGGTACGCGCTCGTCGCAGGCCGCCGCGGTGCTGGCGCGCGATGCGGGAATCGCGGTGAAGAACCGCATGGACAAGGACGAGACCAGCCGCATCATCTTCCAGGACAAGGTTGGTGACCGCGTCTACCTCAACGAACAGGACCAGTGGGGCGCTACGGCATCGCTGCAGTTCAAGCCCAGCGAAACGTTCACGCTGAGCTTCGACGCCATGCTCGGCGGCTACGACACGCATGAAGACGAGTACGATGCGGCGGCCTATTCGGCCTCCAGCCGCAGCACGCTCGAGCGCATCCACGAGTACGACAAGACCACGCTGGGCGCGTACGGCATCACCGTACTCAAGGACGTGGCCTACACCGCCACCCAGCACGAGATCCTCAGCAAGGACCGCAACGCCAACACCGACTATCGCCAGTTCAGCAGCAAGCTGGACTGGAAGCTGGGTGGCTGGGATATCGATGCATTGATCGGCTATTCCGGTGCGCGCAAGGATTCGGATTACGCCAATCTCAAGCACGTGGCCTATGCGCCGTCGCGCACGCGCTGGACCGGCAATGGCGGCGAAACCGTGCCGAGCAGCGTCGGTGGTTTCGACATGTACAACGCCGCCAACAAGTACCTGTTCGAAGCATACGAAACCGAAGTGGAGAAGGTGAAGGATGACAAGTACGCCGCGCAGCTGGACCTGCGCCGGCAGATGAACCTGGCGTTCTTCCCGGCACTGAGCGCCGTGCAGATCGGCGCGCGCTACACCGACAAGACCAAGCAGCGTGAATTCGGCAGCGGCAAGATCCAGGGCCCCTCGGCCGGCAGCACCGCATGGGTGAATACGCGCACCCTGGCCGACAGCAACCCGATGTGGATCAGCCAGCTGGCGCCGGGTGGCGCCTATCGCCCGAGCGATCTGGACTGGCAGCAGATCTCCAACGCCTATGCGCGTGCCACCTTCCGTTATCCCGGCTATGCGACACCGCAGGACCCGGGCCAGTACTACGAAGTGAAGGAGAAGACCCTGGCGCTGTATGCCATGGCCGATTTCTACTTCGATATCGGCCACGTGCCGGTGTACGCCAATCTTGGTGTTCGCTCGATCGATACCGACGTGGACTCCTCCGGCTTCCATCCGGTGCAGAAGCCCGATGGCAGCAGCGGCTTCACTGCCGCGCCGATTTCCAGCAGCGGCGACTACAGCAAGCTGCTGCCCAGCTTCAACATGACTGCCGAGATCGCCGAGGGGCTGGTGCTGCGCGGTGCCGCGTCGGAGACACTGATGCGCCCGTCGCTGACCGACATCGCCTACCGCCGCACCGTCAGCTGGAGCAGCTTCCGCTTCATGGACGGCAATCCGGCGCTGAAGCCGACCACCGCCAAGCAGTGGGAAGTGGGCCTGGAGAAGTACCTGCAGAACGGTGGCCTGCTGGCCGCGTCGTACTTCTCCAAGAAGATCGACGGCGTGGTGCGGCAGTCGCTGACCGGCATCGAGCGCAACGTCGAGAAGCTCAACGCCAACGGTTCGCTGGATGGCTACTACGACTTCGAGGTGTACCAGCCGGTCAATGCCGACGGTTCGTACAAGGTCAGCGGCGTGGAACTGGTCGCACAGCTGCCGCTGTCGATGCTGCATCCGGCGCTGGAAGGGTGGGGCATCACTGCCAACTACACCCAGCTGGACAATTCGCTGACCGGCGCCTCGGATCTCTCGATCCCGACGCCGCCAGAGGGCCTGGCCGAAAAGGCCTACAACTTCACCCTGTACTACGAGAACGATCGCTTCAGCGCACGCGCCTCGTATAACTACAAGGACAAGTACGTCGAGTACATCCACCTCAACATGTACCCGGTCTACCGCGATGCCTATGGCCAGCTGGATGCTTCGATCGGCTTCCGCCTGAACGACACCTGGAAGCTGAACCTGGAAGCGATCAACCTGCTGGACGAGAAGACCCGCGGCTACACGATCGACAAGGCGTTCCCGACCCAGTACGAGTTCTCCGGTCGCCGCGTGACCGCCGGCATCCGCGCGGACTTCTGAGCCGCCAACTGCTGCCATTGACCGCTGATGAAGCCGAGCATGGGCTCGGCTCTACAGGTTCACGGGTACCACCGCGTTCTGTGCAGCCGAGCCGGCGCTCGGCTGCTTTTCAGCGGAAACGCGACTTCAGATCGTTCGCCTTCAGCTCTTCCACCAACTCGTTCGTGCTGTCGATACGCGCCTGGGTGCAGAACGAAGAATTGCTGCGGATCTGTGCCTCGTGGAAACCGACACCGACGATTTCCTGCATCACCGGGTCCTGATCGAACTTCTTCGCGAGGTACTCCAGGGCGGCACCTTCATCGACACTGACCTTGCAGGCGCGCGCCGCGGCCAGGCGTGACCACGCGAACTGCAGGTCCGGATCCCAGCCCATGGCGTCCTCGCCAGTGAAGCCGTTGTCGAAATGGTAGGCATAGACCTCGCTGGAAATCCGCTTGGCCTTCATGCCGCCGTGGCCGGAGTAGGCCTGGGCCACCATGGGCAGCAGCAGCGCGGCGAGGAACATCATTTTCTTCATGCAGCCATCGTCCTGATTGAAATGCGTGCAGGATTCTAGCCAGCCGGCCGCGCGGTGTACCAGCCACTCCGCGCGTACCGTTGCATTGCACGCATGCGCGCTCGCCGGGCATGGCCCGGCGCTACTGCAGCAACGGTCTTACCGCCGCCGCCGGAATATGGTCCAGCGCGCGCCAGGCGTCTTCCACCACCGGCCGCGCCTGCGACCAGCTCAGCCGGGAGTGGCCGCGCATCTGTTCCCAATGCTCCGCCAGTTCCTCGCAGGTATCGGCGGCATCACCGCGTGGCCAGTCGGCAGCATGCGTGGTCAGCGCGAAGGCGTAGACCGGGCAGAGGTCACGCCAGTTGCGGTGGCTCTGGCCGCGACGCTCTTCGTAATCGCTGAGCATGTACTGCAGGTAGTCCTGCGCCACCGCCTGTGGATCCTCATGGCGACGCGTACGGCGCTGCGCGGTGCGTTGGCCGAGCGGATCGAGCAGGGCGTTGAACACGGACGGTGCGGGTCGTTCAAGACGGGGCATGGCCGGCTCCTGCAGCGGGGGCGGGTGGGCAGGAATACGCGCGGTGCCGTTACCGGGGGGTGAGCGAGATGTTCATGACGCCAGGTTCGCGGTGGCTTTACCTGCGTGGGGGTGTAGTGGACGCCCCAGCCGAGGTAGCCAGACCATGAGCCGAGAGACCTCCCAAGACCCCTTGCGGGAAAACCACCCGCCCATTCCCGGTGAGCAGCGCGGCAAGCGCGATGCCGACAACGCGGACTACCGCGGCACCGGTGCGCCGTTCTTCGATGCCGAGCACGCCGGAGAGCATCTGCCGGTGAAGCACGAGGCTGAACAGGCCGCCCAGGACCGCAAGGACGGCGGTGACCGCCATCGTGGCGGCCAGGAAAGCCCGCTCAAACGGCGTGAACGCAAGCAGCGCGCCAGCAACAACCAGGACGAGGCGCTGGAGGAGACGTTCCCGGCCAGCGACCCGACCTCGCCGTTCGTGCCGGCCAAGGCCCCCGACTGACCGGTAGTGCCGGCCGCTGGCCGGCAACCTCCTGACGTCCTGCACGGCGCGATTCTGGCCAGGGCCCCCAACTGACCGGTAGTGCCGGCCGCTGGCCGGCAACCTCTTGACGTCCCTGCACGGCGCGATGCCGGCCAGCGGCCGGCACTACCCCTTCAGCGCCACGACCATTGCAGGCCGACGTTGGCCCGCCGTCCCGGTCCAGGCTCGTAGAAGCGGCCATTGCCGTCATTGACGATCACCGAGCCGATGTAGGCCTGGTCCAGAACGTTCTCCAGCCGTGCGAAGGCGCGCAGCTCACCGCCAGGCAGGGCCCAGCGGCGCCCGCCTTCCAGATGCAGCAGGGCGAAGCCGGGCGCACGTTCGGTCGCCACGTCGTTGACCACGGTATCGCTACTGGCGGAGGCCTCCAGCGCCCACTGCCAGTCGGCGGGGCTCCATTGCAGGCGTGCGAAGGCCTGTTGGCGTGGCACGCCGGGCAGGCGGCTGCCCGCGGCGACCACGCTGTTCGAGGTCACGTACGGCGAGCGCACCTGCGCCTGCAGCCAGGTCCAGGCCAGCTGCAGCTCCAGTTGCTCGGCCAGCGGCTGCCGGTACTGCAGCTCCACGCCCTGGCGGCGGGTGCGGCCGATGTTGCGGTAGGTGCTGCGCCCTCCGATATTGCTGGCAACAGCCAGCTCATCGTCGGTATCTGCGCGGAACAAGCTTACATCGAGCTGGGTTCCGTCCTGCGCATGCCATTTGCTGCCGACCTCCAGGTTGCGGCTGCGCGCAGCCGCAAGATCCAGCGCCAGGCCGGCCTGACCGTCGGCGCGATAGCCCAGTTCGTTGAAGGTGGGGGTTTCGAAACCACGTCCCACCGCCGCGTGCAGCCGCCACTGCGGGCTTGCCTCGAAGCTGATCCCGGCCACCGGCGTGGTGGCCTGGTAGCGCCGGCGGCCACTGTCATCCGGGTTGCGGCCGGTGATGTAGCGGTCGTCCGATTCGAAGCGCACGGTGCTGTGGCGCACGCCGGCCAGCACTGACCAGCGTGGACTCCACTGCCACCACGCCTGCGCGAACTGATCGACGTTCCGCACGGTGTCGATCTGGTCTCTGCGCAGGCGCCCACGTACGCCCAGCGTGCTGCCGATGAAGTTCTCGTAACCGGTGCGGTGCTGGCGCTGGCGGTCGGCACTGAGCCCGGCCACCAGGTCCAGCGGTCGCCCGGCCAGATCGCCGTGCCAGCCCCAGCGCGCGTCCAGCCCACCATAGCCCCCCTCCAGATCGATCACGCCGCCGGCATGCAGGGGGTTGGCCTGGGCGCTCGGCGGGATCGGCAGGTACTGGCGTACCGCGCGCTGGCCGGCATAGCCCATCAGCTGCCAGCGCTGCGCCCCGGCTTCACGCGTCCAGCGCAGGCCCGCCTGCTGCTGCCGCACCGATTTGCGGGTGTTGTACTGGTGCGCCACTGCCGTGGCCTGGCGCGGATCAGCCGCCACCTGGGCGCGGGTCAGGCCCAGCGGGTCCTGCGCATCCGGTGCATCAAGCACGTTGAGCAGCAGCTCCAGCCGCCCACCGCCCAGCTCACCGCCGATGCGCGCGTTGAGCGACTCGCGGCGCGCACGGCTGTGATCGCGCCAGCCATCGGTGCTGAAGTGATTGGCCGCGATGTTGTAGTCCAGCGCTTGGCCGGCCCCCTTCAGCTGTGCGCCGACACTGAGCGTGGTGTCAGCACCTGCGTTGAGGCGCAGCCGCCACGGGTCGCCCGCCTGGCCCTGCGCGCTCCAGACCTGCAGCACGCCGCCGGAGGAATTGCCGTAGAGCGCCGAGAAGGGTCCGCGCAGCACCTCGATGCGTTCGGCGCCGAGCAGGCTGGCGTGCGACAGCTGGCCCTGGCCGTCAGGCATGGTGGCCGGCACGCCGTCGATCAGCACCCGCACCCCGCGCACGCCGAAGGTCGAGCGAGCGCCGAAGCCACGGATCGACAGCTGCGTGTCCTGGGCGAAGTTCTGCCGGTCGCGGGCGACCAGGCCCGGGACCCCGGCCAAGGCCTCGGACAGCTGCGCTCCCGTTCCGGCACGGTTGGCATCGATCCAGACCGTGTCCTGGCTGGCCGGCAGCGCGAACGGGTCGATGCCCGGCACCCGCGCGGCCTGCACCTGCACGGCGGGCAGGGCGGTGGGCGCAGGCTCGGCCATGGCCGCCAATGGCGACAGCAGCAGAACGGACAGCGGCAGGCAATGGCGTCGTGCGGCGGGATTCATGATTCAGGTTGATGGACCAGGCGGCAACGCACGCCATGGTACGGGGCCGCCGATGACGATGGCGGCGGCCAGCCCCGGCAGGCTTTGTTACGATGGGCTGTTTCCGGCCGAAAAGCCGCAGACCGCGTGGCGCAATTCCTCCCCCTTTCCGTCTACCGAACGAGTACCGCCGTGTCCTTCTTTGCAAACGTGGAACTGGTCCCAGGCGACCCGATCCTGGGCCTGACCGAGGCGTACAACGCCGACAGCCGCCCGACCAAGGTCAACCTGGGTGTGGGCATCTACTACGACGAGAGTGGCCGCATTCCGCTGCTGCGCGCCGTCAAGCAGATCGAGCAGCAGCTCGCCGCTGAAGCCAAACCGCGCGGCTACCTGCCGATCGATGGCCTGCCGGCGTACACGCAGGCCACGCGCGAGCTGGTGTTCGGCAAGGATTCGCCGCTGCTGGCCGCCGGTCGCGTCACCACCGCACAGACCGTGGGTGGCAGCGGTGCACTGCGCGTCGGCGCCGATGTGCTGAAGAAGCTGCTGCCGCACGCCACCGTCGCGCTGAGCAACCCGAGCTGGGAAAACCACCGCGCCGTGTTCAGTGCAGCTGGTTTCGAGGTGGTGGAGTACACCTACTTCGACCCGACCACCCACGGCGTCAACTTCGACGCCCTGCTGGCCGACCTGGGCAAGCTGGAAGCCGGCACCGTGGTGCTGCTGCACGCCTGCTGCCACAACCCCACCGGTGCCGATCTCACGGTCACCCAGTGGAAGCAGGTCGCGCAGCTGCTGAAGGACAAGCAGCTGTTCCCCTTCATCGACATGGCCTACCAGGGCTTCGACAAGGGCATCGAGCAGGACGGCGCAGCGGTGCGCATCATCGCCGAAGCCGGCATCGACAGCTTCATCGTCGCCAACTCGTACTCCAAGTCGTTCTCGCTGTACGGCGAGCGCGTGGGTGCGCTGTCGATGGTGGCGCCGACCGCCGCTGACGCCAAGGCCGTGCAGTCGCAGGTCAAGCGTGTGATCCGCACCATCTACTCCAGCCCGTCCACCCACGGTGCTGCGCTGGTGGCCGGCGTGCTGACCAACCCGGAACTGCGCGCGATGTGGGAGCAGGAGCTGACCGAGATGCGCGAGCGCATCCACGCCCTGCGCCAGGGCCTGGTCGAGAAGTTGGCCGCTGCAGGTGCCCCGCAGTTCGGCTTCATCAACGAACAGGCCGGCATGTTCTCCTACTCCGGCCTGAGCCGCGAGCAGGTCGAGCGCCTGCGCGACGAGTTCGGCATCTACGCCGTCGGCACCGGCCGCATCTGCGTGGCCGCACTGAACCAGAACAACCTGGAATACGTCGCCAAGGCCGTGGCCACCGTCGCCAAGGGCTGAAGCAACACTGCAGTGGTTTGATCACAAAGGCGCCGCGAGGCGCCTTTGTTTTTTGCTCTTGCTCTTGCTCTTGCCTTTGCCTTTGCCATTCCCGCCGCGCTCGCGGCGAACCCTGAAGCGCAGTGAGAGGGGCACCGTGGCCAGGACCGTGAGGCGCATGGATGCGCCGATCGAGCCCCCAGGGATGGGTTTACGGCGTGTCCTGGCCACGGTGCCCCTCTCGCTGCGCCTACATGAAGAGAAGGCGCCACGAGCGCAACGCATCTGGAAACGATTACGCCTCCCCGCGCTCACGCACGCGCTGGCCGGACCGGCGACAATAGGCGTTTTCCCGCTGCCGAGACCTGCCCGCTCATGTCCCGTACTTCGTTGACCCGCTTCCTGATCCAGGAACAGCACGCCGGCCGCATCAATGCCGACCTGCGCCAGCTGATCGCGGTCGTCGCCCGCGCCTGCACCAGCATCTCCATCGCCGTCAGCAAGGGTGCCCTCGGTGGCGTGCTCGGCGACGCCGGTACCGGCAACGTGCAGGGTGAAGCGCAGAAGAAGCTGGACGTCATCAGCAACGAGATCCTGCTCGAGGCCAACGCCTGGGGTGGCCACCTGGCCGCCTGCGCCTCGGAGGAAATGGACCACAGCCAGCCGGTGCCGGACATCTATCCGCGCGGCGATTTCCTGCTGCTGTTCGATCCCCTCGATGGCAGCTCCAACATCGACGTCAACGTCTCGGTCGGCACCATCTTCTCGGTGCTGCGCTGCCCGACCAACGTCGAACTGCCGGGCGATGACGCGTTCCTGCAGCCGGGCAGCAAGCAGATCGCCGCCGGCTACTGCATCTACGGGCCCAGCACCCAGCTGGTGCTGACCGTCGGCCATGGCACCCATGCCTTCACCCTCGACCGCGAGAAGGGCGAGTTCGTGCTGACCACCGAGAACATGCAGATTCCGGCGGCCACCCAGGAATTCGCCATCAACATGTCCAACCAGCGCCACTGGGAAGCGCCGATGCAGTCCTATGTCGGCGATCTGCTGGCAGGCAAGGAAGGCGCGCGCGGCAAGAACTTCAACATGCGCTGGATCGCCAGCATGGTGGCCGACGTGCATCGCATCCTGACCCGCGGCGGCATCTTCATCTACCCGTGGGACAAGAAGGATCCGTCCAAGGCCGGCAAGCTGCGCCTGATGTACGAAGCCAACCCGATGGGCCTGCTGGTCGAACAGGCCGGTGGCGCCGCCTGGACCGGCCGCGAGCGCATCCTCGACATCCAGCCCGACCAGCTGCACCAGCGCGTGCCGGTGTTCCTCGGTTCGCGCGAGGAAGTGGCCGAGGCCGTGCGCTACCACCACGCGCACGACGACGCGCAGGGCTGAGGCAGGTCCTCCGACAGCGGTCGTGGCAGAACGATGACATGACCGTGGGGTGACACCGAGGGCGGCAAACGGCACCATCAAGCCGTTGCCGCCTAAGGAATGCACGCATGCACGAGCAGGGCCCGGTCGATTTCATCGAAGTCATCCACAACGCCGTCCCCAGCGAGGTCTGCGCGGCGATCGTTGAGCGCATGCGTGCGACGCGTGGCCTGCTGCCCGGTGCGGTGGGCAGTGGCGTGTTCCCGGAACTCAAGCACAGCAAGGATCTGCGCATCAGCGGCCTGGACGGCTGGCAGGATGTGGACCATCAGCTGCAGCATGCGGTGTTCAATGGCCTGCTGACTTATCTACGCCGTTATCCACAGGCGTTGATTGCACCACTGATGTTGCAGATCCAGGACAGCAACGGCCAACCGCGACGCCTGTCTGCCGAGGACTTCCCCGACATGCCGCCACAACAACTGGCGGATCTTGCGCGGACCTGCCTGCGTCCCGGCGCCATCAACCTGCAGTGGTATGCGGCGGGCGAGGGTGGTTACCCCTACTGGCACTGCGAGCTGTACCCGAAGGACCCGCAGGCCGAGACCCTGCACCGGCACGTGCTATGGACGCTGTACCTCAACGACGGATTCGAAGAGGGGGAAACCGAGTTCCTGTTCCAGGGCCGCAAGATCGCGCCGCGCACCGGCAGTCTGCTGATTGCGCCGACGGCGTTTACCCACACCCATCGTGGCAACCGGCCGCAGGGCGGTGACAAGTTCATCGCAACGAGCTGGATCCTGTTCCAGAGTGCGCAGAAGTTGTTTGGAGGGTAGCGTCGTCGTAGCGTCGAGCTTGCTCGACTGAACCTGGAGCGACGTCGAGCAAGCTCGACGCTACCGTGGGCGACGGCGATAGAGGATGCCGCCTGCTACGGCACCGAACACCGCCACACCGAAACCAACGAGCTCTTCTTCTCCAAGCGCGTCGCCGGAGATCAGCTTGCCGCCCGTCAGCAACAGAACGTTCAACGGAAGCATCCACAGGAACGCGATGCCCAGCCAGTAGATGATCTTCATGTCATGTGCTCACGGGTCCGGATACATCGACTTGAACCAGTAGGCGGATCTGTTCCGCATCCAAGGGCTGAATTCTTCCGTCTCCAATTCCCGCAGCTGGCGCATGTCGATTCCATAGCGTTGGAGCAGCGAAATCAGCTCTCTCATACCCTCCTCATCCACAGCCGACGGATCAACAGAGACGTTGATCGTCCTGAGGAACCCTTCGACAGACACCACGCCCGGAATCTGGTTCAACCTGGAGAAGAACGCATCCTCGTCCAGTCGTGAGTAGAACCTCAGGGAATCAATTTCTATTTTCAGCATTGCCAGTCGCCGCAGAAGTGATTGCATGCAGGCAGTTCCACCCGGCTATCGGGTGGGACCAAAGGATCGCCAGAGATTACTGTCGCCGCCTTGCCAGGCACTGAGCTTCTCGACTGGGACTTCCCTGAGTTGACAGGTGAACTGGAGATAGAAGGAACGGTCTTCTTTTCGATAACTATTCCACCCGACAGCCGTCACTTTGACTTCCATCCGACTATCGCGCTTATGCGTCTGACGTAGTTCTACGTCGACTGAATCGGACAGCCAGTAGTCTCCCTTGTGCACAAAGCCCACGCCGCCACTGGTGAGGCGTGCATCCACTACCTCTGGCGTCCCTTCCAGCGAAGGCGTGTATCCCTTCAGGCTGCCGGTGATCTTGGTGTACTGCTGGGAGTCGATCGCGCCTGGCGACTCCGAGAAGAGGCGCAGCAGAAGGAGGGTGTCCGTGCCGTTGCGCACCCTCTGACCTGTATTCGCCACCCACAGTCGCTGTTCGAATTCGTCCAGGCCAGCCGGCATGTCAGTGACGATCGCGGCCTGCGGAACGACGATGCATTCGTGCAGGGCGCGAGCCTCCACCTGTGCGCTCGCAAGGTAGAGAAGGAGACCACTGGCGTGGAAGCAGTGAGTGCGTTTCATCATGTACAGCACGTTCGTGCGGATTCAGTTGCGCGAACGTCTGGAGGGGTGTGCCTGTTCGAAGGGGGATGCCTCCGGATCATGCACTCCCGTCCATGCATCAAGCTGCTCCAGAGACAATGGCTGGGCTCTCAGATGCTCTGACACCGTGGTCGGTTCCTCGCACTCTCCCGGCCATTGCAGTGGGCTTGCAGAGCGAAATGTTGCGTCGACCTGGATCTCGGCACCGGCGTCTCCGATGGAGACTACGCTCACCTGCCCTGCGACCGCCACTCCGTAGCAGCCCGTCTTTCCGGCAAACGCGCTGGACCCTCTGCTATGGAACATCCGTACTCGATCATTTGGGACAGAGAACCGGTCGCCTGCTTTCGCATCAGCGGGGAGCTGGATCGTGAGCTTGCTGAAGGTGGAACGGTCGGTCCTCCACGACGAGCGGAATCGTCTCAGCCCGATCACTCGGCTGTCCCCGGCAACGATCTGGTGACAAGCGAAGAGCCGCTGGCGCGGCTCGACCGTAAGGCAGGCGGGGTCGCGCATGGCAGCGTCTTCAACCACAAACGCACGGGCAGCCTCTGCATCGGTACCACAGAAAAGCAGAAACGCACCACAGCTGAAGGCATGTGAGCGCTTCATGTGCGAACCGATTCGTCGTCAAGCGAACGGCATCGCACTGTAACGGATCCTGGGTCATCCATCTGCATCCCTCCCTGGCCTGCAGGCCATCCGGCCAAGCGCAGATTGTTGCCGGTAAGGAGGGCAGCGGTCCAGCGTTCTAGAACAGGCTTCCCTGCGGCGAATCCTTCTTCGGCGGCAACGGCTTCAGGAACCGGCTGCAATCCAGCTTCGGCCAATGGCTGTTCTGTGCATTGAACCCGAGACGCTTTCGCGCCAGCTTGAAGCGGTTGTTCAACAGATCGGCATACACGCCCTGGCCGCGCATGCGCGTGCCGAACTGGCTGTCGTAGTCCTTGCCGCCACGCAGCTGCTGGATGGTGCTCATCACATGCGCGGCGCGATCGGGGTGGTGGGTATCCAGCCAGTCGCGGAACAACGGTGCCACTTCCAGCGGCAGGCGCAGCAGCACGTAGCCTGCGGTGCTCGCACCTGCGTCATGTGCAGCCTCCAGCACGGCTTCCAGCTCGCTGTCGTTGATCCACGGGATCACCGGCGCCACCATTACACCGACCGGAATGCCCGCTTCATGCAGGCGCTTCATCGCACGCAGCCGTGCATGCGGTGCCGACGCGCGTGGCTCCAGCTTTGCGGAGAGATGCGGGTCCAGCGAGGTCACAGAGAAATGCACGCTGACCAGGTTCTCCGCCGCCAGCGGTGCGAGCAGATCGATGTCACGCTCGACCAGTGCGTTCTTGGTGATCAGCGAGAACGGATGCTTGGTTTCCAGCATCACTTCGATCAGCTGGCGGGTGAGCTTGAACTTGCGTTCGATCGGCTGGTACGCATCGGTGTTGATGCCCAGCGCGATCGGCTGTGGCACGTAGCCCGGCTTCGACAGTTCCTTGCGCAGCAACTGCGGCGCATTGGTCTTGGCGAACAGCTTGGTCTCGAAGTCCAGGCCCGGCGACAGGTTCAGATAGGCATGCGAGGGGCGCGCGAAGCAGTAGGAGCAGCCATGCTCACAACCGCGGTACGGATTCACCGATTGGCTGAAGCCGACGTCCGGCGAGGTGTTGCGGCTGATGATGCTGCGCGCGGTCTCGGCACGAACCTCGGTGCGCAGGCGTGGGGCGAGGAATTCTTCGCTCTCGTCCACGGCCCAGCCATCGTCCACCGCCTCGCTGACGGTGCTTTCAAAGCGCCCTGCAAGGTGGGACGTGGAACCTCGGCCCTTGATCGCGATACCCATTGCGGCAAGGTACGCCGTGGCTGTCTCAATGGCTGCGACGGTCGCCTGAAGGGTTCAGGACGGTGCTGAGCCGAGCATGGGCTCGGCTCTACAGTTGATGCAGGCACCTCGTAGAGCCGAGCCTACGCTCGGCTGCAATGCATCAAAGCAGCGCGAGGTACCCGCGCACCGTGGCATCCAGCCCGTCATACAGCGCTTCGCCGATCAGCGCGTGGCCAATCGACACCTCCAGTACCTCTGGCACGTGGGCCAGAAAGTCACGCAGGTTGTCCTGCGACAGGTCGTGGCCGGCGTTGACGCCCAGTCCCACCGCCTGCGCGCGGCGTGCGGCGGTGGCGAACAGCGCCAGCATCGCCTCGGCGTCGCCGGCGGCGTGCGCTTCGGCGTAGGGACCGGTGTACAGCTCGACGCGGTCGGCACCCACCTCAGCGGCCTGCTCCAGCAGTGGATTGCCCGCGTCGACGAACAGGCTGACCCGGCAGCCCATCGCTTTCAGTTCGGCCACCAGTGGTCGCAGCCGCTCACCGTCGCGCTCGAAGTCGAAGCCATGGTCGGAGGTGATCTGCCCATCGCCATCCGGCACCAGCGTGGCCTGCGCCGGGCGGGCCTGCGCGCACAGCGGCAGCAGCCCCGGGTAGCCCCCGCGCGGCGGCGCGAACGGGTTGCCTTCGATGTTGAACTCGACACCCCGCGCGCGGGTCAGCGTGGACAGCGCCAGCACGTCCTCGGCGGTGATATGGCGGCGGTCCGGCCGCGGGTGCACGGTGATGCCATGCGCACCGGCATCCAGGCAGGCCTGGGCGGCACGTACCACGTCCGGTTCGGCGCCGCCGCGCGAATTGCGCAGGACGGCGATCTTGTTGACGTTGACGCTGAGCTGGGTCATGGAACGGAACTACTTGGAAAGAGGGGACGGATCGTGGTCGTTGGCGTCGTCATTGCGGCGGGCCCGGGCCTGTTCGCGCAGGCGGCGCAGCTCCTCGACATCGACAAGGGTGGCAGGGTCGCGCTGAAGGTCGCCGAAGCGGGCCACATAGCGGCCGCGCACCCAGGCCAGCAGGAAGGCGAGGGCGGCCAGCAGGCACAGGGTCATCAATGCGGCGCTGGGGGTCTTCAGCGCGAAGGCGAAACAGCCCAGCGCCAGCAGCAGGTACAACCAGTACATAGTCGGGCTCCCCGGATGATCGCCGCAGTGTAGCGCTGCGTCAGAGCAGCGGCGAGGCCAGCCGGGCGAAGGCCTCGGGCAGGCGGTGCAGCCACAGCGAACGGCCGGCCTGGTCGTGTACGCGGGTGGCGCGATCGAACTCTCCCTGCAGCAGCCCGGCCAGGGCGGCGACGCGGTCACGGTCGCTGATCATCATCGACAGCTCGAAGTTCAGGCGGAAGCTGCGGTGGTCGAAGTTGGCGCTGCCGACGATGCAGACGTCGTCGTCGGCGATGAAGGCCTTGGTGTGCAGCATGCGCGGGCCGTACTCGTAGATCTTCACCCCGGCGTGCAGCAGTTCGTCGAAGTAGGAGCGCGCGGCCTGGGTGACGAACCAGGAGTCGCTCATCTTCGGTACCAGCAGGCGCACGTCCAGTCCGCCCAACGCCGCCGAGGTCAGCGCCATCCGTGCGGCTTCGCCGGGCACGAAGTACGGCGTCACCAGCCACACCCGCTCGTGTGCTTCCTGGATGGCCGCCACGTGCAGGCGGTGGATGGTTTCCCAGCCCGAGTCCGGGCCGGAGACCAGCACCTGGGCGTTGATCGGGCCATCCGCGCGCAGTGGCATGTCGGCCGGCCAGAGGCGGGCGATGTCGAAACGCGAGTGGTCCTGGCCACTGGCGTAGAGCCAATCCTCGGCGAACACCAGCTGCAGACTGCGCACCACGTGGCCGCCGATGCGCATGTGCAGGTCGCGGTAGGCGTCCGGCCTGCGGCTCTCGTCTTCCTCGTCGGTGATGTTGATGCCACCGGTGAAGGCCAGCCGGCCATCGACGATCACCAGCTTGCGGTGCGTGCGCAGGTTCAGCCACGGCCGCTTGAACGGCTTCAGCAGCTGCCGCGGATGGAACCAGACCGCCTCGCCGCCGGCATCGACCAGAGGCTGCAGGAAGCGGCGGGGCAGAGCGGAAGAACCCACTGCATCGAGCAGCAGGCGCACCTGCACGCCGGCCCGCGCGCGCTCGACCAGGGCGTCGCGCAGGGCGGTACCGGCATGGTCCGGATTGAAGATGTAGTACTCCAGGTGCACATGATCGCGAGCCTGTGCCACCGCTTCCAACAGTGCGGCGTAGGTAGCGGCCCCGTCCACCAGCCAGGTCACTTCGGTGGCGCTGCTCGGCGCCAGGCCCGTGGTCGCCTGCGCGATCTTGGCCAGCTCGGTGCAGTCGGCATCCGGTGGGCAGACATCGCTGTAGTGCTCCATGCCCGAACGGGCGCGTCCGCGGCGCAGCCGCTGCCGCTTCACCTTCTGCGGGCCCAGCAGGTAGTAGATGAACAACCCCAGGTAGGGCAGCAGCGCCAACGACAGGATCCAGCTCAGCGTGGCGACCGGCTCGCGCTTCTGCAGCATGATCCAGCCGGCCAGCGCGAACAGGTACAGCAGGTAGGCCACCGCCAGGATCGTGCCGAGGTGGGCAATGCCATCGAGCCAGTGACGCAGGGAGTCGAAGAGGGCGAGCATCCAGCGATCATAGCGGGCGAGTGCCACCTGATGGGGTCAGATCCCTTTTCCTGCGGAAAAGGGATCTGACCCCGGGAAGCAAAAAAAAGACGCCCCTGTTTCCAGGGGCGTCTGCAGTCGCGTCATGACTGTTGTGTTGCGGTGTAGCGATTACTGCTGCACAAAACCGATCTTCTTCATCTGAGCATTCTTCGCGGCGGCCAGAACCTTGGCCATCACGTCGTACTCGGAATCAGGGCTGGCGTCGATGCGCAGTTCCGGCTGGTTGGTCGGGTCCTTCTGGACCTCGTTCTCCATCCGCTGCTGCAGCTCGCTCGCATTGATCGGGCTGTTGTTCCACGAGACCTGGTTGCTGGCGTCGATCTTCAGCTCGATCGGCGGCGGCGGTTCGACCAGCTGCGGCGGTGGGTTGAGCACGCGCTGCGGCAGGTCCACGGCGATCGGGTACGTCATGATCGGCGCGGTCACGATGAAGATGATCAGCAGAACCAGCATCACGTCCACGAGGGGCGTGACGTTGATGTCTGCCATGGGGCCCTTGCCACCACCACTACTGAATGCCATGGCTTACTGCCCCTTCTCTTTGGTCGCGACGAAGCCCACGTCCAGCATGCCCTGTTCCTGCGCGATCTTGGTCATCTCGTTGATGACACGCATCTTGGTGGTGCGGTCACCACGCAGGTTCAGCGGCGGCTGCGGGGTCTGCTGGGCGGCGGTCGCCAAGCGCGACTCGAGAGTCTGCTTGTTGATTTCTTCGTCGTTCCAGTAGATCGAGCCATCTTCCTTGACTGCCAGGGTGATGGGCCCCTTTCGGTCGTTGGTGTCGTCCGGCTTCTGGACCAGGTTGGCCTCCGGCAGATCCACCTTGACCTTGTGGGACATCAGGGGCGCCGTGATGATGAAGATGATCAGCAGCACCAGCATCACGTCCACGAGGGGCGTAACGTTGATGTCGGCCATGGGGCCGCCGCTGTTACCACTACTGAAAGCCATAACGGGCTCCGTCTAGATCGTGTTGACTACGTTCTCGCTGGGTACAGCGCGTCGCAATTAGCGGACGCGCGAACCGGTGGCGAAGAAGTCGTGCAGGTCGTGCGCGAAGGTATCGAACTTGCTGATGGTCGCGCTGTTGATCTTGCTGAAGAAGTTGAAGGCGAACACGGCCGGGATCGCGACGAACAGACCGATCGCGGTCATGATCAGCGCTTCACCCACCGGGCCGGCAACGGCGTCGATCGAAGCGGAGCCGGTGGCACCGATCTTGATCAGCGCGCCGTAGATGCCCCACACGGTACCCAGCAGACCGACGAACGGAGCGGTCGCGCCGACGGTGGCCAGCAGGGTCATGCCCGACTGCAGCTTGTTGCTTTCGCGGGTCACGGCCTGACGCAGGGCGCGGTCGACGAACTCCGAACGGCTCAGGTTCTCACCGACGCCGCCGGTGGCACCGCCTTCAGCACGCTGGTGGTGGGCAGCTGCCTGGGCAGCGTCCAGGGCGATCTTCGAGAACGGCTCCGAAGCCGGCTGCTCTTCCATCGCACGGATGGCGTCCTGTGCGTTCGGGGTATCCCAGAACAGGCTGACGACGCGATCAGCGGCGCTCTTCAGGCGGGTGGCACGGAAGATGTTGATGACGGTCCAGTACCAGGACATGGCCGACATGACGACCAGGGTCAGCAGCACGACCCAGGAAACCGCGAAATCACCCGGCTTGGTGGTCATTTCGTGGATCAGGTGCTCGAAGCCCATCTGCGACAGGGCGTTGGACGGATTGCCCCCGGCAGCAGCGGCGATGAAAATTTCCTGCAGCATGACGCTTACCTTTGTTGTGTGTGGTGATAAAGGGTGTAGCTAAGCTAAACAATCGAACTGGGAGCGGGGGTGGCCAGGAGGCCACCCGGGCGCATCAGTTCAGCGCAAAGTTGACCGGGACGCGAACGCGACCTGCCGCCTTCTTACCGCCAGATTCAGCGGCGTTGAAGCGCCACTTGCGAGCCGCTTCCATCGCGGCACGGTCCAGGTCGCGGTTACGGCTGGACTTTTCCACCGTGACATTGGTGACGTTGCCGCTGGCATCGACATCAATGATCAGGATCACTTCGCCCTGGATACCAGCGCGGAAGGCTGCCGGCGGGTAGCGCGGCGGATTCATGGCCTTCGACGAGATGTCCACGCTGGCCTCGATCGAGGTCGCAGGTGCCGGCGGCGCGGGGGGCGACGGCGGGGTGACGATATCGCTCGGGCGCGGCTCCGGCACGTCCACCACCGGCGCCTGCGGCGGCGGCGGGACCGGCGACGGCTTCGGCGGCGACAGATTCTTCACCGGCGGCGGCGGAGTATCGGTCGGCGGCGGCGGCGGCGGCGGCGGGGGCGGCGGCGGCGGCGCATCGACGATGGTCACCATGACGTTGCGCTCCTTCTCAGCCACGGCCTTGGGAGCCACGGCGGGAATGAGGAGCATCATGAAGGCGGCCAGATGCAGGGCAATTACAAACGCGATGCCGACGATGCGAGGCCAGCTCAGCCCCTTGTCATCGGGTTGTTCGTACCGGTGAACGACTAGTTGTTCCGTCATGCGCCAAGAGCTCAATAGTGGGGCCGGGATGCCGGGGGCGGAATCCCTGATCAGCGGTGCATGACACCGCAGGAACCTCCAAGCTTATACCAATCCTGAGCGCCTGCGCATCAACTGAGCAGGCATTCAGGCGTTATTCCTACTTACTTCAGGTTGATGATTTTCTTGGCATCAGCCTGGTTCTTCACACCCTTCGCCAGCGCCTGCTGGGCGGCCTGCTTGGCCTCCGGGATGCGACCTTCGGCATGCAGGACGCGTGCCAGGTTCAGGTAGGTCTCACCGTCCTTGGACAGCGGGGCAGCCTTCTGCCACGCATCGATCGCCTGCGGCACCTGGTCGGAGTAGTAGTAGGACTGGGCCAGGGCCAGGTAAACCTGGTAGTCCGGCTTCAGGATGCCCTTCTGCAACCCTTCGTTGATGACCGCGATGACGTCCTTTTCCTTTTTGTCGGTGTTGGCATAGATGGAGTACAGCTGCTTGTACTCGCGCTCTTCGGTGAGCTGGCCGCTGCTGCGCAGCTTGTCCATCACCGCGGCCGCCTTGTCCATCTGGTCGGCCTGCATGTACATGCTGGCCAGGTTCAGCTGGGCCTTCTTGTCGTTCGGGTTCTTGGCGGCCAGCGCCTCGGCTTCCTTGACCGCTTCACCGGACTGGCCGGCTTCGGACAGGGCCGCCATCAGCAGCTGGTTCCAGTTGTCCTTCGGTTCGGCCGAACCGGCGATGGCCTGCTTCAGCACCGGGATCGCTTCCTGGTAGCGCTCCAGCTGGTACAGCGCCTGGCCCTTGGCGATCAGTTCTTCCGGCTTGGTCGACTTGCTCTCGGCGAAGTACTTGTCGAGGGTTGCCAGGCCTTCGGCGGTCTTGTCTTCCTGCAGCTCCAGCTGGCCCAGCATCAGCATCGACTGGAAGTGGCCGTTGTTGTCCAGCCCGCTGAACTGCAGCACCTGCTTCAGATAGGCGATCGCCGCCGGGGTGTCGTCGGTCTGGTAGGCGGCCTGCGAGGCCAGCTGCGCGGCCAGCGACTTGTCGTACTCGTTCGCGGCGCTGTCAGCCAGGATGGCGTCGGCCTGGGTGCGGGTCTCCGGGAACTTTTCCTTGTTGTAGCTGTCGATCATTTTCTGCAGCTTGCTGCCCATCTTGGCCGAAGCCTTGACCGTCGGCTCCTGGCGGGTCGCGTTCGGGTACAGCGCCTCGGCCTTGGCCTGCTTGCCGCCGCGGTTGCCGCGCTCGGAGGAGCGCGAGGACTGCGCGAAGGCATCGGTGACCACGGCGCCGGTCAGGGCGGTCGCGACGAGGACGGAAAGCACAGCTTTGTGGTTACGGAAAATCATCGTTCACCTCGATCGAACCGCCGGTTAGCGGCAAAGTCGGACTGTCAGAAAAATCTGAGCCGCCAAACGTATCAGAAACAGATGGCGTGAGAAATCGTTTTATGTGCTGCAATACAGCATAGAACTGCGCACTCATCCGCACTTTGGCCGTAGCCCGGCCGCCTGCGCCTGCTGATAGACCGGCGTCAGGGCCGGGGCATCGCGTCGCAGTTCCTGGATCCGGTTGGCCGGATCAGGGTGGGTGGACAGCCATTGCGGGCTGCGGCCGCCGCTGGCGGCCATCATGTTCTGCCACAGGTCGACTGCCTGCGCCGGATTGAAACCGGCCTGGGCCATCAGCCGTTGGCCGATCACGTCAGCCTCGCTTTCCTGGGTGCGTGAGCCGGGCAGCAGGAAGGCGGTCTGCGCGCCCATGCCGCCGAGCTGGTTGACGGTGCTGGCAGCGCCTTCGCCGTAGGCTGCACCGGCCAGCGCACCGAGCACGGCCAGACCGGTCTGCGCGCCCATCTGGCGGGTGATGCGTTCTTCGTGGTGACGGGCGATGACATGGCCGATTTCATGGCCGATCACGGCAGCCAGCTGGTCCTGGTTCTTGGCCACGGTGAAGATGCCGGTGTTCACGCCGACCTTGCCCCCGGGCAGGGCGAATGCGTTGGGTTCCTTGTCGACGAACACCGCCGTCTCCCACCGTACGCCACGGTATTGAGGCGGCAACTGCGCGACCAGGGCATTGACCACGCACTGCACATAGCCGTTCTGGCGGCCGTCGGTGCTGATCTTTTCCTTCTGCTTGGTTTCGGCAAAGGCCTGTGCGCCGAGCTGGTCCAGCTGTGCCTGCGACACGCCACCCACCATCTGCCGGCGCCCGGTGGGGGAAGTGGTGGTCGCGCAGGCGCTGACCAGGGTGGTGATGACAAGGGCCAGCAGCAGTTGTTTCATGGAAGCTCCCCCGTGTTCATATGCGCAGTGTGTAGCGTAGCGGCTTAATCTTTCGTCAAGCGGACGCGGCGTTACGTTGACCCCAGGAACACCATCGCGGCAAGGGCAACCGCATTGTTCAAGGCATGCGCGGTGATCGCCGCCCACAACGTGCCGGTACGCTGGTAGAGCCAGCAGAACGCAGCCCCCATGCCACCATAGACCAGCCACAGCTGTGCGATTTCGGCTGGGCCATTGGCACTGGTGCCCGGGATCTCATGGATCAGGGCGAATGCCAGGCTGCTCAGTACCACGCCCAGCCACGGGCGCCCGGCCTTCCACAGGCGGCCAAACAGCACGCGGCGGAACAGCAGTTCCTCGTAGGCCGGCGCCAGTACCACCGCGAACAGCACCAGGAACAACGGGAAACGCGCGATCGCGCTCTGCATCAGCGCCAGATTGGTGGGGACCGGCTCGATGCCGAACTGCTTGGCCAGGAAGGCGATGCCGTTGCTGCCGAGCACGATCAGGGTCGCCACCAGCAGGGTCCAGCCCCAGGTGGATGGGCGGCGCAGCGCCTGGCGCGACGCCCGGCGCTCGGCGGCGTTGGCTGGCCGTCGCCAGAAGTACAGCAGCAACGCGGCACCACCGGTGGCGAACAGCGCCATGAGAATCTGCGCAAGCGCGCCAGGCTGGCCCAGTGTCGCCGCGACCGGACCGGCGTCGGGTGTTCCTCCGCTGGCCTGCGCATTGGCATAACCAACCACCACGCCACGGTAAAGGCCCCACAGCAGGCCGCTGATCAGGCTCAGGCCGAACAGGGTGACAGCGGCGATGCCCAGGTCGATGAAAAACCCCGCCAGCGGTGAAACGACACGCGGCGCGGCCGAGGCCGGCGGAATCGGGGGCGGGGCGGAAACCGGGGCGGATGCGGACATCAGGTACCTGCGTTCAAGGATCGAAGGCCGGCGCGCCTCCCCGCGCACCGGCCATCACCGGATTGTGTCAGATATCCAGGTTGGCGACCTTCAGGGCGTTGTCCTCGATGAAATCGCGACGCGGTTCGACGACATCGCCCATCAGGGTGCTGAAGATCTGGTCGGCTGCGACAGCGTCTTCGATGCGCACCTGCAGCAGTCGGCGGGTTTCCGGGTTCACGGTGGTGTCCCACAGCTGCTCCGGATTCATTTCACCCAGACCCTTGAATCGCTGGATCTGGCGGCCGCGCTTGGCCTCTTCGAGCAACCAGTTCTGCGCCTTGGCAAAGCTGTCCACTTCGATCGACTTGGCGCCGCGGGAGATCGTGGCGCCTTCGCGGACCAGGCCATGCAGCAGCTTGGATGCCTGGTGGATCGCGCGCAGTTCGCCGCTTTCGAAGGCCGACATCGGCAGCACCTGGATGTGCTGTTCGCCCATGTGGCGACGGGTCACCAGCACGGCGGCCGGGCGCTCATCGTTGGCTTCCTGCAGCTCCAGGCTGAAGCGCGGGCTGCCCAGGCTGCCCTGGTTGAGGCGCTTGGCCAGTGCATCCAGGCCTTCGCCTTCGCCGGCATTGCGCAGGCTCTCCAGGTCCATCGGCACGAAATCGACCAACGCTTCGAGCAGGTTGCGGTCGTAGCGGTGCGCGTTGCGCTCGATGGAATCGAGGGCTGCGGCGTAGGCCAACAGCAGCTTCTCCAGTGCCAGGCCTTCGATGCCCGGTTCGCCGGTGGCCGGCACCAGTGCAGCGTTTTCCACTGCGCTGCTGGCCAGGTAGCTGTCCAGCGCCGGGTCGTCCTTCAGATACAGCTCCTGCTTGCCCTGCTTGATCTTGTACAGCGGCGGCAGGCCGATGTAGACGTAACCGCGCTCGATCAGCTCCGGCATCTGACGGTAGAAGAACGTCAGCAGCAGGGTGCGGATGTGGGCGCCGTCGACGTCGGCGTCGGTCATGATGATGATCTTGTGGTAACGCAGCTTGTCCGGGTTGTACTCGTCACGGCCGATGCCGGTGCCCAGCGCGGTGATCAGCGTACCGACCTGGTCGGAGGACAGCATGCGGTCGAAGCGCGCGCGTTCCACGTTGAGGATCTTGCCGCGCAGCGGCAGCACCGCCTGGTTCTTGCGGTTGCGGCCCTGCTTGGCCGAGCCACCTGCCGAGTCACCCTCGACGATGAACAGTTCGGACAGCGCCGGATCCTTTTCCTGGCAGTCGGCCAGCTTGCCCGGCAGGCCGGCGATATCCAGCGCACCCTTGCGGCGGGTCAGGTCGCGGGCCTTGCGGGCGGCTTCACGTGCACGCGCGGCGTCGACGATCTTGCCGGCGATCGCCTTGGCTTCGTTCGGGTTTTCCTGCAGGAACTCTTCCAGGCGCGCACCAAAGGCGTTTTCCACCGCCGGGCGCACGTCGGAGCTGACCAGCTTTTCCTTGGTCTGGCTGGAGAAGCTCGGGTCCGGCACCTTCACCGACAGCACCGCGATCATGCCTTCGCGCATGTCGTCGCCGGTCAGGTTGATCTTGGCCTGCTTGGCGATGCCGTTCTGCTCGATGTAGTTGTTGAGCACGCGGGTCAGCGCACCGCGGAAACCGGCCAGGTGGGTACCACCGTCCTTCTGCGGGATGTTGTTGGTGAAGCAGTACATCGTCTCCTGGTAGGAGTCGGTCCACTGCAGCGCCACATCCACCACGATGCCATTGTGCTCGCCGGTAACCGAGATGACATTCGGGTGCAGCGGGGTCTTCAGCTGGGCCAGATGCTCCACGAAGCTGCGGATGCCGCCTTCGTAGTGGAAGTCATCGCGACGGCCATCGCCACGCTCGTCGGCAAGGACGATCTTGACGCCGGAGTTCAGGAACGACAGCTCGCGCAGGCGGCGGGCCAGGATGTCGTAGTGGAATTCCACGTTGTCGTGGAAGGCGACGGTCGACGGCCAGAAGCGCACGGTGGTGCCACGCTTGGTGGTGGCTTCCAGCTTGGCCAGTGCGGTTACGGCGGCGCCGTTGCTGAATTCCTGCTGGTAGTGGGAGCCGTTCTGGAACACGTCCACCAGCAGCTTCTGCGACAGCGCGTTGACCACGCTGACGCCGACGCCGTGCAGGCCGCCTGAAACCTTGTAGCTGTTGTCGTCGAACTTGCCGCCTGCGTGCAGGACGGTCATGACCACTTCGGCGGCGGACACTTCGCGACCGAGCTTGGCGCTCATCTGCTCGTGCTTGCCGGTCGGGATACCGCGGCCGTTGTCGGATACCGAGACCGAGCCGTCGGCGTGGATCGTCACTGCAACGTGGTCGGCATGGCCGGCCAGCGCTTCGTCGATCGAGTTGTCGACGACCTCGAACACCATGTGGTGCAGACCGGTGCCGTCATGCACGTCGCCGATGTACATGCCGGGACGCTTGCGGACAGCCTCCAGGCCTTCCAGGGCGGTAATGCTGTTGGCGTCGTAATTGCCGTTGTTTGCCGGGGTGTTCTGTTCGTCGCTCATTGCGCTTGCCGTAGGCTCCGCAGGTCGGCCACCGCTTGGAGCGATGCGCCGAGAATGAAAGGATTCCAACCCGAATTATACCAGCCGGGGTCGAGCGGCCCTGGTGTGCCCACTATGGCACAGCCACGATCTGTGCATGTTCCACGTGGAACCGGGCGATGTGGGTCAGTTCTTCCAGCGCCGCCGGCGTTTCGGTGGCGGTGATGAAGATCTGTGCTGGGCCATTGAGCAGGCGCTCAAGTACCCGCGCCTGGTGGGTGCGATCCAGCTCCGAGGCCAGATCGTCCAGCGCGATCACCGGCCATTCGCCGCGCTGCTCGGCATAGTCTTCGGCCTGCGCGAGCAGGCAGGCCAATGCCGTCAGCTTGGCCTGGCCCCGGGACAGCGCATCGCGACCAGGAATGCTCTTGAAGTCCACGCTCCAGTCCGCCCGGTGCGGGCCGACCGAGGTGTAGCCAGCCTGGCGGTCGCGTTTCCGCGCCAGAAGCAGGGCGTCGGCCAGCGGCAGTTCATGCCGCCGCCATCCAGGACTCAGTTCCAGTCCCTGGATGCCGAGTTGCGGCGCCAGACTGGCGGCCAAGGCCACAGTGCGCTGCTGCAGACGCTCCAGGTAGTGCTGGCGGCGGCTGGTCAGTGGTTCTCCGGCCTCGGCCAGCTCGTGATCCCAGGTATCGAGCATCCGCGACGGCCCGCCCTGCTTGAGCAGGGCATTGCGCTGCTTCAGCGCCCGGGAGTAGCGGCGCCACAGGGAAAGAAAATCCGGTTCCACGTGGAACAAGCCCCAATCGAGGAAGCGGCGGCGGGGTTCGCCACCACCACTGACCAATGCATGGCTCCCAGGCTCGAACGTCACCACGGCCAGCGCGGCGCAGAGATTGCCCAGCTGCGCGACATCTTCGCCGTCCAGCCGCCCCTTCCAGTCCTGGCCACTGTGGCGCAGCCCGGCCTTTCGCCGGTGGGGTGGGTGATCGGCACGCTGTTCGTCCCATTCCACGAAGATTTCCAACGCTTCCTGGCCCTGGCGCACCAATCCATCGCGGACCCGGCCACGGAAGCTGCGTCCATAGGCCATCAGATGCAGGGCTTCCAGCACGCTGGTCTTGCCGGCACCGTTGTCGCCGGTCAGCAGGTTCAATCCCGGCTGCGGCAACAGGTCCACCGCACTGAAGCGACGCAGTTGGTGCAGGGCGAGGCGGCGGATAAGCATGGGGCGCGAAAGACCATCCGCACGAGGCGGTAGCGGGGCAGGGAATCCATCAGCTTACTGCATCGGTCAAGCCGACCGCGCTGCGCCAGCTGCAAAGCGAAGGAGAAGCCTCTGTGCGGCAAGCGATCGCACGTTCCACGTGGGGCCACGCCATCCGCTTGGCCCTCTACAGGCCTGGACGTGGCCTAAATCCCTTCAATTCTGTCGAGGGCAGCAGGGCTTCTACCCTCAGATTTCAACGATTTCAGGGCCTTCGCACAGGCGTGAGTGCGAGCTTCGGCGGGGGTGCGGTCGGATGACCCCGCAGATTCCTTCAAATCTGCGATCCAGTGTCCTGGAGGGTTCCACAGATTTCAAAAAATTCAGTCCCTTCGTTTCACGCTGTCCACAGCGGGCCTGTATGACTTATACACAAGGTATGGGCAATCTGTGGATAAAAAAGCCCTTTTGCCTGCCGCGGAAAACTATCCACAGGTTCCCCCCCAGCCAGAGGGGCCTCTATACAGGGGGTTTCAGCTGTATAAATTCCTTTTAAATCATGCAGATAACTGGTTTTTCCACGAAATCTGCCTCTACCATCACCACCATGCTTTAGATTTATACCCAGATTTAGAAGCTAGGCTTGGCCTGATCCGCCCCGAATCAATCCTGTGGACAGAGGCGTTTGCAGAAGCAGCGGGGATCGCAGCATCAGCAGCCCGCCGCTTCGCCAATCCAGCCAGATCTGGCCAAATGCCCCACGTTGAGAATCCAGGTACTGACGCTTCCGATCAAACCTGAGGCGTCAGCGAGCATTGGCTGCAATCGCTGGTCCCAACACTCGCCATCAATCGTGTTGAAGGCGGGGGAAGAGGGGACCAACGAGCAGGAGGACGTTCCTCCAAATGGATGCTGTTCGACGCCTTGCTGCGATGCTCCACGTGGAACAAAAAAAACGCCCGGGAAGATCCCGGGCGTCGTTCGGTTCCACGTGGAACAGCGCTGCTGTCAGAGACGCAGCGGCATGACCACGTGACGCGACTTCTCGCTGCTGGATTCACGCACCAGCGCGGAGGAGTTGGAGTCGCGCAGCTGGATGATGACTTCCTCGTCGCGCAGCGCGGACAGGGCATCCAGCAGGTAGTTCACATTGAAGCCGATGGCCAGATCGCTGACCGTGGTGTCGGCCTCGATCTCTTCCTGGGCTTCTTCCTGCTCCGGGTTGTGCGCACTGATCTTCAGGTTGCCCGGCGAGACTTCCACGCGGATGCCGCGGTACTTCTCGTTGGACAGGATCGCGGCACGCTGCAGCGAGGCACGGAGGGCTTCGCGATCCACCTTCACTTCACGGTCGGCACCGATCGGAATCACCGCTTCGTAATCCGGGAAGCGACCGTCGATCAGCTTCGAGGTGAAGGTGACATCGTCGCGCTTCACGCGGACGTGGCTGCGGCCGACTTCCAGCTCGATCTCGCGATCACCGCTTTCCAGCAGGCGCTGCAGCTCGGTCACGCCCTTGCGCGGCACGATGATCTGGCGCTTGGAACCGCTGGGCTTGGCCAGGTCGGTTTCACACAGGGCCAGGCGATGGCCGTCGGTGGCGACGGTGCGCAGCGCATCGCCGCGCAGGTCGAACAGCAGGCCGTTGAGGTAGTAGCGCACGTCCTGCTGGGCCATCGCGAACGCGGTGCGTTCGATCAGTTCCTTCAGGGTCGCTTCGCCGATGGCCACGCGCTCGGTGGCTTCCACTTCGTCCACCGACGGGAAGTCGTTGGAAGGCAGGGTGGCCAGGGTGAAGCGGCTGCGGCCAGCCTGCACGGTGATCTTGTCACCGGTCTGCGAGACGGTGATCCGGCTGCCGTCGGGCAGGGCGCGGATGATCTCGAACAGCTTGCGGGCGGGAATGGTGGTTTCGCCGTCCTGGGCATCTTCAACCGCGATCCGCGACACCATCTCCACTTCCAGGTCGGTACCGGTCAGCGACAGCTGGCCGTTCTGCACCTGGACCAGGAAATTGGCCAGAACCGGAAGGGTCTGGCGGCGTTCGACCACGTTGACGACCTGTGCCAACGGCTTGAGAAAGGCTTCGCGCTGCAGTGTGAAACGCATGTGGTTCCGTGCCCCTATGCTTTAAAAAATGTGGAATAAATCAAAAGCTTGGTGGTGCTGGTAGAGACAGAATCGCTGGAAAACAACGCTAAGTCTTTGTAAATAAAAGAATTTCAGACCTCGAAACCCTCTGTATTACCGACCCCCAGGGGGTGGGGAAAGCTGTGGATAAATTCCGCGCGATTTCAAACGCCTTTTTTATCCACAACGTGTCCCGCGCTTGCTACCGGATTCTGCACCGTTTTGTGCGATGACGCCTCATCGGCATCCGTGCATCATTCGCTCAGCTTCCGGATCAGCTTGTCCCAGTCCTCGCGGAGCTTGCCGTCGGTTTCCATCAGGGTGCGGATCTGGCGGCAGGCGTGCAGCACCGTGGTGTGATCGCGACCGGCAAAGGCATCGCCGATCTCGGGCAGGCTGTGCTCGGTCAGTTCCTTGGTCAGGGCCATGGCGACCTGGCGGGGACGGGCCAGCGAGCGGGTCCGACGCTTCGACAGCAGATCCTTGATCTGCAGGCCGTAGTAGTCGGCAACGGTTTTCTGGATGTTGGGAATGCTGATCGCCTGCTGCTGGGCGCGCAGCAGGTCGCGCAGGGTTTCCTGGGCGAATTCGGTGGTGATCGCGCGGCCGGTGAAGTTGGCGCGGGCGGTCAGGGTATTGAGCGCGCCCTCGAGGTCGCGCACGTTGGAGCGCATCTTCTTGGCGATCAGGAACGCAACATCATCGGGAATCTCGGCACCGCGTTCGCGCGCCTTGGCCAGCACGATCGCGGCGCGGGTCTCGAAGTCCGGCGGTTCGATCGCGACCGACAGGCCCCAGGCAAGCCGCGACTTCAGGCGCGCTTCCAGACCCTCGACCTCGCGCGGATAGCGGTCGCAGGTCAGGATGATCTGCTGCTTGCCATCGAACAACGCGTTGAAGGTGTGGAAGAACTCTTCCTGGGTGCGGTCCTTGCCGGCGAAGAACTGGATGTCATCGATCAGCAGCGCGTCCACCTGTTGGAACTGGCGCTTGAACTGATCCATGGTCTTTTCCTGCAGGGCTCGGATCATCGCGCTGAAGAACTGTTCCGAACGCAGGTACAGCACCTTCGCGCCCGGATTGGCCTGGCGCATGGCGTTGCCGGCGGCGAACATCAGGTGGGTCTTGCCCAGGCCGGTGCCTCCGTACAGCAGCAGCGGGTTGTGCGCGCGGTCGCCGGGCTTCTGCGCTGCCTGGAAGGCGGCGGCCAGGCCCAGCTGGTTGCTGCGGCCTTCAACGAAGTTGGCGAACGTGTAGTGATTGTCCAGGTTGCCGGCAAACGGCACCTGCGGTTCGCTGGAAACATGCGCCGATGGCGTGGAAACCGGCGCGTTCTGCGCCTCCACGGGGCGCGGACGCGAGCCGATTTCAAGAAAAACGTCGCTGAAGCCGGCGAAATGCGCCAGCAGTTCGCGGATCCGGACCAGATACAGCTCGCGGACCTGGTCGACGATGAAGGCATTCGGTGCATACAGCACCAGGCTGTCCACGCGCAGATCGGCCTGCAGCGGCTTCAACCAGGTATGAACGTCTTCCGGCGGGAACTCCGCTTCGAGGCGCTCGAGACTACGGGACCAAGCATCCATCAGCAATAATCGTCCGGTGGCCGGGGCGTGGACGCGACAAGGCGCCCAAACACAGGCCGGAAAGGGGGGAAATGGATGGCTCAGACTACCACCGAGCGCCCGCCTTCGGAATGCTTGTCCCCTACTTATTCACAAAAACATCCACAGCTATTGCACAGCCCAGTGAATTCGCGTAGCTGCCAGGGGTTGACTTGGGGCGGGGTACCTCTCTAGAATTTCCGGTTCTTTCCGTCCCATTCATACGAGAGGCCCCCAATGGCCACGAAGCGCACCTACCAGCCCAGCAACCTCAAGCGTAAGCGCGACCACGGCTTCCGTGCCCGTATGAAGACCGCTGACGGCCGCAAGATCCTGTCGCGTCGCCGCGCCAAGGGCCGCAAAGTCCTGAGCGCCTGATTGCCATGCCGCACCTCGCGGCAGACGCAATCCCTTCGACAGTGAATACTGCAGACCCGCGCAAGCGATTCCCTCGCTCTGCGCGGGTTCGCACGCGTGCCGAATACTCAACGGTCTTCAACGGCGCCCGCCGTGTGTCCGATCCGCTGATGACCCTGCACTGGCTGCCGGCTGACCGGCCGGCCAGGCTGGGTCTGGCGGTTTCCCGCAAGGTTGATCCGAACGCCGTCGGGCGTAACCGGATCAAGCGCGTCCTGCGCGACATCCTGCGTCAGACACGTACCGACATCCAGCCAGGCGACTTTGTCGTCGTGGCTCGTAGTGCTGCGCGTTCCGCCAGCAACGACGAGATCCGCCAGGCCTTCCTGCGCCTGCTGCGTCGCCTGCGTGCATTGCCCACGCCGGGCGTGGACGGCACAATGCCGCCGCCTGATGGCATCGCAACTCCTTCTTTGACCGAGCCGGCATCGCGTCCCGGCCCCGCCGAGCCTGTCCGCTGATGAACCAGACCCGCGTATTCCTCATTTTTGCCTGGCTGATGGTGGCCGTGCTGCTGTGGATGGAGTGGAGCCGTGAAAAGGCTGCCCCGACCCCGGCACCGACGACCACGTCGGCCCCGGCCGCCGCACAGAGCGTTCCGGGCGCGACCCCGGGCGCCATCCCCAGCGCCCAGGTGCCGGGTGCCCCGGGCCAGGCCGCCGTGCAGGCCCAGGCCAGCGCCACCCCGGCCAGCCAGCGCGTGACCGTCACCACCGACGTGCTGCGCCTGGTGCTCGACGGCGGCCGCGTGCTGGACGCCGAGCTGCTGCAGTTCCCGCAGACCAAGGACGAAGGCAGCCCGCCGGTACGCCTGCTGACCGAAGACCCCGCGCATCCGTACAGCGCGATCAGTGGCTGGGCCAGCGAAGACAAGAACACCCCGGTGCCGGGCGCCGACGGCTTCAAGCTGGTCGGTGACACCCGGGACTTCGTGCTGGCCAAGGGCCAGAACGAGCTGCAGATCCCGTTTGTGTGGACCGCCGACAACGGCGTGACCATCAAGCGCACCCTGACCGTCTCGCGCAACGAGTACGCCGTGCGCTTCAAGGACGAAGTCAGCAATGCCGGCGCCGCGCCGTGGAATGGCTACGTCTACCGCACCCTGGACCGCACCCCGACCATCCTGTCGCGGAGCATGACCAATCCGGATTCGTTCAGCTTCAACGGTGCCACCTGGTACGACAACGACAAGAAGTACCAGCGTCGTGCGTTCAAGGACTACCTGGAAGACGGCACGCTGAACCAGAACATCACTGGCGGCTGGCTGGCGATGCTGCAGCACCACTTCTTCACCGCCTGGATCCCGCAGAAGGACCAGACCGCGCACTACGTGCTGTCGCAGGTGGCCGGTCGTGACCTGATCGAGGCGCGTGGCCCGGCCTTCACCGTGGCCCCGGGCCAGTCCACCAGCACCGAAGCCCGCCTGTGGGTTGGCCCGAAGCTGGTCAACCTGATCGCCAAGGAAGACGTGCCGGGCCTGGACCGCGTGGTCGACTACAGCCGCTTCTCGATGATGGCGGTGATCGGCCAGGGCCTGTTCTGGGTGCTGAACCAGGTGCACAAGCTGGTCGGCAACTGGGGCTGGGCGATTGTCGGCCTGGTGGTGCTGCTGAAGCTGGTGCTGTACCCGCTGTCGGCCGTGCAGTACAAGAGCGGCGCCAAGATGCGTCGCTTCCAGCCGCGTATCGCGCAGCTGAAGGAACGCTATGGCGATGACCGCCAGAAGTTCCAGACCGCAATGATGGAGCTGTACAAGAAGGAAAAGATCAATCCGATGGGCGGCTGCCTGCCGATCCTCATCCAGATGCCGATCTTCTTCGCCCTGTACTGGGTGCTGGTCGAGTCGGTCGAACTGCGCCAGGCGCCGTGGCTGGGCTGGATCCAGGACCTGACCGCACGCGACCCGTACTTCATCCTGCCGGTGATCAACGTGGCGGTGATGTGGTTCACCCAGAAGCTTACCCCGGCACCGGGCATGGACCCGATGCAGCAGAAGATGATGCAGTTCATGCCGCTGGTGTTCGGCGTCATGATGGCCTTCATGCCGTCCGGCCTGGTCCTGTACTGGGTGGTCAACGGCGGCCTGGGCCTGCTGCAGCAGTGGTGGATGACCAAGCGCCATGGCGGCGAGCCGGTCCCGGCCACCACCGCCCCGGCCCCGGTCAAAAAGAAGTAATCGGTAGAGCCGGCCGCTGGCCGGCTGACCTCAGCAGAAGCCCGCCGCAAGGCGGGCTTTTCGCATGCGGCGTTAGAATTCCCCGCACACCGTTCCTCCCACTTCCGAGTCCGCCATGTCGCGTGCGTCGTCGTTCCGCCTGTTCCTGCCTTCGCTGCTGCTTACCCTGGTCGTTGCCGGCTGTGGTGACAAGGACGCGAAGGCACCGGCGACCACGGTCACCCAGCCCAGCGCACAGGCCGCGGCGGCCGCCGATCCGGCCGCCGCACCGTTGCTGGCTGCGTTGCAGAAGCAGCTCGACGGGTACCGCCGGATCATCGTGCTGCTGGCTGACGAGGAACAGCAGTCGGCTACCGACCGTGGTACCTCAACGCGCGTGGGCCAGCAGCTGTTCCACGATGGGCTGGAACAGCGCACGGCCATCGCCGCGCAGTTCGATACGCTGCTGCGCGGCTCCAGTCCGCAGCGCTTCGCTACCCTCGGCACCGTGCTGGACTACATCGAGTCGGCGCCGGAACTGTTCGACGCCGACCGCCTGGCCTTCCGCGAAGTGCTGCGCGATCTGCATGAGCGCGTCGGCACCGACTCTTCGCTGCCGGCGGTGAAGCTGCACCAGCGCATCGGCGAGGACCTGGAAGCGCTTGATGAGATCGAGCGCAACTACAACCAGGAACTGACCCGCATCTTCAGCCGCTTCGAACGCACCCGTGCCATCGAGCTCAAGCGCGAGAAGTGGGAGGACTACATCGCCCACCTGCACAAGGACTACAGCCGCGAAGCGATCCTGCGCGACTACGGCGTGATCGAGCCGTACCCGATGTCGATGAAGGACAGTGACCGCGAGATCTTCGGCCGCGACCTGCCGGCCAAGACCGTGGTGCTGACCTTCGACGATGGCCCGCACAAGGCCTATACCGATGAAGTGGTGACCATCCTCAAGCGCTACGACGTGCCGGGCGTGTTCTTCGAAGTGGGCCGCAACCTGGGCAAGGTGGAAGCCGATGGCAAGGTCAGCCTGGGCCCGATGGCCAAGATCAGCCGCAGCCTGATGGAAGAGGGCTACGCCGTGGGCAACCACAGCCTGACCCACGCCCAGCTCTCGCGCACCACCGGTGACGCGCTGCGCCAGCAGGTGCTGGACACCGACACGCTGCTGAAGGACGTCGACAGCAAGCGCGCGCCGCTGTTCCGCTTCCCGTATGGCGCGCGCAATGCCGAAGGCCTGCAGCTGCTCAACGAAGCGGGGCTGAAGTCGATCATGTGGAACATCGATTCGATGGACTGGGCCGACCCGGTGCCCGAATCGATCGTGCAGCGCGTGCTTGACCAGGTGAACAAGGAACAGCGCGGCATCATCCTGTTCCACGACATCCACGACCGTGCGGTGAAGGCGCTGCCGCAGATCCTGGATCGGCTGATCGCCGACGGCTACCAGTTCGCCGGCTGGAACGGCCGCGACTTCAGCGTTGCCCGACCGCGCAAGGGCAGTGACCGCGATGCCACCGTCACCACCGGCTACGAGAAGTCGTGGGCGATCGTGGTCGGCATCGACAACTACGCCAAGTGGCCGAAGCTGGAATACGCCAGCCACGACGCGCAGGCGGTGGCCGACACGCTCACCGGGCAGTTCGGCTTCCCGTCCTCGCAGGTGATCGTGCTGAAGAACGAGCAGGCCACCCGCAACAACATCCTGGCCGCCTTCCACGACCGCCTGGCCGATGACCGCACCGGAAAGAACGACCGCGTGTTCGTGTTCTTCGCCGGCCATGGCGCCACCCGCCAGCTCGCCTCCGGACGCGACCTCGGCTACATCATCCCGGTCGATTCGGACCCGAAGGAATTCGCCACCGACGCGATCGCGATGACCGACATCCAGAACATCGCCGAGAGCATGCAGGCCAAGCACGTGATGTTCGTGATGGACGCCTGCTACAGCGGCCTGGGTCTGACCCGTGGCGGCCCATCGTCATCGTCGTTCCTGCGCGAGAACGCACGCCGCAGCGCGCGGCAGATGCTGACCGCCGGCGGTGCCGACCAGCAGGTGGCCGACGCCGGCCCGAACGGCCACTCGGTGTTCACCTGGGTGCTGCTGCAGGCATTGGCCGGCAAGGGCGACCTCAACGGCGATGGACTGATTACGGGTACCGAACTGGCCGCTTACGTGGCGCCGGCCGTCTCGGCCGTTTCGCACCAGACGCCGGCCTTCGGCAGCCTGCCCGGTTCGCAGGGCGGGGAGTTCGTGTTCCAGGTACCGGACAGCCAGGAATTCCTCAACGCCGATACGCGCCAGCTGACCGCCGATGCGATCGCACTGAACAACAAGGTCGAAGCCGCCAGCGAAGCCAAGGGCAGCCAGGCACCGGTGACCGTGGCCGACCTGCAGGGCGGCAAGGCCAAGCTGGTGGTGCCCACCGCCGGCCCGGCGTCGGATCGCCAGCGCGCGCAGCAGGCCAATGACCGTGGCCTGCAGCTGTACAGGGAAAAGCAGTACGACGAGGCGGTGGCGCAGTTCACCGAGGCGCTGAAGCTGCGCCCGGACTTCGCCCAGGCCGCCAACAACCTCGGCTTCGTCTACTACCGCCAGCAGCGCTACGCCGAAGCCGCACGCTGGCTGGAGAACACGCTGAAGATCGACCCCTCGCGCGCCGTGGCCTATCTCAACCTGGGCGATGCCTACTTCAACGCGGGCGACAAGGCCAAGGCGAAGCAGGCCTATACCACCTACCTGGCACTGCAGCCGCAGGGCAGCGGTGCCGCGCAGGCGCGCGCACAGCTGGAGAAACTCTGAGCCATGGACGATACCTTCCGCACTGACACCATCGTAGCCATCGCCAGCGCACCCGGTGCCGGCGGTGTCGGCCTGCTGCGCCTGTCTGGCCCGCGCGCTGCGGCCATCGCCAACGCGCTGGGTGCGCCCGCGCTGCGCCCGCGCCATGCGCACTACGCACGCCTGCGCGATGCCGACGATGAGGTGATCGACGATGGCATCGTGCTGTGGTTCCCGGCGCCGAACAGCTTCACCGGCGAGGAAGTGGTGGAACTGCAGGGCCATGGCAGCCCGGTGCTGCAGCAGCAGCTGGTCGCACGCTGCATCGCGCTGGGCGCCCGCCAGGCACGGCCGGGCGAGTTCAGCGAACGCGCGTTCCTCAACGGCAAGCTCGACCTGGCCCAGGCCGAGGCCATCGCCGACCTGATCGCCGCGGGTGACAACCGCGCCGCGCGCGCTGCACGCCGTTCGCTGGATGGCGTGTTCTCGCGGCGCATCGACGCCGTGGTCGAGCAGCTGGTGCTGCTGCGCATCCATGTGGAAGCGGCCATCGATTTTGCCGACGAACCGCTGGATACGCTCGGTGGTGCACAGGTGCGCCGCGGGCTGGAGCAGGCGCGCAGCGATCTGGCCCTGCTGCGCCGCGACGCCGAACGTGGCCGTCGCCTGCGCGATGGCCTGCACGCGGTGCTGATCGGTCCGCCGAACGCCGGCAAGAGCTCATTGCTCAACGCGCTGGCCGGCAGCGAGCGCGCCATTGTCACCGACATCGCGGGCACCACCCGCGACACCCTGCGCGAGACCATCCGCCTGGATGGCCTGGAACTGACCCTTGTCGACACCGCCGGACTGCGCGACGGCGGTGACGCCATCGAGCGCGAAGGCATGCGCCGCGCCCACGTGGAGATCGAGCGCACCGACCTGGCGCTGATCGTCCTGGATGCGCGCGATCCGGCGGCCGGTGAGGCTGCGCTGGGGCAGGCCGTGGCCGATGTGCCGCACAAGGTCTACATCCACAACAAGTCGGACCTGCTGGCGGCGTTGCCCACGCTGGATGACCCGGACCGTGTGTTCGTTTCGGCCGCCACCGGTGCCGGGCTCGAAGATCTACACGCGCGTCTGCGCAGCATCGCCTCGGCCGGGGCAGGGGAGCAGGTGGACGGTGAGTTTTCCGCGCGCACCCGCCATGTGGATGCGATCGAGCGCGCACAAGAGCATGCACAGCGCGCCGATGGCGAGCTGGCGCATGAGCACCTGGAACTGGCCGCCGAGGAACTGCGACTGGCGCACGATGCACTGGGCGAGATCACCGGCCAGATGAGTGCCGATGATCTGCTGGGGAGGATCTTCTCCAGCTTCTGCATCGGAAAGTAACTGTAGAGCCGAGCCCATGCTCGGCTGTTCAAGGTCTCTGCAATTCGGGGTCAGATCCCCGAAAGGGCTCTGACCCCCATAAAATGACGTGATCAGCTCCAATAGTCCGTAGTCTTGTCCGGTACGTCTTGAGTACCGGCGCCGACCGAGCTAGCGTGCAGGAAATTCAGGCAAAGGAATTGCGGATGCATCCGGACCATGTTTCCTACGTTCACTTCACAAGCCCGGCGCAGCTCACTCGAGCGCTGAACTCACTGGCAGGCATCATCGAAGGGATCTCCATTGACAGAGAGATCAATGCCGATGAGCGTGGCTTCTTGGCCCACTGGATCCAGGAACATTTGCATCAGCGCCAGCAGCATCCGTTCACTGAACTGATGCCTGTGCTCGAGCGCTCACTTGGCGAAGGTCGCATGGACGAAGATGCGGCGGAGGATCTGCGATGGCTGATCGATCGGATGTGCTCAAGTGATCGGGTCAACGCCACTACAGCAGATCTCCAGCGACTTCATGCCGTACTGGGCGGAATAATCGCTGATGGCCAGATTTCAGAGGCCGAGCTGCGTGGTCTTTCGGACTGGATGGATGAGCATTCCCATCTACAGGGATGCTGGCCGTACGACGAGATCGGACACCTCGTAGCCAAGGTACTGGCTGATGGCGTGGTGGATGCGCAGGAACAGGATCTGCTTCGCCAGTTCTTCAGCGAGTTCATCACCCTCGGCGATGACCGAACCTTGACCGATCCGTCGTTGCAGATCGCCGGAAGTCTGGTCGGGCTCTGCGCGGTGGGCCCCGAAATCCATTTCGAAGAGCGTGGATTCTGCTTTACGGGTGCATCGTCCAGAGGGTCGCGTGCTGATATCCAGGCGCTGGTAACGGCCAGGGGAGGCCGAGTGCACAGCGCACCATCGAAGAAGGTGGACTATCTGGTGATCGGCGCGGAGGGCAATCCCAGCTGGAGTTATGCCTGCTACGGTCGCAAGGTGGAACGTGCGGTGGAGCTACGTAAGGAAGGGCTGCGGATCATGATCGTCCACGAACGCGATTTCCACGACGCCTTGGTTGACTGAGGAAGTAGGGTCGGAGCCCCTTCGGGGATCCGACCCGCAGGTCCCCCGCCTGTCACATTGCCGCCGCATACTGACGCCCATCACATACCGCTTGGGGAAGTCGCAGTGAAGTCGTGGGGTTGTGCGTTGCTGTTGTCGCTGGCCGTGGCACCATCGGTGGCCATGAGTGCTGAATCCTCCACCCCGGCCGCGCACAAGGTGTCGGTCTACGGCCACCGCGGCGCCAGCGCGCTGCTGCCCGAGCACACGTTGGCGGCCTATGCGCAGGCGATCGCCGATGGCGCCGACTACATCGAGCCGGACCTGGTGATGACGAGGGACGGGGTGATGGTGGCCCGCCACGAGAACGAGATCAGCGGCACCACCGACGTGGCCTCGCATCCGGAGTTCGCCAGCCGCCGCACCAGCAAGGTCATCGACGGGCAGAAGGTCGATGGCTGGTTCACCGAAGACTTCACCCTGGCCGAGCTGAAGACCCTGTACGCACGCGAGCGCCTGCCGGAACTGCGCAGCACCGCCTATGACGGCCAGTTCCGCATCGCCAGCCTGGACGAGATCCTCGCGTTCCTGGTCCAGCAGGCAGGCCGCGCCAACCGCGGCATCGGCCTGGTGCCGGAGATCAAGCACCCGACCTACTTCCAGTCGATCGGCCTGCCGATGGAAGACAAGCTGCTGGCGGCGCTGCGGGGCAACGCCTATACCAACGTCGGCCCGGTCACCATCCAGTCGTTCGAGACCGCCAACCTGCGTTACCTGCGCGGCAAGATCCCACGTGGCAGCAACATCCGCCTGCTGCAGCTGCTGTGGAAGGGCGATACCCAGCCAGCCGACATCGCCAAGGCCGGTGGCAAGCTGACCTACGCCCAGATGATGACCCCGGCCGGGCTGAAGGACATTGCCAGCTACGCCGACAGCATCGGTCCGGAGCTGCGCTCGATCATTCCGCTGGATGACAAGGGCGCACTGGGCACGCCGACCACGCTGGTGCGCGATGCGCACGCAGTAGGGCTGATGGTGATTCCGTACACGTTCCGCCCGGAGAACCATTTCCAGGCCAGCAACCTGCGCAAGGGCGCCGACAACGCGCGCAATGCAGAGGGTTCGATCGCCGAAATGCGTGCCTACCTGGCCACCGGCATCGATGCGTTCTTCACCGATGACCCGGCGCTGGGACGGCAGGCTGTGGACGGGATGGGCACGGCGGGGAACTGATTCTCCCGGTAGTGCCGGCCGCTGGCCGGCAACCCGGAGATTCCCACGGAAGGTTCATGAGGCTGCCGGCCAGGGGCCAGCACTACCGGGGCATTTTCAGCCGCGCGGGTCTTCCGGGAATGCGGCGAACTGACGGGCTCTGGTAGATGCCAACCTTGGTTGGCACACGGCAGGAGTGCCGACCAAGGTCGGCCACTACCGGTTCATGAGGTTGCCGGCCAGCGGCCGGCACTACCATCGCTCAACCGCGCGGATCTTCCGGGCGGCGGAACGGAATCACCACATAGTCCTGGCCCTCGCGCGGCTGCCACAGCACCGGCACGCGCTGCGGTGACGGCGGCTCCAGCTCGTCGTCGGCCAGCGGCTCGGCCTCGTCTTCTTCGTCTTCCCAGCTGTAGCGCGGGCGCGGCGGCAGCGGGTCGGCGTTGCGGAACAGCAGCGCGGCGATGATGCCGGCGAAGGCGCCGCCCATGTGCGACTGCCAGGACACGCCGTCGGCGTGCGGCAGGATGGTCATCAGCATGCCGCCGTAGAACAGCATGCCGATCAGGCCAGTGGCGATCGCCGCGCGGTCGCGGCGCAGCAGGCCCAGGCTGGCCAGCAGGAACATCAGGCCGTGGGTGACGCCGCTGGCGCCCAGGTGCACGCTGCCGGGGTTGCCCAGCATCCACGCACCGAGGCCCGAGCCCAGCCACAGCAGGGGCAGCGCGCGTACGGTGGCTTTCGGGTAGACGCTGCCGGCCAGGGTGCCCAGGATCAGGATGGCGATGCTGTTGGCAACGATGTGCTCGACCGAAGCATGCAGCATCGGGCCGCCGATCAGGCCAAGCAGGCCCTTGGCTTCCAGTGGCGCCACGGCCCAGGGTCGCCAGTCGAACGTGCCCTGCAGGGCGAACACGGCCACCAGCACCAGCACGGCGGCCAGGCTGACATTGAACGCCCGCAGGATGCGCGAGCGGTCATTGCGGGGGGCCGGCACGTCGCCGGCGGGCAGGGGCGCGTTGTTGTCCATACCTCAGCAATGGCGGTGACTGGCGCGAAACCAAGGCCACCGCTGCGGGAGAGTGGATGCGGCCGGCGGGACAATCCCACCGGCCGCGCCATTCAACGGGTCAGGCTCAGGCCTGGCCTTCGCCTTCCTTCGGAGGGTACTTCAGGCTCAGCACCACGGTGGCGGCGATGATCACCGCGACCACGCCCAGCGACACCGGGGTCGGGATCTTGAACAGGTCGATGATCATCATCTTGATGCCGATGAAGCCCAGCACCAGTGCCAGGCCGTACGGCAGCAGGTGGAAGCGGTCGGCCATGCCGGCCAGCAGGAAGAACATCGCGCGCAGGCCCAGCACCGCGAACACGTTGGAGGTGAGCACGATGAACGGGTCGGTGGTGATCGCGAAGATCGCCGGGATGCTGTCCACCGCGAAGATCACGTCGGTCACCGCGATCAGGATCAGCACCGCGAACAGCGGGGTGAACCAGCGCACGCCATCGCGCTTCACGCTCAGCGCGTTGCCGGCGTAGTCCGGCAGCAGGCGCAGGTGCTTGCGCATCCAGCGCAGCGCCGGGTTGGTTTCCAGATCAGGCTCCTGGCCGGCGGCGAACCACATCTTCCAGCCGGTGAACAGCAGGAAGGCGCCGAACACGTAGAGCAGCCAATGGAACTGGCTGATCAGCACGCTGCCGGCGAAGATCATGATCGTACGCAGCACGATCGCGCCCAGGATGCCGATGATCAGCACCTTCTGGCGCTGCTCTTCCGGCACCGCGAAGTAGCTCATGATCATCAGGAAGACAAAGATGTTGTCGACCGCCAGCGCCTTCTCGACCAGATAACCGGTCAGGAATTCGAGGCCGACCTTGTTGGCCACCACCTGGCCGGCGGTCTCATTCAGGTAGTACCAGAGGCCGGCATTGAACAGCAGGGCCAGCGCGACCCAGCCGATCGACCACCACAGGGCCTCCTTGAAGGTGACCTTGTGCGGTCCACCATGGCGCATCAACACGAGGTCGACCAGCAGGGCGATGACCACCACCGCTGCGAAGCCGCCCCACAACCACACGTTACCGATCGTCTGCATTGGGAATGTCCGTTGGAAAGATGAATGCCAGGCCGGACGGCGAGGATCTGCAACGGAGGATCGGGAGGGGGATCCAGGGACAGAGCTTCGCCAGTACGGCGAAGGTCTCGCTCGCAGTCCCAGTCGGCTGGAACTGCCGTTGCACCGGAGCCTGCGGGCTCGAAATGACGGCGACAACGTCTGGGAGCTACTCCCCTTCTGGCGCCGATTCTGCCGTCTGGCCGGGCCGCCGTCAAATGCCGGGTGGCCGGCGTCCCCGCCCTGGTGGATGCCAACCTTGGTTGGCATGCCGGCCGGAGGCAGAGCCCCTGCGGGGATCTGACCCCGGTGCCCGGTTTACAATAGGTGGATGAATACCCCCCTTCCGATTGTCCGCCTCAAGAATGCGTGGCGTTCCAGCCACCCGTGGATCTTCCAGAAACTGGTCGAGAAGCCGACCGTCCGGCCCAAGCCCGGTTCCATCGTCGACGTGGTCGGCATCGATGGCGAGTTCATTGGCCGCGGGTTCTACAACGGGCACTCGCGCATTGCCGTGCGCATCCTCGAAACCGACCAGAACGTACCGGTCGATGCCGGCTGGTTCTCGCGCAAGATCGCCCAGGCGGTGTCGCTGCGCCGTGAGGTGCTGAAGCTTGACGCGGTGTCCGACGCCTGGCGCGTGGTGCACAGCGAAGGCGACGGCCTGTCCGGCCTGGTGGTCGACCGCTACGGCGACCTGGTGGTGGTCGAGTTCTTCGCCGCCGGCATGTTCCGCCATCGCGAGTGGATCTATGACGCCCTGCGCGAGCAGTTCCCCGGTTGCCGCTTCCACAGCTTCGCCGACGAGCACGTGCAGAAGCAGGAGAGTTTCGACTTCCACGGCAACACCACCACCGAAGCGTCGGTGATCACCGAGTACGGCATCAAGTTCCGCGCCGACCCGGCCGGTGCGCACAAGACCGGCTTCTTCGCCGACCAGCGCGAGAACCGCGAATGGTTGAGCCAGCAGGTGGAAGGCAAGAGCGTGCTGGACCTGTGCTGCAACACCGGTGGTTTCGCCGTGTATGCGGCGGCGCGCGGCGCCTCGGACGTGGTCGGCATCGACATCGATGAAGACGTCATCCAGATCGCCAAGGGCAATTCGCGCCTGAACAACGTGCGTCCGAAGTTCGTCCAGTCCGACATCTTCCCGTGGCTGCGCGATGCCGCCAACCGTGGCGAGCAGTACGACGTGGTGATCCTGGACCCGGCGAAGATGACCCGCGACCGCGACCAGGTCATCACCGCGCTGAAGAAGTACCTGGACATGAACAAGCTGGCGCTGGGCGTGGTCAAGCCGGGTGGCCTGTTCGCCACGTTCTCCTGCACCGGCCTGGTGGCCGAGGACCAGTTCCTCGACATGCTGCGCCGCGCGGCCTATTTCTCCGGCCGCACCATCCAGATCCTGAAGGTGGCCGGCGCCGGCCCGGACCATCCGTTCATGGCCCACGTGCAGGAATCGCGTTACCTGAAGGCCGTGTTCTGCCGCGTGGTGGATTGATCCATGGCATCGGTGCGGCCGGCCGCCGGCCGGCAGCACCTCATGCCTGTGCGCTGGCCTGCGGGGGCGGCGGCTGAAGTTGCTGCAGCAGGCCGTTGATCACCCGGGCCCGGCCGCGCACGTGGTAGCCCAGGGTGGTCAGGCCGATGCCGGCGATGACAAGCAGCAGCAATGACCAGGCGATCGCCATGCCGATGAAGTGCAGTACGCCCATGCGCAGCCAATGGGCATGCAGCCACGCCTGGCTGCGCGCCGAATAGGGAACCCTGGCTTTGGCTTCAATGCGCGCGCGGATGACATCGGGCACCGCGATACCGATGTCCTCCCCGCGGGCGATGGCCAGGCCCGTGTCGTTCAAGGGGGTGCTGGTTCTGGCAAGCGAGTGCTGCGCCTGCAGGTAGCCCTGCCATTGCGGGCTCAGCGTGGTGAATCCGGGGCTGTCGATGAGCTTGCCGAGCTGGGTGCTGTCGAGCTTCGTGCCATCGCCGGCGTCGGCCCGGCTGAAGTCGGGACTGACGATTCCGTTGCCTGCCATCAGGACGACCAGCATGGAGCCGCCGATCACGAACGAGAAGGTGAAGTGGCGCACGCCGCGATTGAGCAGCACCCTGCGCAGGCCGAACCCCATCCAGACCAGCATGCCGCCAGCGAAGCACAGGCTGGCAGACAGCAGCAGGACGATTGTGGACGGGTCATTGCCGTAGCCGGCCGGAACGTGCGCCGAGGGCGGGCTACCGGTCAGGCCCTGCAGGAAGATCATGGACAACAGCGCAGTGGCCGGCAGCACCGCGAAACAGGCCAGGCCCAGGCTGCGTGCGAACGAACCCCGGCGATACAGCGCGCGCAGGCCGGAAACCGCTTCGACCCGCTGCTGCAGCTCTGCTGGCACCTTCAGTGGATCGGGCCGGGACGTGATCATGCGGGTTCTCCGGAAGTGCGAAGCAGCTGCTGCAGGGCCTGTTTCAGCTGGTCCTGGGCCTGTGCCGCACGCGCGACCATCTGCGGGCTGGCGTTGTCGCTGTTCTGCAGGGCCTGGATGGTCTGGCGCCAGATCGGCACAAGGATCTGCACGGTCTCGCAGTAGCGGTCGAGCAGTTCAATGGCGTGGTTGCGTGCCAGCTGCACCTGGATGCGGCTCATCGAGTGGCTGGCCAGCAGCGCGGTCAGATTGGCCACGCGCCGCTGCAGGCGTTCCACGGGGCGGTCCATCACCAGCGGATCGTCCACGGCGCCATTGTCTGGTGGCAGTTCCTGCAGGAACTGCACCGCCGCATCGATGTAGATCTGCAGGCGTGCACCCTGTGCATCATGCTCATCGAGCTGCGCATTCAAGCGGTCGACGCTGCTGCGCACCGCTGCGGCCTGGTGCTCGATCTCGGACAACACGTCGCCGTTGCCGCCCAGCGCGATGCGCCGGCGAAGCCGCCGCTCGATATCGGCACCGGTGAACCGATCCCACCAGCTGGCACGTTCCAGCAGAGCGTTGGGGTCGTGTTCGGAGAGGCGGCTGACCAGCTCAGCCAGTGCCTTGGCCAGCGCGTTGGCGCTGCCATCCTGCCAGGCAGGCTCCGCGCTGGCGTTGGCCAGTTCGGCGGGGCCATAGCGACCGATGTCGATGCGCCCGGCGAACAGGACCGGCAGCACATCGCGCTTGAGCTGTTCGACGCTGAGCGGCGCACCCCTGGGCGCAGGGTGAGCGGTAGGAAGGGGGGGCGGGGCGGAATGGGACATCGGAATTCCGTTTCAGGGGCGAGGCAGCCGGTGGGCTGCCGTCATCGATAGCGGCTGCCGCCGAGTGTAATGGAGTGCGCAGGGTCACCCGGCACTACCGGAGGTTGTCGACACAGCGCTATGGTCGTGTCCTTCCCATTGCCGGTGGATGCCCATGCCGTCGTTGCGTCGTCTCTCCCTGCTGCTCGCACTGGCGCTGTGCGCGCCGTTGTCCGCCCATGCCATCGAGTTCAGCGCGCAGGAACTGGCCCGTGCCAAGGCACTGCAGCAGCGCCTGGTCACCCTCGACAGCCATCTGGATACGCCGGCCAATTTCGGCCGCACCGGTTTCGACATCGAACAGCGCCACGACCGCAACGCGCTCTCGCAGGTGGACTATCCGCGCATGGTCGAAGGTGCCCTTGACGGAGGCTTCTGGGCGATCTATACCGACCAGGGCGATCGCAGCACCGCTGCGCATCTCGCCGAACGCGACCACGGCCTGCAGCGCCTCATGGAAATCCGCGAAATGCTGGCCGCCAATCCCGAGCGCTTCGCACTGGCGCTGACCGCCGATGATGCCGCGCGCATCAAGGCCGCCGGCAAGCGCGTGGTCTACATCAGCATGGAAAATGCCAGCCCGCTGGTGGCTGACCCGAGCCTGCTGTCGTTCTACCATCGCGCCGGCCTGCGCCTGCTCAGCACCGTGCATTTCGCCAACAACGAGTTCGCCGATTCGGCCACCGATCCCAAGGGCGCCGAGTGGAAGGGCCTGAGCCCGGCCGGCAAGGACCTGGTACGGCAGGCGGTGAAGCTGGGCATCGTGATCGACCAGTCACATGCGTCGGACGCGGTGTTCGACGACCTGCTGGCGATGATGCCGGTGCCGTTCGTGCTGTCGCACAGCTCGGCCAAGGCGGTCTACGACCACCCGCGCAATCTTGATGACGCGCGGCTGCGCAGGCTGGCCAAGGCTGGTGGCGTGATCCAGGTGAACGCCTATGGCGGCTACCTGATCGACACCGCGAAGACGCCCGAGCGCAAGCAGGCCGAAGAAGCGCTGAGCAAGCAGCTGGGCGGCTGGGAAGGGATGGGCATCGAGCAGGGCGTCGCACTGCTGAAGGCCGAGCAGGCGCTGGACCACGAGCACCCGGTGCGCCATGCCAGCCTGGACGACTTCTTCGCCCACTTCGAGCACATCCTCAAGGTGGTCGGCCCGGAACATGTGGGCATCGGCCTGGATTGGGATGGCGGCGGTGGCCTGACCGATCTGCCCGATGTCAGCCAGCTGCCGAAGATCACCGCGTGGCTGCTGCGCAAGGGCTACACCGAGAAGCAGATCGCCGGCATCTGGGGCGGCAACCTGTTGCGGGTGATGCGCCAGGCGCAGGATTACGCGGCAAAACAGGGCGGGTGAAGCCCCCTGCGGTAGTGCCGGCCGCTGGCCGGCAACTCGCATCGTGTTGATACGGGCAATGCCGGCCAGCGGCCGGCACTACCGGTGATCGGTTTATTTCGCGATCAACGCGTGGCGGCGGCTGTACAGGAAGTACAGCACCAGGCCGACCACGTTCCACAGCAGGAAGTACAGCTGGGTGCTGTGCGGCAGGCTGAGGAACAGGTAGATGCAGCCCAGCGCGGCCAGCGGGCCGACCACGAAGGCCAGCGGCGTACGGAACGTGCGCTCGCGGTTCGGCTCGCGCAGGCGCAGCACCACCAGGCAGATGCCCACGGCAGTGAACGCGGCCAGGGTACCGGCATTGGCCAGCGCCGCGATCTCGTCCAGGCGCGCCACACCGGCCAGCGCCGACACCACCACCGCGGTGAACAGTGTGGTCGCCACCGGCGTGCCGGTGCGTGCGTTGACCTTGGACAGGCCACGCGGCAGCAGGCCATCGCGGCTCATCACGAAGAAGATGCGGCTCTGGCCGTACAGGAAGGCCAGCAGCACCGTCGGCAGCGCGATGATCGCGATCACGCCGATCACCATCGCCGCGGTCGGATGGCCCAGCTGGCGCATGATCAGGGCCAGCGGCTCGGCGCTGTGTCCGAACACGGCGTAGCTCATCGCACCCACGGCGGCCAGCGCCACCAGCACGTAGACGATGGTGCAGCCGATCATCGAACCGATGATGCCGATCGACAGGTCGCGGCCCGGGTTCTTGGTTTCCTCGGCGGCGGTGGAGATCGCATCGAAGCCGTAGAAGGCGAAGAAGATGATCGCCGCTGCCGCCATCACGCCATGCTCGACGCCATCGGGGCCCATCGACTTGGCGAAGCCATACGGCATGAACGGCTGCAGGTTGGCGCTGTCGAAGGCGGGCAGGGCCACCGCCACGAAGATGGCCAGCGCGATCAGCTTGAACACCACCAGGATGGCGTTGAGCGTGGCGCTTTCCTTGGTGCCGGCCATCAGCATGCCGGCCACCAGCCAGGTGATGATGATCGCCGGCAGGTTGATCATGCCGCCTTCCACGTGCGGGCCGGCTGCCAGCCAGGCCGGCAGGTGCACGTTCCAGCCGAACTGGGTGTGGACCCATTCGAGGAAGCCGACGAAGTAGCCGGACCAGCCCACCGCCACCGTACTCACCACCAGCGAGTACTCCAGGATCAGGCTCCAGCCCACCACCCAGGCGAACACCTCGCCCAGCGCACTGTAGCTGTAGGTGTAGGCGCTGCCGGCGGCCGGCATCATCGTCGACAGCTCGGCGTAGGACAGTGCCGCACAGGCGCAGACCGCACCGGCAATGGCGAAGGAGATCAGCACGGCCGGGCCGGCCAGGTTGGCACCGACGCCAATCAGCGTGTAGATGCCGGTACCGACGATGGCGCCGATGCCCAGCGCGATCAGGTGCGGCCAGCTGAGCGTCGGGATCAGACGCCTGCCGGCTTCGTGGACGGTGACGGAATCTAGGGACTTGCGCCGGAACAGGGACATGCAGGCCTCGGAAGGGGTGACTAAGAACGACAAGTTCCCGAGTGTGACCGAACGCAGCGCAGCATTACCACTGACGGGGGTCATGCCCGCCCCCACGCGCGCTGCACCGCGACCAGACTGCCGGAATCGGCATAAAGGGCCGTCGGCCCGGTGCTGCTTCAGGGCGTGCTCGGCCAGTGGCAGCCGTCTTCCTGCCAGGCTTCGGGGGAGTCGTGGAAGGTGGTGCTGCGGCCATCGCGGGCGCGTTCGTAACGCAGATCCAGCACCAGGGCACCCTGCGTGCTCAGCAGGTAGCGGCCGTTGAGGCGCCCGTCGATGCGCTCTTCCCAGACGCTGTCGAACTGGTAGGGGCGATCCTCGGCCAGCACCGTGGTTTCCAGCGAAACCCGACGCAGCGGCAGGCGCTCGCGGTGGCCGGCGTAGCGCACGTCGGACTGGCCGTCCTCCAGCCAGCGCCATTCCAGGTGGATGCTGTCATTGCGACCGCCGCTCAGGCAGCGATGGTCCTGCACGGTGGTGCCAGAGGCGGTGCCGGCGAGCAGCAGTGCGACCGCGGTTGCCAGCCAGGCCTTCATCCGTTCAACCCCAACCGGATGCCGAACCCCACCAGGAACAGGCCGGCCACCCGGCGCAGCGCATCGCTGATGCGCGGATGCTGGATCAGCCGGCGGCGGGCCAGGTTGCCCACGCCGATCAGCATCGAGCAGTAAGCAATGCTGACCACCAGGATGATGCCGGCCAGCGCGGCGAAGGTGGCAATGCCCTGGTGCGCCTTCGGATCGATGAACAACGGCAGGAAGGCCATGTAGAACAGGATCGCCTTCGGATTGAGCAGGCTGACCAGGATGGCCTGCTGGAAATAGCGGCCCGGCTGCATGCGGATCGGGCCGGCGTCAGTGCCCTCGTGCTTCGGCGTGCGCAGCAGGCTGATGCCCACCCACACCAGGTAGGCTGCACCCAGGTACTGCACGGCATGGAACACCAGCGGGTTGGCCTTGAGCAGCGCGGCCACGCCGGCCAGCGCCAGCCACATCAGGATCTGGTCACCGACCAGCAGGCCGGCCAGTGCCGTGTAGCCACCGCGCACGCCGCCTCGGCCGGTGGCGGTCAGCAGGGTGAAGGTACCGGGGCCGGGCAGGGCGAGAAACACCAGCACGGCGACCAGAAACGTCCACAGGTCCTGGATGCCCATCCACGGCATGGCGGTGTTCTCTCTTACGGGGGGCCGCCATTGTCGGCCAGCACCGGGGCGGGCGACAGGGGGCCGGCGAGTCCATCTGGCATGCCAGACAGCAGCGGTTGCAGGTGCTGGCGCAGCTGCGCGTGCAGCTGCCGCACCGCCGGCGAGAACTGCTTGCGGTGCGGGCACACCAGCTGCAGTGGAATGTGGCTGCCGGCGCCGTCGAGCAGCAGCTGCAGGCGCCCGGCCAGCACGTCTTCGCGCAGGTCCAGCCAGGATTTGTAGGTGATGCCTTCGCCCGCCACCGCCCAGCGCCGCACCACGTCGGCGTCGTCGCAGACCAGCGGGCCGCGCACCGGGATCACGGTGCGGCGCCCGTCGACCTCGAACGACCAGCGATCGTAGGCGCGGCCACTGAGCTGGTAGACCAGGCAATCGTGCTCGCGCAGTTCGTCCAGGCGCACCGGCGTGCCCCGTCGCTGCAGGTAATCGGGCGAAGCCGCGAGTACGCGACGGTTGCCTTCGAGCAGGGGCAGGGCGACGTAGTTGGCGTCGTCGAAGTGGCCGATGCGGATCGCCACATCGACCGGATCGCGGAACACGTCGGCCACTTCATCGGACAGCCGCAGGTGCAGGCGCAGCCGTGGATGGGCGGCTCGGAACGCAGTCAGCCATGGCAGCAGCAGGTTGCGACCGAAGTCCGACGGCGCCGACAGCTGCAGCGCGCCGTGCAGTTCGGCGTCCTCGCCCTGCACGCGGGCCTGCCCTTCGCGCAGGGTAGCCAGTACCTCCTGCGCATACGGCAGGTACAGCGCGCCCTCGCCGGTCAGGCGCAGGCTGCGGGTGGTGCGCACGAACAGGCGCAGGTCCAGTTCGCGCTCCAGCCGCGCCACCGCAGCAGCGACCTGGCCGGGCAACAGATCGGCCTCGCGGGCCGCCTGCGAGAAGCTGCCCAGTGCGGCCGTGCGGACGAACAACTGCAGGTCGTCGAAGCGGATCATCTTCATTGCCGGAGTGAAAGTGCTGCCCGATTCTGCGCCTTTCTGAGCGACCGTGCGCGGCGCAACCTGTGCACTCCTTCCCCACTGGACCGCTGCCATGCGCGCCATTGCCTACACCCACGCCGGCCTGCCGATCGACGACGCCCGGGCCCTGATCGACATCGAACTGGAACTGCCGCAGCCCGGCCCGCGCGACCTGCGGGTGGCGGTGCGCGCGGTGGCGGTGAACCCGGTCGACACCAAGGTACGCCGCGGCGTGGCCACCGATGGCCCGCGCGTGCTGGGCTGGGACGCGGTCGGCATCGTCGACGCCGTGGGCAGCGAAGTGACCCTGTTCCAGCCCGGCGATGCGGTCTACTACGCCGGCGTCATCGACCGGCCGGGCAGCAATGCCGAATACCAGCTGGTGGACGAGCGCAGCGTCGGCCGCAAGCCGGCCAGCCTTGATGATGCGGCTGCCGCCGCGCTGCCGCTGACCGCCATAACCGCCTGGGAGTTGCTGTTCGACCGCCTGCGTATTCCCGAGGGCGGTGGCGAGGGCCAGACCCTGCTGGTGATCGGGGCCGCCGGTGGCGTCGGCTCGATCCTGGTGCAGCTGGCGCGGAAGCTGACGAAACTGACGGTGATCGGCACCGCATCGCGCCCGGACACCCAGGACTGGGTGTATGCGATGGGCGCGCACCACGTGATCGACCACAGCCAGCCGCTGGCCGAAGGCCTGGCACGGCTGGGCATCAGCGAGGTGCAGCATGTGGCCAGCCTGACCCATTCCGACCAGCACTACGCGCAGATCGTCGAGCTGCTGGCGCCGCAGGGCCAGTTCGGCCTGATCGACGACCCCGGCCAGGTGGATGTGATGGCGCTCAAGCGCAAGGCGCTGTCGCTGCACTGGGAATCGATGTTCACCCGCCCGCTGTACAGGACCGCGGACATGCAGCGCCAGCACGACCTGCTGAACCGGGTGGCCGAGCTGATCGATGCCGGTGTGCTGCAGACCACGCTGGGCGAGCACTTTGGCCGCATCGACGCGGCCAACCTGCGGCGTGCCCATGCGCTGCTGGAAAGCCACCGCGCCAAGGGCAAGATCGTGCTGGAAGGCTGGTAAGGCCGGGCCTTTCCTGCGTCGTTGGGGTCAGATCCCTTTCCCTTTGGGAAAGGGATCTGACCCCTGCCTCAGGCCACGCCGTTGTCGACGTGTTCGGCAAAACCCGGCTGCTGCCGCAGGCGTTCGAACCAGGCCTCTACGTTCGGCAGCGTGGGCTTGTTGCCCGGCGTACTGCGCCAGCGCTGGGTCGACAGCCCCAGCACGATATCGGCGAGGGTGAAGGTGTTGCCCGCCACGTGGCCATCGGTAGCGGCCAGCTGCGCGTCGAGCACGCCCATCAGCCGGCTCCACTGCGCCAGGCTGGCCTCGGCACGGGCGTCATCCGGGTAGTCCGGATGCTGCCGCACCCGGGCCATGAACACGTGGCGCCAGGCACTGTTGAGGTCGCTGGCCTGCCAGTCCATCCACTGCTCCACCCGTGCACGGGCCTGCGCCGCAGCGGGCAGCAGGTCGTCACGGCCAGCGCGGGCGGCCAGGTAGCGGCAGATGCTGTTGGACTCCCACAGCAGGAAGCCGCCATCGCGCAGGACCGGTACCTGCCGGTTCGGATTCAGTGTGGCCAGCAGGTCCGCCGGTGGCGCAGGCTCGTGGTGCAGGGGAAGATCCAGCCCCGCGCACAGCCACAGCACCTTGCGCACGTTGATTGAGGTGGGCTTTCCGTACAGAGCGAGCATGGTTCCGGCGCAGCAGCTGAGACTCCGCCAGCCTACACTTGCCCCATGCAAACCGAATATCTGCTCATTGGCGGCCTTCTATTGGCCGTGCTCATCCTGCAGCTTGTCGCCCTGCTGCGCCGCCCGCCGCACGACCGCCTGGAACAGGCGGTGCGCGAGGAGGCGCGCGCCGGGCGCAGCGAACTGCGCGAACAGCTCGATGGCTTCGCCCGCGCGCTGACCGACCTGTCCACCCGCACCGACCAGCGCCTGGACCTGCTGCGCGAAGCGCTGGGCGAAGATGCCCGCAAGGCGCGTGCCGAGGCAGCGGAGAGCCAGCAGCGTGGCGCCGCACTCATGGGGCAGCGCCTGCAGGAACTGCGCGGCCAGCTGGAAACGTTCGGCCAGCAGCAGGAAGCGCGCATCCACGCGTTCGGCCAGCAGCTGCAGGAACTGACCGGGCGTACCGACACCCAGCTGGGTGCGCTGCGCCAGACCCTGGTGGACGACGCGCGCAAGGGCCGCGAAGAAGGTGCGCAGTCGCAGCAGCGCCTGACCGAAAGCCTGGGCCTGCGCCTGCAGGAACTGACCCAGCGCAACGAACAGCGCATCGCCGAGATGCGTGCCACGCTGGAAGAGCAGCTGCGCGCGCTGCAGAACGACAATGCGCAGAAGCTGGAACAGATGCGCCACACCGTGGACGAAAAGCTGCAGTCGACGCTGGAAACGCGCCTGGGCAACTCCTTCAAGCTGGTTTCCGAGCGTCTGGAACAGGTGCAGCGCGGCCTTGGCGAGATGCAGCAGCTGGCCACCGGCGTTGGCGATCTCAAGCGTGTGCTGACCAACGTCAAGAACCGTGGCAGCTGGGGTGAAGTACAGCTGGAGAACATCCTCGAACAGACGCTCACCCAGGAGCAGTACGCGCGGGCAGTGAAGGTACGCCCGGACAGCGGCGAGATGGTCGACATCGCCGTGCGCCTGCCGGGCCGCAGCAGCGATGACACGCCGGTGTGGCTGCCGATCGACTCCAAGTTCCCGCGCGAGGACTACGAGCGCCTGCTGGACGCACAGGAACAGGGCGACGCCGAGGGCGTGCGCCTGCAGGGCATCCAGCTGGAGCGCGCGGTACGCGTGCAGGCCAAGTCGATCTGCGAGAAGTACATCGTGCCGCCGCACACCACCGACTTCGCGGTGATGTTCCTGCCTACTGAAGGCCTGTACGCCGAGGTGATCCGGCGCCCCGGCCTGGTTGACCTGCTGCAGCGCGAGCATCGCGTGGTGGTGGCTGGACCGACCACCGTCACCGCCCTGCTCAACAGCCTGCAGATGGGCTTCCGCACCCTGGCCATCGAGCAGCGCTCCAGCGAGGTGTGGAGCCTGCTGGGCGCGGTGAAGAGCGAGTTCGGCAAGTTCGCCGGCATCCTCGAAAAGGCCGAAAAGCAGATCACCACGGTGGGCCGCAGCATCGGCGAGGCCAGCCGCAAGACGCGCACCATCGAACGACGCCTGCGTGGCGTGGAGTCGCTGGCGTCCGAGCAGGCGCAGTCCTTGCTGGGCGACCTGGCCGATGCTGACGCCACGTCCGAGGACGAAGCCGGCGACGGCGACGAGGCCTGAGCACGGCCGACACGCCGCCTGCATCGTCGATGCGTATGCTGGCGGCCTGTCCGCTTCGATCAGGTACCGCCATGCGCCTGCGCCTCTGCACCAGTCTCATCCTGACCGCGCTGCTTGCCGCCTGCGGCAGTGCGCCGCCGGTTGCGGACACGCCGGCGCCGGCGGGTGAGCTGACCACGCCTGAAGCGGCCGAGGCCTACCGCGAAGCGCGCGACGTCGACTGCCAGGCCGCTGGCGGCACTCTGCAGCGGCTGGGCCGGCTGCAGCGCGAACAGTGCGTGATTCCTTACGCCGACGCCGGCAAGGCCTGCAGCCGCAAAAGCGACTGCACGGGCCAATGCCTTGCCGGCGGCGAAGTGGCGGCTGGCAGCACCGCCACCGGTACCTGCCAGCGCGATGTGCGCCAGAACTTCGGCTGCCGCCAGCGCATTGATGAGGGCAAGGCGCAGGGCACGATCTGCGTGGACTGATCGTAGTGCCGGCCGCTGGCCGGCAACCGCATGAACCCTTGCGAACGGTCGCACGATTGCCGGCCAGCGGCCGGCACTACCGCCATCGCGCGGCGCTATGCTGGTGGGCCATTCCCCGCTGTTGCCGGAGCCCCCGCGTGAGCACCCCGATCCAGGACATTTCCCTCACCACCATCGACGGCCAGCCGTCCTCGCTTGCCGATTACCAGGGCAAGGTACTGCTGCTGGTCAACGTCGCCTCCAAGTGCGGCCTCACCCCGCAGTACGAAGGCCTGCAGGCGCTGTATGCGGAAAAGCACGCGCAGGGCCTGGAAGTGCTGGGCTTCCCCGCCAACAACTTCCTCGGCCAGGAGCCGGGCAGCGAGGCGGAGATCCAGCAGTTCTGCCAGCTCACCTACGATGTCAGCTTCCCGATGTTCTCCAAGATCAGCGTGGCCGGCGACGACACCCACCCGCTGTACCAGCAGCTGACCGCCGCGCAGCCGCAGTCGATCGGCGAAGGCCCGCTGCGCGAGCGCCTGGCCAGCAAGGACATTCCAATCCATGCCGCGCCGGCAGTGCTGTGGAACTTCGAGAAGTTCCTGGTCGGCCGCGACGGCAAGGTCATCGCCCGCTTCGCCCCGGACGTGGCGGCTGATGACGCGCGCCTGCGCGAGGCCATCGAGGCTGCGCTGGCCGCCTGATCGGTCGGGGTCGGATCCCTTTCCCTGGGAAAGGGCTCCGACCCCATTCAGGGCCACAAAAGAAAAACCCCGCCGAGGCGGGGTTCTTCATGCGTCGCTGAAAGGACTCAGTGGGTCCACTGCGGCATCGGCATCGCATCGACCGGGATCGGCGAGTTGGCGTCGTCGTGGCCACGCTCGCGCTTGCTGCGCAGATCGTTCTCGATCTGGTAGTTGCGACGCTGCATCCATGCATCGCGCACCAGCGAGTACTCGTCCACGGCGGTGTCACGCAGGTCGTCGATCGCCAGCAGCTGCGCGCGGGTATCGACCAGCTGCAGGCCCTGCAGGCCGATACGGACCTTGTCCTCTTCGATACGGCGGATCGGCGACAGCGGAATGTCACCGGCCAGGCCGAACACGTCGCGCACGGTACGCGGGCCGAAGAACGGCAGTTCCACGTAGCGCGAACGACGCCAGCCCCAGGCACCCAGGGTCTGGCCGAAGTCTTCATTGCGGCGCGGCACCATCGCCTTGCTGGCCGGATCGAACAGGCCACCGATACCCAGCGTGCTGTTCATCAGGAAGCGGCCGAGGCTGTCCCATGCATCGGCACCGCGGCCCTGCAGCAGCTGGTTGGTGATGGTCACCGGCGCGCGCAGGTTGCTGAAGAAGTTGCTGACGCCGGTGCGGGCGAAGCGCGGCACCACGTGGGTGTAGGCGGTGGCCAGCGGACGTGCGACGCCGCGGTCGACCGCATTGTTGAACTTGTGCACCTTGCGGTTGAACGGTTCCCACGGGTCGTAGGCCGCCGCGTTGGTGGTGTTGCCGGCACCGCCATAGAGGGCATCGAAGTCGTCATCGCCAGCGGGCGTGGTGGCCGCTGCGGTCTTCGCTGCACTGCTGTCGCCGCTGTCGGTCGGCGCAGCCGGCGACGATGCGGCCGCCGCCGGCGGATTGGCCACGGATGCGACCGGTGCAGCGTCAGCCGTGCCGGCATCGGTGGCCGCGGCGGCGGGCGAGGAGGAGGAACTGGCCGGAACCAGGGTGCTGGCCGCGGGTGCATCGCTGCGCGCGGGCTTGCCGGCACAGGCGGTGAGGGCGGTGGCCAGGACGATCAGGGGGAGGGTGCGCACGACGTTCATGTCAGCTCGCAGCAGAAGTAGCGTTGAAATCCAGGTTGGGCGACAACCGATAGGCCGCGCTCAGTTCGTTGTAGCCAGCCGGCGCCCCGGTGATCACCAGCGGATGGCCGGCCTTGCGCGCACGTGCCGCCAGCTCGGCCAGCAGGGCCAGGCCGGCGCTGTCCACGCGCTCGACCTCACCCAGCTCCAGCCGTGCCAGCTTTGCCGGCAGGGCCTGCAGCTGCGGCCACAGCGCGATCACCGCGGCGCGGTCGAGCACCCCGCGCAGGCGCAGGGTGTCGCCTTCCAGCAGTGCCAGTGCGTTACTTGCCATTGCCCGCGGGCCCGGCCTGCATGCTGCCGCTGTGCAGTTCGCTGGCCACCTGCTTGATGCCCTTCTGGCGCAGCGGGGTGTCGAACTGGTTGCGGAACGTCTGCACGTAGGAGATGCCTTCGATGTTGACGTCGAAGATCTTCCACTGGCCGTTCACGTTGCGCATCCAGTACTCGACCGGGGTCGGCTCGCTGCCGGCACGCACCAGCTCGGTGCTCACGCGCACGCCGCGGTTGCCCGGCAGCGGGCTTTCACCCTTCAGGCGGAAGCTCGGCTTGCCCTGGATGTTGAGCAGGGTCGAACCATAGCGCTGCATCAGGCTGTCGGCCATGGCATCGGCGAACAGCTTGATGTCGGCATCCGAGGCACCGCGGGCGTGCGGGCCCAGCACCAGCCGTGCCGCATAGTCGCGATCGAAGGTGCGGTTCAGTTCGCTGTCGATGTAGCTGCGCAGGCTGGCCGGGTTGCTGCCGAACTCGCTCCTGCGCTGCTGCAGGGTGGTGAGGATGCGCGTGCTGGCATCGATCACCACCTTGCCTGCCTGGCCCTGCGTCGCGGCAGCGGCGGGGGCGGCGGCCTGCGCCTGGGCGAGGAACGGAGTAGCTGCCAGCAGCGCCGAGGCGAGCAGGGCCGGGATCAGTTTCATCTTCATGGTTGCGGTTCCGTTGCAGGCGCCTGCGCGCCATCGTTGGGCTTCTGAGCAGCGCCGCCACCGGCGCCGCCACTGAACATGTACTTGCCGACCAGCTGGATCAGGTCAACCGCCGGCTGGGTGAAGACAATCTCGTCGCCGGCCTTCAGCACGTCCGGATCACCACCCGGCTGCAGACCGATATAGCTCTCGCCGAGCAAACCACTGGTGAAGATGCCGGCGGAGGTGTCCGCCGGCAGGTCCTTGACCTTGCTGTCCATGCGCAGGGTCACGATGGACTCGAACTTCACCGGGTCCAGGTCGATCGAGGCGACCTGGCCGACGGTGACGCCGCCGATCTTCACCGGCGCCTGCTTGCGCAGCTGGCCGACCTGGGAGAAGCGCGCCTTCAGCTCGTAGCCCTGGCTGCCCCAGCTCCAGCGCTGGTTGGTCGAGGCCACGGCCAGCACCATCAGCGAGGCCAGGGCCAGCAGCAGGAAAGCGCCGACGGAGAATTCGAGTCTGGGACCGCGGATGGCCATGTGGATTACCTGATCGAGTCGTGGTGGCCGCGCGCGCCTGCGCACCGCCGGTGGAGGGGTTAGGTGAACAACATTGCCGACAGAACGAAGTTGAACATCAGCACCAGCAGCGAGGCGTTGACCACCGCACGGGTGGTCGCCACCGAGGTGCCCTCGATGGTCGGCTCGGCGTGGAAGCCAACGTAGGCAGCGACCAGCGCGGCGGTGCCGCCGAAGATCGCCGACTTCAGCATCGCCACGCCGAAGTCATCCCAGAAATCGACGCTGTTGCGCAGCGCCGACCAGAACACGCCATTGTCCAGGCCCAGCACGTGCACGGCCTCGAAGTAGCTGGCACTGATCGCCAGCGAGCAGAAGATGCCGGTCAGCAGCGGCACGGTCAGCACCGCCGCCCAGAAACGCGGTGCCACGGCCTTGGCCACCGGGTCGATGGCCATCAGCTCCAGCGCCTTGATCTGGTCGGTGGCGCGCATCAGGCCCAGCTCGGCGGCGATCGAACTGCCGGCGCGGCCGATGAACAGCAGCGCGGTCAGCACCGGGGCCAGTTCGCGGTACAGCGACAGGCCGAGCAGGGTCGACAGCGCGTCGGCGGCACCGAAGGTGGTCAGGGTGCGGTAGCCCTGCAGGGTCAGCACCAGGCCGACGAAGGCGCCACCGACGGCGATGATCGGCAGCGAGCGCGCGCCGATCTTGTAGATCTCGCGGGTCAGCTCGGCCAGGAAATCACGGGTCGGCAGCGAACCGCGCAGCACGGTCAGCGAGAACAGGCCGGCGCGGCCCAGCGAGCGGGTGGCTTGGACGAACGGCATCAGGCAACCCTCGCGCGTGGCGCGGCATCGAACGGAATCGGGCCATCGGGCTGGCCATGCAGGAACTGCCGCAGCAGCGGGTCCTGGCTGGACTGCAGCGCCTCGGGCGTGCCCTGGAACACGACGCCGCCATTGGCGATGGCGATGACCTGGTCGCAGATCGGCAGGGTCTCGTGCACGTGGTGGCTGACGATGATGCTGGTCAGGCCCAGGCTGTGGTTGAGGCGCTGGATCAGGCTCATGATCACCCCGGAGGCGATCGGGTCCAGCCCGGTCAGCGGCTCGTCGTAGATCATCAGCGGCGGGTCCAGCGCCAGCGCGCGGGCCAGCGCCACGCGGCGCGCCATGCCGCCGGACAGCTCGCGCGGCCAGGCATCGGCGGCGGCCAGCAGGCCCACCGCATGCAGCTTCATCTCCACCAGCCGGCGCAGCACGGCGGCGGGCAGGCGGGTATGCGTACGCAGCGGCAGTGCGACGTTTTCGGCCACGGTGAGGTCGGTCAGCAGGCCATTGCCCTGCAGCAGCACGCCCACGCTCTTGCGCATCTCCAGCAGCGCGCTGCTGTCGTGCGGGATCGGCTTGCCGAACAGGGTGACATCGCCGGCGACCGGTCGCAGTTCGCCGGTCAGTGCCGCCAGCAGGGTCGACTTGCCGCTGCCGGACGGGCCGAGCACGGCGGTGATGCTGCCCTGCGGCACCTGCAGCGATACGTCACGCAGGATCGTGCGTCCGCTCCGGTCGATGCGGACGTTGGACAACTGCACCAGACTGGAGGTGGAAGCCGACATGGGCACCATTAACGTTTTTTAGACATCGAAGGATCGGGCCAGCCGGCTGAACATAAGCAGACTGGACGGTCCAGTATTGTTGCACGGCAGGGCTTGGCGCAGGCCGGGACAATCGGCCGGCAGCCCGGAACAATCCGTACCGTCGACGGGCCGACCATTGAATACTGCCTGCTGTCCTGCACACTGTGCATGATGAGTGACCCAGGCAGCGATTTCCGCCTCTACCATTCCAACTCCCTGGACGTGCTGGCCGCGCTGCTGGCGCGCAACGTGCGTGCGCCGGTGCCCGGCCAGCCGTTGCTGGCGCCGGAAGTGGTGCTGATCCCGCAGGTCGCGATGCGCCGCTGGCTGCAAGCGACACTGGCTGCCGAATTCGGTGTCGCCGCCAACCTCGAATTCCTCACCCCGGGCGAGTTCGTGGCCCGCGCGCTGAAGGCCAATGTCAGCGGAGAGCAGGACGATCTGGACGCGGCCGGCCTGCACTGGAAGCTGTACCAGGCACTGCGCGACCCGGCGTTGCTGGCGCAGCCACCGATGCGCGCGCTGCAGTCCTATCTTGCCGGCGGTGACGCATTGAAGCCGTGGGCGCTGGCCAGCGAGCTGGCCTCGGTATTCGAGAAGTACCAGGCGTGGCGCCGCGACTGGCTGCTGCGCTGGGCAGCCGGTGCCGATCCGGGCGATCCGCAGGCGATCCTCTGGCGCACCATCACCCACGGCCACGACTATCGCGCACGGCGCATCCAGGAGTACCTGGACCGCTTCGAAGGCGCGGGCCAGCCGCTGCCGAAGGGCTTGCCGCCGCGCATGTCTGCGTTCGCGACGCTCAACATCTCGCCCGACGTGCTGCGGGTGATGGCCACCCAGGCGCGGGTGGGCGAACTGCACTTCTACATGCCCACCCCGGTGCAGTCGTACTGGGGCGACCTGCAGACGCTGGCCGAGCGCCTGCGCAGCGGCGCACCGGACCCGTTCGGTGAAGCGGCCGGCGAGAACCGCCTGCTGGAAGCCTGGGGCGCGGCCGGGCGCGATTTCATGGCGGTGCTGGGCAGCTACGAGGTGGTGCACCCGGCCGGCGAGATTGCCGCCTATTCCGATCCGGAAGAGGACACCCGCCCGACCCTGGACGAAGGCGGACTGTCCGACAGCCTGCTGCATCGCCTGCAGCGCGACCTGTTCCACCGCCGTGCGCTGCCCTCGGGCGAGCTGCGCGACGGCCTGCGCAGCGACGACCCCAGCCTGCAGGTACACGCCTGCCACACCCGCCTGCGCGAGCTGCAGGTGCTGCACGACCAGCTGCGCAGCCTGCTGCAGGACCCGCGTTTCGACCCGCCGCTGCAGGCGCGCGAGATCGCGGTGCTGGCGCCGGACATCGATCCCTACGTGCCCTACCTGGAGGCAGTGTTTGGTGGCCGGGGAGGCGACGAGGAGCACATTCCGTATGCGCTGGCCGACAGCAGCCCGCTGGCCGGCGAGCCCTTGGCCGATGTGTTCGTGCACCTGCTGGGCCTGCCGGTCTCGCGCTTTGGCCTGAACGAAGTTCTGGACCTGCTGGCCAGCGCGCCCCTGGCCGAAGCGGCCGGCCTGGAAGCGGTGGACTTCGACCGCCTGCACGGCTGGCTGCAACAGGCAGGTGCGCGCTGGGGGCTGGATGCGAAGCATCGCGACCAGCATCAGGCGCCAGCCGACGATGCCTATACCTGGCAGTTCGCACTGGATCGCCTGGTACTCGGCCATGCCACCGGCAGCGAGGCCGACCTGGCTGGCGTGGCGCCGTGGATCGAACTGGAGGGCGGCGCGTTGGACGCCTTGGACCGCCTGCTGCGCCTGTTGCGTGTGCTGGCCGTGTATCAGCGACGCCTCGGCGAACTGCTGACACCCGCGCAGTGGCGGCAGCGCCTGCTGTCGCTGCTGGATGCACTGCTGCCAACCGCGCCCAGCTCGCCCAACAGCCAGCGTGCCCTTGAGCGCCTGCGCAAGCTGCTCAACCAGTTCGCTGAAGATGCCGCCAAGGCCGGCTTCGCGGACGGGGTGCCGCCGGAGGTGGTGCGTGCGCACTTCGCTGGTGCGCTGGGCGAGGCCGACACGCGCGCACCGCTGCTGACCGGTGGCATCAGCTTTGGCCGCATGGTGCCGATGCGCCTGCTGCCGTTCCGGGTGATCTGCGTGCTCGGCCTCAACGATGGTGATTTCCCGCGCCGCGATCCGGCCGCCGGCCTCAACCAGCTCACTGCCGAGCTGGATACGCCGCGTCGCCGGCCGGGCGACCGCTCCACCCGCGAGGACGATCGCTTCCTGTTCCTGCAGCTGTTCGCCGCCGCGCAGGACGTGTTCTATCTCAGTTACCTCGGCGCTGATCCACGCGATGGCAGCGTGCGTGAGCCGTCGGTGCTGGTCAGCGAACTGATCGATGCCGCGGCCGCGTATCACCTCGATCCGGCTGCGGCCACCCGCGACTTCACCGTGCGCCACGCACTGCAGCCGTTCTCGCCTGGCGCGTTTGGCGATGGCGACCCGCGTCGCTTCAGCTATCGCCGCCAATGGCATCCGGCCGCCGGTCGCCTCACCGGCCAGCGTGGAGGCCTGCAGCCCTGGTTCGACGCACCACTGCCACCACCACCCGACGATGCCGTGGAGGATGAGGTCGCGCTCGATACCCTGCGCCGTTTCCTGTGCGACCCGGCCGGGCAGTTCCTCGCACAGTCGCTGGGCCTGCGCCTGGCCGACGAGGTCGAGGAGGTGGATGACCTGGAACCGCTGGTGCTGTCTTCGCGGGGGCCGGAAAAGCGCAGCGTGCAGGCCGCGGTGGTGCGCGCCACGCTCAGCGGCGATACCGAGCCGTTGTACCCCCGCCTGCGCGCGCGTGGCCTGCTGCCGTCCGGCGCATTGGGTGAACGTCAGTTCGAAGCCGAACGGCTGAAGACGCGCCCATATGCCAGTGCGCTGCTGGGCTGGATGCAGGGCGAACCGCTGGAGAGCCGCCGTTACGAAGTGGACATCGATGGCGTGCGCCTGCATGGCCGCGTGGCCGATCGGCATCCCGAAGGGCTGGTGCGCCTGCGTGCCGGCACGCTCAATGGCAATGCAGTGATCCGCCAGGGCCTGGACTGGCTGCTGGCCAACGCCGCTGGCGACGCGCTGCCCCTCGTGCAGTTCCATGATGGCGGTGATGCCGGTCCTGGCCCGCATGTGCTGCCGGCACTGAGCGTTCCTGCTGCGCGCGCGGCGCTGCGCGCGCTGCTGCAGCTGCGCCAGCGTGGCCTGCGTGAGCCGCTGCGCTTTGCCCCGTATACCGGCTGGGTGCTGTACAACGCGCCGACAGAGAAACAACGCAGCGAAGGCTGGAAGCAGTGGCACGGCAGCGACCGCAGCTGGGGTGAATCCAGCAGCGACGCCTGGCAGCTGCTGCTGCGCGGTGCCGACCCGTTCGCCACCGATGCCAGCTATGCCGACCTGCTGCGCAACAGCCAGCTGGTCTTCAGCGCGGTACGCGAAGGCCGCACCCTTGGCGCCGAAGCAAGCCGGGAGGACGGCGCATGAACACGGCCATCGCCGGTGACGGCATCGAATCCCTCAGCCGGGATCCCTACCTGGCCCTGCCGCTGGAGGGCACACGCCTGATCGAAGCCAGCGCCGGCACCGGCAAGACCTTCACCCTGGCCACGCTGTTCACCCGCCTGGTGGTGGAGCAGGGCCTGCGCATCGGCCAGATCCTGGCGGTGACCTTCACCGACGCCGCCACCCAGGAACTGCGCAAGCGCATCCGTGAGCGCCTGGCGTTGGCCGCGCGCCTGGTCGATCTGGAACCGGCCGAGGGTGAAGCACCGGACGTGCGATTGACCCGCGACGTGCTGCAGCGCCATCTGCAGAGTGGCCCGGAGAGCGCCACTGCACTGAAGCGCCGCCTGCAGGTGGCGGCGGACGAGATCGACCTGGCCTCCATCTTCACCATCCACGGTTTCTGCACGCGCGTGCTGCGCGAGCATGCGCTGGAAAGCGGCCACACCTTTGACCCGCCGGAACTGCTGGCCAGTGACCGCGAGCTGCTGGAGGAGCTGGCGGCCGACCTGTGGCGTGTGCATGCCAACGACCCGGCCACGCTGGAGCCGCTGACCTGGCTGTGGTCCAACCCGGACGCGCTGGCCGCCGATCTGCGCGCGCTGCTGGCTGCGCCGCCACTGCATCCGCTGCCGCAGCCGGTGACACTGGCCGATCCACACCCGGCCTTGCAGCGCGCGGCGGAAGCACTGTCGGCAAGCGTGCGCGAGCATGGCGAGCAGTTCTTCATCGACCTCTGCGATGCGGTCGACAACAAGTGGATCAACGGGGTGTCCTACAAGCTGGGCTGGTTGCACCCGCTGGGCCGGCAGCTGCTGGCCTGGGCCGAGCGTGCCGATCCACGCGAACTGCTGGCCAATGAGCGCCTGCCAGCGCTGCTGCCCGAGGCACTGGCCGCCAAGACCAACAAGAAATTCGCCGAGCGCACGCCATCGTCGCCATTGCAGGCGCCGTTGGCGCGCTATGTCGCGCTGCTGGCCGAACGCGATGCCTGGTTGCGTGCCACTGCATTGAATTTCCTGCACGCGCTTCGCGCCGAAGCCACGCAGCGCCTGCAGGTACTGAAGCGCACGCGCCGGGTACAGACCTACGACGATCTGATCGATGGCGTGGCGTTGGCCCTGGAAAGCCCGCAGCGGCTGGCGCTGGTAAAGCAGCTGCGCGCGCAGTACCGCATCGCGCTGGTGGATGAGTTCCAGGATACCGACGACCGCCAATGGGGTATCTTCCACACCGTGTTCGGCGATTCGCCGGAGGTGCGCGAACTCGGCCTGGCGCCGGCCCTGTTCCTGATCGGCGATCCCAAGCAGGCGATCTACGGCTTCCGCGGCGGTGACATCCACACTTACCTGAAGGCCAAGCAGGTGGCGCAGCAGGCGCCGGTGCTGGACCAGAACTTCCGCTCGCGACCGGCCGTGCTGCGTGCGCTGCAGGCGCTGTACGACAACGGCGGCGAAGACGCCTTCCTCGAACGCGACATCCAGTTCGAGCCGGTGCGGCCCGGTGGCGTGCGCGTTGACGAGGACTACCTGCGCGATGGCCGCGCCGCCATCGCGCTGACCCTGCGCGTGCTGCGCAGTGGCGGCGACAAGGCGATGAGTGCCGACGCCTCGCGCGATGCCGCCACCCAGGCCTGCGTGGCCGCCATCCACCAGACCCTGGTCGATGCGCGTGCCGGCAGCGCCGTGCTGCGTGGGCGACCGGTGCAGCCGGGCGACATCGCAGTGCTGGTGCGTTCGCATCGTGAGGCCACACTGGTGCAGCGCGCGCTGGCCGCGGTCGGCATTCCGGCGGTGGCGGCCGGCAAGCAGAGCCTGTTTGCCACCAGCGAAGCGCGTGATCTGCGCGCGCTGCTGCTGGCGCTGCTGCAACCGGCCGACGAAGGCCGCCTGCGTGCAGCGCTGGCCACAGTACTGCTGGGCCAGCGGGCCAGCGCGATCGCGGCGATGGAACGCGAGGGCGACCTGCAACGCGATTTCCAGGCACAGCTGCTGCACTGGCGCGAACGCTGGCAGCGCGGCGGACCGTTCGCGGTGATCGCCGACGTCTGTGCTGCGCAGGGCGAACGCCTGTTGGCGCTGATCGACGGCGAGCGTCGCCTGACCAACTACCTGCAGCTGGGCGAACTGCTGCAGGAAGCCTCGGCGCAGGCGCTGGGCATGCACGGCCTGCTGGACTGGCTGCAGGGGCAGATGGCCAGCGCCGACCAGGATGACGAGCAGCAGCTGCTGCGCCTGGAATCAGACGCGCGTCGTGTGCAGATCATCACCCTGCACAAGAGCAAGGGCCTGGAGTATCCGCTGGTGTTCCTGCCGTTCGTCGGCATCGACGGCGGGGCGCCGAACACCGCGTCGCACTGTACGGTGCACGTGGGCGGCCAGCGCCAGCTGCACTGGAAGCTGGACAAGGACGAGGCCTGGGAAGCGGCCACCACGCAGCGCGAACGCGAGCAGCGTGCCGAGGATGCACGCCTGTTGTATGTCGGCCTGACCCGTGCCGAGCATGCGCTGTGGATCGCCGTGGGCGATCTGGCCGGGCTCGGCAGGACGCGGCTGGCACCGCTGCTGGGCGACCTGCAGGTGCTGCGCACACATGCCGATGTACACGTCGATGACCGCGAGGTGCCGGCGGTGCTGCCGCAGCTGGCGGTCGAAGTGGAGGGTGACCTGCCGGCCGTGCGTGCGCTGACCCGGCGCGTGCCGCATGACTGGTGGGTCTACAGCTTCACCCAGCTGGCCCATGCCGATGCTGGCGCCGGCGACGATATCGAAGCGGCGGCCACGGAACTGCCAGCACCGGCCGCCGACGAACCGGCTGGCCCCGAACTGCCGCTGGAACCGGCCCTGCCGGAACCTGCTGCGGCGGCCGAAGACAGCACACCGCTCGACCCGCGCTTCATGGGCAGTCGCTTCGGCAACGTGCTGCACGAGGCGATGGAGAACGTCGACTTCGCTGCCTGGGCTGACTGGCAGCCGGGCCTGGAAGCCCCAGAGGGGCAGGCCGAGGTGCTGCGCAAGGCGCTGCACGACGAAGGCTATGCCGATGTCGACCTGGACGATGGCGTGGGCGTGCTGGTGCCGCTGGTCGGCCACACGCTTACCGTACCGCTGCCCGAAGGCGGCGCCCTGCACAGCCTGGGCGAAGGCGAGCGCCGCGCGGAAATCGACTTCCACTTCGCCATCGAACCGACCACGGTGCCGGCGCTGCTGCAGGTGCTGCACGCGCACGGCGTTTCCAGCAGTCGTCGAGGCTTCGGCCAGCGCCGCCGGTTGGAAGGCCTGATGACCGGCATGATCGACCTGACCTACGTGCGCGACGGGCGCTGGTACGTGCTCGACTACAAGTCCAACCGCCTGCCGGGCTACAGTCCGGACCTGCTGGCCATCGCCATGCGTCACAGCGAATACGACCTGCAGGCGCTGATCTACACCGTGGCCCTGCATCGCTGGCTGCGCTTCCGCCTCGGCGCCGCCTACGATTACGAGCGCGACATGGGCGGCATCCGCTACCTGTTCTGCCGCGGCCTGGATGGCGCCGGCAACGGCGTGCATGTGGACCGCTTCCCGCTGGTACTGGTGGATGCACTGGACGCGTTGTTCGCCGGTGGCGAACAGGCCCAGGCAGAGCTAGCCGCACGTGCGCGTGGAGCCAGCGCATGAGCCTGCTGCAGGAGCTGTATCGCAACGGCCAGCTGCGCACTCTCGATCACGCACTGGCGATCAGCCTGCAGCGGCTGCGCGACGACACCCCGGACAGCGTGGCGCTGGCGGCAGCACTGGCCTCGCTGGCGGTGGCGCAGGGCCACGCCGGTTTCGATCCGGCGCAACCGCAGCGACTGCTGGAAGGCGTGCCGGAGTGGCCTGCTGCGCAGGACTGGCTGGCGCAGCTGCGAGCGTCGCCCTGGGTGGCGACGCCGGAGCAGGCCGATGCCATCGCCGAGGATGCGCCGCTGGTGCTGGAAAACGGCCTGCTGTACCTGCGCCGCTATCGCGAGTACGAGCGCCAGCTGGTCGCCGGCCTGCAACGCATCGGCCGGCATCCGCTGCCGGTCCCGGACACGGCAGCGCTGGCACCCTTGTTTGCGCAGCTGTTCCCGCAGGCATCGGGCAGCGAGGATCACCAGGCGCGCGCGGCCGGCGTGACCCTGCGCCATCCGCTGGCGCTGGTCACTGGCGGCCCGGGCACCGGCAAGACCACCACCATCGCGCGCCTGTTGCTGCTGCTGGCGGCACAGGCCCGGCACGCCGGCCAGCCGCTGCCCGAGGTGGCGTTGGCTGCACCCACCGGGCGCGCCGCCGAGCGCATGGCCGAGAGCCTGCGCGTGGCCGTGCAGCGGCTGCAGGAACAAGGACTGGACCCGGCGCTGTGCGCGGCACTGCCCAGTACCGGTACCACCCTGCATCGCCTGCTGGGGGTGATTCCCGATTCACCGCGCTTCCGCCACCACGCCGACAACCCGCTGCCGGTGGATGTGGTGGTGGTCGACGAAGCGTCGATGATCGATCTGCCGATGATGGCCAAGCTGGTCGATGCGATCGCCAGTGGTACCCGGCTGATCCTGCTTGGCGACCCCGACCAGCTGCCGTCGGTGGAGGCCGGCGACGTGCTCAGCGCGATCCTGCGTGCCAGCGGCGATGGCATCGGCACCCGCGCCGACGACGCGCAGGCACTGCACGGCCTGCTGGCGCCGGCCACGCTCCAGCCACAGGCCACGCCACGCGCCTTCGCCGGCCGCCGCGTGCAGCTGCAGCGCGGTTACCGGCAGAGCGATGCACTGGACCTGGCACCGCTGGCCCATGCCGTGCGTGAAGGCGACAGCAGCACCGCATTGCAGCTGCTGCGTGGCGGTTCACTGGCCGGTGTGCATTTCCACGAAGGCGAAGCCGATCCATTGCGTGGCCAGCGCGAGCACCTGCTCGGCCACTGGCGCGCGTTGGCCGACGCGGCCGATCCAGTGCTTGCCCTGCAGCAGGCCGGGCGCCTGCGTGTGCTGACCGCCTTGCGCGAAGGCCCGCAGGGCGCGCGCGGCCTCAACAGCCGCATCGAACAGCTGCTGGCCGGCAACACCCCGGGCTACTTCCAGGGCCGCCTGCTGCTGGTCACCGAGAACAGCTACCGGCACCGCCTGTTCAACGGCGATATCGGCATCTGCCTGCGCGATGGCAGCGGCGCGATGGTGGCCTGGTTCCCCGGCGACAGTGTCGACCAGCCGCGTGCCTTCCACCCGGCGGCACTGCCCGCGCACGAAAGCGCCTTCGCGATGACCGTGCACAAGGCGCAGGGTTCGGAGTTCGATGAAGTGTGGTTGCAGCTGCCGCGCCAGGACAGCCGCGTGCTGTCGCGCGAACTGGTCTACACCGGCCTGACCCGCGCCCGCCAGGTGCTGCATGTGGCGGGCAGCGCGGACGTGCTGCAGGCCGCGCTGAAGCGCCACGCCAGCCGATTGGGTGGCCTGGCCTGGCGGCTGGGTGTGGAAGAAGTGGCTGAAGAGCCAGCGCACATCGAACAGCCCACGGTGCAGGGCCAGCTGTTCTGACCTCTGTCCTTCCAATTCCTCCAATCACAACGCGCACCTTCATCCACGCATGGCGTGGATCTACCGTGTCAACCAAGGTCGACACCCACCAGAGCAGAACGCCATGCCGACAGATCGCAGGAAACTGTCGAAGGCGGGGTGGGTCCGGTTGAGGGGGTGTGAGCGGCATGGATGCCGCGACCAAGCCCCCATGGATGGGTTTACGGCGTCCCCCTCGACCGGACCCCCCCCGCCATCCCAAGGAATGCCCGCTTTTGACGTTGACGTTGTCTTGGCAGGTGCAGGGCGCAGCCCTGCCGCCACGTTCATTCCGCGATCAGTACCAGGCCATCCGGGAACACGATCGCCGCTTCATCGGCACCTACATCGAAGAAGCCCACGCCATGCTTCTCGGCCAGGTCCTGCACGCGCCCGTGCGCACGCTCGGCCACCGAATACGCAAACGCACCGTAGATCACCTGCTGGCCGATGCTGTACTCGGTTACCTCGGCACGGTCGTCATCGTCGTTGCTCAATGGCCCGTTCATCGGCGGGAATTCCTGCGCCATCTCCGCGAACCACGCCTGCAGCGCCGGGCTGCTGACCGCCGGGTCGTCGTACTCGTGGCGTTCGTTCCACTGCGTCTGCTTCTCGAACCAGGCGATGAAGGCCGCGGCCTCGCGTGGGGCCGCGCTGGCCTCGAACACCATCATGTCGTAACTCATTGGAGCTTCCTGTGCTGAGCGGGGGTCAGAGCCTTCGCCGGGGGCGAAGGATCTGACCCCTGCGCGGAGTCTGTGGACGCACAGGGTAGCGCGCTACGGCTGCGTCGCCGTACTCATCGCCAACCCCGGCGCCAGCGCCTTCGCCTCCGGGAACAACGCAAAGCGCAGGCCGATCAGGCCCATCAGCGCCTCGTCGCGCGCCTTGCACGCACCCACGCTGCCGACCCGGCCCAGCGAAGTATCCAGCCGCTCGCGCAGCGCCTCGGCCGCCACAATCGGCTTGCGTGCGGCGATCTGCCGCCGGTAGTGCACGGCCACTTCCTCCAGGATGTGTTCGACCGCTTCGCGGCTGCGCTCGGGCAGTTCCAGCCGGGCGCGGCGCAGCTGCAGGATGTTCAGGCCGATGCGCGCCTCGTTGAGCATGTCCACCGAGGCGATGTCGCTGCCCTCCGGCGTCGCCGCCAGGCGCGGTGCGAGCAGGCCCAGCAGGTCGAGCATGCGCGCGGCGAAGCGCTGGCGGTCCTGCTGGCCACGGCCTTCGGCGGCTTCGGCCAGCGTGGTCCAACCCTGCCGCACCAGCCGGCGTGCGGTCCACTCGGCACCCACCGAACGGAACAGGCGGGTCATCACCACCGCAAAGCCAATGCCGATGAACATCGCAATGGACGAGTTGAGGAAGGTCTGGATGTTGGCGCTGTAGGTGTTCTGCAGGCTCAGCAGCGCGGCCAGGTTCACGGTCAGCGGCAGCGCGAACAGGGCGCTCTTGGGGTGGTGCAGCATCAGCCCCAGTGGCAGGAACACCACCGCCAGCACCAGTGCCAGCAGGCCGAAGTCGTGCACGGCCGGGAACACGCCGAACAGGTACACACCGGCCACCACCGAGGCAACCATCGCCCACACCAGGAACGACACCATGCTCGGTGCTGGATCGTCCTGCGCGGCGAAGAACGCGGCGGTCACCGCGGCCATCATCGCGCCGTTGCCACCGCCCTCCCAGCCCAGCGCGATCCACAGCACGCAGTAGCTCATCAGTGCCACGCCGGCACTGAGCGCGGAGAACAGCGCCATGCCGTAGTCGACGTGCTTGTCGGCGGCCACGCGTTCGGTGCGGATGCGGTAGTGCGCGCGGTCCAGCGGCGCGGTGCCGTGGTCGATGGCGTGCTGCAGGGTGCGGCAGTCCTGCCACAGGTCCACCAGTTCTTCCAGGCGCAGCAGCAGGCTGGCCAGCTGCAAGTGCTGCAGGTCGCGGTCCACCTGCGGCTTCAGCGCGCTGATGCGCGCGCGCAGGCGGGCGTATTCGCTGGCGTTGGTCGGGCCATCCAGCCAGTCGTGGATGTCATCGACCAGCGCCGGCAGCCCTTCGGGCAGGGCCTGGCCGTCGCTGCGCAGCGCGCTCAGGCGATCGGCAATCGAGGACAGCACCGGCAACAACAGCAGCATGCGCTCGCGCAGCCGCTCCATCGATACCGCCGAACCGGCGTGGCGCGGATCGTCGCGGCGCAGGAACTCGATCAGCGCCTCGAACTGCACCAGGTCGGCGGCCAGCCGGTTGCGCGGCGCATGCGCACGGCCGCGTTCCAGAATCTGCCGGCACCACTGCGCGGCGTCTTCCATCCAGTTGCCGATGCGTGCGCGCAGCATCGGTCGCACCGAGGCCGGGAACAGCAGCGAGGCGAACAGCACTGCCACCACCGTGCCGAGGATGATCTCCTCGCTGCGCGCCACCACGGTGTCGAAGATGGTTTCCGGCGAGGTCACCGCCGGGAAGCCGATGAAGGCGGTGGTGTAGCCGGCCAGCAGGAACGCGTAGCCGCGCGGGCCGCGGTTGAGCAGGGCCATGAACAGGCAGCCGGCCAGCCAGATCGACATCGCCGCGCTCAGCACCAGTGGGGTCTCCACCAGGGCCGGCAGCACCAGCAGGGTGGCCAGCCCGGCCACCAGCGTACCGACGATGCGGTATACGCCCTTGGCACGGGTCGGGCCCAGCAACGGCTGGCTGACGATGTACACCGTGCCCATCGCCCAGTACGGGCGCGACAGGTTGCCGGCCATGGCGATGTACAGCGCGGCCACCGCTGCCAGGTAGGTCTTGATCGAGAACAGCCAGGCCTGGCGGTCGGTCAGCGCGTTCATGGCTTACTTCGCCGAGGCCTGTGCGGTGGCGGGGCTCGCCGGCGCGACCGTGGTCTGCCAGCCGCCGCCCAGCACCAGGAACAGATGGACCTGGTCGCGTGAGACCTGGGCTTCGGCGGCGGCCAGGGTGGCATCGCTGGTGGCCAGGCTGCGGTCGGCATCCAGGCTGGACAGGTACGGCGTGCGGCCACCCTGGTACAGCCGGCGGTTCTGCTCGGCGGCCAGCGCGGCCTGCTCCTGCGCGATGCGCAGCGACTGCAGGCGGCGCAGATCCTGCGCATAGCGGTCCAGCGCGGTCTGGGTCTCGCGCAGTGCCTGCAGCACGGTGTGATCGAACTCGGCCAGGGCCGCGTCGGCACCGGCCTCGGCGGCGTGGATGCGTGCGTGGGTGCCGGACGACGGCAGCGTCCACGAGATCAGCGGGCCGATCGACCACTGCTGGGTCATCGGTGTGCCGAAGTCCTCCAGCAGGCCGGCGGCGCCCACCGAGGCACCCAGACGGATGTCCGGATAGAGCTCGGCGGTGGCCACGCCAATCCGCGCAGTGGCCGAGGCCAGCTTGCGTTCGGCCTGGCGCACGTCCGGACGACGCTGCAGCAGTGCGCGGCCATCACCGACCGGCAACGGCTGCACCAGGCTGGGCGCGTGCGCGCAGTCGATCACGCCGGCTGGCAACTGGCCGGGGGTCTGGCCCAGCAGTGCGGCCAGCGAATAGGCGGCCGCCGACCGCTGCGCCTGCAGCGGCGGCAGTGCGGCTTCCAGCAGCGCTACCTGGGCATTGGCGCGGGCCAGCTCCGGCGGCGTGCCGCGACCGGCCGCGATCAGTCGCTCGGTTACGGTGCGGCTGCGCCGCTGCAGCTGCAGCGAATGCTCGGCCACGTGCAGTTCGTGGTTGGCGTGGCAGATTTCCAGGTAGCTGTCGGCCACCTGCGCGACCACACTGACCTGGGCCAGATCGCGTGCCGCCGCCACCGACTGCTCGTCGGCACGTGCCGCTTCGGCGCCGCGCTTGAGCTTGCCGAACAGGTCGAACTGGTAGCTGACCGCGAACTTGCCATCGGCCAGGTTGATCACCGGCAGCTCGTGTTCCTGCAGGAACGATTCGGCCGACAGCTGCGCGCGGCTGACGCCGGCCTCGGCCTCGTACTCGAAGCCGCCGGCGTCCAGCGCCTGCTCGTACACGGCGGCGGCACGGCGCAGGTGCGCATCGGCGGCCTTCAGTTCCACGTTGTCACGCAGCGCCTGGGTGATCAGCCCGTCCAGCACCGGGTCGTTGTACAGCGACCACCAGCGGTCGGGCAGCGCCTGGTTGGCGGCCACCTGCGGGTTCTGCGTATCGATGAAGGCGGCGTTGGCCTCGGGACGCTTGAACACAGAGCCTTCCGGCAATGCATAGTCCGGGCCGACGGTCCTGCATGCGGCCAGGCTGGCCAGCGCGACGATCAGGCCGAGACGGGGCAGGGCGGCGTTCACAGTCCCGCCTGTGTCGGCGCGGTGCCGGCCTTGTCGTTGTGCGGGTGGCGGCCGGTGTCCACGGTCACCGTGGCGGTGCGGCCGGCGATCAGTTCCACGCCCCTGGGTACTTCGTCGATGGTGATGCGCACCGGGATGCGCTGCGCCAGCCGCACCCAGTCGAAGGCCGGGGTCACGTTCGGCAGCAGGGTGCTGCCATTGCTGCGGTAGCGGTCCTCGATGCCGGCGGCGATGCTCTCGACATGGCCGCGCAGCGGGGCCGATTCACCCATCAGGCGGATGTCCACGCGCTGCCCCGGCGCCACGCCACGCAGTCGGGTTTCCTCGAAGTAGCCATCGATGCGGAACGAGCCGGTATCCAGCAGCGCCAGCACCGGCTTGCCGGCCACCACGTAGTCGCCCACGCGCAGGGTGCGGTCGTTGACCCGGCCATCGGCCGGTGCGCGCACTTCCGTGCGGCCCAGGTTGAGCTCGGCCAGGTCGACCGCGGCCTGTGCGGTGGCCAGCGCCGCCTGCGCGGCCTGCAGCTTGGCGCGGCGCACTTCGGCGTCCTCGGCGGCCACCAGGTCCTGCAGGCTGCGGTCACGGCCGATCTCACGGCGCAGCTGCGCCACCGAGGCCTGGCGCTCGCCCAGGCTGGCACGGGCCTGCTCCAGCGCGATGCGGTAACGGGCGCGGTCGACCATGAACAGCAGGTCACCCTTCTTCACCGCCTGGTTGTCGGCCACCTGCACCGTTTCGACCAGGCCGGACACATCCGGCGCCACCTGCACCACGTCGGCACCCACATGCGCGTCGCGGGTCCACGGCTCATCCATGTAATAGACCCACAGCTGGCGCAGCACCAGCAGCGCGACGATCACCGCCGCGCTGGTCAGCAGTATGGGAAGGGTCTTCTTCACGATCTTGTTCACGATTGCATCCAACGCAGGAGGTGGAACAGCAGGCCAAGCACGATCCCGTACAGCGCCAGGTTGAACAGTGGCGGGTGCCATATATGGCGATAGACACCGGCACGCTGCAGCAGCGCGTGCAGGCCGCTGTTGACCAGATAGGCCAACAACATCAACCCGAGCAGGGTCGGGACGAACACTCCGTGGAGACTGAATTCACCGGGCATCGGAAGGGGCGGGGGCGAGGTGGGGGAGGGGAGGGACAACGAAACAACGGCAACGGGCAAAAGCCGCTGGCGTGTGCACGGCAGCGGCGGTGTTCGGGGGCAGCGCTCTTACGTGATGCGGTCGGCGGCCTCGGCCAGCAGGCGCCATGCCTTCAGCACGGCGTGCAGTTCATCCATGGAGAGTTCGCCGAAGACGTCCTGGCGCAGGCCGATCAACTGGTCTTCCAGCTCGCTGACCAAGGCCTGGCCCGCATCGGTCAGCCACAACAGGTTGGCGCGACGGTCGCTGGCGTCGCTTTCGCGGCGGACCAGGTCGCTGGCGCACAGCTTGTCCAGCAGGCGCACCAGGGAAGGCCCCTCCATGCCCAGCTGCTGGGCCAACGCCACCTGACGGATGCCACCGCCGGAGCGGCCGATCATCAGCAGCGGCATGGTGCAGGCGGTGGAGATGCCGTAGCTGCCGAGCCGGCTGTCGGCCAGGCGCTGCCACTGCCGCCCTGCGTACAGCAGGCCGGAGCTGAGCTGCATCTGCAGCACGGTGCGCTCGTCGAGGGGTCGGTCCATAAGAGATAGATAGGATACTACTAATTTCATTCCTATCAATAGGTTTTTCTGAATGTGCGGGTGTGTTGAGGAAAGCGTTGCGCCACGTTGCTACGGGTGGGGCAGCGGGGGCCGGACGGGGCAGGACGCGCCGTGAACCCATCCTTGGGGGCTCGGCCGCGGCATCCATGCCGCGGACGGTCCTGCCCCGCCCGACCCCCGCTGCCTGCCCATCACCCCGCGGGCGCGGTGGGTTGGCTCTTTAAAGGCAGAAGCAGAAGCAGTGCGGACCAACGGTCCGCACCCACCAAAGCAGAAGACACCACAGCAGCGGCGCGCTGCTTCCGAAGTCATGAACCCCTGCTTTTGACCCCGCCTTCGGGCGGTCCGACCGCGCCCGCGAGAAATTGTCGGAGAAGGGGAGGGGCAGGCCAGGCAGGACCGTCCACGGCATGGATGCCGTGGCCGAGCCTACAGGGACGTACTTGCGGCGTGTCCTGCCTGGCCTGCCCCTCCCCCTCTCGCTCAGCAGCCATGAGGCGCCGCAAGAACCCCCCGATGAACCGTCCCAACAGGACGACCCACCCCCCGGTCGGGTACGATGCTCGCCCCCCGTTCGGGACGCTGTACGCAATGAGCAAGAACAACGAAAAGGCCGCCCCGCAGGGCGACGTGACCCAGGACCAGGCCGAGGATGCCGTGCGCACCCTGCTGCGCTGGGCCGGTGAGGACCCGTCCCGCGAAGGCCTGCTGGATACCCCCCGCCGTGTCGCCGAAGCCTATGGCGACTGGTTCAGCGGCTACCGCGACGACCCGCGCGCCTACATGGAGCGGACCTTCGAGGAAGTGGCCGGCTACGACGAACTGATCGTCCTGCGCGACATCGAGTACGAAAGCCACTGCGAGCACCACATGGCACCGATCATCGGCCGCGTGCACGTCGGCTACCTGCCGGCCGGCAAGGTGGTGGGCATCAGCAAGCTGGCCCGCGTCGTCGAAGCCTACGCCCGCCGTTTCCAGGTGCAGGAAAAGATGACCGCGCAGATCGCCCAGTGCATCCAGGATGTGCTGCAGCCGATCGGCGTCGGCGTGGTCGTCGAAGGCGCCCACGAATGCATGACCACCCGCGGCATCCACAAGCGCGGCGTCAGCATGGTCACCTCGAAGATGCTGGGCAGCTTCCGCGACGACGCGCGCACCCGCGCCGAGTTCCTGCGCTTCATCGAAGTGGGCGGCAAGCGCTGAGCCGCTTGCCCGCACCGCGCCGGCCCCTGCAGGCCGGCATGCCCACGGCTGCCCACGTGGCAGCCGTGCATGGCGGCTCGTCCCTGTCAGCCCTACAGACCCCTTTCGCTGCATGAAGCACCGCGAACGCATTGCCCGTTACCGCCACCTGCGCGAACAGCCCCAGTGGAAGCTGCTTGCCGCCGACCACGCCCCGGAAATCATCGGCCTGCTGCAGGGGCTGCTGATGGATGGCGAGCGCACGCTGCCGTCCTCGGTGCTGAACGAGCGACTGCAGCGCGCGCTGGACCAGCTGGCCGGCGATGAACTCTCGCGCGAGCTGCCGCGTACCGCCCAGGCCTACATCGCGCACTGGCTGGCCCAGGGCTGGTTGGAGCGTCGTTTGCCCGAAGGCGCCGACCAGGAGCAGTACGAGCTGTCCACCGCCGCACTGCAGGCGATCCGCTTCGCGGACGGTCTCGAGCAGGCTCGCGTGGCCGCTACCGAAAGCCGCCTGGCCTTGGTCATTGAGCAGCTCTCGGCGCTGGCTGCGCAGACCGAAGCCGATCCTGATGCGCGCCTGTCCGCGCTGCACGACGAGCGCGACCGCATCGATGCTGAAATTGCCCGGGTCGGCAGCGGCCGCGTGGTTGCGCTGGACGGCAAGCGCGCGCTGGAACGCACCCGCCAGATCATCGGCCTGGCCGACGAGCTGACCGAGGACTTCCGCCGTGTGCGCGATGACTTCGAGCAGCTCAACCGCGATTTCCGCGAACGCATCATCGACGACGAGGGCGAGCGCGGCGATGTGTTGTCGCAGCTGTTCGAAGGTGTGGATGTCATCGGCGAAAGTGACGCCGGACGCAGTTTCCAGGCCTTCTGGCGCCTGCTAAACGATGCCGAGCAGAGTGCCCAGCTCGATGCCGCGCTGGAAGCGGTGCTGGCGCGCGGGTTCGCGCGCCGCCTGGACCGCAACGAACGCAACTTCCTGCGCAGCTTCACCAGCACCATGCTCGAGCGCGGTGGCCAGGTGCACGATGTGCTGCAGAACTTCGCGCGCAGCCTGCGCGGCTTCGTGCAGAGCCGTGGCTACCTGGAACAGCGCCGCCTCAACCAGCTGCTGAAGCAGGCGCAGTCCGAAGCGCTGGCACTGCGTGACGAATTCCCCGCACAACGCGGTATCGGCCGCGACCTGCAGCTGACCACCAGCCGCCTGCGCTCATGGTCGCAGTGGAAGCTGCATGATCCACGCAGTGCCCAGGTCGATGGCAACGTCGAGTACAACGACGCGGCCGCGATCAGCCTGGAGAGTGTCGGCGACCTGGTCGCGTCGTCCGAAATCGACTTCCGCACCCTGCGCCGCGACCTGCACGACCTGCTCGATGCACAGCCGCGGCTCAGCATCGCCCAGGCCCTGTCGCAGCGCGAGGCGCCGCAGGGTCTTGGCAGCGTCATCGGCTATCTGTCGCTGGGCACGCGCTTCGGCAACGTGGTCGCCGGCGAGCAGGAGCTTGCGCAATGGCGTGGTGGCGACGGCCAGGTCCGTCGCGCCCGCATCCCGCTGGTTTGGTTCACCCAGGAGAGACGCCATGAGCTGGCATGAAGATCCCATCGACGCAGCGCAGGCCGACGTGGCGGAAGACGCCTACGAGGCCGAGCCGGTGGCGGCCGTGGCCCAGCCCCGCCGTGGCAACGACGTGTACTACCTCGGCGATACCGGGCGCCTGCCGCTGGATGCGCGCCGCGCGCTGTGCCAGCTGCTGATCGGCCCCAGCATCGACCAGTTGCGCCACGCCAAGCTGTGGCCGGCGCTGATCCGCAGCGAAGCGGCGATCCGTTCGGCGCTGGCCGACCTGTTCCTGGAACTGGTGCTCGACCGTGACAGCGGCGTGGCGTTCACCCGCCAGGCCGATACCGAAGACGTCGACGCGCCGGTGCTGCTGCGCACCTCGCCGCTGACCTTCATCGACTCGGTGCTGCTGCTGTACCTGCGCCAGCAGCTGGCCGAGGCCGATGCGCGCGGCAACCGCGCGGTCGTCGCCGATGCCGAGATGGCCGAAGCACTGGCCATCTATGAAAAGAACCTGTCCACCGACCGCGCCGGCTTCAACCGCCGCGTCGCCTCGGCGGTGCAGAAGATGAAGGACAACCACATCCTGACCCGCCTCAGCGGCCAGGAAGACCGCCACGAAGTCTCGCCGGCGCTGAAGCTGCTGTTCTCCGCCGAAGACGTGTCCCAGCTCTCGGCGGTCTACCGCCAGCTGCGTGAAACCCCGGCCGCCGAGGCCTGAGAGACCCGACCATCGCATGGCTATCTCCAAGCACACTCCCGCCCTGTTCAACGAAGGCCTGCCGGACCCGCGCCTGCAGCAGTTCCGCATGCGCCGCCTGCAGGTGCACAACTGGGGCACCTTCAACGGCCTGACCGAAGTGCCGATCGCCGAGCGCGGCTTCCTGTTCGTCGGCCGTTCCGGCTCGGGCAAGTCGACCCTGCTCGATGCCATGTCCGCGCTGCTGACGCCGCCGGCCATCGTCGACTTCAACGCCGCCGCGCGTGAAGCCGAGCGCAGTGGCCGCGACCGCAACCTGGTGTCCTACGTGCGTGGCGCCTGGGCTGACCAGCAGGACAGCGGCACCGGTGAAATCGCCACCCAGTACCTGCGCAAGGGCGCCACCTGGACCGCACTGGTGCTGGAGTACCGCGCCGGCGATGGCCGCGTGGTCAGCCTGGTGCGCCTGCTGTGGATCTCCGGCAACGGCACCTCGGCCGGCGACGTGCGCAAGCACTACATGATTGCCGAGCGCCCGTTCGACATCGCCAAGGATCTTGGCGGCTTCGACCTGGACCTGCGCAAGCTCAAGCAGAAGCTGTCCGACCTGCACCACTTCGACACCTTCTCCGGCTATGCCGAGCGCTTCCGCGACCTGCTCGGCATCGACAACGAAATGGCGCTGCGCCTGCTGCACAAGACGCAGTCGGCGAAGAACCTGGGCGACCTCAACGTCTTCCTGCGCGACTTCATGCTCGACACGCCGAAGACCTTCGACGCCGCCGAGCGCCTGGTCAGCGACTTCGCCGAGCTTGATGGCGCGCACCAGGCCGTGGTCACCGCGCGCCGCCAGGTGGAAACCCTGCTGCCGGCACGCGCCTACTACAACGACCTGAAGGAGATGCATCGCCAGCGTGGCGACGACGAAGCGCTGAAGCTCGGCGTCGACAGCTTCCGCGAAAGCCGCCGCCAGGCGCTGATCGAAGCGCGCCTGCGCGAGATGGACGTGCGTGACCGTGGCCTGCTGGGCGAGGAAGCCCAGCGCCGTGCCGCACTCGATAACCACACCGAGCGCCTGGCCGAGCTGGAACTGCAGCGCCGCCAGCAGGGCGGTGAGCGCATCGAGGAACTGGAACGCGAGCAGGGCCGTGCCGAAGCCGAGCGCGACCGCCGCCAGGCCAAGCGCGAGCAGGCAAGCCAGGCTGCGCAGCAGCTGCAGGCTGAACTGCCGGACGACGCCCACGGCTTCGCCGGGCTGGTCGAGCGCGCGCAGAATGAACTGCAGGATCGCCAGCGCGCCTCTTCGGCGCTGGACGACGCGATCAGCGATCGCCTGGGTGGCAAGCGCGATGACGAGCGCCGCTTTGGTGAAGTCCGTGCGGAACTCGAAGCGATGCAGCGCACGCCGTCCAACATCCCGGCGCCGATGCAGAAGCTGCGCGCGCGCCTGGCCGAGGAAACCGGCATCGCCGAGGCGGCGCTGCCGTTCGTCGGCGAGCTGATCCAGGTCCGCTCGGAAGAGCAGGGCTGGCAGGGAGCCATCGAGCGCGTGCTGGGCGGCTTCGCACTGTCGCTGCTGGTCGATGACAAGCACTACAACGACGTCGCCGAATGGGTGAACCGTACCCACCTGGGCATGCGCTTCACCTATTACCGCGTGCGCCGCAACGACGATGCGTTCGCGCGCGAGCCGTCGGCGAAGTCGCTGCTGCACAAGCTGGAACTGCGCGAGCATGTGTTCGAAAGCTGGCTGCGGCGCGAGCTCGGCAAGCGCTTCGACTACGAGTGCGTGGACGCCAAGCAGCTGCGCAACGTTGACCGCGGCATCACCCGCGAAGGCCAGGTCAAGCATCCGGGCGACCGTTTCGAGAAGGACGACCGCAGCGCGGTAGGCGACCGCCGTCGCTGGATTCTCGGCTTCAACAACCACGACAAGGTGGGCGCCTTCGAGCGCGAAGCACAGGAACTGGCCAAGCGCATCGCCGGCTGCGAGACCGACATCGCGCGCCTGCGTGGCCAGCGTGACCGCGACAACGAACGCCGCCTGGCCTGCCACGAGCTGGTCAGCATCAGCTGGAACGAGATCGACATCGCCGCTCCGCAGCAGCGCCTGAGCGACATCGAGGCCACGCTGCGCGACCTGCGCGAAGGCAATGCCGACCTGGCCAAGCTGGCCAAGCAGATCGATGCGGTGCGTGCTGACATCGAACAGTCGCGCCGCACCTACGAAGACGTCCGCGTCGAGCGCGGCCAGCTGGTCAAGGAGCGCGATCGCCTCGACCGCGCACGCCAGCAGAGCCGTGCGCTGGTGCTGCCGAGCCTGGCCCAGGAGCAGGAAGCCGGCCTCGCCGAGCGCCTGCAGGAGCAGGGCCCGCTCAGCCTGGAAACGCTGGAAGCGCACATGCGCCAGGTCAGCAATGCACTGAACGAGCAGCTGTCTTCCTCGCAGCAGGACCTCAACCGCATCGAGAACCAGCTGATCGGCTGCTTCCGCCGCTTCATCCAGCAGTGGCCGGAGGAATCGGGCGACTTCACCGTGTCGGTGGCCTCGGCCGAGGACTTCCTCGCCCGCCTCGAACGCCTGGAGCGCGATGGCCTGCCGCAGCACGAAGAGCGCTTCTTCGACCTGCTGCAGAACCAGAGCAAGAACAACCTGCTGGCCCTGCAGCGCCATAGTGCCGAGGCCCGCAAGTCGATCGGCCAGCGCCTGGACGAAGTGAATGCCAGCCTGGAGCAGGTGCCGTTCAACCGTGGCACGCTGCTGACCATCGAACTGAGCGACCGCCGCCTGCCGGAAGTCGGCGAGTTCCACCTGCAGCTGCGCGAAGTGTTGTCGCAGCAGCAGACCGAGCAGCGCGAGCTGGCCGAATCGCAGTTCACCGTGCTGCGCCAGCTGGTCAACCGCCTGGGTTCGCAGGAAGGCGAGGACAAGCGCTGGCGCGAGCTGGTGCTGGACGTGCGCATGCATGTGGAGTTCATCGGCGTCGAGCTGGATGCGGAAACGCGCCAGCAGGTCGAGATCTACCGCAGTGGTGCCGGCAAGTCCGGTGGCCAGCGCCAGAAGCTGGCCACCACCTGCCTGGCTGCGGCACTGCGCTACCAGCTCGGCGGCGCTGACAGCCAGCTGCCCAGCTACGCCGCGGTCGTGCTCGACGAAGCCTTCGACAAGGCCGACAACGAGTTCACCGCGCTGGCGATGAACATCTTCGACAACTTCGGCTTCCAGATGGTGGTCGCCACCCCGCTGAAGTCGGTGATGACGCTGGAACCGTTCATCGGCGGCGCCTGCTTCGTCGAAATCAGCGGTCGCCACGACTCCGGCGTGCTGCTGATCGAGTACGACGAAGAGGGCAGGCGCCTGAAGCTGCCGGAGCGCAGCCGCCAGCAGGCCAATGAACCGGAAGAAGCCGAAGCCTGACCCGGCCGCTTGAGGGGAATGCCGGCCAGCGGCCGGCACTCCCCATGGCGGGGTTCACGGCCCGGTAGTGCCGGCCGCKGGCCGGCAACCGCACTCACGCACCGCGGAACGTATCCCACGCCATCCGCGCGATCAGCACCACCACCAGCCCCACGAACAGCTTGCGGATGAACGGCGTACCGCCCTTCAGCGCCAATCGGGTGCCCACCACCGAGCCGATGATGTTGGCCGCTGCCATCGGCAGCGCGAACAGCCACAGGATGTTGCCGGTCGGCACGAAGAACGAGATCGCCGCTACGTTGGTGGCCAGGTTCACCACCTTCGACGCCGCCGAGGCGCGCAGGAAATCCAGGCCGAAGAAGCGCACGAACAGGAAGATCAGGAAGCTGCCGGTGCCCGGCCCGAAGAAGCCGTCATAGAAGCCGATCGCCGCACCGATGGCCAGCGCGATCGCCAGTTCGCGGCGGCCGATCTCCTGCGGCCGGTGCAGTGCGCCGAAATCCTTCTTCCACAGCGTGTAGGCCAGCATCGCGATCAGCAGTACCAGCACCAGTGGGCGCACTGCGTCCTTGGGCAGCAGGCTTACCGCGGTGGCGCCGGCGAAGGAGAATATGAAGGCCGTGCCTGCCGCGAACAGCACCGGCTTCCACGGGAAGCGCACGTTGCGCGCATAGCGCCAGGCGGCTGCACCGGTACCGAACATCGAGCTGAACTTGTTGGTGCCGAACAGCATCGCCGGCGTCTGCTGCGGCAGCACGGTGAACAGACCGGGTAGCTGCACCAGCCCACCGCCACCGACGGCGGCATCGACCAGGCCGGCGATGAAGGCGATCACCACCAGCCACCACAACTCAGGGGGAACCAGTTCCAGCACGGCGATCAATCAAAGTGGGGGCGCGACAGCATACGCCCTTCGCCGATGGATGCTGGCGGCGTCCCGCGCGACAATGCCGCCATGAGCCGAAAACCCACCGATCCCTGTCCCTGCGGCCTTCCCGCCGATTACGCCGCCTGCTGTGGCCGCTTCCATGCCGGTGAGGCAGCACCCGATGCCGAGCGCCTGATGCGATCGCGCTACAGCGCCTATGTGCGGGGGCTGGCGGACTATCTGCGCCAGAGCTGGCACCCGGATACCCGTCCGGCTGAGCTGGCGTTGGACGATGCGCCGGGCCAGCGTACGCACTGGCTGGGCCTGACCGTGCACGAACACACGGTCACCGGGGCCGACAGCGCCGAAGTGCGCTTCACCGCCCGCTACCGCGTGGGCGGCGGCAGCGCGGTGAAGATGGCCGAGCACAGCCGATTCCTGCGCGTCGACGGCCGCTGGTACTACCTCGACGCGGTGTGAGCCTCAGCCGCCGCGCACCGCCAGCACGCGCTGGCCGGCATGCGCGCGGACCTGGTTGCGGCCACCGTCCTTGGCTGCGTACAGCGCCTGGTCGGCGGCCTTGATCACGGCCGCCGGCCGCTCATCCACGCGGCTGTCCGCCAGCCCGATGCTCACCGTCACCTGTACCGTCTGCCCGCTTCCGCCGCGTCCGCGCTGCTGGCGCCCCGTTTCATCGTCGCGGCTGCGGGTGCTCCGATCGCGCAGCTGCATGCGGGTGTCCTCGATGGTCTGCCGCAGCGCCTCGACCGCATCCACGCAGGCCGCTGCGGGACGATCCAGGAACACCACCGCGAACTCCTCACCGCCATAGCGGAACGCCCGGCCACCGTCACCCACCCGGCCCAGCCGCGAGGCCACCAGGCGCAGCACATCGTCGCCGGTGTCGTGGCCGTGGGTGTCGTTGAACGATTTGAAGTGGTCCACGTCCACCATCGCGATGCTGTAGGTGCCGCGCGCCCGTTGCAGGGTCTCATTGAAGGCGCGGCGCCCCGGCAGGCCGGTCAGTTCATCGCGGAAGGCCATGTGGAAGGACTCCTGCAGCATCGCGCCCAGCATCAGCAGCAGCGCCGCGCTGGCCAGCGCCGGCAGCAGCACCGGCTGCAGGAACACCCGTGGCAGCATCCACCACAGGCACAGCAGCGCCAGCAGCATCGCCGTGTGCAGTGGGCGCGGATGCCGCCAGGCCTGCCAGCCCAGCGCGGCGGTTGCCAGGAGGAACAGCAGGGCTGGCAGCTGTGCCAGCGCGTTCCAGTCGGCCGGAATCCAGCTCCAGTGGCGGTTGGACAGCAGATCGTGCATGCCACGCGGTTGCTGCGTGGCCAGCAGCAGGAAGATCATCAGCGCGGTGCCACTGGCAACGCCCCGCAGCAGCAGGTCGCGGCGGCGGCGGCCGCGCTCGGGCCACAGCGCCAGGCCCGCGAACAACAAGGGCAACCAGGCCGAAATGGCGTGGAAGCGCAGCGGTGTCAGCGCCGTGACATGGCCGCTGCGCAGGTAGCCACCCACGTCCTGGTGCAGCAGGGCGAACATCACGGCCACCACCAGCATCAGGCAGAGCGTGCGCACCTGGTGGTAGAGCAGGGCAAGGCCGGCGCCGAGGCAGGCCAGCAGCCAGGGCAGGATGCGTTGGGCCGGATTGGCCACGTCTTCGTTGCCCAGTGCCGCCCACAGCACCACGGCAACCAGCACGGCGGGCAGCACGAACAGGTAATGCGCAGGCTGGCGGAGCGGATGCAGGGGCAAGCAGGAATTCCAGCGCGGTGACGACGCGGCCGCAGCATTGCCGTTAGCGGCGTCCGCACCGGCTTCTTGAATGCGGGATGGTCACGCTTGTGAACGCATTGACGTCGAACCATGACATCGCACTCACCCTGCTGCGCAGATGCTGCCCGAATGGACAGCGTAGCCGCCGCCGTCGCTGCCCCGCAGCGCGATCTCGCCCGCCAGTACGCACGTGTGCGGGAGCGCAGCATGCAGCTGGCGGCCCCCCTCAGCGCCGAAGATGCCATGTTGCAGAGCATGGCCGATGCCAGCCCGGGCAAGTGGCACCTGGCCCACACCACCTGGTTCTTCGAACGCTTCGTGCTGTCCGGCTTCGCCACCACGCAGGCGCATGACCCGGCATGGGACTACCTGTTCAACAGCTACTACAAGAGCATCGGCCCGGCCCATGCACGGCCGCAGCGCGGGCTGCTGTCACGGCCCTCGCTGCAGCAGGTGCAGGACTACCGCCGCCAGATCGATGCGCAGGTACAGTCACGGCTGGACGCGGGTGATCTCGACGACCAGGCGCTGCAGCACCTGCAGCTGGGCCTGCAGCACGAACAGCAGCACCAGGAGCTGTTGCTCACCGACATCAAGCACGCGTTCTGGTGCAATCCGTTGCAGCCGGCCTACCGCGAGGACCTGCGCACCACCCCCGGCGTTGCCAGTGCACAGGGCTGGATCGAATCGCCCGAACGCATCGTCACCGTCGGCGCCGCAGCCTGGCCACAGCATGCCGCGTTCGCCTATGACAACGAATCGCCGCCCCATCGCGTACTGCTGCCCGCCCATGCCCTGGCCGAGCGCCCGCTCAGCAACGCCGAGTACCGCGCCTTCATCGAGGCCGGTGGCTACCGCGAGCCACGCTGGTGGCTCAGCGAGGGTTGGGCACTGCGTGAAACCGAAGACTGGCAGCATCCGCTGTACTGGGACGACCGCCTGCAGCGCGAATTCACCCTGGGCGGCTGGCGCGAACTGGATCCGCACGCGCCGGTCTGCCATCTCAGCTACTTCGAAGCCGATGCCTGTGCCCGCTGGGCCGGTGCCCGACTGCCCAGCGAGTTCGAGTGGGAGGCTGCCGCCGCGACGCTGCCGCCGCGCGGTCATTTTGCCGATGACGATCACCTGCACCCACAGGCAGGGCAGGGCGGTGGACTGCGCCAGCTGTTCGGCGATGTCTGGGAATGGACCCACAGCGCCTATGGCGCCTACCCGGGCTTCCGTCCGTTCGCCGGCAATCTGGGTGAGTACAACGGCAAGTTCATGTGCGGGCAGTGGGTGCTGCGCGGCGGCAGCTGCGCCACGCCCCGTGGCCATGTGCGCGCCAGCTACCGCAACTTCTTCATGCCACCGGCACGTTGGCAGTTCTCCGGCCTGCGCCTGGCCCGGGATCTGGCATGAGCACGGTGCACGACGCGCTGCAGGCGCTGACCGATCTCACGCCCGGTCGCCAGCAGATCCTCACTGACGTGGTGGCAGGGTTGTCGCGCACACCGCGCCAGCTTCCGTCCAAGTATTTCTACGATGCACGTGGCTCGCGCCTGTTCGAACAGATCACCCAGACCCGCGAGTACTACCCCACGCGTACCGAGCTGGCCCTGCTGTCGCGGGTACTGCCAGACATCGCCCGCAGCGTCGGCCCGCACCTGCACGTGGTGGAACTGGGCAGTGGCAGCGGCCGCAAGACCGCGCTGCTGCTGGCCGCGCTGGGTGAACCGGTGGCCTATACGCCCATTGAAATCTCGCGTGCCGCGCTGCTGTCCAGCATCGACCATCTGGCCCCGGCGCTGCCCGAGGTCGAGATGCTGCCGGTCTGTGCAGACTTCACCCGTCCGGTTGCCGTGCCCATGCCCGAACGCGAACCCGCGCGGCGGTTGCTGTTCTTCCCTGGGTCTACGCTGGGCAACTTTGAAGGTGAGGACGCGGTCGCGCTGCTGCGTGCGATGCGCCAGACCATGGGTCGTGATGGCCTGGCCCTGGTCGGCATCGACCTGCACAAGGACCCGGCGTTGATCGAGGCGGCCTACAACGATGCGCAGGGTGTCACCGCCGCGTTCACCCTCAACCTGCTGGCCCGCCTCAACCGCGAGATCGGCAGCGATTTCGATCTGGACGGCTTCCGCCATCGCGCCCGCTACAGCGTCGCGCGGCTGCGTATCGAGACCGACCTGGTCAGCCAGCGGGCACAGGACGTCCATCTGGATGGCCGCACCTTCCATTTCAAGGCCGACGAACCGATCCGCGTCGAATACAGCCACAAGTACACCGACGACAGTTTCGAAGCGCTGCTGCAGCCGGCTGGCCTGCAGGTCATGCAGCGCTGGGATGCTGAAGGCCCCGCCTATGGCCTGCGCCTGCTGCGCGCCACGTAGCAGCAGCCAGCCGGCGCGGCTTCAGGTTCCGCCGCACCGCTACCCCTAAGATGGCCGTGCACCGGCAACACGGAGGACGCCATGCCCATTCTGACCACGCTCGGCCTGGCGGCCGCTCTTGCCTCGGCACCGACAGCGCTTGCCGCTCCCGCCGCCGGCATCGATCCGGCCTTCAGCCGCTGCCTGGCGGGTCTGCAGGCCACCGCTGCCAGCCAGGGAATCAGCGCCGACCGCTTCAACGAGATCACCGCCGGCCTCACGCCCGACCCCAGCGTGCTCGGCCTGCTCGATGCACAGCCCGAATTCACCACGCCGATCTGGGACTACCTGGCCGCGCTGGTCGATCGCCAGCGCGTGGACGATGGGCGCGCCCTGCTGCAGCAGCACCGCGACCTGCTCGATCGCGTGTCGGCGCAGTACGGCATCGATCCGGCCACCATCGTCGCGGTCTGGGGCGTGGAGAGCGACTACGGCCGTGTGTTCGGCAAGCGCCCGCTGCTGCAGTCACTGGCTACGCTGTCCTGCGCCGGCCGCCGCCAGCCCTTCTTCCGCGGTGAGCTGCTGGCCCTGCTCAAGCTGATCGACCGCGGCGACCTGCAGGCACAGGGGCTCACCGGCTCCTGGGCCGGCGCCTTCGGGCACACGCAGTTCATGCCCAGCACCTATGCACGCATCGCCGTGGACGGTGATGGTGATGGCCGTCGCGACCTGGTCGGCAGCATTCCCGATGCACTGGCCTCCACCGCCAACTACCTCAAGCGCGCAGGCTGGCGCAGCGGCGAGCCGTGGGGCATGGAAGTGCGGATCCCGGCGGGCTTCAATGCCAGCCAGGCCGGGCGTACCCAGCGTCGGGCGCTGGCCGACTGGCGCGTGCAGGGTGTGACCGCGCTGGACGGCAGCGCGCTGGCCCCGGCCAACCTCCCGGCCGATGCACGTGCGGCGCTGCTGCTGCCGGCCGGCAGCAAGGGCCCGGCGCTGCTGGTGTTCCGCAACTACGACGCGATCTACAGCTACAACGCCGCCGAAAGCTACGCGCTGGCGATCGCCACGCTGGCCGACCAGCTGCGTGGCGGCACCGGGTTGGCCACGGCCTGGCCGACCGACGATCCCGGCATCGGTCGTGATGAGCGCCGCCAACTGCAGACTCTGCTGTTGGCCCGCGGCCACGATATTGGCACCGCCGACGGCATGATCGGCACCGCCACGCGTCGCGCGATCCAGGCCGAGCAGCAACGCCTTGGATGGGCCAATGCGGATGGGCGCGCCGGACAACGCATCCTGCGCGCGCTGCAGCAGGAGGCAGCAACCGCATCGCCGGCCAGCCGCTAGGCCTTGCCGTTCGCATCGGTGCCGCGACATCATCGCCGCGTTCATCAAGGAGCGTCATCGCATGCAGTTGAATCCGGACATCCGCACCGGCCTGTTCCATGGGCTCGAGGCCTGGCATGTGCGCACCCCCAGTGCCACCGCGGTCATCAGCGTGTTCGGTGGACAGCTGTTGTCATTCATCCCCGAAGGGCAGCCGGACCTGCTGTGGCTGTCACCGCAACGCGCGGAGCTGCCGACGCCGATCCGCGGTGGCGTGCCGGTGTGCTGGCCGTGGTTCGGCCGCCAGGGGCAGGATGCTGATGCTCCGGCACATGGCCTGGCGCGAACCGCGCGTTGGGAGTTGCAGCACGTCGGGCAGAACGAGGCCGGCGATGTGGAGCTGCAGTTGGCGCCGTCACTGTCTGACCACCTCGGCCTGCGCCTGCAGATGCAGCTGCGCATCGGCCGCCAGCTGCGCCAGCAGCTGGCCACCGGGAACACGGGATCGTCGCCGGTGACCTTCACCCAGGCCCTGCACAGCTATTTCCGGGTGGGCGATGCCAACCAGGTCGAGGTCGAGGGCCTGGATGGCCTGCAGTACCTGGACAAGTACGAGGATTATGCGCAGCTGCGCCTGCAACAGGGACCGTGGTCATTGCGCGATCCGCGTGATCCCGGGCGCAGCGATCGCATCTATACCGGTGCCGGCGGCCATTACGTGCTGCGTGATCCCGTACTGCAGCGGCGGATCGAGATCCGCAGCGAAGGCAGCCAGACGCTCGTGGCCTGGAACCCCGGTGCCGAGGCCGCAGCCAGGATGGCCGATGTCGGCGATGGCTGGCACGATTACGTTTGCCTGGAAGTGGCCAATGCAGGCCCGGAGCAGATTACGCTTGCGCCAGGTGCGCGCCACCAGCTGGTGCAGACCCTGGCCAGTACCGCGCTGTAAGCGCTGGCAGCAGTTTCAGTTTGTCGATGTGGGTAGCAAGGACGGAAAACATGCAGGAAGCACAGTGGTGGTACGCCAATGGCAGGCAGAGCAGTGGACCGGTGGATCTGGCCGGTCTTCGCCAGCTGCAGCAGGAAGGGACGGTTACGGCGCGCACGCTGCTCTGGTGCGAAGGCATGCCCTCATGGCGGCCGTTGACGGAACTGGAGCAGGCGTCCACGCCCATCGAGGTGGCTCCGGCCCCGGATATCGACGCAGCCCCGGCGGTTGAGGGCGTCGCGCCGAGTGCCGGCGATCCGTCCGATCCGTATCGTGCACCCGCCGCTGCACCGGAGATGGCTGCGGCTGCCGGGCTGGAGGGCGAGATGGCCTTGTACGCCAGCGTGGTCGGCGGCAACTTCCCGGTCTACCGCCAGCGCTGGCGCCTGGATCAAGGCATCGCCACGGGTACCGGAACCTGGCACTGGCCGGCATTCCTGATCGGCCTGGTGTGGATGATGTACCGCAGGATGTACCGTCTGGCGGCGCTCTGGGTTGGCCTGCTGCTGTTGATCAGTGTGGTCGAGACACTGCTGGGGGTTCCCGACGGCCTGTCGATGGTCATCACCTTCGCGCTCAGCATCACCACCGGCATGTTCGGCAACAGCTGGTACCTGGCCCATTGCCAGCGGCAGATCGCCCGGGCCCGTGCCGTGGCGGGGGGCGATGAAGCGCGCATGCGCAGCGAACTGGCCGCGCGTGGTGGCACCAGCGTGGTTGCCACACTGGTGGCCATCGTCATCATGCTGGCGGTGGGTACGGTTGGTGCTGTGCTGGTGGGATAGGCTGGATCAGCGAGCCCCGCGGGGCCGCAATACCAGCAGGCACAGTGCACCGGCCACCAGGCCCCAGAACGCCGAGCCGATGCCGGCCAGCGTGACACCGGAGGCGGTGACCAGGAAGGTGACCAGTGCCGCCTCGCGGTCCCGCTCTACCGCCAGCGCACTGGCGAGGCTGTTGGCGATGGTGCTGAACAGCGCGATACCGGCCACGCAGGCCACCAGCTCCTTCGGGAAGGCGGCGAACAGTGCGGCAACCGTCGCACCGAACAGCCCGATGACAATATAGAAGGCCCCGGCGGCCATGGCGGCGGTATAGCGCCGTGCCGGATCTTCATGCGCATCGCGGCCCATGCAGATCGCGGCCGTGATCGCGGCCAGGTTCAGCGCGTAGGCACCGAACGGCGCCAGCAACGTATTGACCACACCGATCCAGCCGATCAGCGGCGATACCGGGGCGTCGTAGCCGGATGCCCGCATCACCGCCACGCCCGGAATGTTCTGCGAGGCCATGGTGACCACGAACAGGGGCAGGGCGATGCCGGCCACCGCAGTCCACGACAAGGATGGGGTCACCCATTGCGGTACCGCCAGTTGCAGCTGCACCTGCTGTGCGTGCAGCAGGCCGCGGCTGGCCGCGACCGCGATGCCGACCAGCAGGGTGGCGATGACCGCATAGCGCGGGAACAGGCGGCGTCCAGCCAGCCAGGTGGCGAACATCGCCAGCGCCAGCACCAGCTGGGTGTTCATGGCCACGAACACGTCCAGGCCGAAGCGCAGCAGCACGCCGGCCAGCATGCCGGCGGCCAGTGCCATCGGCACCCGCTGCATCAACCGGGCGAAGATGCCGGAGAACCCGGCCAACATGCCCAGCACCGCAGCCAGCAGGAAGGCACCGGTCGCTTCAGAGAGCGAGGCGCCGCCGGCACCGACCACCAGCATCGCCGCACCTGGCGTCGACCATGCGGTCACCACCGGCACGCGATAGCGCAGCGACAACCCGATGCAGGTGACGCCCATGCCCAACCCCAGCGCCCACATCCAGGAGGCAATCTGCGCCTGGTCGGCACCGACGGCCTGCGCGGCCTGGAACACGATCACTGCGGAACTGGCGAAGCCGACCAGCACGGTAATGAAGCCGGCGACGACTGCCGGTACTGAAAGGTCGCGCCACCATGCTTGCCGCACCCGCATGTTCATTGCCGTCTCTCCTTTGTGCATCCATGCATTGATAGCGGTTGCGGCGTTKACCSCGCAACGCGCGGGCAACGCCGCAGTGATCTTCGAGCGTACGTCATGCGTGATGTCGCGGGGCTTCTGTCATCACCCTGAAAAAAAGCGCTTGACGAAATCTGCAGGATCTCTAGAATTCGCTCCCTTGCTGCAGCGCATCGCTTCTTCGGAAACGGCACGCGAACAGCAACGCCACCACCGACGAACGAGATGATCGAACGAAGGTGTTGACGGACTCGAAAAGTCCGGCATAATAGGCGGCTCGCAACGACGAAAGACCTTCGGGTCCAACGACGAAGCAGCATCGGCAACAACGTCCACCCCGGTGAGACGGCCTTGAAAAAAGGTGTTGACGAAGCGGAAAAGCCGGCTATAATGGGCGGCTMGCTACGAAGGAAACTTCGCAGCACACGGGAACGGCGCTGAGGCCACTTCCCAGGATCTTTGAAAGTATGCGCAGGTATCTTGTGAAGGCGCCTGCAGGAAGGATGATTGTCCATCTTGCAGACGTTTGAT
>NZ_RAVT01000004.1 GCF_013464915.1 Stenotrophomonas maltophilia
ACCTTGGCACATCAAGCGTGTTGCAGTTGCCGGCCHGCGGCCGGCACTACCTCATCTGGTCGAACACCCCGGCCACCCAGTCGATGAACACCCGAAGGCGTGGCGACGGTGTGCGGCTGCGTGGGTAGACCAGGCTCAACGGGCTCGGCGTCGGCGGCACCTCCGGCAACAGCTCGACCAGTTGCCCACGTGCGATGTAAGGGTTCATCCGGTAGCGCGGCGCCTGGATGATTCCCAGCCCCGCCAGCGCGGCGCCCAGGAACGCATCCGCGCCGGAAACACGCACCCGTGCGGGCAGCGGCACATAACGCACCTGCATGCCTTGCTGGAACTCCAGCGGAATCAGCTGACCAGTGGCACTGGAGCGATAGCCGACCATTTCGTGGCCTTCCAGCAGGGAGTCGATGCTGCCTGGCAGACCCCTGTCGTGCACGTAGCCCGGCGAGGCCACCGTGACCTCACGCAGCATCGTCAACCGTCGCGCCGCCAGATCACTGTCGGCCAGCGCGCCGACCCGCAGCGCCGCGTCCACACCCTCACGCAGCAGATCCACATAGCGGTCGCCCTCGCTGACCTCCAGCTCGATCTCCGGGTAGCGCTGCAGGAAGTCCGGCAGGTGCGGAAGCAGCAGATGCCGGCCCAGCGTGCCATGCACCTCGATTCGCAACGGGCCGCGCGGGGGTGCGTCACGGAACGCGGCTTCAGCGTCGTCCATGTCGGCGATCAGGCGCAGGCAACGCCCATAGAAGGCCTCACCTTCCAGCGTCGGCACCACCAGCCGCGTGGTCCGGTGCAGCAGGCGCACGCCCAGCCGCTGCTCCAATGCCTTGATCGCGTCGGTCACCGTGGCCCGCGGCAGGCCCAGGTCTTCGGAGGCACGCGTGAAGCTGCGGCGCTCGACGATACGGACGAAGGCGCGCATCGCTGTGAAGCGGTCCATTATTCGGATTTCCGGATGATGTTGGCGGATTATGCATGATTATCCGAAATGGAAAGATCGCGAAGATGGTCCTGCGCCGCTCCGGCGTGCCTCGCTGGAATCCACCATGCCCAACTCCCCAACCCGCCCCGTCGCCCTGGTCACCGGCGGCTCCCGCGGTATCGGCGCCGCCATTTCGCGCCGCCTCGCCGCCAACGGCCATGCCGTGGTGATCAACTATGCCGGCCGGCGCGAAGAGGCCGAGGCCCTTGCTGCCGAACTCAACGCCGCCGGCGCACAGGCGATCGCCCTGCAGGCCGACGTAGCGGATCCACAGGCGGTGCATCGGCTTTTCGACGCCATCGAGGCGCGCTTCGGTGGCATCGACGTGGTCGTCAACAGCGCCGGCGTGCTGCAGCTGGCACCACTGGCCGACACCGACGACGCCCTGTTCGAGCGGGTGATCGGCATCAACCTCAAAGGCGCCTTCAACGTGCTGCGTGAAAGCGCACGACGGGTGCGCGACGGTGGCCGGCTGATCACCCTGTCCACCAGCGTGGTCGGCATCAGGTTGGAGAACTACAGCGTGTACGCGGCCAGCAAGGCGGCGGTGGAGACGATGGGCGCGATCCTCAGCAAGGAGCTGCGCGGGCGCAACATCACCGTGAACGCGGTGGCACCCGGACCCACCGCCACCGACCTGTTCCTGGAGGGCAAATCGCCGGAGCTGATCGAGCGGTTGGCCAAGCTGAATCCCCTGGAGCGGCTGGGTACGCCTGAGGACATCGCCGGTGCGGTCGGGTTCCTGGCCAGCGCCGATGGCGGGTGGATCAACGGCCAGGTGCTGCGCGCCAACGGCGGGATGGTGTAGGTCGCGCGGACGGCATCCACGCATGGCGTGGATCTACCGATCGCATCCATGCATAGCGCGTGAACTCGGTAGAGCCGAGCCCATGCTCGGCTGTTTCTGGCCTTCGCTGACGGGGAGCCAGATCACTGCGGGCCAACGGTGGGATGGTGTAAGGGCACCCTCTCTGGCTATCCTCGCTCAAACGGACGAGAGCCACGCGCATGGGAAAGCCGGGCATCTGGTATTGGCTATGGATGATCACCCTCCTGCTGGGAGGCCTGTTGGCGCTGGCGACGCTGGTGTTATGGACCTGGCTGCCTGGCGACGTACGCAATCTGGCGATGGCGCTGATCTGGGTGCTGTGGGCACTGGCGACCGTCTGCTTCTTCCTGGGGGGCATCGCCGATGGCTTTACGATCTGGGGCGTCAACCTCGCCAGGAAAGTATGGCGTGCTGAAACGCCAGGCCGGTTCTGGCTCTTCCACATCACCACGACGGTGCTGTGCGTCAGCTGCCTGAGCCTGCTGATCGTACCGATGATGATCGCCTGGCAGGGCGCGGCATGGTGACGCAGCGCTGATGTAGCGCCGAGCACGGGCTCGGCGGATCTTCGCGCGAGGGCCAGAAGCAGCCGAGCGTGGGCTCGGCTCTACAGTGTGGTCAGGCGCTACGCGCCTCGCGGCGGCGATGGACCCAGTAGTACAGCGTCGGCAGCACCAGCAGGGTCAGCAGCATCGCCGACAGCAGGCCGCCGATCACCACCACCGCCAGCGGCTTCTGGGTCTCGGCACCGATCGCATGCGAGGTCGCCATCGGCAGCAGGCCGAACATCGCCAGAAACGCAGTCATCAGCACCGTGCGCAGGCGTTGCAGCGAGCCCTGCACCACCGACTGCAGCAGGTCCATGCCCTGCTCACGCAGCTGGGCGAAGCGACTGAGCATCACCACCCCGTTCAGTACCGCCTGCCCGAACAAGGCGATGAATCCAATCGCCGCCGACACCGACAGCGGAATGCCGGTCAGCCACAGCGCCAGGATCCCGCCGATCATCGCCAACGGCACGTTGGCCAGGATCAAGGCCGCACTGCTGATGTCCTTGAAGGCATCGAACAGCAGCACGAAGATGATCAGCACCGACAGCGGAATCACCCAGCCCAGCCGCTTCATCGCACGCTGCTGGTTCTCGAACTCGCCGGACCATTCCAACCGGTAGCCTTCCGGCAGCTGCACGCTGGCATCCACGCGCTTGCGCATGTCGGCCACCACGCTGCCCATGTCGCGCCCGGCGATGAAGATGCTGACAGCCTTGACCCGTTGTGCGTTCTCGCGCGAGATGTTGATCGCGCCGCTGGCCATGCGGAAATCGGCCACGTCGGACAGCGTCACCGTGTGGCCGTCACCGATGCCGACGGGCACCGTGCGCAGGCGCTGCAGGTCGCGGTCGGCGTCGTCCAGGCGCAGCGTGATCGGGAACCTGCGGTCGCCTTCCCACAGCTCCCCCACCTGGCGGCCGCCCAGCGCGGTTTCGATCACCTCGTCGATGTCGCGCACGTTCAGGCCATAGCGCGCGGCGCGGTCGCGGTCGATCTCGATCTGCAGCTGCGGCAAGGAGCCGTCGCGGTCGATGAACGCACTTTCCACGCCCTCCACGCCACGCACCTGGCCCAGGATCGCCTGCGCGTGCTGGTTGAGCACGTCCAGATCCGAGCCACTGACCTTGATCACCACCTGGCCCTTGATCTGCGAGATGCTCTCCAGAATGTTGTCGCGCACTGGCTGCGAGATCGAGAACTCCGGCCCCGGAATGCGCTGCTCCAGCGTGCGCTGCAGGTCGCTCACCAGCTGCCGCTTGTCCACGCCCTTCGGCCACTCCTTCTCAGGCTTCAACGCCACCAGCGCCTCGATCTGGTTGGCACCCTTGGCATCGGAGCCGTCTTCCGGTCGGCCGAGCTTGGCCACCACCGTCGACACCTGCGGGAACGTGCGGACCAGCTCACGGATACGCCGCGACTGCTGCTGTGCTTCGGCCAGGCTGGTGCTGGGGTCGAGCGTGGCGGTCAGCCAGATCGAGCCCTCGTCCAGCTCCGGCAGGAACTCCGAACCCAGCCGCGTGCCCAGCGCCAGCGTAGCGACCAGCAGCGCCACCGCCGTCAGCACTACCGTACGCGGTCGCGCCAGGGCGCGCTCCAGCACCGGCTTGTACCAACCGGTCAGGCGATCCATCAGCGGATTGCCGTCGCGCATGCGGTCGCGCCGCAGCCACCAGAAGCAGAACAGCGGCACTACGGTCAGCGCCAGGATCAAGGCACCGATCAGCGCCGAGGTCACCGAGTAGGCCATCGGCGCGAACATCCGGCCTTCCTGGCGCTGCAGGGTGAAGATCGGGATGTGTGCGGCGATGATGATCAGCATCGAGAAGAACGTCGGCCGCCCCACTTCGGACGCTGCCGACAGGATGGTCGAGAAGCGTGTCTTCCTGTCGGCGCTGGGTGGCAGCTTCGATAGTCGCGAAACGATGTGCTCGGTCACGATCACCGCGCCATCGATGATGATGCCGAAGTCCATCGCACCCAGCGACAGCAGGTTGGCCGGCACGCCCCACAGGTGCAGGCCGAGGAAGGTCGACAACAGCGCCAACGGCATCATCGCCGCCACGATCAGCGCCGCGCGGGCGTTGTACAGGAACAGCCACAACACCAGGAACACAAGCACCGCGCCTTCCAGCAGATTGCGGAAGACGGTTTTCAGCGTGGTCGAGACCAGCCACGAGCGGTCGTAGAACGGTTCGATGCTGACCCCGGCCGGCAGCTGGTTCGCTTCGATATCGGCAATGCGCGCATGCAGGGCGTCAAGCACATCGGACGGATTCTCGCCCTTGCGCATCAGCACCATGCCGAACACCGCGTCGTCGTTGTCGTCCTGGCCAACCAGGCCCTGCCGGGGCAGGCCGGTGTCGGCGATACCGGCCAGATCGCGTACCAGGATCGGCGTTCCTCCACGCTGCGCCACCACCACGTTGCCGATATCGGCCGGCGAACGCATCAGGCCGACGCCGCGGATCAGGAACTGCTGCTGGCCGCGCTCCACGTAGCCGCCACCCGCGTTCGAACTGCCCTTCTCCAGCGCTTCGGCGAACTCGCCGAGGCTGATACCGCGGTCGCGCAGCTTGTCCAGGTCCGGCTTGACCTGGAACGTCCGCGCGAAGCCACCGAAGCTGATCACATCGGCCACACCCGGCACGGTGCGCAGGCTGCGCTCCATCGTCCATTCCTGAACGGTGCGCAGCTGGGTCGGCGTCATGTGCGGGCCTTTCAGCACATAACGGTAGATCTCGCCCACCGCCGAACTCATCGCCTCCAGTTCCGGCGTCACCCCTTCCGGCAGTTCCACGCCCTGCAGGCGTTCCAGCACCTGCTGGCGCGCGAAGTAATCGTCAGCCTTGTCATCGAAGGTCAGGATGATCATCGACAGGCCGAACTGCGTATGCGAGAACACCCGCACCGAATGCGGAATGCCGGACAGCGCCACTTCCAGCGGCATCGTCACTTCGCGTTCCACCTCTTCGGCAGCGCGGCCCGGGTGCAGCGACACTACGGTCACCTGGGTGTCGGAGACGTCCGGGAAGGCCTCCACCGGCAGCACGCGGAACGCGGCGATACCGGCGCCGATGAACAACAGCAACGCCAGCATCACCATCAACGGCTGACGCAGGCAGTAGGCAATCAGGCGATCGATCATGGGGCGGCGTGCCCCGTGCCGGTGCTGACGGTTGCCGGCGCGTTGTCCACCAGCTGTTGCAGCAGCAGGCCGCCCTCGACCACCACCCTGCTGCCTGCAGCCAGCCCTTCACGCACCCACAGCCGGCCATCGCCCAGTTCCTCGGCATGCACGGCGTGGCGCACGAAGCGTCCCTTGCCCTCCTCCACGAACACCACCTGCTTGCCGTCGATCAACAACACGGCCGCATCGGGCAGCGAGACACCGCCCTGGGCCGGCAACGCCACCTGGGCGCGCACGTACTGCCCCGCCTTGAAGCCGCGTGCGCGGTTGTCCAGCTCGGCGCGCGCCTGCACCACGCGGCGTTCGCTGTCGACGAAGTCATCCATGTGAAGCAGAGTCGACTGCACTACCGCGCCATCGGCCGCGTGAAGGCTCACTCCCATGCCAACCTTCACGCGACCGGCCAGGCTTTCGGGAACATCCAGCAGCACCCACAGGCGGTCCGGATCGCCGATCACCGCCAACGGCTGGTCGCTGTCGGGGCTGACCGACATGCCCGGGCTCATCCGCCGCTCCACCAGCACGCCATCGATGGGCGCGCGCAGCGGCAGGCGCTGGTCGACGCGCTGGCCGTTGCCATAGGCCTTGGCGAAGGCGGCCGCGCGCGCATGATCGGCCTGGCTGCCGGCGAAATTTGCCTCGGCCTCGTCCAGTTCACGACCCGACGCCACGCCTGCCGCATGCAGTTCGCGGGTGCGGTCCAGTTCCTTGCGTGCCTTCTGCAGCTCGGCGCGGCCACGCGTGCCTTCAGCCTGGGCCTGGCCGAACTCGGGCGATGTGATCCAGGCGATGACCTGGCCGGCCTTCACCTTCTGCCCCGGCTGCGCCTCGATGCGCGCCACCTGCCCCGGCAGCGGCGTGTGCAATGCGCTGGAGCGCGTCTCATCCCAGGCCACCCGGCCCGGCAACTGCAGGCTGGCACTGGCGCCGGCACTCACCGCCTCGCTGCGCAGCACGTCCAGCTGACGGCTGTCGGCGGGAAACTGGATCTGGCCGGCGCTGACCTGCGACGCATCCTCAAGATAGGATGCTGGCTCTCGACCGCAGCCGCCCAGCAGGGCCAGCACCAGCAACGCCGGCAGCACGGCATGTCGCGCCCGCAGGCGATGGGCAACGGTGGACTTCATCGGGATTCTCCTTCAGCAACGGATGTGGCGGCTTCCCAGCGCGCCAGGGCAATGGCATGGTCGGCACGTGCTTCGATCAGCGCGGCCTCGAAGTCGCGCCAGCTGCGGCGCGCGTCCAGCAGGTCGGTCAAGCTGGCAGCACCGCGGCGGTAGGCCAGTTCGATGCCCTGCATCGCCTTGCGCGCGGCGTCGGCGTGCAGCCCTTCGTAGGCGGTGCGGCGCTGCCCGGCGGACTGCGCGCTGGCCAGCAACTGGTCCAGCTCGGCACGCGCTTCGCGCTGCCGCACCTGCAGCTCAAGCGCCACGCTGTCACGGTCGGCCTCGGCACGTTGGATGGCACCGCGCGCACGCGATGGGCCGCCAAGGGGAATGGTCAAAGACACGCCCCAGGTGACACCACTGATATCGGTCGGCTCACGTTCGGCCTCCACACCCAGCTGGATATCGCGGTGGCGCTCGCTGCGTGCCAGTGCGACGCCCGCATCGGCTGCGGCCAGGCGCGAACGTGCCGCGCGCAGATCGGCACGTTGCTGCGGATCGAACGCGCGCGCATCGGCCACGCTGCTGGCATCCGGCCAGGGGTCATCGGCACTGAGGCCGCGGCTGTCATCGCGGCCGAGCAGCAGCCCCAGCGCATTCCGCGCGTCGCGCAGATCCAGCGCCGCCTCGCGCGCCGCGTCGGCTACCGCGAGGTCGTCCACCGCCAGCCGCGCGCGGTCGACCGGCGCCATCGCCCCTGTCGCGACCTGCTTGTCCGCCGCCGCCATCTGCTCGGCCGAACTCTGGCGGTTGGCCTCGGCAATCTGCGCCCGCTCCTGGGCTCCCTTCAGGCCGAAATAGGTTTCATGCAGCGCCACTTGTTGTCGGCGCCGGGTATCGAGCATCTCCAGCCCGGCCACTTCCAGGAGCGCATCGGCCTGGCGGACGCGCAATGCGCGCTTGCCACCGCGTTCCCATGTCCAACCCAGCCCCAGCGTGCTGTCCACCCGTTTGTCCTGCCAGCGTCCGGGGCCGATGCCATGCTTGGGGCTGATCTTGCTGCTGCCGATCGAAAGCTCGGCTGCGGGCCGCAGCGCGGCGGTCTGCGCATCGCCCTGCATGCCGCGCAGCTCCAGTGCCGCCGCACGCAGGTCCGGATTGTGTGCTTCCATCGCACGCTGTGCTTCCTGCAGGGACAGCGCCGAAGCCGGGGGCGCGCACCAAAGAGTGGCAAGTACGGCCACAAGACAAGAGGAGAAGTTCATGCGCGTCACGGTAAGGTGACGTACTTGCGCCAAACTTGCCCCAACCTTGCACGAAGCTTGCAATGCGAATCCTGCTGATCGAAGACGATGCCGCTCTGGCCGATGGACTGATCCGCGCCCTGCAGGGCGCCGGACATCTATGCGACCACCTCTCGCGTGGGCTGCACGCGCCCGCAGCGTTGGCCAGCGCACCGTATGACGTGATGGTGCTGGACCTCTCGCTGCCCGACGTCGATGGCCTGGATCTGCTGTCGCGGCTGCGCAACGATGGCGTCACCCTGCCGGTGCTGATCCTGACGGCACGCGACGGTGTGGAGGACCGCATCCTTGGGCTGGACCGGGGTGGCGACGATTACCTGGCCAAGCCGTTCGCACTGGGTGAGCTGGAAGCACGCCTGCGCGCGTTGTCACGTCGCCGCAGCGACGCACCGGCGCAGAAGCGGCTCGGGCGCCTGTGCTTCGACAGCATCCGCAATGAGGTACAGGTGGATGGCCAGCGCATCGAGCTGACCGCACGCGAGCTGGCGCTGGTCGAGGCATTGATGCAGCATCCCGGTCGCACTGTCACCAAGCAGCGCCTGTTCGATGCGTTGTACAGCTGGGACCACGAGGCCAACCTGTCGGTGATCGAGGTGCATGTCAGCCGCCTGCGCCGCAAGCTGGAACAGGCGCGCGCCGGCGTTGGCATCCGCATGCTGCGCGGCCTGGGGTATCGCATGGAGGCCGGCGGTGACTGAGGGCGTGCACAGCCTGCGCGGCCTGCTGCTGCGTCGCCTGTGGCTGCCGCTGCTGGTGCTGATGCTGTGCAGCGCGGTTGGCTCGTTCGCGCTGGCCCGCTTCTATGCCGGCCAGGTCTACGACCGCTGGCTGCTGGACTCGGCGATGTCGTTGTCCGAGCTGGTGAAGGTGCAGGACGACCAGGTCTCCATCGACATCACGCCGGCGGTCTCGCGCATGTTCACCTGGGACACCGCCGACGAAGTTCATGGCGAGGTGCTCGATGCCGCGGGCGGGCGCCTGTACGGCGATCTGCCCGAGGCACTGCCGCGCCCAACGGTCGCCGCCGGCGGCAACGACGCGGTCTACTACGATGCACGCCTGCGCGGCCAGGCCGTGCGCATGGTCGAGGTAGTGGTCAGCGCCGGGCCCGGCCATGACATCCGCCTGCGCGTGGCCGAAACGCTGCGCAAGCGCCATCGCCTGGAACGCAAGCTGCTGATGACCAGCATCCCCTTCCAGACCGCGATCCTGGCACTGGCCGCATGGCTGGCCTGGTCGGGCACCGGCGCCGCCGCCCGGCACGCCAACCAGGTCGCTCGACGATTGGCCAGCCCGCGCCCGGATCCGCTTGCTCCCCTGGAACCAGCGCAGGAAGCGCCGCGCGAACTGTGGCCCGCGGTGGAGGCCTACAATGCCCTGCTGCAACGTCTGGATGCCATGCAGGCCGCACAGCGGCGCTTCGTCAGCAATGCCGCACACCAGCTGCGCACGCCCTTGGCGGCGATGCAGGTAGAGCTTGAAAGCTCATTGCGCCAGCATGATCCGCAGGCCCAGCAGCTGGCGTTGTCCGGCACGCTGGCCGGACTGGCACGGTTGCAGCACCTGGTCAATCAGCTGCTGCTGCTCAGCCGCTCCGAGAATGCGCAGGGCAGCGCGCTGTCACTGCAGCCTGTGGATTTGGCCGCACTCGCCCGGGGAGTGGTCGAACGCTATGCCGACCGGGCGCTGGCCGGAGGCGTGGACCTGGGCTACGACGGACCGGATGACGGCGTGCAGGTACAGGGTGATCCGCAGCTGCTGCGCGAGGCGCTGGGCAATCTGCTGGACAACGCGTTGCGCTACGGCTTCGTGCGCGGCGTAGTTACCCTGGGTGTGCGGCAGGATGCCCACGGCGCGCAGGTGTGGGTGGACGATGACGGCCCCGGTATCCCCGCGGCTGAACGAAGCCACGTGACCGAACGCTTCTACCGCGCCAGCAGCGAAGGCGACGGTTGTGGGCTGGGCCTGGCGATCGTGGCCGAGATCGCGCAGCGGCATGCTGCAGTGCTGGCGATCGACAACGCCCCCATCGGTGGCGCACGGGTGGGATTGCGGTTCACCTGACCTTTGTCGAATTGTCTGTGCAGAGCCGAGCATGGGCTCGGCTCTACAGTTCCACGCATCGGAATCACGCCGGGCATGGCCCGGCGCTACCGTTACGGCGTGCTCATCGAATACGGTGCCTGTGCACCCTGCCCCGGCCAGTCCTTGTTCGGCTCGGCCTGCATGCTGAAACGCAGTTCGCCACCGGCCAGGATCTCATCGTGGCGCAGGAACGTGCGCTGCAACGGCGTGCCGTTCAGGGTCACGCTGCCCACATAGGTGTGCCTGTCGTCCAGACCGTCGGCCACAATGATGAAGGTCTTGCCGTTCGGAAGACGCATCGCGGTCTTCGGCAGGAACGGGCGGCCGAGGATGTACTCGCCCGAACCTGGCGCCACCGGATAGAAGCCGAGCGCGGTGAACACGTACCACGCCGACATCTGGCCCACGTCGTCATTGCCGGCCAGGCCATCGGGGCGATCGGCGTACTGGGTATCCATGATCTGCTTCAAGCGCGCCTGCGTGCGCCACGGCTGTCCCGCGTACGAATACAGGTAGGCCACGTGATGGCTGGGCTCGTTGCCGTGCGCATACCAGCCGATCAGGCCGGTGATGTCTTCCATGTGCGCGAAGATCGACGGATCCACCTTTGCATTGAACACATCGTCCAACCGCGCCAACAGCTTGTCGCTGCCACCGTGCACTGCGGCCAGCCCGGCCACGTCCTGCGGGACGTACCAGGAATACTGCCAGGCGTTGCCTTCGGTGTAGTCGGTGCCGTAGCCGCTGGCGCTGGGGTCGAACGGCTCGCGGAAGCTGCCATCGCGCTTGCGCGCGCGCATGAAACCGGTGTCCTTGTCGAAGGCATTGCGCCAGTTGCCGGCACGCTTGTCGAAGGTCGCCGCGACATCGGCCTTGCCCATCGCCTGCGCCATGCGCGCAATGGTCCAGTCGTCGAAGGCGTATTCCAGCGTCTTGCTGGCGGCCTCGCCTTCCTCGTCGATCGGCACGTAGCCCAGCTCACGGTACTGCGCGATGCCGTCGTAGGGGCCGTAGTTGGCGGTCTCGACCATCGCCTTCAATGCCTTGTCTGCGTCAAAGCCACGAATACCCTTCACGTAGGCATCGGCGATCACCGGCACCGCGTGGTAGCCGATCATGCACCAGTCCTCCAGCCCGTGGAACGACCACACCGGCAGCATGCCGTAGGGGCTGTGCTCATGATGGGCCAGCATGGAGTTCACGAAGTCGCTGTTGCGCTTTTCCGGCTGCACCAGGGTCAACAACGGGTGCAGCGCACGGTAGGTGTCCCACAACGAGAACGTCGAATAGTTCGTGAAGCCGTCGGCCTTGTGCACGGCATTGTCCGAGCCGCGGTACTGGCCATCGGCATCCATGAACAGCGTCGGCCCCAGCAAGGTGTGATACAGCGCCGTGTACGCACTGCGGCGCGCATGTTCAGGGGCATCGATATCGAGTACCGACAGTGCCTGCGTCCATTCCTGTTTTGCCTGCGCCCGCACGCGGTCGAAATCGAAGCCGGCCACTTCGGCATCGAGGTTGGCGATGGCGCCGGCCTCACTGACCGGCGAGATCGCCACCTTGACGATCAACGGCGCATCCAGCTTGCCGAAGTTGAAGGTGCCAACCAGCTGCTTGCCCTCGATCTGTGCACGCTGCGCCGGATCCTTCTCGCCCGGCGGCGGGAAGCCCTTGTAGACAATGTCCTTCTCGGTGCTATGCAGCTCATGCCCGGCCAGCGGCCGCGAGAAACGCATCGCGAAGAACAGCTGGCGGCCCGGCGCCCAACCACGGGTTTCACGGAAGCCGGTCACCGTGCCATCGGCGCGCACGCGCACCCGCGACCACAGCACCTTGCCCGGGTAGTCATACATGCTGGTGCGCATGTCCAACAGCAACTTGGCGTCGGTGCCCTTCGGGAAGGAGTAGCGATGCACACCCACGCGGGCACTGGTGGTCAGCTCGGCGCGCACCTTGTAATCGTCGAGGGTGACCGCGTAGTAGCCCGGCTCGGCTTTCTCGTCGTCATGGCGGAATCGGGAGGCATAGCCGCTGCCCGGCTTCTCCGGATCACCGCGCTCGAGCCCGGGGTTGCCGGTGAACGGCATGACCAGGATGTCACCCAGGTCGGAATGGCCGGTGCCTGAGAAATGCGTGTGTGAAAAACCGACGATGCTGCTGTCGTCGTAGCGGTAGCCAGCTGCCCAGCCGTAGGCTTTCTCACGCGGCTGGATGCGCGTATCAGGGCTGAGCTGGACCATGCCGAACGGCACCGTTGCACCCGGGTAGGTGTGGCCCTCGCCGCCGGTGCCGATGAACGGGTCGACCGAGGCATAGGCCTTGTCGGCGGCGGTTCTCGGCGTGGCAGCCAGAGCGGCACCGGAGGCAAGCATGGCGGTGGCGGCGACAGCGATCAGGAGACGACGGTCCAGCGTGGGCATCGGCATTTGGATCGATTCAGGTGATGGCCGGATCCTAGCACCGGGCTTCCCGTGCCGCATGTTGCAGTGCGTCCATCCGCCCTTCCATGGGTCACACCTCCAAGTAGACGCTTCCCACGCGAAGCGCAGGCGTACTTGCTGTGCAGCCGATGCCGCCCTGCCCTGCGCCCACTCCCGGGAGAGCACGCATGAACATCCGCGCTGCATGATGGATCGTGATGGGAAGCGCGTTGGCTTTCGCAAGACCCGGCTACGCCACGCCGTCCACTACGGCCACCACCTCGCAGCCTCCACAGGATGACTACACCATCCTGCGGTTGCTGGTCACCGACGACCTGGGTCGCCTGCTGCTGGAACACAAGCGCCACGGCTGGGAAGCAGCGGAGCTGATCGGCACGGAAGCGCTGCGGATGGAAACCCTGCCTGCCTACGCCGCAATGGCCTTCTGGATATCCGCCAGCGGGGCATTGGTCAGGTCCTTGGCGATATCGCCCAGCAGGCGCGCCTGGGTTTCCTTGTGCAGCAGTGGGCGGATGCGTCCCAGCGTGGTCGGGTCGGCCACCAGCACCAGGTGCGCATAGCGGTTGTTCAACGCATCATCATTGAGCTGCTCGGCCACCTGCTTGGCAAACGTGGCTTCATTGAGCTGCGAAATGGACATGTCCTTCGGCACGGCGCCGGCCGGTCCCTGCCCCGAAACGCCCTGCTCGCTGATGTCCTGCAGGCGCAGTTCGCCCTCCTGCTTCAATGCCAACTGGTGATCACTGCCGACGTTGGTGAATACACGGGCCGATCCGCCATCGGCGACAACCACAAGCGTACCTTCGGGAATGCGACGGGTCATGCGATGCTCCTTCTCTGTTGCGTTCGCCTCTACCGTAGAGGGCCGAACGTGAGCGGTGCGACCAGATTCCGTTCAACGCATGTCATCATCGCTTCGCACATGAACAGGCGCGATGGAACACAGCGTGCAGATCGACGCGCTTCGCCGCACGCTCACGCGCGTGCCGCTATGATGAACCCATGATCGACACGACCCACTACGTGACGGGCGCACCTGTTACGTGGGAAGCACTGCCGACCGGCGCTTCGCTTGCCACGCCGGCTTCTGCCACGCATGTTCCCGCTTCGCCCATCCATCGCCTCGCGCTGGATCCTGGCGGATGACACCCGCAGGCGCTTCGCCTGCCACTTCCCGCATCGCTGTGATTCCCGGCCGCTGACTGCGCCGCCGTAATCGCATTGCCATGTTTCCGCCGCAACGGCGGTGCTTTGCCGTGCCCGTGCATCCATGCATGCCGCCTTCCCCATTCCACATCTCCAAGGGAGCCCCCATGCAGGACACACCCGAGGCACATGCCCATTTCGGCTGGTTCAAACGTCGCCGCCACCTGAAGGTCGATGAGATCACCGTCGTCGACAAGCCCATGCTCAAGCGCGCCGTGGGCGCCGCCGCACTGGGCAATGCCATGGAGTGGTTCGACTTCGGTGTCTATGGCTATCTGGCCGTCACCATCGGCCAGGTGTTCTTCCCGTCCAGCAACCCCACCGCGCAGGTGATCGCTGCCTTCGCCACCTTCACCGTGGCGTTCCTGGTGCGGCCGCTCGGCGGCCTGGTGTTCGGCCCGCTCGGTGACCGCTACGGGCGCCAGAAAGTGCTGGCGTTCACCATGATACTGATGGCACTGGGCACGTTTGCGATCGGCCTGATTCCTTCCTATGAGCGCATCGGCATCTGGGCTCCGGTGCTGTTGCTGCTCGCACGCGTAGTGCAGGGCTTTTCCACCGGCGGTGAGTATGGCGGCGCGGCAACCTTCATCGCCGAGTATTCCACCGACCGCAACCGCGGGCTGATGGGCAGCTGGCTGGAATTCGGCACGCTGGGCGGCTACATCGCCGGCGCCGGCACCGTGACCGCGCTGCACATGCTGTTGAGCAGCGAGCAGATGCTGGACTGGGGCTGGCGCATTCCATTCCTGGTGGCCGGTCCGCTGGGCCTGCTCGGCCTGTACATGCGCATGAAACTGGAGGAGACCCCGGCCTTCCGTGCCTTCGCCGAGGAAGCCGAGAAGCGCGAGCACGATCGTCCCGGGCTGGGCGCGCTGTTCCAGGTGCACGGCCGCCAGCTGCTGGTATGCATGGGCCTGGTGCTGGTGTTCAACGTCACCGACTACATGCTGCTGACCTACATGCCCAGCTACCTCAGCGTCACCATGGGCTATGCCGAGAGCAAGGGACTGCTGCTGATCATCATCGTGATGCTGGTGATGATGCCGTTGAACATCGTCGGCGGATTGTTCAGTGACAGGCTGGGCCGCCGACCGATGATCATCGGTGCCTGCATCGCGCTGCTGGTGCTGGCGGTGCCGTGCCTGCTGCTGGTGGGCAGCGGCAATGACTGGCTGATCTTCCTTGGCCTGATGCTGCTGGGCCTGGCGCTGGTGTGCTTCACCAGTTCGATGCCGTCCACGCTGCCCGCGCTGTTCTATACCCCGGTGCGCTACAGCGCGTTGTCGATCGCGTTCAATGTGTCGGTGTCGCTGTTTGGCGGCACCACGCCGCTGGTGACCGCGTGGCTGGTGGAGCGCACCGGCGATCCGCTGGTACCGGCGTATTACCTGATGGGCGCGGCGGTGATCGGGCTGGTGACGATGCTGTTCGTGAAGGAAACCGCCGGTCTGCCGCTGCGCGGCTCACCGCCGGCGGTGGGTAGCGAGAAGGAAGCCGCTGCATTGTTGAAGAGCGATGTGCCGGTGACGGTGGATCCGAGCCTGCCGCCGCTGCCGGACGTTGCAGAGCCCGATCAGGTGAAGCCGGCCTGAGGCTCGGCGCGAAACGCCAACCGCGCATGGCGTGGATCTGCTGGACGGGTAGCGCCGGGCCATGCCCGGCGGCATTTCGCGCGACGTGCGCCTGGCAGGCAGACGCCGATGTCACACGCCGTGCGGGGGCGCCTCGGCCTCCCCGCCCTCGCGGGTCAGCTTTCCGGGCGTCCAGTGCAGGGTCCACTCGTACGCCCCCTCTGGCGGACAGACGTGTTGGAAATCGCGGGGAATTTCGCAGACCGTTGCGCCTGCGGTCACAGTGAAGGCAACGATGATCCGGTTGCCCTCGATTCGGATCGACCGCACTGCGCCAGGAATCTGGATGCCAGCGTCATCGCCGTAGCCCGATTCCCGGATGGCCGCGAAGTCCTCGGCCTCCACCCGTGACAGGCTCTTCGGGTTCTCCTGGCCGCGCGGATCGTTCGCCGTCAGTGCGGTCATCACCGCCACCACATTACTTTGCGCGAAGCTGCCACCGGTATAGGTGGAGGTGTAGAAGTACACAACTTCAGAACGACCATCACCATCGAGATCGGCAACAGCCGTCCACGCCGGGCGGAAGTCCGATTCGATATCGTCGCCGGGAATAAGCCGCAGGCTGGCTTCGGCGGCGTGCAAGGCCTGCACCAGGCTGGGCGGCGGCACCGTGCGCTTGACGACAGGTGGCGCGGCCATCACCGGCAGGCAGGACAGCGCCAGCACTGCAGGCGCCAGATGGATCAGGATCGAGCGGAGCGTTGCGGATCCGTGCATGACGTCCTCCTTGAATGTGCGGGCAGTCTAACCTGCGGCTCCTGTAGCACCGGGTCATGCCCGGCGATCTTCTGCCCGATGTGCACAAGGCATCCACGCTCGGCGTGGATCTACCGGGAGGTGTTCAACTCCATCGCGCGCATCACGATGGGCTTGGCCCAGTCCGGCGTGTGCAGCAGTTCGGCCACCGACACCGGGTACTGCAGTTGGCCATGCGCCATCGCCAGCACCGGCAGCGGCTCGACGCAGCCTTCGGCGTCGGCCGGTGCGCTGTTGTCGTAGACGTGCAGTTCGGCCAGGTGCGGCAGCAGTTCCAGCAGGTTCTCGCGCGCCGAATCGAAACGAGCGTGGATCTTCTCCACCGGAATGTCATGGCCACCGGCGGCCACCCGCGCTGCAACGCGGGCGATATGCAGGTCCACCGTGGCCAGGCCGCAGAACCAGATCGCCACGTGATGGTGCTCGCAGGCCTCGCGCAGCAGGCGTGGAATGGTGTTGCCACCCAGCGTGGTCTCGAAGGCGAAGTCGGTGCCATCAGCCATGGCCCGGCGCAGGCGGCGGGTGCCTTCCTGCCATGCCTCGGCATTGGCATCGGACAGCGGCCAGCCGGCCTCCACCAGGCGACGGGTGAACGAATCAGGGTTGAACCAGCCCAGCCCTTCGGCTTCCAGCCAGGTACCGAGCAGCGAACTCTTGCCGGCGCCGTTGACGCCGGCAAGCACCAGGATCCGTCCCATCGGTCAGAGCGGACGGCCGAGGGTGACCTTGCGACCGCGGCGGATCGGCTGGCCCAGCACCTTGCCCAGCCCCTCCCCGCGCTGCAGGCTGGCCAGGGTCTGGTCGAATTCACCGCGCAGGCGCAGCAGCTCTTCGCTGCGCTCACCGGCATCACTGCCGGCGGCCTTGGCCAGCAGCTCCTGATAGACGCGGATATCCACGATCACCGCTTCGGGGTGGTTGTGGTTGGTGATGACCAGCGCCTGCTTCTCGCGCACGGTACGCATCAGGCTCGGCCAGCCGCGGGTTTTCACCGACGAGGCCGGGGCCTTTTCGAGGCCAGGCAGATCCAGCGGCAGGGTCATGACACGGCTCCAGACGAGGGCGATTGAGGCCATTATGCCCAATTTGGCCCAATTGGGGATAAATGGACCTTTACCTGCCGGAACCGTCCGCCGCGACGTCGGGCGCATCGGTCTGCAGCAGGCTGTCGCGCTCGCGCAGCGGGAAGCGGATCCAGGCATCCAGGCCTTGTGGGCCAAAGCGCAGCTCCCCGCTGCCGGCCAGCTCGTACGGCACGCGCTGCTCGATCAGCGCCCGGCCAAGGCCGCGCTGGCGTGGCAGCTCCCAGTCCTCCACGGCGGCATGGCGCTCACGCCAGTGCAGGCCCAGCCATGACTGGCCTTCCTGCACCTGCAGGTGCCAGGACACCTCGATCCGGCCGTCCTCATGGGTCAGGGCACCATGCCGCAGGGCGTTGGTCGCCAATTCGTGGATCGCCAGGGACAACACTTCGGCCGCCTTCGGTGGCAGCAGCACGTCCTCGCCCTGCAGGTGGTAAGCGGCCGCTGCCGGCGTCTGCGCTGCGATCTCCTCATCCAGCATGCCGCGCAGGCAGACCCCCGCATTGGCCCCACGGGTCAGCAGGCTCTGCGTGCGCGCCAGCGACATCAGGCGCCCGCACAGCCGCTCGGCATACTCATCCACACTGCCGACCGACTCGCGGGTCCGCCACGCGATGGCGTGGATGGTCGACATGATGTTGCGCACCCGATGCTGCAGCTCGGCCAGCAACACCGCCTGGCGTTCGGTCGCGCGCTTGAGATCGTCGATGTCCACGGCGATGGCGAACACGCCGCTCACCTCGCCATCGGCATCGCGCAACGGCGCCGCAGCGACCCGGGTCCAGCGCACCCGGCCATCGTCGTGCAGATACTGGAACTCCAGCCCGGGCACCACGGTTTCCCCGCGCATCGCACGGGCAATGGCGAAGTCCTCGGGCCCGATGGTGGAGCCGTCCGGATGCCAGCCCCGCCAACGATGCTGGTTCTCCGCATCGGTCGAAGGCACCTTGCCACTGGGCAGGTACGCTCGCATCTGGTCGTTGGACAGCACCATGCAGCCCTGCAGATCGACGATGCACAGACCCACCGGCAGCACCTTGAAGGCCAGCTCCAGGCGCCGCTCGCTTTCACGCCGGCGTTGCTCCTCGCGCTCGCGCGCGGCCTGGGCCACGTGCGCAGGGGTGGTCTCGAACATCGTTACCAGCACACCATTGATGCGCCCTTCCTCGCCCCGGATCGGGCTGTAGGTGATGGTGAACCAGATGTCTTCCAGGCGACCACGCCGGGCCAGCGGATACAGCTTGTCCTCGAAGGTGAGGGTCTCTCCCTGCCAGACGCGGGTATAGAGCGGCCCGTTGATGTGCCAGACCTCGGGCCAGCACTCGCGGGTCGGCTGGCCGAGTCCCCCGGGGTGCTTGTCGGCCAGGATCTCGGCGTAGCCATCGTTGTAGAGCTGCACCAGCTGCTCGCCCCACAGCACGATCATCGGGAACCCATGGGCCAGCATCAGGTCGACGGTGGCGCGCAGGTGTGGCGGCCAACGCTCGATCGCGCCCAAGGGCGTGGAGGACCAGTCGTGGCGGGCGATGCGCGCGGCCATGCCATCGTGCCGGGCATGCATGCGCAGCACAGGAGGCACGGACCCACGCATGTCGGCAGCATGGAGACCTTCAGTCGGGCGGGCCATGCCGCGCAATCAGGCGGCGCCCGCAGAGGCCCGTGGGACCGCCACCAATCCGGCCAGTTGCTGGACCAGGGCCTCGATGTGGTAAGGCTTGGTGCAGCGAGGAGCGGCAGCAAAGCGGCTGGGCAGGTTCTCATCGTAGCCGGAGGTGAGCAGGAACGGTGTGCCCGCCTCGGCCAGTCGATCGGCCAGGGGATAGACCTGCTCGCCGCCCAGATTGATGTCCAGCAGTGCCACATCGATGGGATGGGTATCCACCAGCTGGCCCAGCGCCTGCAGATCGCCTGCAGGCCCGACCACCTTCGCGCCCTTCAGCTCCAGATAGTCGACCAGGAACATTGCGATGGCGAATTCGTCTTCCGCCACCAGTACGCGCAGCCCATTCAGGCCATCCCGTTTGCTACCTGCCTCCAGCACGCCCTGCACTCCTCGGTACACGCGGCCTGCTTCGCCGCAATGCTGGCAGGATGCGCGATCCGGGTTACAAGGGCGCGTGACGACCGATGAAGAACGCTGCCACGCCGCATTCACTCCGATGATGCAGGCGTCGCGGGCGGCGATTCAGAAGGCGCGCTCCCATTTCAGGCTGAGCAGGCTGCGGTCGTGGCTGTACAACCAGCCAACGTTGCTGTCGATGCGTGCGTAACGAAGGCTGAGGCTCGGCACCAGCCCGGCCACGGCCAGCCGCTCGCTGCGCACTATGGCGATCAGGTTCTGCTCGCTGTCCCCGCGACGCGCCTCCAGCAACGGGCTCCACGCGTCGTAATCACGCTCGCGCAACGAGACGAATACAGTGGCGGTGGTGCCGCTCCATTGCCGCGCCGCCCCCAGGCGCAGGCCGCGCTGGCGGTATCCGTTGGCCGGATTGGCGGCGCTGCTGTCACTCAGGTCCAGGCCGGCAAACAGCGTCCAGCGCGGATTGAGCGCGCGGAACCAGGTGGCATATACCGCTGCCAGCTCGCCATCGTAGTTGCTGGCCAGTCCCTGCTGGCGATAGCGCTGGCGCTTCCAGTCGGCCTCCAGCTTGAGCAGGCTGCGCGCGTCCAGTGCATATTGCCATTCGCCATGAAGCCCGCTGCCGCCCTGCAGGGCCCGGTTGCCCAGGCCCTGGTAGTCATAGCTGGGGGCGATCTGCAGGGTGTGCCGTGCACTGCGCCAGCTGTAGCCCGCCTGCACGCTCGCATTGAGCTCGTTGTAGGCGCTGTGCCCGCGCCATGCCTGGCCGAACGCAAGCCCGCGCACATAGACCCCGTGGTGTCCGGCCAGTGCCCAGCGACGTTCCAGGCTACCGTCGTAGTCCAGGCCCACTGCGCGCTGGGCATCGGGAAGATTGCGCTGGATGATGCAGGTGTCGCCCACGCCGAACAGACAGGTGCGGCTGGCCGAACTGCGGTTGATGTTGTCACTCCAGGCCGGACCGGCCGCCACGGCCCCTTTCCAGCGCTGACGGGCCTGCAGCGCGGCCAGGTAGCCATCCACGCGGCTGCGCACACCTGCGGTGGCCGGGTCGCCGGCGTCGATGCTGCTGGCGATGGCCTTGAACAGCGCAACGGCGTCACGGTCGCGCTGGTCCTCGGCATAGACACGTGCAAGTTCAAGGCGGGCGGGCAGGAAATCCGGCTGTGCCGCCAGCAACGCTTCGTATTCGCTGGCCGCGCGATGGTGATCGCCAGCCACACGCGCCAGGCCGCCCTGCGCGTAATGGCGCAGTAACGGGTCGTGGCCGGGCAGTTCGATGTATTCGTCCAGGAAGCGTTGCGCGGCGCCCCATTGCTGGTGCTGCAGCGACAGGTACAGCGCCTGGCCCAGATCGTCCACCGTGCGCTCCACGCGCAGGGTCTGGCCGTCGATGGTGATGGTCGGCCGCTCGGACTCGGCCTGCTGCAGGCGCTGCTGGTCCTGCTGCTGGTGGCGCAGCTCGCTGCCCTGTTCGAGCACGCGACGCAGATCATCCTGCTGGGCGCGCACATCGGCAGCAGCCAGCAACAGGATCACAAGGAAGATGGGATGGCGCATGGTCGATCCGTGGTGATGCATGCAGCGGGCCGAAGCAGGGACTGGCGGATCGCGGCTTGTCCCTGCCCTGCCCCGTCAGGGGCGTGGCAATCAGTTCTTGCTGCCGCCGAAGGCGGTGTCGTACTGGCTGTTGCCGCTGAAGGTGGCGATACCGGCCAGGGCGGCCGCGTTGGCGCCGAAGAACTGCCCCTGGGTGGTGCCGGCAACGCTGCCGTTGGCGGTGGCCGAACCAGCGAACGATGCGTCGGCACTGTTGATGTTGGCAACGATGGCCAGGTTCAGGCCATTGCCGGACAGCGCACCATCCAGGGTGCCGGCGCCGAAGTCAGCGTCGAAAGTGCCGCTCAGCAGGTTGCTGCCGTTGAACTTGTTCAGGCCAGCCACGGTGTAGGACGCCACGCCGGCGGGCAGCGTGGTACCGGCGCGGTCACCGACAAAGTAGACCTGGCGGTTGTTGAAACCACCAGCGGCGCCATCCTTGGACCATTCGCCGAACCAGACGTCGCCACTGCCAACCTTGACGAAGTTGAAGTGGCCCATGCCGGCGTGGCTGCCCGGCGCGCCGGTGATCGGCATGGCCAGGGTACGCACCGTCACGCCATTGACGGTGGTGGGTGCCGAATAGGCGCTCAGGCCCTGGAAGTCCACCGGCTTGGCCTGGGACACGGTGCCGACACCGATACCGGCCTTGCCAGCGCGGTGCGGGCCGCCATTGACCTGCGACTCGCCGACCGCAACGTACAGCTCGGCATCGGTCTTGGCGCTGGCAGCACCGACGATGTCGGCGGCATGCGCGGCACCGACCAGGGCCAGCGAAGCGGCAACGGCGAGAACCGAACGGGAGATCATCTTCATGGTATTGCTCCTTGGTTGAGGTAACTACGGGTACAACGCTTGAAGGCAGGAAATCAGAAGCGCGCGGTAATGCCGAGCTTCAGGGTGCGGCCCGGTGCCGGCAGCGTGGAACGCGTGGCCGGGTCGACGTAGTAGCGGTTGCCGAGGTTGCTGCCCACCAGCTCCACGCTGGCATGCTCGTTGAAGCGCCAGCGTGCGTAGGCATCGACGGTGGTGATGTTTCCCCAGGTGAACGGCACGTTCTGCCAGAGCAGGCCGCTGCCACCGCCCAGCAGGCGGTCCCGATAGGCCTGCAGGTCGGGGTTCTCGTGCCGCTGGTAGTGCACGATGCGGCTGCCCAGCTCCAGGCGCTCGTCGAACAGCCGCGTGCCCAGCGACCAGTTGATCGACAGCTTGGGAATGGCCTGGGTAAGCAGGTAGCCGCCAACGAAGCCGTCCTGCACGCAGTTCGGTACCAGGCCGCGATTCGCGTCCAGAAGCACCGCCGTGCTCTCGTCACACACCTCGTTCTCCAGCGTGCGGGTGACGCCCAGATCGGTGAAGAAGCGCCGGTTGTCGAAGCGTGCCTGCAGCTCGATGCCACGGATGGTCTGCTTGTCGATGTTGTCGAACAGGAAGTTGCCATCGCGCTCGATCACGTCGCGGGTCTTGTGCACGTAGTAGGCCAGCTTCACGTCGGCATCGGCGGTGTTGCCGAACAGCGCCGACAGGTTGTGCACATAGCCGATCTCGTAGTTGTAGGCGTGCTCGGGCTTGAGCGCATACAGCGGATTGAGGCTGCCGGAGAAGGCAATCGTGCTTTCGAACATGCTCGGGAACCGCACCGCTTCGCTGTAACGCACGTAGGCACGGGCGGCCGGGGACAGGTGCGCAGTGGCCGAGAAGGTCGGCAACCAGGCATGGTCGCGCCGGCGGCCGTTGCGTCCATCCACCGGCTGCGACTGCACGCTGTTGCCGATGCTGCAGACCTGGTCGCTGCCGGCAAAGACCGGCTGCACGCCGGGAATGGCCGCCACTTCGCCATTGAGGCAGGGATTGCCGGCGCGGGTGTAGTTGCCATCGGCATCGGGCAGCCAGGGCCGCGTGTACCTGACCGGACGCGGCGTCTCGTACGGCGCCAGCAACGCACGGATGCTGTCATCGATGAACCAGCCCATGCCGCGCTTTTCCCATACGGCCCGGCGTGCTTCCAGCGCGTCGATGCGGGCCTGCAGATTGGCGGGACGGGGCGGCAACTCGTTCACGGTGTACTGGGCCTCCTTGCCCCCCACCCCCTTGGTCAGCAACTCCGGATGGGCCTCGAGGAAATCATCGAAGGCCCAGTAGCGGCTGTAGCGCACGCCGGCATTGAGGGTGAGGAAGTCGACCGGACGCCACTCCAGGGTGAGGTAGCCTTCGCCCTCCTGGCGGCGCCCGGCACGCGGGAACATGCGCCAGCCATCGGTGGTACCGAAGTACGGATCGCTCGAGCCGAGCTTCTCGTACTGCCAGTTGCCGCCCACGGTCAGGTCCAGGGTCGAATGCAGCGCGAAACGGTTGCTCAGGATCAGGCCGGTGCGGTCGTTGCGCGCATTGGCCAGCGCGGTGTTGCGCAGGATCGGGCTGGCGTCCGGGTTCCATGCCGGGTTGCCCACCGCGAAGTTCGGGAAACCGCCTGCGGTATAGGTATCGCTGTCCGTCTCGGTGCGCCACAGGTTGGCGTAGAGGTCCAGCCAGCGGCTGCCGGCCGGCTGGAAGCGGTACTCCAGGTTCCAGGCATCGGACGCAACCCGGCTGAGCGGCCACTGGATGCGCCCATAGTCCGGCGCGGACAGGATGCGCGACGGCATGATCTCGCCGTAGTGCGACAGCGTGCGCCGCCAGGTGGCCTTCAGCTGCTGGTCGTCATTGATCTGCCAGCTGCCCTTGACCAGCCAGGACTCCTGTTCGCTGGAGGTATTGGGCACTTCATCGCCCGGCTTGAAGTAGCGCGCCAGCGTGGTGATGTAGTCGATGCCCTGGTACTCGTACTGCTCGCGCCGGTCCTGGTCGTAGTACGCGCTTCCCTTGCTGCCGGAGAAGTAGTTGCCGCGCTTGCGCCAGGCGTAGGCGGCCATCAGGTCGACGTTGTCGCCGCGCACACCCAGCGCCAACCGCCAGGCCTGGTCCTCGCCGTCGAAGGGGTTGTTGCCGCTGCGCGACTTCACCGGCACCACCAGGGTGCGGTCGTCATAGGGCGAGTTCGGCGAGCCCTGCGGGAATCCCGGCACGCTGCGGTAGTCCTCGCCGGTGTGCAGGCGCGGCAGGCGCGGCGCCACCGCATTGCTGCTGCCTTCGATCTTCAGCTCCCCGCCGAAGCGCTCACCGGCCGCAACAATGTCATCGACGTCGATGGTCTTGATCACCAGCGCACCACCGATCCCGCTGTGCACATCGCGCACCAGCCCTGGCCCCTTGATGACCTGGATGCCACCAATCAGGTTGGGATCGATGTAGTTGCGGTTGCTGACGCCGTTGTAGCCGCGCCAGACCGTAAGCGCCTGTTCGCCACCGTCGATGCTGACCGGCACCCGCCCTGGCCCCTGGATGCCGCGGATGTTGACGTCCAGCGCGCCGCTGTTGCGCGCATCGCCGCTGAACACACCGACCAGATCCTTGACCACGTCGGCCGGGTTGGAGCCGCGGTAACGCTCTACCCGGTCGCGCCCCGAATACGCCGTGGTCAGGTCCAGCGCGAACACATCATCGTAGCCGCGCCGATCGCGGGCCTCGCCCCCTTCCGACTGCAGGCGACCGGCCACGTCCAGTGTCTCGGTCACCCGCACCCCTTCCCCCTCGCCCGCCTCCGCTGCGGCCCGCAGGCTCCAGGTGCCGTCCATCCCGCGCTGCGCGCGCACGCCGCTGCCGCGCAGCAGCTGCTGCAGGGCCTGCATCTGGCTGTACTCGCCACTCACCGCACTGGAGCGGCGGCCCTCCACCAGGTCGCTGCGGAACACCACCTGCACATCGGCCTGGCGGCCAAAGGCACGCACGGCGTCGGCCAGTGGCTGCTCCGGAATGGCGTACTGGCGCAGCGGCGCGACGATCGCCGGTTGCGCCTGCACGGCCGGCACCCAGGCCAGCGGCAGCAGTGCGGTGGAGATGGCCAGGGCCAGGACAGTGGCGCGGCGATGACAGGCGGATGCCGTGGACGGCATGGACAGGAACTCCTCAAGCGTGGCGGGACCACGGGCACATCCGGTGCCGGTGGTGTGTCTGGCTTGAGGAAAAACGGTGTTTCGCTCTGGCTATACCTCTATAGACAGCGGGGCACTGCAGGTGCCCACGGTTCTTTCATGTTTTTTTCATGCGCCCGTTCAGCCGGGTGCTGCGCGGGCCTCACCACACCACCAGCGCGCCGCCTGGCAAGCGCTGCACGCGCAGTCCTGCCTGCGCGGCCACCGCATCGATGGCGGCCTCCGGTTGCTGCAGATGGAACAGGCCACTGACCCGCACGCGTGCGCCCTGCCCGCCCAGCACCCAGACCGGGGCACGACGGTAGCGCGCCAGATCGGCGATGGCCTGCGTGGCCGGCTGATCGTCGATCACCACCTCGCCACGCCGCCACGGCGCCATGGCCTCGGAATCCTCCAGCTGCACCGGCTGCAGCCAGCGACCGTCACGGAACGCCCGTGACTGCCCGGCATGCAGGCGCTGCACGCTGCCATCGCCGGGGCGCACATCCACTACACCCTCACTGACCCGGGTCTCGATCGTGGTGTCCTGCATCGACACGCTGAAGGCGGTGCCGATATCACGGACCAGGCCGCCCGCCGCCTCGACCTGGAACGGACGAGCCTCATGCGCCACCTTGAACCAGGCCTGGCCGCGCAGCAGGCGCAGGTAGCGCTGCTGGCCATCGAACTCAACCGCCAATGCGGTGCCCGCATCGAGTACGGCAGTGCTGCCGTCCTCCAGCTGCACAACGCGCGGTGCATCGCTGCTGCGCAGGTCACTGCGTGCCAGCAGCAGCGCGTGCGGCGCAGCGGCAACCATCAGCACCACTGCGGCTGCACTGGCCAGCAGCCAAGGCAGGCGGCGACGCGGTGCGATCGGGCGCAACCCTTGGCGATCAGCCGTCAACTCGGGCAGCGCGGCCAGCACGTCGGGCCCGGCGGCATCCAACCCCTGCCAGAAGGCCTGCTGCCGGCGCCAGGCCAGCGCATGGCGCGGATCGGCCTGCAGCCAGCGCTGCAGGGTTCGTTGCTGGCGATCCGGCAGCGGGCCTGCACTGCACCGGATCACCCAGCGCAACGCCTGCCTGGCCTGACGCGGCGAGGGTTCGGACGTGGTCATGGTTGTGGCCTGCCGCACCGCGAACGGGTGCGCTTTCCTGTTGTGACAACGCCGGGCGCGATCTGCCCACGGCAATCGCGGCTCATCGGCGTGTTCCCTGCTGGTGCTGCTGGATCAGCAACGCCGCGCGCATTACGTATTTGCCCACCACGCTCTTGGAAATGCCGAGGCGCGCGGCGATCTCGCGCTCGCTCAGGCCCAGGTAACGGTTGAGCACGAAGCACTCGCGTACCTGCGCCGGCAGGGCAAGGATGGTCTGGGTGATCTCACGCAGCTGCGCCTGGTCCAGCGCCTGGGCCTCGCCGTCATGGCCGGCCTCCGCCATGTCGGTGGCGTACTCCGCCATCGCGCGCCGCTCGCGGGCGTCGGCCTGGCTACGGTTGAGCGCGTGATGGTAGGCCATCCGGTAGAGATAGCCGCGCGGCTCGAGGATGGGTGGATCGCCGGGTACGCTGCTGGCCTTCAGGTACAGGTTCTGCAGGGTGTCCTCGGTACTGGCCGGGTCGAGGTAGCGTGCGATGAAGCGAGACAACGCACGGCGCTCGCGGATCAGCAGCTCGACCAGCGCCAGGGCATTGGGAGACATAGGTGCCAAGGCCGGACCGGGGAATGATGGGCGTGATGGCGACGGTCCGGATGTGGATTGTGTGCTGCGCAGCCGCAGGCGGCAAGCAAAGCCTGGTAGCGCCGAGCCCACGCTCGGCTCCACAGTAGATCCACGCCATGCGTGGATGAAGGACTACGGTTCGTCCAACGCCTCGAAACGCTCGGCAAGGTAATCGATCAGCGCACGCACGGCAGGCAGCAGCCCACGCCGCGACGGGAACACCGCATGCACGATACCGTGCTTCGGCACCCACTCCGGCAGCACCGGCAGCAGCGCCCCGCTCTCCAGTTCATCGGTGATCATCATCCGCGGCAGCATCAGCAGCCCGACCCCGGCCACGGCCGCCGCACGCAGCGCGATCATGTCATCGCTGACCAGCCGTGGACGGTGGTGCACGCTGGCCTGCACGTCGTCCGGCCCGGTGTACTCCCAGACATGCTGCTGGCTGGGCGAGGCCAGATCGACGGTCGGCATCATCGCCAGATCAGCCGGCACCTGTGGCGTGCCCAGCCGTTGCAGCAGCGCCGGGCTGGCACTGGTGCACCAGACCCGGCGTGCCAGCACGCGCACCACCAGGTCGCTGTCCTCCAGTGGCGGCGGCCGTACCCGGATCGCCACGTCCACGCCCTCGCCCACCACGTCCACGCGGCGGTTGGTGGCGTCCAGCTGCACCGTCACCTGCGGGTGCAGGGCCAGGAAGTCGGCCAGCATCGGGCCGATGCGCGCGTGCAGGATCGCGATCGGGCACGCCAGGCGGATCGTGCCGCGCGGCTCGGCGCGTGACATCGCGATGGCTTCTTCGGCTGCTTCGGCCTCGACCAGCATCGCCTTGCAGTGGCGGTAGTAGTCCTGGCCGACCTCGGTGACCGAGAAGCGCCGGGTCGAACGCTGGATCAGGCGCACGCCCAGGCGTTCCTCCAGCAGCGCGATGCGCCGGCTCAGTTTCGACTTCGGCATGGCCAGCGCCCGGCCGGCCTGCGAGAAGCCGCCGTGCTCGACCACCATGGCGAAGTAGAACAGGTCGTTGAGGTCGCAACGGCGGATATCAGCGATGAACACGGGGCGATCTCCTGTGGCGCAAGGCCCGCACCCATTGTTCACCAGATAGGACTATGACGGCAAATATTGGCGTCTACCGGCCCCATTGTCGCGGCGATATCGTCTCCTGCAACGAAGAACAGCGGCCGGCAACCCCGGCCAGGAGATCGCCATGAAGCGTGTCACCGGTACCTACAGCGCCCCCCGCCCGCACTGGGTGGGCGACGGATTCCCCGCCCGTTCGATGTTTTCCTACAACACCCACGGCCAGCACCTGAGCCCGTTCCTGCTGCTGGACTATGCCGGCCCCTACACCTTCGCCCCCAGCGACACCCCGCGCGGCGTCGGCCAGCATCCGCACCGCGGGTTCGAGACGGTCACCATCGTCTATGAGGGCGAGGTCGCCCACCGCGACTCGACCGGAGCCGGCGGCACCATCGGCCCGGGTGACGTGCAGTGGATGACCGCCGCCTCCGGCATCCTCCACGAGGAATTCCACACGCCGGAATTCAGCAGGCGCGGTGGCACCCTGGACATGGTGCAGCTGTGGGTGAACCTGCCGGCACGCGACAAGATGGGTGCGCCGGGCTACCAGACACTGCTCGATGCAGACATTCCCTCGGTGGATCTGCCCGATGGCGCCGGCCGCGTGCGTGTCATCGCGGGCCGCTTCGACGGCCACGCCGGTCCGGCGCGTACCCACACGCCGATGGATGTCTGGGACATCCGCCTGCAGCAGGGCCACCACGCCGAACTGCCGGTGGCCGATGGCCGCACGCTGGCGGTGGTGGTGCTGAAGGGCACGGTCCGGATCAACGGCGGCCAACCGGTCGGCGAAGCACAGCTGGTCACCTTCGACCGCAGCGGCGAGGACGTGTTCGTCGACGCCGACAGCGACGCCACCGTGCTGCTGCTCAGCGGCGAGCCGATCGACGAGCCGGTGGTGGGCTATGGCCCGTTCGTGATGAACAGCCAGGCCGAGATCGCACAGGCGGTCAACGACTTCAACAGCGGCCGTTTCGGCCGGATCGCGCACTGAGCGCTTCCGCGCAGCGGGCAATCACCCGCCGCGCCAACGGGCCATCGCCCACTTCCCCAGGAGACTGACCATGAGTACCCCCGCCAACTTCAATGGTGCCCGCCCGGTGATCGATCCGGACAATGCCGCGATGCTGCTGATCGACCACCAGAGCGGCCTGTTCCAGACCATCGGTGACATGCCATTCACCCGCGTGCGCGCCCACGCCACTGCGCTGGCGAGGATGGCCACGCTGGCCAGGATGCCGGTGATCACCACCGCCTCGGTCCCACAGGGCCCGAACGGCCCGTTGATTCCGGAGATCCATGAGGCCGCCCCGCATGCGCAGTACGTAGCACGCAAGGGCGAGATCAATGCCTGGGACAACCCCGAGTTCGTTGCCGCAGTGAAGGCGACCGGCCGCAAGCAGCTGATCATTGCCGGCACCATCACCAGCGTGTGCATGGCCTTCCCCTCGATCGCCGCCGTGGCCGATGGCTACCAGGTGTTCGCGGTCATCGACGCGTCGGGTACCTACTCGAAGATGGCCGAGGAAATCACCCTGGCCCGCGTGGTGCAGGCCGGCGTGGTGCCGATGGACACCGCCGCGGTGGCCTCGGAGATCCAGCGCAGCTGGAACCGCGACGATGCCCAGCAGTGGGCCGAGGTCTACACGAAGATCTTCCCGAACTACCAGCTGCTGATCGAGAGCTACCTGAAAGCGCAGGACGTGCAGAAGAACCACGAACAGCTGGATTCGCAGCGCAGCTGATCCGGAAGGCAGGTAGAGTCGGGCCTGCGATGATCGGGCACGGCCCGACGCTCACCTTGATCAGTCGAGCAGGCTCGACGCTACCTCTGGAGACCCTGATGGCCTACGCACGCATTGTTTCGACCGCCGACAACTACCTGCACCACATCAGCAACGGCACATTCGCGGTGGATGCGGACGAGCCCGCCTCGCTGGGCGGCCAGGGCAAGGGTTTCGCGCCATTCGATCTGTACCTGGCCTCGCTGGCGGCATGTACCGCCATCACCCTGCGCATGTACGCGCAACGCAAGGGTTGGGAACTGGGCGAGTTCCATGCCGAGCTGCGCTCGGAACGCGACGAGGATGGACGCTTCCACGTGCACCGCGTGCTGCATGCCAGCGCCGAGCTGAGCGATGCGCAGTGGCAGCGGTTGCTGGAGGTGGTGGAAAAGACCCCGGTAACGCTGGTGATGCGCGAGGGTGCGCGCATCACCAGCGAACGCGGGGCCACCGGGTAACCCCATCCACGCATGGCGTGGATCTACTGGCGGCGCTCGCCGGGCCATGCCCGGTGGCCACTCAGCGCCGTGAATGCAGCACGGTGCGCTGGCGCATCGCGTTGAATTCCTGTTCCACCTGCTGGATGTCCTCGGCCTGGAAACCGGCCGCATCCAGCAGCTGGTCGGCGGCAGCCGCCGCCAGCGGATCATCGTCACGCTGGCGCCAGCAGCGCGCCGGCAGGAAATAGCCCACTTCGCTGCGCCCACGCATGATCACCACAGGGCGGCCCGCATACAGCAGGAACTCTGCCAGGTGCTGGCGCAGGCCCTCCACTGAAACATAGGCCGGTCCAACACCGAGCATCTGGCTGGACGGTTCGGGACTCTCGAACAGCTTGCGACGGCTCATCCACTCCTCCTTTTGAACAACGCGTGGTCTCCTTTCCTTAGACGGGCGCATCGCTGCGCCCCCGCCACGCACTACGTGATCCGCATCACGCCCGCCACTCAGAAGCCGGTGTTGAACTCCAGCTGGAACACGTCGATCGACAGCGGCGCACCGGACACTTCCTTGGCCGCCATCCACTTGCCACTGATCCAGCTGCGCGCATCCAGCGCGTAGGCGCCGCCCACGTAGTAGCCACGGGCATTGGTGCCGCCGAGGTGGAAATTCGGGTCGTTGTAGGCATCGGGCAGCGCATCGGCCTCGATGTGCTTGTAGCCCAGCAGCGCCTGCCACTGGCCCTTCTCCTTCAGGTCAGTGGCGCCGAAAGTGGCCTGCACCATCCAGGCGGTGTCGCCGCTGCGGAAGGTATCGATGCTGGCAGTGCCGCCAGCGCCGTAGTTGTTCACGATCCCGCTGTTGGCGCGACTGAACATGGCCTGCTTGTCGTAGGCCAGGTTGCGGATGTAGTCGCCGTCCAGGCGCAGACCGATACCCTGGGTCAGCTGGGTATCCCAGCGCAGGTTGAGCGTGGCCAGGCGGAACGCCGAGGCCAGGCCCACATACTGCGGGGTCGGCGTGTTGGCCGGGTCCAGCGGATTGCGCGCGATGTCGCGGATCAGCATCAGGGTGTTGCCCTTCTGCATGAACGCCGGGCGCGACCAGTCGGTATCGCAGCCCACCGCACCCGCATACAGCGCGCACGACGAGGACAGGCGGCCGCTGATGTTCTTGAAGTCGTAGTAACCCAGTGCCGCGCGCAGCGCGTTGTCGTCGTTGAAGCGCCAGTTCACGCCCACCTGCGCACCGGACAGCCACTTGTTCTCGTTCGGGGTCTTGACCCGGCTCTGGCTCGGCGAACTGTCGGAGGTGTATTCCAGCGGCACCACCGCAAGATTGCCGAACAGGTCGAGGTCACCACCGTCGAAGTCGTACTTCAGGTTGGCGGCCAGGCCATCGAAGTTGAGGTCGTTGGAGAACAGCGTGTCGCTGGTCCAGAACGGATTGCCGAAGCGGCCACCGCGCACCGTCACCCAGTCGACCGGACTGTAGGCCAGCCACGCCTGGTCCAGCCACACGTCCTTCTTGCTCAGCCCGCCGCCCAGCTGCTCGGTGGTCGACACCGGGCCATTGCTGCTGCCGCTGGCCAGGCGCACGCCGGCCGTGGTGTGCTGGCCGATGGTTGCCTCGATGCCCAGGCGCGCACGGATGCGCCACAGGTTGCGGCGGTCCTGGCGGCTGTTCAGCAAGGGCGGCAACTGCAGGTTGGTGTTGGTATTGGTGTCGAAGCCGTTGCCGGAGTTGATCGACGCCCAGTTGCTCACGATGTCGCTGTTGCGCTCGGAGTAGAAGCGCGACTCGCTGCGCACGCGCATGTCACCGGTGACCTTGATGCGCTTGGTCCATTCGGCCACCTCGTTCGGTGCCGCCCAGCCCTCGGCCTTGGCCTGCGCCATCACGTCCTGGCGCACTTCGTCACGAATGCCGTCGCGCACGCTCTGGGGCACGTAGGGCACCCGCACGTCGCCGGCTTCCAGGGCCACGCCACCGCTGGCGGCCGCAGGTGCAGTGGTCGCGGTGCGCGATGCGGCCGCCGCCTCAGCCTCGGCCTGCACCAGCAATGCCTGGCCGTCTTCGGGCTTCAGCGCGCCACTGGCGATCAGGCCCTTGATCAGCTTGACCATGGTGGTTTCGGCCGCCATCGCCCCGGCCGGGGCAGCCAGGCTGAGCAGCACGGCGCAGCACAGCAGCGCCCGTCGGGCCGGCCGTGGGCGGCGGGAGTCGGTTCGTGCGCGGACGTGGTCGTTCATCACGGTTCTCATCGAAAGAAGGGAAATCACTGAAGTCGGGAATCAGGCGCCGGGACGGCGGCCCTGGATCAGCACGCGTGCGGGGAAATCGAGTGACGGCGGCGGTGCCTGGTCGACCTTGCCGATACGCCGCAGGGCATCGAGCACGGCCGCGTCGGCCTCCTCGTTGCCACTGCCGCGCACCAGCTCGACCTTTTCCAGGCGGCCATCCGTGGCCAGCCAGACGTTCACCTGCAGCTGGAACGCCAGGCGCTTGACCTTGTCATCGCGCGAGATTGCCTGCTGCATCAGGTAGCCGAGGTAGCGCCCATAAGTGGCGTTGCCGGCGCCACCGCGGCCGACGCCGGATGAACCGCCGCCGCTGCCGGACTGGATACCGAAGTTGTCACCACCGGCCTGCGCATCGGCATTCATCGTCACCGGGTCGGCATTGTCCGGCGTCGGTGTCGGCTCTTCCGCCGGCGTCGGCTGATCCAGCGGCTCCGGCTCGGGGATGGCCTCTTCGGGTGGCGTTTCCGGTTCCGGCGGCTTTTCCGGCGGGGGCGGAGGCGGTGGCGGCGGTGGCGGCAGCGCCAGCATCGGCGGCTGCACCACCGGCCGGCGGGTACTGGCCGTGTCCTTGAGCAGCATCCACCACACGGCAGTCCCGAGCACCAGCAGCGCGGCCAGCACCAGCGCGACAGTCACCAGCAACTGGCGACCGCGCATGCCGGGTTCCGGCCGAGGGGGTTGATGGGCCGTCATGCCTCAGCCCTGCGCCTTGCCGGTGACCAGGCCGACCTGGGCCAGTTCCAGCCGCCGCAGCAGGTCCAGCACTTCGACCACGCGCGCGTACTGTACCTGCGCATCACCGCGCACGATCACCGGGAAGTCCGGCGTGGTCGCGCGCTCGGTGCGCAGGCGGTCTTCCAGCTCGGCCATCGTCACCGGGTAGGCATCCAGGAATACCTGGCCGCTTGGGTCAATGGTGATCGCCTTGGTCTTCGGCTTCTCCAGCGCGACGCTGTTGCTGGCCTTCGGCAGATTGACCTCGATGCCGGGGATGGAGGCGTTGCTGGTCAGGATGAAGATCACCAGCACCACCAGCAGCACGTCGACGAAGGGCGTAACGTTGATGCCCTTCTCGCGCTTCTTGATGCCGAACTTCGCCTTCTGGCCCATGGCGCGCCCCTCAGCCCTGGACCGCGGCCGGGCCGCGCCCGTCCTGCTCTTCGGCCAGGCGCGCGGCGAACTCGTCGATGAACACCGCCATGTCCGCGCCGATCGCTTCGGCACGCGCACCCAGGTAGTTGTAGCCGAACAGTGCCGGGATCGCGACGCCGAGGCCGGCAGCGGTACACAGCAGCGCCGCGGCCATGCCGGGCGCCACCGAGTTGATGTCCACCGCGCCGGCCATCGCCGCCACCACGAACACCAGCATGATGCCGATCACGGTGCCGAACAGGCCCACGTAGGGCGCACCTTCGATGGTGGTCGACAACCAGTTCATCCGCCGCGCCATCGCCTCCTGCTCGCGCACCATCACCGCATCCATCGAGGCACGGATCGCGGCGATGGTGGCGCCACTCAGGTAGCCACTGTTGCCGTCGCGCTGGTGGCGCTGCTGCATTTCATCGATGGCCACCTGGTAGATGCGCCACAACGAGCCATCATGCATGGCGGTCGGCGCCTTGCCCTGGCGATCCATGTCCGACAGGGTGCGCAGCGGCACGCCGGACAGCTTGCCGAAACTCTCGGTGAACACCGCATTGGCCTTGCTGGTACGGCCGAAGTGGCGGCTCTTGGCGATCATGATCGCCCACGACAGCAGCATCATCAGGCCGAGGATGGCGACCACCACCCAAGCGTCGAACGGCATCGCCTTGAGGATGAAGGCGAAGTGGCTCTGGCCCGCCGACTGCTCGTCGGCGCCGTAGCTGATCAGGCGCGAATCGGCACCCTGTGCGGTGGCATCGGCCAGCAGCAGTGCCGCCGGACGTGCCACCCGCGAGACACGCAGCTCATCCAGCGCGCCTTCGAAGTTGGCCAACGGCTGCGCCGCGCCCGGGGCATCCGCGCCCACCACCGGGGCGGTGCCCAGCGCTGGCAGCTCGCCGCTCAGCTGGGCCACCACGCGGCCGTTGAGGTACAGCTGCAACGCGCCCTTCTCCGCGGTCAGTGCCACGTGCGCCCACTGCCCTTCCGGGATTGGCTGTGCCGGCGTGCTGCGCTGGCCATTGAACTGCACGAACGGCACCCGGTTCTCGATGCCCAGCACCAGTTCAGCGTTACCGTCGCGACGGGCGTAGATCGCCTGCGCAGCGTTGTTGCTGCCCGGCTTGATCCAGGCAGAGACAGTGAGCGGTGCGCCCGCTTCCTGCGTTAGCGACGCGCTGGCCGGCAACGGCAGCGGGCCTGCACCCAACTGCACACCGCGGCCGATCACCGAGCCCTCGGCAGGCGGCACCACGGCACCGGCATTGTTGCCGTAGGCGGTGGTGTCGCGCGCCGGCGCATTGGCCTCGGCAAAGTGGTAGACCAGCGTGTAGTCCGGGTCGAACACCTGCTGGCCATTGCCGCTGGCCGGTGCCTTCTCATTGCCGTAGTACATCCAGATCGTCTGCGGCGCGGCGGCGCTGACTGCCGGCACGTCCACCCAGACCAGGGCCAGGCCCAGCGTGGGATCGAACTGTTCGATCTGGTGGGCCAGTACGGTGCGGCCATCGCCCGACACGAAACGCAGGTCGTTGCCCGCGTCCTGGGTACCGTCGAAACCAAAGTTGCCGGTATGCAGGCGCAGCAGCAGCGGCGTGCGGCCCGGGTCACCGGCCAGGCCCGCGCCCTGCGGGCCGGCGTCGACGGTGATCGGCTTGCGGTACTTCCATTCGGCCTGCCACCAGTTGGCGTCGGCCGCTGCGGCGGGCAACGCGACCAGCGCGGCCAGCAGCAGCAATACTCGGGAAAGCAAACGGTCCATGCGAAGGGTCTCCGGAGAACGCATGTTCAAGGAATGGGTCAGTAGCTGGTGCTGATGTTGAAATGCAGGCGCGGGTCGTCCTTGCGCGTTACCGGGCCATCGGCGTAGGGCCAGGCGTAGTCCAGGCGCAGTTGCAGGTGTTCGCCCAGGCGCAGCTGCGCGCCCAGGCCGACCGAGGCCAGGTTGTACTTGTCACGCTGCTCGGGCAGCGGCTGGCGCAGGCGCAGATAGGCCGCGTCAGCAAAGCTGTAGACGCGCAGATCGGTGCCGCTCCACAGCGACCACGCCGGCGTGCGCCATTCCAGGCTGGCCAAGCCGCCGTAGTCGCCGATCGCCTCAGCCGAGAGATAGCCACGTACCGTGTACATGCCACCGGCGGCGAACTGCTCGGCCGATACCAGCGGTGCGTCGGTCACCTGCAGCGAGCCACGCGCGTACCACTGCCAGTCGTTGCCGAAGGTGTGGGTGTTGGCCACGTCAGCCTTGAAGGCCACGAAGCTAGGGTCGGCCCAATAGCGCTTCTGGCCGAAGGCGGTGGCGTCACTGCCGTAGCCGAACAAGCGACGCGTGCCGGCCACCAGCTGGGTGTTGATGCTCAACTGATCCTGCTCGCCCTGGCGCACACCGACGAAGGCGAGCGTGATCGGCGCGTACTTCAGCGGCGTCTTCAGGCTCTCCTTGCCCATCTGCGTGTCTTCCTCGGTGTCCTTGAAGTCCACACCGAGGCTGAGCTGGCGCCACCACTGGCTGCTGCCGGCCAGTCGATAGTTGAGCTTGAGGCCGATCGAATGGCCGTTGCCGATCACATTGGTTCCGGTGCCGGTACCAACCTGTCCGCCCGCGTTCAGCACGCGGCTGTCGGATTTGTAGCCGGACGCTTCCAGGCTCCATGGCGTGCCTTCGAACGGCATCATGTACGAGGCCGAGAACACCTTGGCCTGTCTGGTGTCTTCCGGCGCCAGATACACACCGATGTTGGCGCTGTGCCCGCGCTTCCACAGATTGTCGTAGGCCAGCGACGCACTCAGGCGCAGCTTCTCGGTATCCGCGCTGTGGTCGTTGTTGAGCGCCGCGCTGGCGCGCCAAGGGGATTTCTCCTCGACCTGCAGGTCCACATCCATCGTGCCCGGCACCTGGCCCTCTCGCACCAGTGGCATCACCTGGCGGCGGCCACCTTCGTTCAGCGCGGTCAGTTCCTTCTGCGCCTGGTCGAAGTCCGGCACCTTGCCCTCAGCCAATGCCGGTACGCGTTCGCGGATCCGCTCGGGCGATTCATGCTTCGTGCCTACCACCCGCAGCTGGCCGATCGGCGTCTGCTGCACCTTCAGCAGCACCACGCCACCACTGACCTGCTGCTCGGGCAGCTCGACGTAGACCGACTGGTACCCTGCCTGCTGGTACAGCGCATTGACAGCATCGCGTGCCTTCTCGACATCGGCCAACGTCTTTCCCGGCCCAAGGAACGGTTCCACCGCGCGTTCGATCTGGCGCGGATCGAGCACGGTGTTGCCGCGCACGATGTATTCATTGATGTTCACGCTGGGCGCAGGCGCCGCCTCCTGCGCGAGCAATGGCAGCGGCATCGCGACCAGAGCCAGCAGCAGCGGATGCAGGCGCAGCGGAAGGCGGACGGCTCGGCACGGAACAGGAGTCATCGAAGGCATCGCGTCGTATCGAAGGGAGTGGCCAGGGAGCGGCGCGTGGGTCTACCAACAGGACGTGCACGTCGCGTCAAAACCGCCAACAGTTTTGTGACAGCACTGTCATCTTTTGACATAGCCGCAACGCTCACAGGCGGACCCTGCCTTTGCCACACGTCTTCATTGCAGAACATCGATTGCTGCGGGATATTCGAGATGCGTGAATCGTTGATGACGTGCCGCCGCCCTGCCCTCGCCCTTGCCCTGCTGCTGGTATTGCCCTCGGTTCGCGCCGACGAGGCGAAGAAGCAGGAGGACGCCGCGCCCTGCATCGAAGTGCAGGTCAATGGCGAGCGCATCCCGGCCTGGGACTGCCTGCAACGCAAGCTGGCGCCGGCATCGAAAGCGGCGAAGTCACCGGCGCTGCCGGAGGCCGAACGGCTGATGCGGCAGCCCGGCAACCAGCTGATGCAGTACAACCTGGAAGGCACGCGACAGCGCATGGGCGATGCCTTTGGTCGTTCCGTGGTGCCACAGCGCCCAGCGCGCTGAGCCTGCGCATCGGTAGAGCCGAGGCCATGCTCGGTTGCGTCTACCTGCATTGCGGACGGCACGCGGAAAGCAGCCGAGCGTGGGCTCGGCTCTACAGGGAGGCGGCCGGCACGATGCCATCGGTCGGCACCGGTGGCAGCTCGGGCACCGGCAGGCTGCGCGATTGACCGGCCTGGTTCAGCTCCACTGTACTTGCACTTATGCTGGCCAGCACCGTGCAGGGTCCGAGGCGTTGGCCTGGCGCGTAGGCCTCCGCGGGTCGGCCATCCACCGACAGCAGCGCCAGTGGCGCGTGGTCACCGGCCATCACGCCGAGCACCACCACCTCGGTCTGCACTGCGCCGGGGGACAGCAGCCGTACCAGCGGCAGGCTGGCCACCGCATCGAACATCGGACGCACCGGCGCCTCTTCGCGCGCCTCACCGGCCACCGCCGCTGGCGCCACCGCAGACAGGGTGACGCTCCAATAGGCCACCACGGCCAACAGCAACGTCGCCGCCAGCAGGGTCAATAAGCGATTGCGATCCCAGCGCCTGCCATCCATGTTCCGCACCATCGCCACGGTCGTGTACACCTACGCTAGCAGCTGCGGCTGACGCTTTTGTTTCATCATGCCGGCCTAGGCTGGCAGGCATCGGCCAGCACAGGAGGCAACGTCGATGCAGCGCATGCCGCGTGGTTTCACCCTGCTGGAACTGATGGTGGTGCTGGTGATCATCGGCATCTGCACGGCGGGCATCGGCCTGGGCCTGGGCAGCCTGCTCGACCCGGGCCGGCTGCTGCGGCAGGAGGCCGAACGGCTGGCACAACGCCTGCAGGTGGCGCGCGACGAGGCCCGCATCGATGGCCGTCCGCTGCGTTGGCAGGCCGACGCCAGCGGCTATCGCTTCAGCCGCCGCGAAGGCGGCCGCTGGGTCACCGTTGAAGGCGATGATCTGTTGCGTCCGCAGAAGTGGCAGGCAACGGGCATTGCAGTGCAGCCCGCCAACCCCATTGAACTGAGCCCGGAGTGGATAGGTATCGCCTGGGAGCTTGGATTGTCGCTGGACGGCCGCACACTGCGTCTTCGTGATGATGGCAGCGGACAATTGCAGGTCGTGCAGTGAAGCAGAAGGCACACGGATTCACCCTGATCGAAGTGCTGATCGCGCTGGCGATCGTATCGATTGCACTGGCAGCGGTGATGCGCTCGGTGGCAGTGGCGACCGACGATCAGTCACGGCTGCGGGATCGTCGTCTGGCACTGATGTGCGCGCAGGACCGCTGGCAGGAGCTGCGCCTGGCCGGGCAGCTGCCACAGGATGCGCGACGGCGCTGCGTGCAGGGGCGCAGCACGTTCCTGGTGCTGCAGCATTCCGGCACAGGCAGCGACGGCCAGCCACAACTGGAACTGAGCGTGGTCGCCGAGGACGCGCCGCGGCAGTCGTTGGCGCGGATGCAGTTGCCATGGACGGCGGCGCCGTGAAGCGCACGGCGCGGGGCTTCACCCTCATCGAGGTGATGATTGCGATCACCATCATGGGCGTACTGGCACTGATCTGCTGGCGAGCGCTTGACAGCGTGGCCAGCAGCGACCAGCGCCTGCGCCAGGCCGATGCAGAAACTACTACTGCGCTGCGCGTGCTGCAGCAGTTCCAGCGTGATATCGAGATGCGTGCCGACGATGCACTGATGAATGGTGCAGTGCGCCCGGCCGATCAACCGCAGCGGCTGCTGCCTCCTTCACTGGCAAGCGAGCGGCATACGGATGGCAGCTTCGCGCTGGAGATCACCCGCAGCGTTGGCAGTGATGGCCTGCGCTGGCAACGGGTTCGCTGGTGGCGGCAGGGCAATACGCTGTGGCGGGCCAGTGGTGCGGCCACGGACCGGTATCCGCTGCCGGCGCCGGATCTGTCGAAGGGAATTGCGGTTGCGCGCGATGTGCAGCGGTTCGAGGTGCGGGCGTGGCAGCCGGGTACCGGGTGGGCGGTGTTGCCCAGCGACGGCGAAGTGCTGCCGGCCACCGGACTTGAGCTGCGGCTGGGGTTGCGCGACGGGCGCGGGCCCTTGAGTTACCGGCGGGTGCTGGAGCTCTAGGCTTCGTTCGTGGCACCACATCCACGCATGGCGTGGATCTACTGCCGACCAGGGTCGGCACCTACCAGGATGCGTTGGCATGGCCCGGCGGCGCCCCTCCTGCCGCCGGGTGCGCTCCTGCACCCGGCGGCGCCGTGTCGGTGGTCCTCACCGCTGATGGCCGCTCCCTGCCCTCGGTGCCGTCCTGGCTGGGGCCGCCACCGTTCCGTGGCGGCTGGCCCGATGCTGTTCGTTCTTCCGGCCCGATCGCATCCACGCATGGCGTGGATCTACCGCCGACCAGGGTCGGCACCTACCCGGATCGTGCGATGCCTAGCGGCGCTGTGTGCCCTCGTCGCGGCTGGCCTGCGGGAACTGGAAGGCACTGTTGGCGTCATAGCCGCTGTCGGCCGTGTTGCTACGCGCCGGCGGGGTGATGCTGCTGGTGCCGCTGCCGAAGCCGAGGATCTGCACGCTGATCACCGACGGCTGGTTGCGCCGTGCGTCATCCTGGCTCTTGCGCATCACATCCTGTGCGGCCTGGCTGGCACTGCTGGCCGCCGCACTGGCCGAGGCCAGCGCGTTGACATTGACGGTGGCCAGCACCGGCAGGCCCTTGCTTTCGCCCTGCACCTGGATGTTGGCGGCATTGAGCACCTGCAGCGCGGCCAGGTTGATGTTGCCCGAGACACGGATGCCGGCCTCGCCGGCATCGATGGTACCCAGCGGCGCGATCAGGTCGACGTCGCCCGGTGCCACTTCGGCAATCGGGTTCAAGGTCGCGACGCCCGCACCGCTGGCCGGCGCCTGCGGCGACAGGATCACATTGCCCCAGTTGTCGTAGAGGCGGCGCGGCGGGGTGTACAGCAGGCTGGTCCGCGAGCCGCGGCCAGCGTTGATGTCGCCCTGCTCCGACCACGCCAGGATGTCACCGCCAAAGGTGGTCATCACCCGCGAAAGGCCCAGCAGCACGCTGTCCTGGCTGAACAACCGGATATCGCCTTGCCCCTGGGTGACCAGGCCGGCGCTGGCCGGCGGCACCACGCCCTGCACGCCCACCACGATCCGCCCACCCGGTGCCATCAGCTCGATGTTGCCGCCAGCTTCGGTGCGCACACCGGAACCACCGTACATCACGATATCGCCGGTACGGTCGATGGTGGCCCCGTTGGCGTCCTTGTCCGGCATCAGCGTGGCGATGGCCTCACGCCCGCGAAGGTACGAGCCGAACCGCGGCCCCTGCGCATCGGTGTACTCGCGGCCACCCTCTCGCAGTTCGGCGTAGTAGACCTGGCGCAGGAAGATGCGTTGCTGTTCCTTCGGCAGCGCGTCGAACAGGGCCAACACCTCGGCACCCTCGGCCGTGCTGCCGAAGCGCTGCTGCAGCCACTGCTTCAGTTCCTTGTCGTAGATCTTCACCGCCTTGCCCGGCTGCGAGGCCAGCGACTGCTCCGGATCGGCCCGCTTGGCCGAGTCCAGGTAGCGCGCACGCACTGCGTCGAAATCGATCTGCTGGTTGCCGGCAGTCAACGCGATGCTCGCGCCCGGGCGGGTATCGCCCTGCACGATGCCGCCCAGACTGACGATGCTGCCGGCCTCTTCCTGGCGCAACTGGCGGCCCGCGCTGACCTCGACGTTGCCCGGGCCGGCCACGGTCATGCTGCTGCGGACGATATCGCGGCCGGCAGTGATCATGCTGATGTCGGTGCCGGTGGTATTGAGCGATGTGACGTTCGATTCGAGCACATCGCGGCCAGCGCGCAGCTGCACCGGTGCGCCGGCTTCATACCAGTTGACCACGGTGCGACCATCATTCCCCGAGGAACGGTCCAACACACGCTGGTTACCGACCGTCAGGGAGCGGATGTCTCCCGTGCCCGCGTAAAAGCGACTGATCGCCGTCGCCTGCGACAGCAGGGTGCCCGCCAGCGGCGTATTGGGCCCGAAGGCGAACAATGGCAGCGAGGCCTGCACCGAGGCAACGGTTGCATCGACCGAGACATTGCTCCGCACCGTCGTACCCGACGCATCCGTTGCGATGAACGCCGGATCGAAGGGGCCTGGCAGGCGCACGTCGGCACCCGAACGGGTGACCTGCAGACCGTACTCTGCGGAGAAGATCGACCCGCCCGCCAGAATGTCGAGGCGGCCACTGGCCGAGGGTGCCAGCAGCAGGACGTCCTGAATGGTTCCTGCCATTGAATCCAGGTTGCCTTCCAGGCGCGGCAACGAAACGTCACCGCTGGCCGCGACGGCGCTGAAACGGGAGGGGTACAACCAGTAGTTCAGGTACTTCATGGCACCGGCCACCCTGACCTGCTCCGGCCACAGGTTGCTTCCGGTTCGGTGCATCGTCCCGGCCAGCGAAGGTGCCAAGCTTCCCCCTGCCGAGAACAGGTCCAGGGCGGTGTTGGCCGTCCACAGCGAGAACCAGCTGGTCCCCGCCGCGTGACGCCCATTGTCAAGCAGCATATCGGTGTAGTTGGCCACCGGCACGCGGCCCGGATCGGCCGCCCCGCCCAGCACCAGGTCGCCACGCGCCTGCAACTGCGCGGTGGCATCGCCCAGTACCACCACCGGTCCGCCCATCGCAAGCGCAGAACCGACCTTGTAGGGTTCCAGTGAGGAATAGCTGTCCAGGATGGCACTGAGGCCGCCGATGCGCGCCGCATCCACCCGCGCGTTGCCGCGCAGGTTGATCAGTGCGCCGTTCAGATCCAGGTCCTGCTGGTAGCCGCTCGGCAGCTGGCTGCTGGCACGCAGGCCCGGATTCAGTGCCCCTCCTGTGCGCACGCTCAGGTCGCCACCACCGGTGAGGTGCAACTGCCCGTCACTGACCCGCCCGGTGGAGCCGACCGCTACCACCAGCGCGCTGGAATGTGGCGCTGCGAAGAAGCCCAGCGCATCGCCCATCGGATCACGCACACCGGCATCGCGCCCGGCCTCGATCACCAGGTTGCCACCGCCCAGCGTGCCGAAGCCGGTGAAACCGACCATGCGTGGTGACTTGTTCGGGCCCGTCTGTACTGCACTGTAGGTGCCGAAGTTGATCCACCAGCTGGTCGCCGTCGGCTGCACGCCAGCCGCAGCGGCTGTCCCCTGGCGCCATAGCCAGTTGCCGACTGCGGCACTGGCATGATCGGCCTGGTCGCGGTCCGGCGTTCCCGACTGGGCGCGCGCGCTCCACACGTCACCGATGATGTCGCGGCCCGCTTCGATGCGCAGGTTGCCACCATGATCGGGATACCAGGCCTGGTAGTTCGCCAGCGCCGCATCATAGGCGCCGGGAACCAGGTTCGTTCCCAGCAGCGAGGGACTTTCGGGTGCCGCCGAGCGACCCGGGTTGAACGCCGCGTCCTTGCCGTTGCCGAGCACGGTAGGCGCACCGGCGGTGTAGACGCCGAACGCAGAGCGCATGTGCACGTCCCGCGCGGCCAGCAGTTCCAGATCGCCCTTGCCGGTACGCAGCACGCTCCAGGCCGGTGTGCCCAGGCGCTTGCCATAGGTGGTCACCTCGGTCAGCGTGCCGCCGCCATAACAGTAGCCGACGGTGGCGCAGAACGCCTCCTCGGTCATGCCCATCATCTCCGCGAAGTCCTTGGCCGACGTCCCCACATAGGTCTCGTCGCCCCAGAAATCCAGCGACCCCTGCTTGTCGACCAGGCGTGGCGCGGGGCCGCAATAGGGACCGGCGGCACAGAAATCGTCCTCGCTCATGCCAAAGGATCCGGCCACTTCCTTGGCCGGCTTACCCACCAGGCTGTCATCGCCGGCCCAGTCCATCGACCCGTCCACCGAGACCACGCGGTCGCCCTTCCATTCGGTGGTGGTGGAGACCGTGCCGATCGTGGCGTAGTGGCTGTCGGCCAGCACGATGCTGCCCTCACCGCCCCAGCGCCGCGTGCGTGGATCGGCAGCATCCGCATCGGCTCCGGCCACCGCCGTCAGGTCCCAGGAGGTGGTGCCCTCCGGCAGCATCGAGGCCAGCGCCCAGTTGCGCCCCTGGTTGCCCGCGGCGTCCGCCGGCCGCAGCTTGACCGGCTCGCCCCCGGCCAGCACTACCTTGGTCATCGAGGGAATGAGCGACCCGGCGCGCAGGTTCAGTGCGGAGGCAAGGGTCAGGTTTGCCGGCAACGGAACGTTGGCCGGCCACAGCTGCGCCGCCATCGGCGCCTCGCTGCGCAGGCGGAAGCCTGCACCCAGCTGGTCTCCGGTCCCCAGGGTGATCGGTTGCGCCAGCACCGTACCGGCCGCAATCACCTGGCCGCCATGGGTGACGGCCGCCCCCAGTACGGTCCCTGCCGGCAACAGCAGTTCGCCGGACAGCATCATCGCTGCCGGTAGCACCGTGCCTGCCGGCAGCCTGATGGCCCGGAACGGCAGGTCATAGTTGAGACGGGCGCCCTGCTGGAACTCGGTGCCCGCCTGCAGTTGCACACCTTCGCCCGGCACCACCAGGTCACCACCGAATGCCGTGTTCGCCGAATTGAGACTGCGGCCCTGCACCAGGACCCAGCCGCTTTCGTCCGGATTCGCCGGCGGCGGCGCGAAACCGTCATTGATGCTGCCGTAGACGTTGATGTCGCCCTCGGCGCGCAGCACCAGCGCCGCAGATTCGCCGAAACCACGGCGTGCAGGATCGTTGCGGTTGGACTGCGGCCCATAGCGATAGCCAGACAGGTCGATGTCACCGGCCACGACCAGGTCGCCGCGTGGATTGTCGGATCCCTTGCGGGCGACGATCTGCACGCCCGGGCGCAGGCGATGTTCGCCCAGCGCGGCAATTCGCTGCTGCAGGCCCGTGTTGGCGAAGGCGGCGTTGAACCACGCACTGCTGTCCGGATCGACCACGGTATTCAACCAGCGCTGGTTGATCATCTGCGGACGGTTGCCATGGACATCCGGTGCGCTGACCTGCGGCGCATCGTCGTAGCTGCGGAAGCCGTTGACCTGGATATCCCCCGCACCGGCAATGCGCACGCCGGCCGCCACATTGATGGCCGCATCGTCGCCTCCGACCCGCGGCACGTTGAGCTTGATCGTGCCGCGCGCACGCCCATCGTTCTGGCCGGCCGCCTTGCCCAGCGCTACGCTGCTGCCGGCACGCAGATCCATGCTTGCCGCGTTGCCCAGCACCAGTTCACCCTGTGTGGAGGTCAGTTCGATCATCGCCCGGTTCGGGCTGTCAATGATCTTGCCGTAGCTGTCCACGCGCAGGCCGCTGCCATGCGCGTCCAGCGCTCCGTCCACCCGCAGCCCATCACGTGCGGACAGACGGATGCTGCCCACCTGTTCGCCACTGGCGTCAATACGGCCATCCAGCCGCAGGCTGCCGCGATCGACACTGATGTCGACATTGCGCGCCTTCACTTCATCGCCCACCCGCAGATCGCCTTCGGCAAGCTGGAAGGTACGGCCACCGGTGACGCCACCTGCAGTCAGGCGCATGTTGAGGCCGGCGAAGTCCTGCAGCTGGCGCGCGCGGATGACCGCCTCGCCAGCGTCGAACGGCACCATCGTGCCACCCGCATCGTATCGGCCACTGGCGCTGCCCAGCACGCTGCCGGCCAGGTCGACCCGGCCGCCCTGCTCGCCCAGCGCCGTCACTGTCAGGCGACCGCCGCGGTTGTCCCGTGCAGACAGGTCGATGCGCGAGGCCGCGTCGGTGTGGATGTCACCGGCGGCCGAAGACAGCAGTACGTCGCCACCCCAGCTGTACTTGTCCACGTCGAACAGGCTGACCCTGCGCCCCGCCAGGTCCAGCAGCGCATTGGCGCCCAGCATCAACCCGTTCTGCGCCACGGCGTCCAGCCGTCCGGACGCCAGCGCAATGCGGCTGTCCAGTACGATCCGGTCGGCCTTCAGACTCAGCTCCGCGCCCAGCGCATCGCTGCCCGGGGTTGCACCCGCACCCTGCACGCGCAGCGATCCGCCACTGCGCACGGCCAGGCGCGCGGCCGCATCGCCGGTCAACAGCGGGGTATTGATATCCAACGCGCCGCCGCTGTACTGCCAGCCCTGCCCGGTGACGTAGCCACCCTGCGACTGGTAGACATCCAGGCTGCCCCTGGCGGAAAACACCATGCGCTCGGAGGCGCTCAGGTTCACCCCGGCAAAGCCCAGTACCTGGCGGTCGGCAGCCACCTCGGAACTCGGCCGGGTGAACGGCGCGCGCCCCAGTGTCAACGTGCGGGTGACCATGTCCAGCTGGCCGCGGCCAAGGCGGCCCACCATCGCCTCGCCCGGCCCCTGTGCCTGGCTGCTGCCCGGCACCTGGTCGGCCGCCAGCGTGCCGTCCCACACCAGGGTATCGGCGAAGATGCGTGCGCGGTCCTCCGCGCCGCCATAGCCATGAATGGCCGGCGCGCCCAGCACCAGGCTGCGCAGGCTGCTGCGGCCGGTCGCCGCATCGCGCGTATCCAGATCGACGCTGCCGAACACGTTGATCGCGTCGCGGGCGGACAGGCTGAGCGTATCCATCGCCGGCGCGCCGGTCGCCGTATTGCCACGCAGCAGCTGCTGCAGCACCTGCTGGTTCATGGTCATGCCCTGCGGCAGGCCACCTGCCGCAGCCGCTGCGGCGATGGCCTCGGCCGTGCCCAGGTTCAGCGCAGACATGCCCAGGCCGAGTTGCCGCGTGCCATAGCTCACGCTTTCGCGGATGTTCAGTGCACCATCGGTGGCAATGGTGATGCTGCCATCGGACACCAGCCGGGTCTGCCCGCTGCAGTCGTGCTGGCAGCCACCCAGGTCGATCGCAACCGGCCCGGCGTCTGCAGAACCTGACGTGGTGATGACATTCAGGCGCCGATTGGATACCGCCAGCAAGCCGCCCTGGGCGAAGTAGGGCTCGACCGTCTCGTTCGCCCGCGACACCTTTGCCGCAGACAGGGTGTCGATCGATGCGCCCTGTTCCAGCAGGATGCCACTGCCCCCGGACGCGGCGGAAACCAGCACCTCCTGCGCGGCAAGCGTCACACCCGAGCGCAGCACCACACTCTTTGCATTGCCGGTAATCGAACTGCTCGTCAGGGCGGCACGGCTGAGGCTGCCACCGATCAGCAACGTGGCAGGACGGAACGCATTCAGGGCTGCATCGGTGATGGTCGCGCCGGGGCCGGTGGTCGTCGTGCCGTCCTTGCCGACGACTTCCAGGTCCCTGCCTTCGGCCGTGGTCAGGTTGACCGACAGGATGCCGTCGCGGCCCTGTGCGCTGCCGGGATTGAACCGTGCAAGCCCGGCGAACGCGACGGCCGCCGTGCCGCTGCGGCCCGCGCCGTCACCCAGCACAAGATTGACATTGCCGGCGTCCAGCGGGCGCCAACGCATCGGCTCGCCGCGCCGCTCCGCGGTTCCCTGCACGAAGGCGTTGTAGCTGGTTTCGTTGTAGCCCGAGTGGCGCCGTACCACCTCGGCCGGGGTCACCACCAGGTCGGTCAGCAGAGGCGAAGTGGTGCCCCCCAAGCCCTGGCCCTGATGGCCGGACAGCCGCCAGGAACCGGTTCCCGTCGACAGCGGCTGGTTCATGCCGGTCGCGCCGGTTGCGCCCACTTCCACCCGGAACGCGCCGGACTGCAGCGCATAGCTGGCCGGCAGCAGGGTATAGGTCCCTGCCGGCAGGCCCGGCACGCCGGCCGGCACCGTGATCTGTTGGCCAACGCGGGGGTCGGCCGCGCCATCGGCCATGCCCGCCGGTGCCGGTACCTGTGCCCGGCCCGGCATGATCGCGTACACGGCGCTACCCGTTTGGCTGAAGCCATAGCGCGGATTGGCATCGGCGAGCGCCGTACGCAGCACATCCACCGAACCGCCGCGTCCAGCAACGAAGGCGCCACCATTGAGTTCACCGCCGCCGGAAACATCCAGCACACTGCCGGGCGCGGCGTCGATCACGTTGGCGGTGATGGTGACGCCGATCGGATTGCTGCTGCCGCCGGGCCCCGACAGGTCGAAACCGGCGCCATTGAAGCGCCAGGTGACACCGTCGACCGTGCCACCAAACGGCAGGCTCAGGCCCGCACCGCTGATCGAGGTCACACTGCCCGGCAGCAACTCCACCCGGCCGGCACTGCTCCGGCCCGACTGGCTGCCACCGATCAGGATCTGGCCCCAGGGCGCCTGCACGGTGCCTCCCTGCTGCACCGTTGCGCCCAGCAGGGCAAGGCTGCCGAACGCCGAGTCCGGCGGTGGCAGTGCGGCGCCGCCGCTGTTGCTGATGCGTAGCACCGCATCCGGGTTGACCCAGCCGGAGAGGCGCGTACCAAGGTCGGTGGCCGACGCGCCGGCCATCAGGCGTCCGTTGGCACGCAGCGTGGGATACAGGCGTGCCGCCTGCACATCCATCGAGCCCGGCACCAGCACCGACGATTCCTGCGCGCGCACGGCACCGGGCGCCAGGAAGCGGATGTCGCCGCTGCTGTGCAGGCTGGCCTGATCGAAACCGGCCAACCAGTTCACGTCACGGATATCGAGCAGGTCCGCCTGCACGGACAATCCATGCCCACGGCCGATGGCCATCGCCGCCACCGCGGGCAATGAGAATCTGTCGACGCTCACCTGTGGGCCAGTGCCCTGGGCCAGGCGCAGGTAAGGAGCTGCCAGCGACAGGCGGCTGCCCTGCGCCGCGTCGGGCAGCAGCCCCAGCGCGTTGGCCTGGATGCCGTGCAGGCGCAGGCTCTGCCCCATGCGCAGGTCGACATCGCCGCTGGCACGGATATCACCCAGCAGCGACAGGTGTTCGAAACCACCGGCCTGGATCTGCTGCACGGACAGCGGCGCATGCCCGTACTCGAGCGGCCCACCCTGCCCGTTCCCTTCTGCCGTCCGCTGGCTGAGCAGGATCGCACGACTGGCCAGCAGGTCCTTCTTGTCCTTGTCGGCGTTCTCGCCGTAGACCCCACCGACGAAGGCGACCCCCAGGGTGCCGCCACTGGCGCCCTTGCCACCGGCGCTGGCGTCCATCACGCCGTCCAGGTACAGGCCATTGGCCGAGCGCAGCACGATGCTGCCACCGTCACTGTCGACCTGCGTGTGGCCTTGTCCCTCTACGTCCAACGTGGTCGACGCACCTGCGGCCCGCAGGCGTGCACCCTGCTCCACCACCACGAACGCATCGGGCGCGCGCATGACGGCATTGGCGGCTTCCCAGTCCAACGGGCCACCGATCTCGATGCGGCCGCCGCCCTGCACCTTGCCCTGCAGCCGCCCGCGGGCGTCGGCCAATGCAACGGACGTACCGCGCACATCCAGCTCGGCGCCTTCGGCAATCCGCCAGGTGCGTCCATTGGGCTGGCCGGCATAGAGCCCGATCGGGGTGAACGCCTCGTTCAAGGTGATGCGCCCGCCCAGCGCACGAACGGTACCCTGCACGTCGATGCTGCCGTTGCCCAGCAGCGCGACGGACTGGCCCGGATCGACCGCGACCAGCGCCCCCTTGCCGATCCGCACATCACCGCCCTCGGCATTGCGGCCGGAACGCAGGGTCACGCTGGCACCTGCACGCTGGCTGACCCGCCCGCTGATCGGGTCGGCTGTATACAGCGGCGCATCCCAGGCCTCCAGTGCCTCTGCTGCACTGCCGGCCCGGCGCGCCGCATCGGTCATGCGCACCCCGGGTGCCGCCACCACCAGCTGAGTGCCATCGGCGACGGACAGGCCCTGATGGCCATTGATGTCGTAGCTTCCGAAGCCACTGCCGAACAACGAGGCCTGCAGCTTCAGTGCCGCATCAGCCGCCCCACCCTCGCCGATCTGCACGTGTCCGCCGCTGGCGAGACTGAAACTGCCACGACCACTGCCGCCACGGCCACTGAAGTGGCTACCCTCGCCAAGTACGACCCGGCCACTGCCATCGGAGCTGACCTTCGCGCTGTTGGCCGTCAGGCTTGCACTGCCGCCCTTGCCGATCTGCCCCTTGCCCTTGGCATCGATCATGCCGCCGGCGTCGGCCAGGATGGCGGCACCGTCACCCAGCACCACGTCGTGGCTGTTCTGCAGCTCCACGCTGCCGCCGTCGATCCACGCCTGGCGCGCACCTTCGCCGGGCTGGGCAAGGGCATTGCTCCAGCCCCCGCCCACGTCGATACGTGCGCCTTCGCCAATCCGCACCGCGCTGCGGCCTTGGACCAACAGTGCCGTCGTCGTTGCCAGCACATCCAGCAGGTTGCCTGCGCGCACCTGGCCACCGGCGATGCGCACGTCGCCACCGAAGTTCACCTGGCTGCCGAGCAAGGCAAGCTGGCCGCCGTCCTGCAACTGCAGCATGCCCTGCAGATCCACGGTTGCCGAAGTCGCCAGGTCGAGCCGGCCCCATTGCTGTGCACTCAAGCGGGAACCATCCAGCCACACCGTGTTGCGGCGTGCCTCGTCGATCGGCGCCTGCAATGTCCAGTCGGTCGCGGTCGCCGCTGGCGTACCCACGCGGATCTGCGAGTCGAACAGCCCGGTGCGGCCGGTGCTGTCATAGCGTCCCACCCACAGCTGCGCGTTGCGCGCCACGGCGGTCTGCGCCTGCGCGTAGCCGTCCAGCGCCTGATCGGGGCGACGCACCTGCTGCGCGCCCTGGAAGGTCTGGGTATCGACCTGGCCGTCCAGCACGGCCGTGGGTGCCGACACCAGCAGCCGGCCCGCATCACGGCCGACCGTGTAGCCATTGTCCACGCGCTGGTCGGGAGCAATGAGCGGGTTGCGGAATGACTCGGTAACGCCCCAGCGTTCCTGCTTGACTTCGAAGCCCTTGTACAGGCCGTCGTAGAGCATCTCCGCCGGCGCATCATCAAGGCGATACAGCTGCCCGTCGCGCCCGCGCAACCAGCTCTGCTGGATGGCGCCGGACTGTACGTCCAGGCTGCCGCCGGCCAGGTTGATGCGCGAAGCAGCGTGGCTGACCACTTCCTTGCCTGCCAGCTGCACGGTGCCACCCTGGACCGCCCATTCGCCGATTGAATGGCCCTGATTGTCGAGGTAGCCACCCACCTCCAGCAGTCCGCCACCGGCATACCAGCGCTCGCCTTCATGGCCTCCCGTTCCTGCAGCCACGTGGGTCAGCAGGCGACGATCTATCCAGACCTCGCTGCTGATCAGCTTGCCGCTGTCACGGTTGTCCGGCGAATCGCGCAGTTCGTTGCCCTGCACTTTCACCTTGACGTTGTTGCTTTCCATCGCCACCTGCACGCCCACCGCACCGGAGACATCGACGCGGGCGCCATAGCCGACATAGCTGCGCCGCGCCGCGTCCGCGATCACCTGGCCGCCGGTCGCCACCGCCAGCGAGCCGGCCTGGAAATCCACGTCACCACCGGAGACAACCTCGATACGCGACTGGTCGCGACGGTCCTGCAGCCGCGACAGGTTGTCGAAGGTACCGCTGTTGCTCCTGCCGCGCAGCGCGTCCTGTTCAGCCGATTCCCTGATCACCGCGTCGCGCTGGCTGTCCAGCACCGTGCTCTTGCCATCGTCCTCGATCAGCACCGCGGTCGTGGAGCCCGTCGCCAGGGTGACGCTGCCCTTCGTATCGGAGGCCGAGTTCAGCAGATGCACGGTGCCGCGCTGGCTCAGGGTAGTCGTGGCCACCGCCACGCCCGCCTGCTCGACCGCGCGCCCGGCCAGGGTGACATCGCCTTCGCGCGCCTGGATCAGGCCGCTGTTGCGCACGCTGCCGGCACTGCTGTCGGCAATGAAACGCGGCGCGATTTCGTTGCCTCGGGTAGTGGAGGAGGTGTTCTGCGCGGTGCCCACGCCGCGCCGGATCACGAAGCTGTCACCGGCCGCCAGCTGGGCCTGGCCCTTGCGGGTCTCGATCTGGCCGGCGTTCTCCACGCTGTGGCCAGCCAGCAGCACGTAGCCGCCGCCACGGGTGGCGGTGGTCGGCTCGTGGGTGCTGATGCGCGCGCCCTGCTCGACCATCACCTTGCCCAAGGCATCGGTCAGTGAGGCCGTGTTGGCATCGGCGCTGTACAGGCCGTTGTCGCGGAACTGCGCATCGCTGATGCGTGTTGCCGCCGCGACCAGATTGCGCACGTTGACCTGGCTGTTGTTGCCGAACACCACGCCGTTGCGGTTGGCCACGAACACCGTGCCACTGGCCTTGAGCTGGCCGAGGATCTGGCTGGGCCGGGCGTTGGGATCATTGACCCGGTTCAGCACCGCCCAGTCGGGGTTCTGCAGGAAGTTCAGCGTGGTATTACCGCCAACGTTGAAGGTCTCCCAGTTGAGGATCGCCGTGTCCGCGGTCTGCTCGATGCTGACCTGGACCCGGCCATCGGCCCCTTGCGACTGGATGGCTTCACGTGCGTTGATCCAGCCGCGCGTGAGTGGGTTCTCGTCCACCTTCAGGCCGTCCTTGCCCAGGCCGTCGGCGATCACCAGGCCACCGTCGCGGCGGACCTGCCGGGCCTGCTCCTGCAGGCGCTGCTGCAGGGCGATCGCCTGCGCTGCGGTGCCGAGGTTGTCGATCGATTGCTGCAGCTTCTGCCGCGCCGCGTCCTGCTGCTGTGCCGGCAGCTGGAACTGGATCGGCACGCCACTGGGCATGCGCCCGCTCTGTGCCGCCGCCCCTTGGGCCGCACCGCGATCGGCGAACCATGCCGGGCTGAATGCCTGCTGCGCCTGGCTGGCCGGAGCAACGACGGAGCCCAACGCCACCGCAATGGCCCACGCCATCGGGTGATTGCGGCGCAGCAGCGCGGCCGGACGAACAGCGGACGTGAGCGGGTGCGACATCGGGACCTCGGCAATCGGGTGGGCCGCGGCGGCGGCAGCAATCGGGAGGCACGTGCAACGCGTGCCCTGCCCTTGATAGACGGTCTACGTGGCGTGAAGCCGACAGGAAACTGCGATCCCCACAGGCGGCTGACCAGGGAAACGAAGACGCCGGCCCAGAGGGCCGGCGTCGGGTCAAACGGATATCACCAAACGGTCGCGATTACAGCGGACGACCGATGTTGGCGCAGGTGCTCGGGTTGTTCAGCGCTGCAGCGTTGCCGGCCAGCACGAAGCGGGCACGGATGGCTTCACGCCAGGTCTTGGTCAGCGGGATGAAGCCGTGGGCACGGACGGCGGCATCGTTGGTGCCGTTGGTGCCGGCGTTGTAGTGGTTCATCAGGAAACCACGCAGGCTGTTGGCAACCGCGGTGGCCTTGTAGCACTGGCCGAACACCAGGTTGGTGTAACCGGCGATCGGGTAGCCATTGGCCGGATTGCCGAACACCGGCACCCACTTGGCCGGGTCGCTGGCGTCGGCACCGGACGGCGGAGCGGCCGATTCCAGGGTGGCCTGCACGTCCACTTCGTTCGGCGAGTAGCCCTTCACCTTGGCAACCTTGGTGGCATCGCTCAGGGCGGCCTGGCGAGCGGCTTCGGTGTTATCGGCCGCCGGGATGGCGTCCGGGCTGACATAGCCGATGCGGCCCTCGGCAGCCTGCACGGTGCTGTACAGCGCGCTGCCGCCGGTGGCGCTGGCCGGGATGAAGTTGGCCGGGGCGGTGTTGTTGACGAACAGGTTCTTGAAGGTCGACTGCACCGCGAACTTCGGAGCCTCGGTTTCGCCCGTTGCCCAGACAACCTTCTTCAGCGTGGTGCCAGCGACGTCGGCCTTGGTGCAGGCGGCGGTCAGGAAGCGGGTCAGCAGTTCGCTGGTGCCGCTGCTTTCGTCGCGGTAGACGACAACCAGGTCACCGCTGCGGCCGGAACCGGCGATGTCTTCCCACTTGTTGATCTTGCCCGAGAACACGCCGCAGATCTGGGTCACGCTCAGGTTCAGGGCGGCACCGGCCTTGTTGAACGGGACGGTGACCGAGGTCGCAACCGACGGCACCTGGATCAGCGCACCGTAACGGTTGGCATCGCCCGCGACGTTGTAGGTGGTGTTGTAGGTGGTCAGCTCGGTGCCGCTCAGCACCGAGTCGCTGCCGGCGAAATGCACGGTGCCGGTCGCCTGGAACAGCGCCGAGTTGTTTTCCAGGAAGGCCTTCTTGCCGGTGCCCGAGCCGGTCACGGCGTAGCTGAAGCTGGCCGGCAGGATGCTGTCCGGCTTGCCCTTGTAGAGGTCGGCCGGCAGCGAAGCGCCGCCGCCGGTGACAGTCTGCGCCGAAGCGGCACCGGCAGTGGCCAGCAGCGCGGTGGCAACCAGCGCGGCCAGGGTCTTGTACTTGTTCATGATCTTCTCCTGAAGGGTTTACTGCGAAGGGAAACGCCAAGGGAGGAACGGTCACTACACGCCTGCTGCCGCCGAGGGCCTCCCAGCCCACTCTGCGGCGACGTGTCCATGCTGGTCCGTGCCGATGACAGGCCGCTTAAGAAACCTGTGGAAGATCGAAAAAAGGTATGGAGGATTGTGTGGAGAATCGAAGACGCTGACCGGGTAGAGTCGACTGTMAGTMGACWGGCGCGCGAAGCGCGGGTCTTTTCGAAGTGCGTTGGAGAAGCAGTCGACTGACAGTCGACTCTACCCGTGATGCGCGTTGCGCATCACTGAACCAACTGGTTCATTTCCATGATCGGCATCAGCACCGCCAGCACGATCGTCAGCACCACGCCGCCCATCACCAGGATCATGGTCGGCTCCAGCAACGCAGTGAGCGCCATCGCGCGACGTTCGATCTCGCGCGAGATCGTCTGCGCGGCGCGATCCAGCAGCGGCGCCAGCGAACCGGTCTTCTCGCCACTGGCCACCAGATGCACCAGGATCGGCGGATACACCTTCTGCACCTTCAGCGCAGAGCCAAACGCGGCACCTTCACGCACGCGCGCGGACACGTCATCGGCACAGCGCGCCAGCAGCGCATTGCCAAGCGTCTGCCGCGCCGCCTCCAGTGCACGCAGCAGCGGCACACCGGCATCCAGCAGGATCGCCAGGGTCGAGGCAAAGCGCGCACTGTTCACGCCCAGCACGAAACGCCCGACCATCGGCACCCGCAGCAGCATCGCGTCCCATCGCAGGCGCAGCTCGGGCTTGCGCAGTGCCAACCGCCATGCCACCACCAGCGCAGCGATGCCCAGCCCCACCCACACGCCCCAGCTGCGCACGAAAGCACTGGCTGCCAGCATCACCTGGGTCAGCATCGGCAGCGTCTGCCGCGCCTGCACGAACGCGGTCACCACCTGCGGCACCACGTAGCTGAGCAGGAAGATCACGATCGCCACCGATACCAGGCTGATCGCCGCCGGGTAGATGAAGGCGGTCAGTACTTTGGCCTGCAGCGCATTGCGTTCTTCGATGTAGTCGGCCAGGCGCTCCATCACACGTGCAAGATCACCGGAATCCTCACCGGCGCCCACCAGCGCCCGATAGATCGGCGGGAAATCGCGTGGCCGCGCAGCCAGCGCAACGGTCAGGCGCTGGCCCGCGCGTACATCCGCACGCACGGCGGTGAGTGCCTGCGCCACGTGCGGGCGCTCGGCCTGCTCGATGACCGCGCTCAATGCGCCTTCCAGCGGCAGGCTGGCGGCCAGCAGGCTGGCCAGCTGGCGCGTGGCCCAAGCCAACTCGCTGGCGGACAGCCGGCGGGCACCCCAGCCACTGCCGGCATTGCGCGCCGCACTGACCTGCACAGGGGTCAACCCGCGTCCACGCAACAGCTGGCGTGCGCCGCGCGGACTGTCCGCATCCAGCTGGCCTTTCTCGATGCGGCCCTGCGCGTTGGCGGCCTGGTAATCGAACAGTGCCATCGTCGTCTCAGTCGTCGCCGGTGACGCGCAGGATTTCTTCCAGCGTGGTCACGCCACTGTCTACCCAGCGTTGACCATCCTGCCGCAGGGTCCGCATACCGGCACGTCGTGCTGCCTCGCGCAGCGCAGGTTCGCCCTGCCCTTCGTGGATCAGCGCACGCACGCGGTCGTCGACCACGAACAGTTCGTGGATGCCGGTGCGTCCCCGGTAGCCGCTGTTGGCACAGGCCGCGCAGCCCACCGCACGCCACACGGTACGGCCGTCGCCATCCACCTCGGCGCGCCGGCACTGCGTGCACAGCCGCCGCACCAGCCGCTGCGCCAGCACGCCGCGCAGCGACGAGGCCAGCAGGAACGGTTCCACGCCCATGTCGGCCAGGCGGGTCACCGCCGAGATCGCGTCGTTGGTGTGCAGCGAGGCCAGCACGCCATGCCCGGTCAGCGACGACTGCACCGCAATCTGCGCGGTCTCCAGGTCGCGGATCTCACCGATCATGATGGTGTCCGGATCCTGGCGCAGGATCGCGCGCAGCGCCGTGCCGAAGCTCATGCCGATACGCGCATTGACCTGGATCTGGCCGATGCCGGCGAAGTCATACTCCACCGGGTCCTCCACGGTGAGGATGTTGCTGGTGCTACTGTCGAGCTGGCCCAGCGCGGCGTACAGCGAGGTGGTCTTGCCGCTGCCGGTCGGGCCGGTGACCAGCACGATGCCATGCGGCTGCCGGATCAATCCGGTGAACGTGCCCAGGGTGTCATCGGCCATGCCCAGGCGCTGCAGCTGCAGACGGCCGGCATCCTTCTCCAGCAGTCGCAGCACGGCGCGCTCGCCATGCCCGGTCGGCACGGTGGAAACACGGATATCCAGCGGCCGCCCGCCCACGCGGATCGCAATGCGTCCGTCCTGCGGCAGGCGCTTCTCGGCGATATCCAGGTGCGCCATGATCTTGATGCGCGATACCAGTGCCGCGTGCAGGGCGCGCCGTGGCTCCACCATGTCGCGCAGGGTGCCGTCCACCCGGTAGCGCACCACCGAGTGGGTCTCGAACGGCTCGATGTGCAGATCGCTGGCGCCATCGCGTGCAGCCTGTGCCAACAGCGCATTGATCATGCGGATCACCGGCGCATCGTCCTGCGCATCCAGCAGATCGGTGACCTCCGGCATGTCCTGCATCAGCCGGTCCAGATCGACTTCGCTTTCGGCGGCACCGACCACGGCAGCGGCATCGCCGCCGTCACGGTACTGCTCACCCAACCGCTGCTGCCAGGTCGCGGCATCCACTGCCTGGAACGGCAGCGGTCCGTGCCGGCGGCGCAGTTCGGCCACGGCCCACACCGCGGTTTCTGCGGTGCCCAGCAGCACGGGCTCGCCGCCAACTTCGGACAGCATCACGCCATGGCTGCGAACCCACGCGTACGGCAGTGGCGCGGCGGCGCTCACGGCCCGATCACCAGTTCCGGCGTGTAGCCCAGCCCGCGCAGCTGCTGCAATGCCGGATCCAACTTCGCCGGATCACGCGGCAGGCGCACGCGCAGGCGTTGCCCACTCTCGCCCGGCGTCGCCTCGGCGTAGGCCTGCAGGCCCAGTGCGCGCACCTGGGCTACGCCCTGGCTGGCACGGGCCGGGTCCAGGCCCTGCGCGAACTGCACCAGCTGCGCATCACCGTCACCAGCCGGATACAACGCCGCCAGGCTGGTGTTCTGCAGTGGCTGGCCCAGGCCGTCGCGCGCGTTGCCCTGACCGAGTACGGACAGGTCCTGTGGTGGCAGCTGCGGCGCCGACAGCGCTGGCAAGGCCCAGCTCTGCACCGGCTGCGCGCCGGCCTGTGCATTGCGCATGTAGTCGTAGCGGTCGCGGGTCAAGCGCTGTCCGGCGGCCGGGTCGCGCACCACGTGCGGTCGCAGGAACACCATCAGGTTGGTCTTGGCGCGCTTGCGCGTGTCGCTGCGGAACAATGCCCCGAGCACCGGCAGCTTGCCCAGGCCCGGCACCGCATCGCGCCCGTGGCTGACGCTATCTTCCAGCAGGCCGCCGAGCACCATGATCTGGCCATCATCCAACAGCACGCTGGTGTCCAGTGCGCGCTTGTTGGTGATGATGCCGGCGGTGCTGTTCGCGCTCTGCGCATCGATGCTGCTGACCTCCTGGTAGATGTCCAGCTTCACCGTGCCACCTTCGGAAATCTGCGGTCGCACCCGCAGCTTCAGGCCCACGTCTTCGCGCACGATGGTCTGGAACGGGTTGTTGCTGCCACCGCCGCCGTCGGTCACGTAGCGGCCGCTGACGAACGGAACGGTCTGGCCGACCATGATGCTCGCCGCCTCGTTGTCCAGCGTCATCAGGTTCGGCGTGGACAGGATGTTGGCGCCACCCTTGCTCTGCAGCGCGTTGGCCAACGCCTTCATGTTGAGGATCTGGCCGACACCGGGCAGATTGATGGTGCCGTCGATCACACCGATCTTCAGACCATCCCTGGGCAGCACGTCCAGCGTAGTGCGTGCGGTGGTGTTCAGCCCGCTGCCACCGGTGGTGCCGCCGAAGTGGGTACCGCCGAAGGTGCGGCCATTGCCCAGCATCCACTGCACGCCCAGCTCGGCGGCATCGGTCTGGTTGACCTCCACGATCAGGCTTTCCACCAGCACCTGCGCACGGCGCTGGTCGAGCTGGTCGATCACCCGTCGCAGGTTGCGGTACACCGGCTCGGGGGCCGAGATCAGCAGCGTGTTGGTGGCCACGTCGGCCTGTACCGAGATGCCGTTCTGGCTGAAGCCGGTGCTGCCGGCGTCGATCGGGTCACGTCGGTTCGGGTCCAGCCGCTGTGATTCCAGTGCGTTGCCGCCGGTCTTGGCCTGCTGCGGCTGTGACGGCTGCGCGGGCGTGGAGCGGTTGGCGTCGCCAGGCAGCGGCGTGATGCCTTCGTTGCTGCCCATCGCCGGTGCATCGCTCTGGCCGGCCACCACGCCGCGCAACACGCCGGCCAGCTGGTTGGCCTGGGCATTGCGCAGATAGACCACATGCAGGTTGCCGGACTCGTCCTGGGCACGGTCCAGCTTCTCCACCAGCTGCCGCGCCAGGCGCGTGCGACCGGGGCTGCTGGAGCGCAGCAGCACACTGTTGCTGCGCGGGTCCGCCATGACCACCACCTTCTGGGTGGGCTCGGTGCCCTGCGCATCCAGCAGCGGCGCGACCATCGCCGCGACGTCAACGGCAATGCCCTGCTGCAGCTTCACCACATCGGTGTCCATGCCGGCCGGTGTATCCACGCTGGCGATCACCCGCGCGATGCGCTCCAGGTTGTCGGCGTAGTCGGTGATCACCAGGGTGTTGTTGCCCGGATTGGCGGTGATCGGGTTGTCCGGGCTGATCATCGGCCGCAGCACCGCCACCAGCGCGGCCGCGTTCTCGTAGCGCAGCGCGAAGGTGCGCGTGGCGACCTCGCCCCCTGCACCGCCACTGCCCACCCGGCCACCGAGCAGCTTGGCGTCGGCCTGCGGCACCACCCGGCTGACGCCGCCGTTCTCGACCACGGCAAACCCGCGCATGCGCAGAGCACCCAGCAGCAACTGGTAGGCCTGGGTACGGCTGACCGGGCCATCGGAAACCACCGTCATCTTGCCGGTCACCCGCGGGTCGACCAGGAACTGGCGGCCGGTGAAGCGCGCTGCCATGCGCAGCACGCCACCGATATCGGTGTCCACCAGGTTCAACTGCACCGGCTCCTCACGGGCGTCCTGTGCCAGCAGAGGCGCCGGCACGTGGGCCATGCCCACGATCAGGGCCAATGCGGTGCTGCAGGCAAGGCTGCGCATTGCCCTCATGGATGGGCACCTGCAGTGAGCGCCATCACGATGTTTCCGGAAATCCGTGCCGCCGGCATGTTTGCGTCCCCTGTCCGTGTCAATTGCAGCTGCTGCAGTTCGATGGCCGGATCGGCCAGCACCGGCAGCAGCCAGTTCCACAGCGCGTCGGCAGGCACGGCCTGCACCTGCAGGTGCCAGCGCCCATCGCGTGCTTCGATGTTCAGGGCGCCAGCGAGACCGGCGGCCTTGATCTGCTCGCGCAGCCCGGCCAGCGTCGGGCGCTGGCCCTGCGCCTGTTGCTGTCGCTCACGGGCGCGCAGCAGTGGGGCCAGCGTGCGGGCCTGTGCCTGCAGCCGCGGCAGCTCAGCCTGCCAGTGCGTGCGTTGCTTCAGCAGCGGCTCAAGCCAGAACGACCACAGGCCCGCCGCCAGCAGCGCCATCACCATCACCCGCAACATCAGCCGGTCGCGCGGCGTCAGGCGCTGCCAGCGTTGCTGCAGAACCCCCATCCTTTCACCCAGCCGCAGCGTCCCGGCGTTCACTGTCCGCCCCCGCTCACGCGCAGGCGTCCACCCGCTTCACGCGCCAGCTGCAGGCCCTGCGCCTGCATTGCTTTCTGCCAGTGCTCCAGTCGCTGCGGATCATCGGCCAGCGCCTGCGTATCGGTGTCCAGTTCCATGTCCAGTTGACCGGGCTGGTAGTACAGGCTGCGCACCTGCCCCGCCAACTCCGGAACCGCCTGCAGCGTGCTGGCCACCTGTCGCTGCACCGGTGGCAACGGCTGGGCCGGCACTGGCACCGCCAGTGCACGCCTTGCCTGCAGTACCGGGTCCACCACATGGGTGATCTCGGGGAAGCGCGCACTGAACTGGCGCGCCATGTCCTGCTGCAGTGCCTCGCCCTCACTTCGCCAACGCGAGACCTGCAGCTGCAGGCCCAGCGCGGCCAGCAGCATCGCCGTCAACGCCAGCCCGATCGCAAGCCGCGGCGCCCTCTGGCCGGAACCCGGCAGCGGCAATGACCACGCTGGCAAGGGGCCGGAGGCCTGCTGTTCATGCGGAACGGCGGTGGCCGGCAGGCTGTCCGGCCATGCCGGCGGCACGCAGTCGATCCAGTGCACCGCGTGCACGCCAGCCTGTTGCAGGCGCGATGCCAGGGCCTGCATTACTGCGCCCGCGTCACGTCCGCCACACCATTGGACGGAACCCCGATCGCGCCCGCTGCGCACCAGCAGATGCTCGCCACTGGCCTGCAGCGTTGCCTGGCCGTCCTGCCACGGCAACAGCAACGGTGTTGGATACAACGCCTGCAGCCGCAGCCCACACGATGCCAGCAACTGCCGGGCCTGCGCGATCGCCTGCTGGCCGAGCCAGGCCACCGGCACGGTGCCATCGGCAGCCTGGCTGCCGTGCGCCAGTGCCACCTCCTGCAGATCGTCCAGCAGCATCGCCTCCACTTCCCCCTGCAATGCGGCCTGCAGCCTGCGTCCGGACAGCGGTGGCAGCTGCAGCTCCAGCAGGATCAGGTCCTGGGGATCGAGGCAGGCCAGCACCCCGGCCTGCGGATGGCGATGCCCCAGCACCGCCAACGCTTCGCGGCCGTGGGCCTGCATAGCCCCTTTGTGCAGCTGCGCCCACTCGACCTCGCTGTCGGCACGCAGGTGTTCCAGTGGCGGCAGGCGCACTCTCAGCTGCGCGTTCATGCGCCGATCCTTGTCCACACGCGCTGCACACGCACGCTGTCATCGCGGTACTCGCGCCAGATCAGCGCGCGGAAGTCCACCGTACTGCCGTCGGCCTGCACCTGGCCGAGGGCGAGGAACCATTCGCTATGGATGCCAAGCGGCACTGTGGCCATCTGTGCGTCGCTCAGTTGGAGTCGATGGGCGATGTCGCCACGGTTGAGCAGCCATTGGCCGCCGTCACGTTCACCGAGCAGCGCCCGCAGGCGCGCCGGTTCGACATTGGGTGCAACGGCCTGCAGAACGCTGATGTCACTGGTATTGGCATTGACCAGGGTCTGCGCCGGCAGCACCACGGTGCGCCGCTCCAGCGCCTGCAGTTCCACCGCATCGGCACCGGGCAGCGCCTGCATGATCAGCGATTCGCGCGGCAGCGGCGCCTGCGCCTGGATGTCGCCATCGCGCAGGCGTGCCTGGATATGGTCCGCCGCGGAGGCACAGGCACCCTGACCCAACCCCTGCCCGGCGCACAACGCAACGAAGGCGCGTCGCGCGTCGGGGTCCACCTGGCCATGGGCCAGCAGATTGCGCAGGTTGAACATCGACTGGGCATCGACCAGCTGCAGCTGCACCGGCAACGGTGCCTGCAGCTGCAAAGGACGCGCCCAGCGTCCGCCGCGTACCGTGGTCAACTGCTCCCTTGCATCCTCACGCAACTGCTGCGCCGCCCGCTCCAGCGTGGCATCCACCGCCATGCGCACCTGTGCGCGCAGCTGGTCGCCACGCAGCGCACGCAGCTGGGCGGACTGCCGGGTCAGCAGCGCAGTGGCAATCACCGCCACCAGTGCCACCACCAGCATGGCGACGATCACCGCCATGCCGCCCTGACGGGCGCATGAAACCGAACGCATCCGGGTTGCCATCGGTGCGCCTCACAACTGCCAGGAGCCGATGTCCGCGTTCCCGGCATCGCCCCCGGGCTTGCTGTCCGCGCCCAGCGAGAACACGTCGATGTCGCCGTGCGTGCCAGGAATCTGGTACTGGTACGGGTGCCCCCAGGGATCATTCGGGAGACGGTCCAGATAGGGCGTGACCGGCATCGAACCGCTGCCCTGCGGCGGCTTCACCAGCACCTGCAGGCCCTGCTCGGCACTGGGGTACTTTCCGTTGTCCAGCTTGAACAGCTTCAACGCCTGCATCAGCGCCGCGATGTCCTGCCGCGCCGCGACCACGCGTGCCTGGTCGGGGCGATCCATCAACCGCGGCACGATCAACGCGGCAAGGATGCCGATGATCACCACCACCACCATGATCTCGATCAGGCTGAAACCCTGCTGCCGAGCCCTGCGACCACGTACCTGCCTTGCCATTGTTCCGCCCTCATCATCCTGGAAGAGACCGCCGCACCATGGTCAGCGGTGCATGTGTCAGTACGATAAACAACCGCCGGCAATTCGCTGCGCGCGCTCCTGCGCAGGCACGGCACATGCGGCCGGTGCACATGCAGCCTCGAACAGATGGCGCGGAATGGCGGCCAGCGTGTCGTCGATGCAGCCACGCAGCAGCGGATTCGCGCAGGCCTGCAGCAGGCGCACGCACTGCATTGGCGCCCATGCCGTCCCGTGATCGAGACCGATGAACGACCTGTAGGCCTGGTGGTAGCGCAGGTCGTCGTACACGCGCTGCGGACTGTTGAGATCGCGCACGACCACCAGCAGCGCTGCACGTTGCACCTGCCGCGCGTCGACTGCTTCAAGCGGCAGCAGGCTCATGGCCGCTTCGGGCCACGGCCGCAACTGCAGGTCAATCGCCCTGCGCAGCACCAGCAGCGGGTGCGCGCTGCTGTCCAGCGCAGCCCAGCGCGCCGCATCCGCCCAGGCATCACTGGACAGCACCCAGACCCATGAATGTCCGTAACGCTGCACGTTCAGGGGGGTGTGTCGCGCCTGCTCCAGCGACTGGCTGAGGTGGCGATCCAGTTCCAGCATGCTGATCCTGCGACTGTCTGCCATCTGCGCCGCCCGTGCTCCGCGACGCGTGGTGCGTCGTACTCTGGAGAAGACGTCAGCAAGGCAGGTGAAGCGACACCGCGAACGCAACTCTGTGCGCTGGGTAGTGCTTCATCGGCAACGTCATCGCAGCGTCATCCGCTTGCAGGCTCCGTGCTGCAGGCGCGGCGCGGCGCCGCCGCAGCGGCGGGCCAGCATCGCCACGTCGCTGCGCGCGGCGAACACGGCCAACGCATCGGTCATGTCCACGTCTTCGCACCATGACGCCATCGCAACGCGCAGCGCCGACAGCTGCCAGCCCTCCATCACGCCGTGGCTGCCCGCCACGAACCAGTGCCACAGCCGGTGGTGCAGCACCTGCTCGTGCAGCTGCGCGAGATCGTCAACGCCGTGCATGTCCATCAGCAGCAGCGCACGCGCAAGTGCCGCAGGCGGCAACGCACCGGTCTCAGCCAGCGGCAGCACCTGCTGCTGCAGGCGCAACAGCATCGCCAGCGGGTGCGACTGCGGATCGAAGTCCAGCAGCACCGCCTGTTGCTGCCACTGCGCGTCGGACACCACGCACACCCATGGCGAGCCATAGCGGTGCACCATCAAAGGCCGTCGCCGGGTGGTTTCCAGCAACGCCGACAGATTGCGGCGCAGATCCAGCACACCGATGGTTTCGTTGCGCATCCTTGGCGTCTCCTTGCTTGCAACAGCCCTGCGCGGCGCGCACGGCCAGCGTCTTCACCTAACCAAGGACGGCAATGCCACCCGGAAAGCGACGCAGATCCAGCGACATCGTCAGTCGCAGCTGTTCCAGCGCCGCATCCGGATCATCGATGCGGAAGCGGCCGCTCACCGGGGAACGCGCCAACGCCGATTCGCCCAGCAGCACCTTTCCGCGGCGGTAACGATTGATCTCGTCGACCACCTCGCGCAGTGGTGCGCGGCGGAACACCAGCATGCCTTCGGTCCAGGCGCTCACGTCCGAGGCGACAGCCTCGGCCACCACGCCACTGAGGCGCTCGTCGTACTGGGTCTGCTGGCCGGCCTGCAGCTGCAACCGGCCCTGCGGGTGCTCGATGCGGGCACTACCGTGCAGGCAGGTCACCCGCACCTGGCCCTGGGTGTTGCGCACGTCCAGGCGCACCGCACCTTCATCGGCAATCACGCAGCCCGGACCCGCGAACAGCGCCAGGCGCAAGCCGGCCCGGGTCTCGATCGCGGCCTGCCCCTGCACCAGCTCGAAGCCTTCGCCCTGCGCGTCCGCGCGCCGGCGCAGGCTGCTCTGCGTATCCAGTTCGATCTTCAGCTGCGGCGAAGGCGCGATCTGCAGCCGTTCACCGGTACCGGTGTGGAAATCGGCCGCCATCGCCGTCACCGAGGGCCACAACCCCAGCGGCGGGCGGATCGCCGCCACCACCACCAGGCTGGCCGGCGCCGCAATGGCGGCACCGAGGAAGGCACGACGACTCCAGCGCTGGGCCGGCGTCGGCGCGACCGGTTGGCGCGCGGCGGCGGGCAGTTGCTCGCCGGCCAGCCGTACCTGCTCCCATTGCCGGCGTGCACGGCCGAACGCCTCGCGATGACGCGGGTCGGCCTCACACCATGCGCGGAACCTGTCCCCATCGGCGGCGGTGGCCTCGCCCGAGGTCAATCGCACCACCCACGCGTGGGCCTGACGCTCGACGGCATCCAGCGGGCGTTGCGGGCGATCGTCAGGATCCATGGGAACTCATGCCGGACCCGCACGCTGCGGGGTTCTGCTCGGCGTCAAAGTGTAGACGGATGCCGCCGCTCAGAACCGCACCTGGCGCCCCTGCCCGCTGCGCTCGGCCAGGTAGTCCTGGGCCGCCTTCAGTTCGCGCTGCACCAGCCGCAGCGATACACCCAGGTGATCGGCCACGTCGCGCTGCTGCAGGCCGTCGACGCGGATCGCCAGCAGGATGCGGCGACGGCGCTCGGGCATGCGCTGCAGCAGCCCGACCATGTCTTCCAGCGCGAAGTCCAGCTCGGCCGCCTGTGCCGGACCCGGTGCCGGATCGGCCATGTCCATCAGCGTGTCCACTTCCTCCAGGCTCAGCAACCGGTGATCGGCACGCTGGCGATCGATCACGGTGTTCATTGCCATGCGCAGCAGATAGGCCGCCGGATTCTGCACTGCATCCAGGCGGTCACGGCGCGCGCTCAGGCGCATCCACGTGTCCTGCAGCGCATCGCCGGCCAGCTCCTCCGAACCCAGCTTGCGCACCAGCCGGCGCTTCAGCTCGTCGTAGGCACCCAGAAGGTGGTCCATCAGATCAACTGCCCCAGCCGTACCGTTGCTCATGTTCGAATCCTTGAAGTCATGGAAGGGGCGCGCGCCGGCCACAATCGTGGTCGGTGCCGGAAGGTCGGATCTGCAGGGTCACCGGCTGCGGCAGCGCAGCGGCATCGGGTGCCAGCACCAGGCCCTGCAGCGCCTGCAGCAGGCGTGCATCGCGGCGGGCACTGCCACTGCCGGACAGCAGCTCGGGCTGCTGCGCCTGGCCTTCGCCGTCGACGCGGAAGCGCAGCGTTGCGGCATAGCGGCCGGGCGCGATCTCGGGATCGTCACAGAATGCCGCACGCAGGCGCTGCTGCAGATCGCCATAGCGGCGCCGACGCTCGGCATCCAGGAGTTCGGCGCCAACACCGGGTTCGGCGGCGGAGGGCGTGCCCCGGCGCAGCACCACGCGCTGCTCGCCGATCACCTCGGCCTCGATGCCGGTGTCCTGCAGCAGCATCTGCAGCGCAGGCAGCGGCGCCAGGCTTGCGCGCAGCTGATGGCTGTTGCGGCCCGCCGCAAGGTCGCCCGGGTACATCACCGACCACCCACTGATGACACTGAAGCGCTCGACCGCCTGTTCCAGTGGCTGCGCGGGGATGTCGTAGGCATGAACACCGTCCTGGGCTGCCGCGGCAAAGGCCAGCAGCAGCCATCCGGCGATGGCCAGCCCCCACGTTCTGATCGCATGGTGTCCATTCAGCCCCCTGACGTAGAACACATGACCCTCGGCAGCGACAGCAGCTGCAAGCGGATCAAACCGTACCGGGAGCACATGTCATTGCGATGACCGCCGCGCGCCGCCAACCGTCGGGCCAGCCTTCCTGGGGCCAGTCACGAATCAGGAATCAACGAATCGAACAGACCATGTCCTCCAGGCGTGGGGTCCGAGCCCGTTGCGCAGCAACGGGATCCGACCCCGTGCCGACCAAAACGTGTCGACCAGGGTCGACACCCACCAAGAGCGGCTCATGCCTTTCCGACAGATCGCGGAAATCTGTCGAAGGCGGGGTGGGTCCGGTTGCGGGGGCGTGAGCCGCATGGGTCGGGCGCATGCGCCCGGCGGGTTGGGCAGGACGCCCAACCCCGGTCTTGCCGTGTGCGCAGGACTGCGCACACGAGCAAGCGGCGACCGAGCTTACATGGGTGAGGGCGCTTTGCTTGCCAAGCACTGCTTCGCAAGCGCCCGAACGCACAGCCGCCAGCGGCTGGGCCGGGCCCCGGAGGGGGACTTGCAGCGTCCCCTGCAACCGGACCCACCCCGCCGTCCCACGGAATGCATGCTGTTGCTTCGGCCGTTGCTCCTGAGGTTGCCGGCCAGCGGCCGGCACTGCGGCGGGTGCCGGGTGCAACCCGGCCGGAAACCGCCCATCCCTCAAACGGGCAACTGGGTCGTCTGCTTGATCCGCTGCATTGGAATCTCGGTCTTGGTGTTCTGCACCCCGGCAATCCGGTTCAGGTGCTGCATCTGGAACTGCCGGTAGGCATCCAGGTCGGCCACCGCCACCCGCAGCAGGAAGTCGCAGTCACCGGCCATCAGATGGCATTCAAGCACCTCCGGGAAAGACTTGATGCTGTTGATGAAGTGATTGGTGGTGTCCTCGTCCTGCCCGCGCAGCCAGACCCGAACGAACACCGTGAAGCCGCGGCCCACCTTGGCCTCATTCAGCAGGGCAACGTAGCGGTCGATGTAGCCGCCCTCCTCCAGCAACCGCACCCGCCGCAGGCAGGCCGAGGGCGAAAGACCCACCTGCCGGGCCAGCTCCAGGTTCTGCAGGCGACCGTCACACTGCAGGGCGTCGAGGATGCGGCGATCAAGATTGTCGAGCTGGTACTGCATGGAATTTCACCTTTAGCGACAATGGCCGCCTGGAATATCAATAGTCCCGAATCCAATGGCATCAACGCAACCCGATTTCGCGATCGGACCGCTAGCATGGGCCACCCCCACCTCGTTGTGCCGTTCCATGGACGCCCGTACCACCCTCCCCCTGCCCGACACCTGCGATACCGCCCCGCGTGCCGAATTCCTGCGCGGCCTGCGCGCCGCCGTGCCGGTGATGATCGGCTTCATTCCCTTCGCCCTGGTGCTCGGCGCCCAGGCCGCCCAGAAGGGCCTGAGCGCGCTGGAAGTGCCGCTGATGACCGGCCTCAACTTCGCCGGCGGCTCGGAATTCGCCGCGGTCGAACTGTGGACCTCGCCGCCGCACATCGCGCTGATCGTGGCCATCACAGCGCTGGTCAACAGCCGCCACCTGCTGATGGGTGCCAGCCTGGCCCCGCTGCTGCAGCACCTGCCGCGCCGTCGCGTGCTGCCGGCGCTGTTCTTCATGTGCGACGAAAGCTGGGCGATGGGCGTGGCCGATGCGCGTCGCCGTGCGCTCGGCTTCAGCCTGGCCTATTACCTGGGCGTCTCGGCAGGCCTGTACACGGTCTGGGTGGCCTGCACCGCATTGGGCGCGATCGTCGGCCCGATGCTGGGCGACATCCACGCCTACGGCTTCGACATGGCCTTCCCCGCCGTGTTCCTGGTGCTGCTGCGTGGCATGTGGCAGGGCATGAAGGCCGCGCGCCCGTGGCTGGTCAGCCTGGTGGTGGCCGCTGCCACCTACCTGCTGGTGCCGGGTGCCTGGTACGTGGCCAGCGGCGCCCTGGCGGGCCTGGCCGCGGCCTGGCTGCTGGCGGAGGACGCGGCATGATCTTCAACGGTCTGATCCACTGGACCTCGGTGCTGACCATCGTGCTGATGGCCGCCGCCACCTACCTGACCCGCATCGTCGGTTTCCTGGCGCTGCGCAACCGTACGCTGAGCAAGCGCGCGGTAACGGTGATGGAAGCGGCACCGGGCTGCGTGCTGATCTCGGTGATCGCTCCGGACTTCGTCGCTGACAAGCCGGCCGATCTGGCCGCACTGGCGATCACCCTGCTGGCCGCCACGCGGCTGTCGATGCTGCCGACGGTGCTGATCGGCGTGGTCTCGGCGGGTGCACTGCGCTATCTGATGGGCTGAGGCCGCGTCGCCGGGCATGGCCCGGCGCCACCCACATTCCCACGCCCCTGTAGCGCCGTGCCACGCCCGGCGCAGCGCGTGCCTGCGACACCGGGTCGCAGCCGATCCCGCCTCCCACTTGATCAATGTCAAACCGCCCGCCGCCGTGCGGGCGTATTTCTATGCAGGACCCGAACACGCCGGCGTTACCGGCATCCACAAGGACCCTGCGATGAGCTACACCCCCGACAACGCCCAGCTGCTGAATGCCATGCAGAACGTCATGGTGATCTCCACCACCGACCTGCAGGGCAACATCACCTACGCCAACGACCTGTTCTGCACGCTCACCGGCTTCGCCCGCGAAGAGCTGATCGGCCAGCCGCACAGCATCGTGCGCCACCCGGACGTGCCCAAGGCGGTCTACAAGGACATGTGGGACACCATCAAGGCCGGCAAGACCTGGACCGGCATCGTGCCCAACCTCGGCAAGGGCGGCGTGCTCTACGTGGTGGACACCACCGTGCAGCCGCTGTTCGACGCCGACGGCAACATCACCTCCTACATCAGCATCCGCCGCGTGGTGAACGACCTGATGCAGAACTACGACCTGGTCGAGTTCAGCAAGGAAAAGTTCGACGACTTCTACGAGGCCGCGTGAACGCCCTCCCGACCAGTACGCCCTTCAGCCGCCTGCTGGTGGGTTTCGCGTCCGAGTCGGGCAATGCCCGCGCCCTGGCCCAGCGCTTGGGCGCGGACCTGCAGCCGCACGCGCCGCAGGTGCTCCCGTTCAACGACATCGACGTGGCCAGTCTCGGCCACGGCGATGTGCTGCTGGCGATCTCAAGTTCCTTCGGTGACGGCGAACCGCCAGCCAACGGCGAGCAGTTCTTCGAAACGCTGCGCCAGACCCCGACACTGAGCGGCCTGCGCTATGCGGTGTTCGGCCTCGGTGACACCGGCTACCCCAGTTTCTGCGGCTTCACCAAGGCGCTGGATGCCGCGCTGAGCGAGCGCCAGGCGCAGCCGCTGCTGCACCGCGTGGATGCCGACCTGGGCTACGAGCAGTTCTTCCAGCAATGGCAGCCAGTGCTCGGCCAGGTGCTGGACGGCGACGCGGGCGCTGGCCAGGATCTGCGCCTGCAGGTCACCGCCTATGGTGAAGACAATGCCTTTGCCGCCACCATCCTCGAACGCCGCCGCTTGAACAGCAGCGAGCCGGCCGCCTGGCATCTGCAGCTGGACATTGCCGGCAGTGGCATGGCCTACCGCGCGGGCGACACCCTGCACGTGGTACCCGAGAACGACCCTGCCCTGCTGCAGGCATTGGCCACCTGGTACGGCGACACCGCCGCCGTGTCCGCCCTGCATGACCGCGAGCTGCGCCTGCTGAGCAAGGGCGTGCTGCGCGAACTGGCCAGACTGGGCGGCAGCGAGCTGCTGAAGGGCCTGTTGAAGGTCAGCCAGAAGCGCGAGCTGGAAGCCTACCTGCACGGCCTGGACCTGCTGGACGTGCTGCAGGACCACGCCACGCCGGACAGCGTGCCGCTGGCCCGGCTGCGCGAACTGCTGTCACCGCGCCTGCCGCGCGCCTATTCGATCGCCTCCCACCCGTGCGACGACCAGCTGAGCCTGTGCGTACGCGAAGTGCGCTACACCCTGCGCGGCCGCGAGCGCCTTGGCACCGCCACCGGCAGCCTGCTGCACGGCGGCGATACCGCCCGGGTGTACTGCCGTTCCAATCCCGGCTTCCATCTTCCCGATACCGGCGAAGCGCCGCTGCTGCTGGTCGGCACCGGCACCGGCATCGCGCCGTTGATGGGCCTGATGCAGGAGTTGCAGGCCAGCGCCTGCGAGCGTGAAGTGCACCTGGTGTTCGGCGAGAAACACAGCCAGCACGACTACCTGTACCGCGAGCAGCTGCAGGACTGGCACGCGCGTGGCGTGCTGGCCCGCCTGCATACCGCGTTCTCGCGCGATGGGGCCGACAAGGTCTATGTGCAGCATGTGCTGCAGCAGCGCGGCGATGAAGTGCGCGATGTATTGGCCCGCGGTGGGCATCTGTACCTGTGCGGCAACAAGAGCCACCTGGAAAGCGCGGTGCGCGAGGCCATCGATGCCATCGTTGGCGAGGGCCAGTGGGACGCGCTGCGGGGCGAAGGCCGCACGCACTGCGAGTTGTATTGATCCATAACCACTGGACTGCACGAACCCTGGACCGGTAGAGCCGG
>NZ_RAVT01000026.1 GCF_013464915.1 Stenotrophomonas maltophilia
GGGCGCCCCCCCCCCCCCCCCCCGCCCCCCCCCCCCGCGCCCCGCCCCCCCCCCCCCCCCCCCCCCCCCCCCCCCCGACCCAAACGCATGAACCGCCTTCCGCGACCACCCACGAGGGGCTCCGCCGTTGGCTGGGAACCCCTAGGCCACCGCTTCGACCACCAGCGTGCTGCCCTGCACCGCCACCACCCGCACCAGGGTACCGGCCTGCAGTTGCGGCCCGCTGACCTGCCAGTACGCATCATCGATGCTGACCCGGCCCTGCCCACCGACGATGCCCTGCTGCAAGGGCACCACCCGGCCGACCAGCTGCTCGGCGCGGCGGTTGAGCAACGGTGCATCGCTGGGTCGCGCCCTTGCCCTGCCCCAGCGCCGGTAGCACTGGATCGAGACCACGCTCAGCACGACGAAGGCAACGACCTGCCACAGCAATGGAATGCCGCTGAACACGGCCACCAGCACGAACACGGCTGCCGCGCCGATGCCGATCCACAGCATGAACGCCCCGGGCGCCAACGCCTCTGCGGCAAACAGCAGCAGTGCCAGCGCGCCCCAGCCTACGACCTCCCAGCGCATGTCAGCCTCCGATCGGCGGCGGCCGCTTGCCGGCGGCCTTGTTGTCCTGGCTGGCCAACGCCTGCTTGGCCAGTTCGGCCACGCCGGCAATCGAGCCGATCACGCCGCTGGCCTCCATCGGCATCAACACCAGCTTCTGGTTTGGCGAACTGGCCAGCTCCTTGAATGCTTCCACGTACTTCTGGGCAACGAAGTAGTTGATCGCCTGCACGTCCCCCTCTGCGATCGCCGCCGACACCACCTTGGTCGCCATCGCCTCGGCTTCGGCCAGGCGCTCGCGGGCCTCGGCGTCGCGGAACGCAGCCTCGCGCCGGCCTTCGGCCTCCAGCACGGTGGCCTGCTTCTCGCCATCGGCACGCAGGATTTCCGATTGCCGCGAGCCTTCGGCTTCAAGGATCTGCGCGCGCTTCTCGCGCTCGGCCTTCATCTGCCGCGCCATCGCATCCAGCAGGTCGCGCGGGGGCTGGATGTCGCGGATCTCGATGCGGTTGACCTTCACGCCCCACGGGTTGGTGGCATGGTCGACCACGCTCAGCAGCTGGGCGTTGATCACCTCGCGCTGGCTGAGCGATTCATCCAGGTCCATCGAACCGATCACGGTACGGATGTTGGTCTGCACCAGGGCGATCATCGCCACTTCCAGGTTCGCCACCTCATAGGCCGCCTTGGCAGCATCCAGGACCTGGAAGAACACCACGCCGTCCACGCGCACGGCGGCGTTGTCCTTGGTGATCACTTCCTGGCTGGGTACATCCAGCACCTGCTCCATCATGTTCACCTTGCGCCCGACCCCGTACACGATCGGGATCAGGAAGTGCAGGCCGGGGGTCATGGTGTGCGTGTAGCGCCCGAAGCGCTCGACGGTCCATTCGTACCCCTGCGGCACCATCCGCACCGCCTTGAACAGGATCACCACGGCCACGAAGGCCAGTACCACGGTAAAGAACATGGTCGGGAACATCGCGCTTTCCTTATCTATGTCGCCCAGGCCCCAGCATAGCGCGTGAAGGCCGCATGCACAGCGGAACTACCAGGGCACGCGCCGGCGCAGGATGTCGGCGAACATCACCCAGTCGCCCATGAACGAGTACAGCGGATGCTGGAATGTCGCCGGACGGTTCTTCTCGAAAAAGAAATGACCGACCCAGGCGAAGCCGTAACCGCAGAACAGGGCGGCAAGCACGAGGATGGCTTGCCCGCGCAGGATCGCGGCCGCAACCAGCAGCAGCACCCCGCAGCTGCCGATGAAGTGCAGCCGGCGCGACACCGGGTGGCGGTGCTCGCTGAGATAGAACGGATAGAACTCGCGGAAGCTGGCGAAGCGGGACATGCGCGTGCTCCGGGGACCAGGGTCGCCCCCATCATGCACCTTCCGGGGACGCATCGCTGCTCTTGCAGAGCCGAGCCACGCCCGGCTTGTGCGCGCCAGCGTGGTCGGAAGGAAGAGCAGCCGAGCATGGCTCGGCTCTACACTGATGAGGTGCGCGGCCCGAACATGATCACGGCCATGCCGGCCAGGCACAGGGCCGCGCCCAGCATGTCCCAGCGGCTGGGGCGGATGCCATCGACCAGCCACAGCCAGAACAGCGCGGTGCCGATGTAGACACCACCGTAGGCCGCATAGACCCGGCCGCTGGCGGTCGGGTGCAGGGTCAGCAGCCAGGCGAACAGCGCCAGGCTGGCGGCCGCCGGCAGCAGCAGCCAGATGCTGCCGCCCTTGCGCAGCCACAACCACGGCAGGTAGCAGCCGATGATCTCCGCCAACGCGGTCAGCAGGAACAGGCCGAGTGTCTTCACGCTTTCTCCGCCGCCTTGGCGTGCTGCCACAGCGCTTCCTGCGCATCCAGGTCCATCGCGGCCAACGCTTCACCCTGCGCGGCGGCCTGCGCTTCCATCGCACGGAAGCGACGTTCGAACTTGTGGTTGGCCCCGCGCAGCGCCGCGCCCAGGTCGATATCGGCATGACGGGCGAGGTTGGCGCAGACGAACAGCAGGTCACCCAGCTCTTCCTGCAGGCGCGCCTTGTTGCCGGCGATGTCGCCGCGCTCGAACTCTTCGCGCAGCTCCTGCAGTTCCTCGGCGGCCTTGTCCAGCACCGGCAGCGGGCCTGGCCAGTCGAAGCCGACCTTGGCCGCGCGCGACTGCAGCTTCACCGCCCGCTGCCATTCCGGCAGGCCGCGCGAGATGCCAGCCAGCGCGGAGCTGTCCTGCTCGCCCTTGGCGGCGCGCTCGGCGCGCTTGATCGCCTCCCAGTTGCGCATCACCCCGTCGGCATCATCGACGCTGACCTCGGCGAACACATGCGGGTGGCGGCGCTGCATCTTGTCGCTGATCGCGCGGGCCACGTCCGCGAAGGCGAAGCTGCCCTGCTCTTCGGCCATGCGCGCATGGAACACCACCTGCAGCAGCAGGTCGCCCAGCTCGTCGCACAGGTCGTCGAGGTCGCCGCGGTCGATCGCATCGGCCACCTCGTAGGCTTCCTCGATGGTGTACGGCGCGATGGTTGCGAAGTTCTGCTCCAGGTCCCACGGGCAGCCGCCCTGCGGGTCGCGCAGGCGCGCCATGATCGCCAGCAGGCGCTCCAGCTCATGGGTGGCGGCGCTGCCGGTGGTGGGGGTGTCGTGCGCGCTCATGCGGCCTCCAGGGTCAGTCGGACAACCAGTCGCGCCAGGGCAGGCTGGTATCACCAAGGGCAATGAAATCGCCGTTCAACAGGGTTTCGCGGCGGTTGTAGCGGAACGGCTTGCCGGTGGCCGCCGACAGCACCGCGCCCCCGGCGGCATGCAGCACGCACTGGCCGGCAGCGGTGTCCCATTCGGAGGTCGGGCCCAGCCGCGGGTAGACATCCAGGCCGCCTTCGGCGATCCGGCAGAATTTCAGCGACGAGCCCTGGGCGATGGTTTCGATGCGACCCATCCGCGCCAGCAGCGCTTCGGTTTCCGGCGAGCGGTGCGAGCGGCTGGCGGCGACGCGCAGCGGGGCGGTGGCCGGCGTGCGGGTGCGCAGCACGGTGTCGTGCAGGCCCTGCCGGCGATAGGCCAGTTCGCCACGCATGGCATGCCAGACGATGCCGGTGACCGGGGCCAGCACCACGCCGAAGGCAGGTGCGCCCTGGTAGATCAGGGCGATGTTGACGCTGAACTCGCCATTGCGCTTGACGAACTCGCGGGTGCCGTCGAGCGGATCGACCAGCCAGTACGCGCCCCAGTGGCGCCGCTGCTCCCACCCCACCTGCGCCGATTCCTCGGACAGGATCGGCAGGTCCGGGGTCAGCTGCTGCAGGCCCTGCTCGATCACGAGGTTGGCGGCCAGGTCGGCGGCGGTAACCGGGCTGTTGTCATCCTTGATCTGCACCTCGAAGCCATCGGCATACACCTGCATGATGGCCTGTCCGGCTTCCTGGGCGATGGCGATGGCGGTCTCGCGCAGGTCCGTGGTCAGTTTGATCATCGCGTTCCCTGCAGCCACTGGCGGGCGATGAACAGCGCCGCCAGCGAGCGTCCCTCGGAGAAGTCCTCGCGCAGCATCAGCTGGTCCAGTTCGGCCAGCTTCCACGGCACCACTTCCAGTTCTTCCGGCTCGTCACCGGCCAGCTTTTCCGGATACAGGTCGCGTGCCACCACCAGCCACGACTGATGGCTCATATACGTAGGGGCCAGGGTCATCGCGCGCAGCACGTCGACCCGGCGCGCACCGTAACCGGCTTCTTCCTTCAGTTCACGGTCGGCAGCCTGCCCGGGGGTTTCGCCGGCGTCGATCCGGCCCTTGACCAGGCCCAGTTCGTAGCGGTGCATGCCGGCGGCGTATTCACGTACCAGCAGCACCGTCTCGTCGTCGAGCATCGGCACCACCACCACCGCACCGTGGCCACGGCTGACCAGGCGCTCGAAGCGGCGTCGTTCGCCGTTGGAGAACTCCAGGTCCAGGTGCTGGCGCTGGAAGGGGCCGTTCTCCTCATCGGTGATCCGATGGATGATCGGCAAGCGACGGCCGGCACGGTCATCGTTCATGCGGAATCTCCGCGGCGGCCGGCGCCAGCGCCGGGGCCGATAGAATGTGCAGGCAGCAACATGTTCATGAGCCCGAAATGCTAGCAGACCCAACCCCCTCCCCGCTGGCCCAGCACTGGCGGCAACGCGACCTGCAGGTGCTGTGGCATCCGTGCACGCAGATGCGTGAGCACCCGCATACCCTGCCGCTGGTGCCGATCGCCCGTGGTGAAGGCGCATGGCTGATCGACCACGACGGCAACCGCTACCTCGACGCCGTCAGCAGTTGGTGGACCAACCTGTTCGGCCATGCCGAGCCGCGCATCGGCGGCGCCATCGCGGCGCAGGCCGGGCAGCTGGAACAGGTGATGCTGGCTGGCTTCGGCCACGAGCCGGCGATCACCCTGGCCGAGCGCCTGCTGGCGCTGGCGCCACGCCAGCCCGGCCGCGCGCCGTTGGCCAAGGTGTTCTACGCCGACAACGGCTCGGCCGGCGTGGAAGTCGCGCTGAAGATGGCGTTCCAGTATTTCCAGAACCGCGGCGAGCCCCGGCGCACGCGTTTCATCGCGCTGGAGAACGGCTACCACGGCGAGACCCTGGGCGCGCTGGCGATGGCGGACATCCCGTTGTACCGCCGCGTCTACGCACCGCTGCTGGCCGAAGGCCTGTTCGCGCCCTCGCCCGATGCCTACCTGGCCGAACCGGGCCAGAGTGCGGCGGATCGTGCACGCCAGGCCGCCGATGGCCTGGCCACCCTGTTCGACCAGCATCCCGGCGAGATCTGCGCGGTGATCCTGGAGCCCTGCCTGCAGTGCGCCGGCGGCATGCGCATGCATGACCCGGTCTACCTGCAGCGTGTACGTGAGCTGTGTGATGCGCACGGCGCATTCATGATCGCCGACGAGATCGCCACCGGCTTCGGCCGCACCGGCACCCTGTTCGCCTGCGAGCAGGCCGGGGTGATGCCGGACCTGTTGTGCCTGTCCAAGGGCCTGACCGGCGGCTTCCTGCCACTGGCCGCGGTGCTGGCCACGCAGGCGCTGTACGACGCCTTCCTTGACGACTCGCGCGAGCGGGCCTTCCTGCATTCGCACAGCTACACCGGCAACCCGCTGGCCTGTGCCGCCGCGCTTGCGACGCTGGACATCTTCCGCGACGACGATGTGATCGCCCGCAACCGTGGCATCGCCTCGGTGATGGGCACGCTGGCGGCGCCATTCAGCGACCATCCGCACGTGGCCGACGTCCGCCAGGCCGGCATGGTGGTGGCCTTCGAACTGTCGTGTGGTGGCGACAAGCGCACCCCGTTCGACCCGGCGCTGCGACTGGGCCTGCACGCCTACAAGGCCGCGCTGAAGCGTGGCGTGGTGCTGCGCCCGCTGGGCGACGTGCTGTACTGGATGCCACCCTACTGCGTGGACGACGAACAACTGGAGCTGCTGGCACATACCACGCTGGCGGCGATTGACGAGGCGATTGCATGCGCGTGACCCGCTGCCCCATCGACCTGGCGCTGCACAGCGGCCAGACCGTGACCCTGCCGGAAGAGGCGGCCAACCATCTGGTGCGGGTGATGCGCCTGCGCGAGGGTGATACCTGCGTGCTGTTCAACGGCGATGGCCACGACTACAGCGCCACCCTGACCGCGGCCGGCAAGCGCGAGGTGCAGGTGCGCATCGATGCGGTGCAGGCGGTGGACAACGAATCGCCGCTGGCCATCACTCTGCTGCAGGGCATTGCCCGAGGCGAGAAGATGGACCTGATCCTGCAGAAGGCCACCGAGTTGGGCGTGGCGGCGATCATTCCGGTGAACGCCGAGCGCACCGAGGTGAAGCTGGATGCCGCGCGCGCGGAGAAGCGCGTGGCGCACTGGAACAACGTGGTGACCTCGGCCTGCGGCCAGTCCGGGCGCGCGCGCATTCCGCAGGTTGGATCGCCGTTGTCACTGGCGCAGGCTGCGGCGACGCTGCCGGCCGACACGCTGCGGCTGACCCTGGACCCGCTCGGCGCCCATCGCCTGTCGACGCTGGACGCGGCGCCGGCGGGCGGCATCGTGATCGCGATCGGCCCGGAAGGCGGCTGGTCGCCGCGCGACCGCGATCAGCTGGCGGCGGCCGGCTTCCAGGGGCTGCAGCTGGGCCCGCGCATCCTGCGCACGGAGACGGCCGGCCTGGCCGCGATCGCGGCATTGCAGGCGCGGTTGGGGGATCTGGGCTGAGGCTGATTCGTGGTAGTGCCGGCCGYTGGCCGGCATCYACGGGATCATGAGGTTGCCGGCCAGCGGCCGGCACTACCGGGAATCCGACCGGCGGAYGTCCGATCAGGCCGCCAGCGAATCCAGTGCGGCTTCCAGCGCGTCCAGGTTCGGCAGCAATGCGCTCTGCTCACCCAGCAGCACGCGCATGTGCACGATCTGCGGCAGGGTTTCCTCCGAAGCATCGGCCAGCAGGCCATCGCGCGGCACCGAGATCAACTGCGGGAAATTCTGCGTCAACAGCGCGTAGTACGGGCGCTGCGCGTTGCCGCTCAGGGCCTTCAGCACCACCACCTTATTGTGGCCGCCCACCGCTTCCTCGCCCAGCCCGGACAGCCGCGCGAACGACACCAGCGGCACCTGCCAGCCGTGCCAGCCGATCTCACCGACCAGCCAGCGCGGTGCATCGGAGACCGGCTGCACCGGCACCCGCGACATCATTTCGGCCACGGTGGCATTGGGCAGCAGCACCCGCTCGTTGCCGGCCTGGATCAGGACGCCGCGGATTTCGTCATTGCTGGCGTAGCTCATGGTGCGTCTCCGTTGTCGTCCTGCTCGCCCCAGCGCGCGGCAATCGCCTGCGCCAGGTCCTGCGGTTCGCCGGCCACCATGCCGGCAGCCACCACCGCCGTCGCCGCGGCGGGGTCGTAGCAGCCTTCGCCAACCTGTCCAGCCACCCAGGCACCGGCCGCAGCAAGGTCCAGTGCCGGCCCGACATGGGCCAGGTCGGCACCGCTGAGCAGCACCAGCGCGGTGTGTTGCGCCGGCAGCGCGGCCAGCGAGATACCCTGCGCATCGCTGAGGAAATGCAGGCCGTCGGCGGTCACGCTTACGCCGATGTCATCGGCCAGCACGTGCACTTCACCGGGGAGGGCCCGCTGGCCGGCCTCGGCCAGCTGCACCGGCAACGGCGACACGCGTGCCATCTGCTTGACCAGGTTGCCGTAGCGGCCACCATCCAGGCGCATGTGCACCAGCACCGGCACGCTCAGCGACGAGGGCAGCGCCCCAAGCAGGCGGCGCAGCGCATCCGGGCCACCAATGCCGGCCAGCACCAGCAGCGAACCGGCGCGTGCCCCCGCAGGCGCCGCAGCGTCCAGGTCCACCAGGCTGAGGTGATCGGTATCGAAGGACGGCAGCGGCGCTTCCACCGCGGCGCTGTGGCCGGTGGCTGCGGCTGCGTCTGCTACGTCCTCGACCAGCGACCACGCGGTGTGGTCGAAGGAGACCGGCGGCGTGGCCGCTGCGGCCGGCATGGCAACCGGCTGCATCGGCGCTGCCTCCAGCGGCTCCGGCACGACCGGCTGCAGCGCGGCCAGTGCCTGCTCCAGCGCGATCGGTTCGTGCAGGTGCGCCGGTGGCGCATACAGGCTGTCCGCCGGTACTTCGTCGGCCCAGCTCAATGCCTGCTCCAGATGCGACTGAAGCGCTTCTTCCCGTGGTGCCGGCGGCGGTGCCGGGTGACCCGGCTCCAGCTGCAGGGCGGGTTCGTCTTCCGCACCCGGCGGCAGCACCTGCTGGTGACCGTGCAGCTTGGCGGCCAGGTGGCGGCCCCAGCGCTGTGCCTCCCAACCATCACGGCGCGCCGCCAGTTCGGCCTCGTCGAAGACCAGGGTCAGGCCCGGTGCGGACAGCACCGCTTCAAGCCGCTCCAGAGCATCCTCGATGGCCGCCTCCAGCGCGATCACCACGAACTGTGGACGCGCGTCCTGCAGCAGCTGCGGCTCCAGGCCGTTCGGGTCGTCTTCCAGCACCAGCTGCACATCGGCATGCGACAACGCCTCGCGCAGGCGCTCGCGCGCGGCGCCGGGGCGGGCCAGCAGGGCGACGGCCGGGGCCGCTTGGGCTTCACTCACGGACACGGGCGATCCCCAGCAGGTCGTACACGTTACGCATCAGGTCCAGCTCCTGGTACGGCTTGCCCAGGTAGCGCTGCACGCCGATCTCGAAGGCGCGCTGGCGGTGCTTGTCGCCGCTGCGCGAGGTGATCATCACGATCGGCACGTCCTTGTAGCGTGGGTCGGCGCGCATCGCGGTGGCGAGCTCGTAGCCATCCATGCGCGGCATCTCGATGTCCAGCAGCATCAGGTCGGGCACGCGCTCTTCCAGGCGCTCCAGTGCTTCCACACCGTCGCGGGCGACGCTGACCTCGAAGTTGTGGCGTTCGAGGATGCGCCCGGTGACCTTGCGCATGGTCAGCGAATCATCCACCACCATCACCAGCGGCACCTGGCGCTCCTGGCGCGGAGCGTTGGCCAGCACCGGCAGCGTCGGGTTGGCGAGGAAGCGGCGCACCAGCGGCGCCACGTCCAGGATAACCACCACGCGGCCATCGCCGGTGATGGTGGCGCCGTAGATGCCCGGCACCGAAGCAATCTGCAGGCCGACCGGCTTGACCACGATTTCGCGGTTGCCCAGCACCTGGTCGATCGCCACGGCGGCACGCAGATCACCGGCACGGACCAGCAGCAGCGGCACCTGGTCCTGGCCATCGGCACGCGCCGGCGCCTGCCCGACCAGGCTGCCGAGGTCGTACAGCGGATAGTCCTCGCCGCTGTAGCGATAGCTGCTGTCGGCCGCTTCGAAACGCTCGCGCGACAGGCGGCCGATGCCACTGACCGAGGCGACCGGCACCGCAAAGGTGGTTTCGCCGATCTGCACGAACACCGCCTGGGTGACGGCCAGCGTCTGCGGCAGGCGCAGGGTGAAACGCACGCCCTGGCCACGCACCGACTGGATGTCGACCGAACCACCCAGCTGGCGCACTTCGTTGCGCACCACGTCCATGCCCACGCCACGGCCTGCCAGCTGGCTGACCTGGTCGGCGGTGGTGAAACCAGAGGCGAAGATCAGGTTGTCCAGTTCCTGCTCGTTCGGTTGCGCATCGGCAGCCAGCAGGCCACGGTCGATGGCGCGGCGGCGGATCGCCTCGCGGTCCAGGCCAGCGCCGTCATCGGCCACTTCCAGCACGATTTCCGAGCCTTCGCGGTGCAGGCGGATGGCGATCTCGCCCTCCTCCGGCTTGCCAGCGGCGCGACGCTGTTCCGGCGCTTCCAGGCCATGGGCCACGGAGTTGCGCAGCATGTGCTCCAGCGGCGCGACCATGCGATCGAGGACGTTGCGGTCCAGTTCGCCGTGAGTGCCTTCCAGGGTCAGGTGGACCTGCTTGCCGGTGTCCATGCCGGACTGGCGGACCACGCGGCGCAGGCGCGGCACCAGGCCATCGAACGGCACCATGCGCGCGCGCATCAGGCCGTCCTGCAGTTCCGAGCTGACGCGCGACTGCTGCTGCAGCAGGGAGTCGTACTGGCGCGACAGATCGTCCAGCACGCCCTGCAGGCCGCCCAGGTCGGCCGCCGATTCGTTCAGGGCACGGCTGAGCTGCTGCAGGGTGGAGAAACGGTCCAGTTCCAGTGGATCGAACTTCTGGTCAGCCTGGTCCTGCTCGCGCTGATAGCGGGCGACGATCTGCGCCTCGGTTTCCAGGTCGAGGCGGCGCAGCTGGTCGCGAAGACGCGCATTGGTGCGCTCCAGTTCGCCCATCGCGCCACGGAAGGCGCCGAGCTGCTGTTCCAGACGCGAACGGTAGATCGCCACTTCACCGGCGTGGTTGACCAGTCGGTCGAGCAGGTCGGCGCGCACGCGCACCTGTTCCTGCTGCGGACGGGCCAACGGGTCTTCGTCGGCCACCCCTTCGGCCGGCAGCGGTGCCGACAGCGGGGCATCGGCCGGCGTCGTCAGCGTGCCCGCAGCCTGTGCCGGCACGGTCTCGGCCTCGCTGGCCGCACGCGCGGCCGCAGCGGCCGCCGCGATATCGGTGGTGGTGCGGACTTCGAAGGCCTCCACCAGATCCTGTGCCGGCTCCACCACGCGATGGGCACCGGTCCGCGTGAGCAGCTGGTGCAGGCGGTCGAAGCCACGCTCCAGCAGCTGCACGTCGCGGCGTTCGATCTCGGTGCGGCCGGCCGCCACGGCTTCCAGCAGGGATTCGATGCTGTGGCCAAGGTCGCCGATGGCATTGATGCCGGCCATGCGTGCGCCACCCTTCAGGGTGTGCAGGTCACGCTGCAGGCCGGCCAGTACCTCTCGATCCTGCGGCGCATCGCGCAGTTCGCTGATCAGGCCATCGCAGTGGTCGAGCAGATCCTTGCCTTCCTCGACGAAGATGTCGACCAGCTCGCGGTCGTACACGCTGAAGTCGAGCGCATCGGCGCCGTCCGCGGAGTCTTCCAGAGTGGAAGCTTCATCGTGGAGCGCGGCGCGCTCCACAGCCTCGGCCTCGGCAGGTTCGGCATCGGCGTGGGCCGTGCCCTGCCCCGGTGCATCTTCCAGTTCGAAGAACCGCACCGGCTCGGCGGTGGCCTGCAGCGCTTCGGCAGCGCTCACCTCGTTCACCGTCGCCGGGGACGGCTGATCGGCGCTCTCTCCTTCGCCGACCGCCGCCTCCCCGCCGACGTCCGCATCCTCGGCAAAGGCTTCCGCCTCGCCCGGCGCGAGTTCGCTGGCCTGGAGGCCGAGCACGGGCCATTGCCCGTCGTCGTCCAGGGTCTGCTCTTCGTCGATCACGTGCAGGCCGGCCTCGAGCGCGGCTGCCAGCGTGACCGGTTCTGCAAAACCCGGCGCAGCCATTTCATCCTGCAGGCTCGACAGCTCGCTGTCGAGTGGCAGTGCAGCAGCGTCGTCGTCGAGGCTGGCGTCGGCATCGCCCAGGTCAGCGGACACCGACCTATTCAGGTCGATTGCGTCAACCTGCACGGACACCGGCATCTCATCGGCGTCGCGGTCATCCACCGGCAGCGCGCGGGCATCGAGGTAGGGCGACAGGTCGTCCGCGGCGGTCAGATCGGCCTCGGCGACCGGCGTCGTTGCGGCCTCCAGCTTGGTCGTCGCAACAACCGGCTCGCTCTCGACCGGCTGGATCGATTCAATCGATCCGATGTCCCCGGCGGTGGCTTCGCCTTCACCCGGTACCGACGGCCATCCGGCATCGAAGTAGCGCGACAGATCATCGCTGCCGGTCAGTTCGCCGACATCGAGGCCGGTGTCGATCACGCCCGCAGTCCCGGCTGCCTGCGCGTCGGCGGCAAGCGGTTCCAGCTCGGGCGCGGCAGGTTCGATCCCGGGCGTGGCAGCTTCGAACGCAGGACCGGTTTCCCCGGTCTCCAGCGCCAGATCCTCGTCGTCGTCCTCCAGCCCGACCATCGGCCAGCGCGCTTCCGGCAGTTCACCAGCCAGCGCCTGCAGGCGCTGCACCAGCGCTTCCTGTGGCGTGATGCGCGGCTGTTCGGCCTGCAGCGCTTCCATGGTCGCAGTGATCGCCTGCGCGGTCGCATCCAGCGCAGCCACGCCCTCGTCACCCGGCACCACGTCTGCAGCCAGCGCGCGCTTGATGTAGGACTCGGCACCGCCGGTAACGGCTGTGATTTCCGGCACTTCGGTCATCGCGAAGGCGCCGTTCATGGTGTGCACCGCGCGCAGCAGCGCGTCGCTGACCGGCTGCGGCGCCTGCTGCGCCGAGCGCAGCCAGTCCTGCAGGGTCGCCTGGTGGACTTCCACTTCGGCTTCCAGGATCTCGCGCAGCACGCTGTCGATGTTGGCCGGCGTGCCCAGTGCTCCAGGCGCCGGGTCCGCATCGGCTTCAGCCTGCACCGACGCCATTGCTTCGGCCTCGAGGATGCGGCTGATCTCGTCCTCGCCCTCGGCTTCGACCACCGGCGCGGCGGGAGCGGCCGCAACCGGCAGCGGTACGTAATAGGTTTCCTCACCCGCGCCGACGCGATCGGCAATGGCCTGCATCGCCTGCAGGTCCACGCTGATCCGCTGGCCATGGCGCAGTGCGGCGTTCAGCTGCGGCAGCGCGGCATGCGCGTTGTCGACCATGGCCAGCACGGCTGGCGTCGCCGGGCGGCTGCCGTCGAGCACGCGGTTGAGCATGCCCTCGATCTTCCACGCGAATTCACCCAGGGTGCGTGCACCGACCAGTCGGCCACTGCCCTTGAGCGTGTGGAAGATGCGGCGGATGGGACGCAGACGGTCCATGTTGTCCGGCTGCATGCGCCATGCCGGCAGCAACGTGCCGAGGTTGTTCAGCTCGTCGTCGAACTCTTCCAGGAACACCTCGCGGATGTCCTCGTCGATGTTCTCGGCATCGTCGTCGAAACCCGCCTCGAAGCCGGCTTCTGCACCTGCCGCGTCGCCCACGGCGACCAGCGCTTCCGCATCGGCCGGCGTCGGGGTCGCCTGCGGATTGAAGTCCGCGGCGGCAGCGCTCAGCTCGGCAAAGAACTGCGCGTCGGCTTCGCTGAAATCAATCGGCGCAATGGTGTCGATGTCGATCATCGACACCGCCGCTGCCGGTACATCGCCAAGCGGTGCGGGCGTTTCCACCGGCACGTCCACAGCGGTGATGTCCGGTTCCGCGGCAACAGGATTCTCTTCCACCACCACAGGGGCGGTGGCATCGACGCTCTCCAGCGACGGATGCAGCCCGGCAGCGTCCTCCAGCGGCAATGTCTCCATCGCATGCAGCGACAGCACATCGTCGGCATTGTCCAGCGCATCGGCATCGAAACGGAACACGACGTCGTCGCTTGCAGGAACCGCATCATGTTCGGCGGCCACCGGGTCGAACACCGGTGCGGCATGCGTGTCGGCCTGGACGGACAGCGTCGCGTCTGCGGCGCCCTCGACGTCCAGGCCAGTCGTCGCATCGGACGGCACCGGCAGCGTTGTCTCCGCCAGCGTCCACTGCGTGGCGGCCCCCTGCGCTGCATCGACCTGTTCGAAACTGACCGGATCGAAGCTGGCAAACGTCGGACTGCGCTCATCCTCCGCCGGAGCGAGCGGATCGGCCTCCGGATGGAACGGTGCCAGATCCCATTGCGGGACCTCGGGCGCCGGTGCACTGGAAGCGGCAAAGACCAGCGGTGCATCCGCCTCGTCATGCAGCGACAGCGGCGCGGAGGCGACGGATGCCAGCCCATCGAACATCAAGCTGTTGTCCACCGCCGCCGGCGAAGGCGTGGCCGGTGGCGGATCGAAGGTGAAGTCCGGCAGCGGTACCGGCACCTCACCGGGTGCCGGCGCGGCCGACTGTACCGGGATCTCGATGTGCTCCGGCTGCGGCGCCGTGGCCAGCAGCGAAACCGGCTCGCGCTCGATGGGCTGCGGCGCAAACGTTGCCGGCCCGGCCGCATCGCGTTCCGGCAGCGGCCAGTAGCGCAGCGCCTCAAGGCTGCTGCGGGTGATGTCGAGGATGTCCTCGCGGCCCGGACGACGGTCGCGCAGGGCTTCCAGGTAGTACTCCAGGCTGGCCATGGCGTCGGCCAGGGTGTCCAGCTGGCGGCCACTCGGCACGCGCTGGCGACCAATCAGCTCGGCCTCGATGTACTGCTGTACACCGCGCAGGTAGTCGGCAGCGGTACCCAGGTCGAGCATGCGCAGCGCACCGGAGACATCGCCCAGCAGGCGCGGCACGTCCTGCAGCTCGGCATGGTGCCAGCCGGTTTCGATGAAAGCGACGAAATGCTCGCGGGCGGCGGCGAAGTTGGCGATGGCCTCATGGGCCAGCACCTCTACCGTGCGCCGGTTCTCCACTGCGCTCGGATCGTCCTCGCCACTGCCGCCGGCGCCCAGATGGGCGACCTGGTCATCCAGCGAGGCATCCACGTAGAGCAGCGCACCGGCGATATCCAGCAGCAGGTTTTCGTCGATCCGCTGGCGGCCTTCGACCACGCCACGCAGTGCATCACGCTGCTGCACGACCACGCCACGGGCCACGCCCAGGCCCATCATGCCCAGCGTATCGGCCACCGCGCCCAGTTCATTGGCCTGGGTCTGCAGCTGTTCCGGCGCACCGCCGGTACGCAGGTGCAGGTCCAGTGCATCCTTGATGCGCAGCAGTTCTTCCTTCACCGCACTGCCAACGGTGTCGAGCAGTTCGCGGTTGCGCCCGCTCAGGCTGCCACGCGCATGGTCCAGTTCGGCCTCGGTGGCGGTGACGCTGTCCGGCGCGAACGCCAGCAGCACGCTGTCATGCACGCCTTCCTCGCCACGCGCGGCACGGATCTCGTTGAGCAACGGCATCAACACGATCGGAATGTCGCGATGGCCGTTCTGCAGGCGCTCCAGGTAATCGGGCAGCAGCACGCTGCCGCGCATCAGGGTCGCACAGGCTTCATCCCGGTCGGCCACGCCACCGGCGCCGATGGCATGGGCCAGCTGTTCAAGCTCCTCGGCCACCATGGCCGGGGCGTACAGCTCGACCATGCGCAGGGTGCCCTGCACCTGGTGCAGGTAGCCGGCGCAGATGCGCATGCGGCTGGCATCGGCCGGGTCTTCGGCGTAGTACTCGACCTCGTTGCGCACCTGGCGCAGGGTCTCGTCCAGCTCGGGCTTGACCCAGCCCAGCGCTGCGTGGCTCATCGCATCGCGCAGACTGCTCATGGACGCGCTCCGTTCGCCGCCGCGCGGAAGCCGCGCGAGTTCTGGCGTGGGGAATGGAAATGCTTCATCGACTGGTTCCTTGCTCGCCGCCCTGCCCGCGTCACGCCGGCAGCTTGAAGTCGGCGACCGAACGACGCAGGTCGGCCGCCAGCTGCGCGAGGTGGCCGATCGATTCGGCGGTCTGCCCGGCACCCTGCGAGGTCTGGCCGGTGATCTGCCGGATCACGCCCATGGTGCGGGTGATGTCCGAGGCCGCGGCCGACTGCTGCTGGGCGGCGATGGAGATGTTCTTGATGAGGGTGTTCAGTGCATTGGACACGCGCTCGATTTCGGTCAGCGCAGTACCGGCGTCCTCGGCCAGGCGTGCACCGGACACCACTTCGGCGGTGGTCTGTTCCATCGAGGTGACCGCTTCGTTGGTATCGGCCTGAATGGCCTGCACCAGGTTCTCGATGCGTCGGGTCGCGCCCGAGGTGCGTTCTGCCAGGCGCTGCACTTCGTCGGCCACGACCGCGAAACCGCGGCCCGCTTCACCGGCCGACGCCGCCTGCACCGCCGCGTTCAACGCCAGGATGTTGGTCTGCTCGGAAATGTCGTTGATCAGTTCCACGATCGAGCCGATTTCCTGCGACGACTCGCCCAGGCGCTTGATGCGCTTGGAGGTTTCCTGGATCTGGTCGCGGATCTGGTCCATGCCCTGGATGGTCTCGCGCACCACGCCGGCACCCTCGGCGGCGATCACCACCGAGCGCTGTGCCACGTCGGCCGATTCGGCCGAGTTGCGCGACACCTGCTCGATGCTCGCCGCGATTTCGCCGATGCGGTCCGACGCCGAGGTGATCTGGTTGGCCTGGTGGCCCGCCGCCTCTGCCAGCTGCATGGCGGTGGCCTGGGTTTCCTGGGTGGACAGCGCGACCTTGGCCGAGGTGTCGTTGATGGTGGTCACCAGGTGGCGCAGCTCGTCGACCGCGTAATTGATTGCGTCGGCGATCGCGCCGGTCATGTCCTCGGTCACCGAGGCCTTCACCGTCAGGTCACCCTCACCGAGCGAGGAAATTTCGTCCAGCAGCCGCATGATGGCCTGCTGGTTGCGGCTGTTGAATTCCACCTGGGTCTGGTAACGCAGTTCCTGCTCGCGCGAGCGGCTGCGCACGTTGGTGGAGACGAAGCCGATGATCGCGATCAGCGACAGCGCACCGGACACCACGCCGATCCAGAAATTCGGGAACAGGCGGGTATCGGACACCGAACCGAACGAAGAGAACGCCTCGAACAGCTTGCGGCTGTCATCCAGCATGTGCGCCGAACCCTGGCCCAGCGCGGTGGCCGCCGACTGCGCGGCGAACAGCTGGCGCGAGCTGGCCAGGATCGCATCGGCGTCCTGCTTCATCGCTTCCCACTTCTGCTGCGACTGCTCCAGCGCGGCGACGGCGGCGGCACCGCGCACGGCGGTGATGCCCAGTTCCTCGTTGCCGTTGCGCAGGCCGTCGAGCACCTGCGAGAACACGGTGATGTCACGTGCCAGCGCATCGCCGGAGGTCGCCGCGGCGCTGCCGCCGGCACGCATTTCGGTCACGCGGCGGGCCATCGAACCGGCCACCACGACCTGCTGCAGTGCGCTGTACACCTGCGATGACGGCGCACCCGAGGCCGACATCGCACGCACCAGCTCGTTCAGCTGGGCCTGCAGGCCCGGCACCGCGCCGGTGAAGTTGTTGGCATTACCGGCCAGAGCCAGCACCGCCGGCTCACTGGCCACCAGCTGCCCGGCCTGCTTGCCCAGCGGCGCCCAGGTTTCACCCAGCGTGGTGATCGCGCCGGACACGCCCGGCTCCTTGCCGTAGCGCCCCTGCAGGGTCGACACGTTCTGTTCGATCGCGTTGCGGGTCGCCTTGAAGGCGGTGAACGCCTGTGCGTTGCCGCCCACCGCGTCACGGCCCTGGTTGGCCAGCTGCTGCGACAGCACCTGCAGGTCGGCGGCCTTGGAGCCGGCGTCGGCCAGGCGGCTGCCCTGCCAGGTGGCGACGCCGGTGTTGACGCCGAACAGGATCATCGATGCCAGCAGCAGGAACAGCCAGAGGTTGCTGCCGCCCAGCCGCAGCTTGCCGGATTTGGTGGCGTCCGAAGCAGTACTCATCGTTCAACCTCGATCTTCAATGCAGGGGGCGATGCCCGGCCTCAGGCCGCGGCTTGCCGGAATTCAGGGGTGCGCGACAGCAGCGAGAGCGAGAACACGCCCCAGTCGTGGCCGTCGGCATGGAAGGCGCGATCGACGAAATGGCCGTAGCGCCCTTCGGCCAGCGTGCCGGCCGCGATCTGCTGGTCCAGTTCGAAGCTGCGCTGGCCGAACAGTTCATCGATGGTCAGCGCGACGTCGCCGCCGGCCTGGCGCATGATCAGCACGCGCTGGCCTTCCTGCTGCACGGTACGCGTGCCTTCCAGGAAGTACTTCAGGTCGACCACCGGGAACAGGTTGCCGCGCAGGTTGCCCACGCCCAGCAGCCACGGCTGTGCGCACGGCACCGGGGTGACCGGCGGCATCGGCACGATTTCCACCACTTCGCGGAAATCGGATACCAGCCGGCGCTGGCCGACGCGGTACCCCACGCCACGCCAGAGGTCCTGGGCAAACTGCCGCTCGGGCAGCTGCACCGCATGGGCCAGGCTGCGCCGTTCATAGGCTTCGAGGATGTCGAAGGGCGAGCGCATCAGGCCACCAGTTCGTTGATCCGCGCGATCAGTTCATCCTCGCGCGGCGGCTTGACGATGTAATCGGCCGCGCCCTGGCGCAGTCCCCAGGCCTTGTCGGTTTCCATCGCCTTGGTGCTGACGATGATCACCGGGATGTGCTTGATCGCTGCGTCACGGGCCATCGCCCGGGTCGCCTGGAAGCCGCTCATGCCGGGCAGGACCACGTCCATCAGCACCAGCTGCGGCACCTGGTCGCGCACCAGCTGCAGTCCATCCTCGGCGTTGTCCGCTTCCAGCACCTCATGGCCGGCACGGCGCAGCCACTGGGTGAACACCGCGCGGTCGGTCGGTGAATCCTCGATCAGAACGATACGAGCCATTGTGCCTTTCCCCCCTGGTCAGGCGTTGACGTATGTGCGGATGGCACCCAGCAGTTCTTCACGCGTGAAAGGCTTCGTCAGGTACTGCTCCGAGCCGACGATGCGTCCCCGCGCCTTGTCGAACAGGCCATCCTTGGACGACAGCATGATGACCGGGGTCGCCTTGAACAGCTGGTTGCCCTTGATCAGCGCACAGGTCTGGTACCCGTCCAGGCGCGGCATCATGATGTCGACGAAGATGATCTGCGGTTGCTGGTCTGCGATCTTCGCAAGCGCTTCGAAGCCGTCGGTGGCGGTGACCACCTCGCAGCCTTCGCGCTTGAGCAGCGTTTCCGCAGTCCTGCGGATGGTCTTCGAATCATCGATGACCATCACCCGGAGTCCTGCGAGTTCCCCGCCCGCAGTCGTGTTTTCAGTCATTGCCTATCCCCAAGCGCACGGCCCGATCTCTGGCGGGGGCCGCTACGAAAGCGTATCTATATCGCACTTTCCGCGCCCGCTTCAAGGCCGCCCCATGGCGTGGGGCATGGCAGCCTCCTGAACGTGACGGGTTTCGCAATGACTGCGCGAGCGCCGGGCGGACGCAGCGTTGCAGTACGGCGGGGAGGCGCGCGACCGGCGTTGCCGCTACCATCAACGCCTTGCCTGACAGGTGCGCCCATGCCGTTGAACGTCATCGTGGTGATGGACCCCATCGCCCACATCAAGATCGCCAAGGACACCACCTTCGCCATGCTGCTGGAAGCCCAGCGCCGCGGCCATGCCCTGCACTACGTGCGCCCGGGCGGCCTGGCCCTGGAAGGCGGCGTGGCGGTGGCCCAGACCGCGCCGTTGCAGGTGCGCGACGACCCGGCCGGCTGGTATGAGCTGGGCGCATTCAGCCGCACCGAATTCGGCCCCGGCCAGATCGTGCTGATGCGCAAGGACCCGCCGGTCGACGCCGAATACATCTATGACACCCAGGTGCTGGACGTGGCCGCCGCTGCCGGCGCCTGCGTGGTCAACAACCCGCAGGGCCTGCGCGACTACAACGAGAAGCTGGCCGCCCTGCTGTTCCCGCAATGCTGCCCGCCGACCCTGGTCAGCCGCGATGCCAAGGCGCTGAAGGCCTTCGCGCTGGAGCATGGCCAGGCTGTGCTGAAGCCGCTGGACGGCATGGGTGGCCGCTCGATCTTCCGCAGCGGCCAGGGCGATCCGAACCTGAACGTGATCCTGGAAACGCTGACCGACGGTGGCCACAGGATGGCGCTGGCGCAGAAATTCATCCCGGACATCACCGCCGGCGACAAGCGCATCCTGCTGGTCGATGGCGAGCCCGTCGACTACTGCCTGGCGCGCATCCCGCAGGGTGACGAGTTCCGCGGCAACCTGGCCGCCGGTGGCCGTGGCGAAGGCCGCCCGCTGAGCGAACGCGACCGCTGGATCGCCGCCCAGGTCGGTCCGGAGATGAAGCGCCGCGGCATGCGCTTCGTCGGCCTGGACGTGATCGGCGATTACCTCACCGAGGTCAACGTGACCAGCCCGACCTGCGTGCGCGAGCTGGACGCGCAGTACGGCCTGAACATCGCCGGCACCCTGTTCGACGCGCTCGAGGCCGGCCTGCGCTGATGGCGGCCGCACCTGCCGTCCTGCCCCCGCCGCCGCGCGAAGCGCAACGGCTGGGCGCGACCATCGCGCTGTCGGTCGTGGTCCACGCCCTGCTGATCCTGGGCGTGGGCTTTGCGGTGAAGGGCGATGCGCCGCTGGTGCCGACACTGGAAGTGATCTTCAGCCAGACCCGCACCGCACTGACCCCGAAACAGGCCGATTTCCTGGCTGCGGCCAACCAGGAAGGGGGTGGCGAGCACGACCGCGCGCAGCGCCCACGCGACAACCAGGCCGGCATCGTGCCGCAGGCCCGGTCCGGAATCAGCCCGGTTCCACAGCAGCAGCAATCGGCCGCACCGGTTCCGCCGCCACAGGCACGGGTGGTCAGCAGCCGCAATGGCGAAGACGTGGTGGCGCAGGCACAGTCCCGCCCCACGCCGGATCAGCCCGAACCGGATGCGCCGTTGAGCGCACGCGAACAGCGCGATGTGGAGATGGCGCGGCTGGCTGCTGAAGTGCATCTGCGCTCGGCACAGTACGCCAAGCGGCCGAACCGCAAGTTCGTGTCGGCCAGCACGCGTGAATATGCCTACGCCAATTACCTGCGCGCCTGGGTCGACCGTGCCGAGAAGGTGGGCAACCTGAATTACCCGGATGAGGCCAGACAGCGCCGCCTTGGCGGCCAGGTGGTGATCAGCGTGGGCGTGCGCCGCGATGGCAGCGTGGAGAGCAGCCGGATCCTGCGTTCGAGCGGGACGCCGCTGCTGGATGAGGCCGCCCTGCGGGTGGTGCAGCTGGCGCAGCCGTTCCCGCCGTTGCCGAAGACCGAGGACGAGATCGACATCCTGCAGGTCACGCGCACGTGGGTGTTCCTGCCGGGCGGCACCCTGCACGACGACCGATAGGGTTTTGTTGCCCGGGCCTGCGGCCCGGGACCCGCTGCAAGCCCAAGCAACTGCAACTGCAACTGCAAGATCAAGAGCTGCGGTTGGGCTTTGGGTTTGGCGGAGCGGTGTGGGCTTGCAGGACACGCCGTAAACCCGTCCCTGGGGGCTCGATGGCGCCATCCATGGCGCCAACGGTCCTGCAAGCCCACACCGCCCCACCTTTGACAGATCGCGGCGCATTTTTGCTATTGGTAGGTGTCGACCTTGGTCGACACACATCCACGCTATGCGTGGATGCGAGCGAAGCGACCCGCTTTTGACTTTGATTTTCTTTTGATTTTCCGTGGCGGACGCACACGGAAACTGTCAGAGGTCGGGCGGGGTGGGTTMGCGGGGGTATCCGCGCCATGGATGGCGCGGCTAAGCCCCCAGGGACGGGTTCACGGCGTCCCCCGCGAACCCMCCCCGCCCGGCCAAGCGCGGCTTTTGATTTACGCGATCAACCAACCCCGCCACGAGGGGCTCAGCCGTTGGCCTTCGCCTTCGCCTCGCGCGCGGCCTGCTGCTCGACCAGGGTCAGTGCCACGTTGTCGCGCAGGTAGGCCGGCTCGACTTTCTCCGGTGCGATCGCTTCGCCGCGCGCAAAGGCCGGCACCGCCAGCGCCAGCACATCCGATGCCCGCGGCAGCGCCGTCGCATCGAATCCGCGAAGGCCGCTGCCCAACTGCGCGACCAGCGCGCCGTCGGCCGCGCCAAAGCCGGTGCCGACGCCGTAGGCGGACAGCCCTTCCGGCAACGCCACCGCGTCAGGTGCACACACACGCTCGCCATCGCGCGCGACCGGCAGGCCGTCAACACGCTCGAAGCGCGCAACGTACAACTCCCCCATCCGTGCGTCGATCGCCGACAGGATCTGCGTTTCTTCCGCTGGTGCCCGCAGCGCCAGCACCTGCAGCGTCGAGACCGGCAGCAACGGACGATCCAGCGCCAGTGCGATGCCCTGCGCGATGGCGATCGCCAGGCGCACGCCGGTGAACGCACCAGGACCGCGACTGAGTGCGATGCCGTCCAGCTGGCGGCGGCTGATGCCGGCTTCGGCCAGCAGCGCCTCGGCCCACGGCAGGCTCAGTTCGGCATGCCGGCGCGGGGCGATCTCGAAGCGCTCCAGCACCTGCCCATCGACGTGCAGGGCAACGGAACAGGCTTCGGTGGCGGTTTCAAAGGCGAGCAGTTTCATCGGATCAGGTCAGAACAGGGGGAACGTGGCACCGGGCGCCGGTTCCGGGCCCGCCGCGGAGGTGGCGGTCGGCACGGCATCATCGGCCACGGGCACCCATTGTGGCGCAAAGAAGGCCTGGACATCGGCCAGGCTGCGGGTACGGCGGAACGGTGGCAGTGAATCGAGGAACACCCGGCCGTAGCCCCGGTTGAGCAGGCGCGGGTCGCACAACACCAACACACCACGGTCGCTCTCGCTGCGGATCAGGCGGCCGACGCCCTGCTTCAATGCGATCACCGCCTGCGGCAGCTGCTCATCGCGGAACGGGTTGCCACCCTGGCTGCGGATCGCCTCCAGGCGTGCCTCGTACACCGGGTCGTCCGGGGCGGCAAACGGCAGCTTGTCGATCATCACCACGCTCAGCGCTTCGCCAACCACGTCCACGCCCTCGCGGAAACTGGCCGAGCCCAGCAGCACGCCATTGCCCGATTCGCGGAAGCGCTGCAGCAGCGTCGCGCGCGGCGCCTCACCCTGCACGAACAACGGCCATGGCCCATCGCGCAGTGCCTCGGCCGCCTCACGCAGGGCGCGATGCGAAGCGAACAGCAGGAACGCCCTGCCCTGCGAGGCCTGCAGCACCGGCCGCAGGGTCTGGATCAGCGCGGTTCCGAACCCGCGCGCGGCCGGATCAGGCAGGCCCTCGGGCAGGTAGCACAAGGCCTGCTCCGGCCAGTTGAACGGGCTGGGCTGGACCAGCGTGTGCGGATCGTCCAGGCCCAGCCGGGTGGCGATGTGATCGAATCCGCCGCCGACGGTCAGCGTCGCCGAGGTGAAGATCCATGCGGCACGGCTGCGTTCGCGATGCTCGCGCAACGGGCCGGACACATCCATCGGCGTGCGTTGACAGCGGAAACCACGCGGCGTGAGCTCGTACCAGAGCACATCGGCGCCACCTGCCACCTCTGCGGGATCGGTGTCGAAATCCAGTGTGGGCTCGTCATCGCCCAACCAGCGGCTGAGCCGCGAAACCGCTTCGCGCGCACGCGCATGGCAAGCATCGAGGCCGGCAGCCGCTTCGCGCAGCGGCTGCAGCGCCTGTTCCAGCGCCACCAGGGCTGCCATCACCGTGTCGAAGCCATCGCGCACCTGCGGCATTGCCAGCGCACGCCATTGCGTGCCACGCGGTGGCAGCCCTTCCATCGTCGAGCGCAGTGCCAACAGCGCCTGCTGCAACTGGTCGACCGGTTCCTGCACGGCTGACTGCGCGCCGCCTACGCCGCGTGCTTCGGCCAGGCAGTCGCGGCCCAGTTCCTGCCACGGGCGCATGCCGAAACCTTCGCCGAAGAACTGTGCAGCCAGCTCGGGCAGCTGATGCGCTTCGTCGATGACGAAGGCCTGCGCCCCCGGCAACAACTCGCCAAAACCATCCTGCTTCAATGCCAGGTCGGCCAGCAGCAGGTGATGGTTGACCACCACCACGTCGGCGGCCTGTGCGCGCTGTCGCGCACGCACCACGAAGCAGTCGTCCCAGAACGGGCAATCGGTGCCCAGGCAGTTGTCGACGGTGGAGGTGACCATCGGCAGCAGCGGTGAATCATCGGCCAGCCCGTCGAGCTCGGCGACATCGCCGAACTCCGAGCGACCGGACCACGCCAGGATGCGCTGGAACTGCGCCGCTTGTTCAGGGCTGGAGAACCGCGGCTCGCCCCGCGCCTGCTGCAGACGGTAACGGCACAGGTAGTTCGCACGCCCCTTCAGCAGCGCGCTGCGCAGGCCGACACCGAGCGCCTGGCGCACGCGCGGCAGATCGCGGTGGTAGAGCTGGTCCTGAAGCGCGCGGGTACCGGTGGAGATGATGGTGCGCAACCCGGACAGCAGCACCGGCACCAGATAGGCGAAGGTCTTGCCGGTGCCGGTACCGGCCTCGGCCAGCAACAGATCGCGCTGCTGCATCGCGTCGGCGATGGCTTCGGTCAGGCGCAGCTGGGCCGGGCGCGGGACGAAGGCGTCCAGATGCGAGGCGAGCGCGCCGCCGTCGCTGAGGGCTTCGCGGCTGGCATGGACAAGGTCGGACATCAGAGGGAAAGGATACCCGGCCGGGCGCTGCCCGGCACCCGTTTCAAGCCCGAGCCAGAGCAACAGCAACCGCAACGGCGTTCTTGGCTCTGGGTTGTACTGGGGACTGGCGGGGGACTGTGGGTTTGCGGGGACGCCGTAAACCCGTCCCTGGGGGCTTGGCCGCGGCATCCATGCCGCGGACACCCCGCAAACCCACAGTCCCCCGCCTCCGACAGTTTCCCGGTGACGGAGGAGTGCGGTAGAGCGGAAGCAGTGGATACGACGGAGAAAATAGAAGGGGTCAGAGCCGTTTTCCTGCGGAAAACGGATCCGACCCCATGGCGAGCGCGCGCAGCGCGCGACCCGCTTTTGATTTTGATTTTATTCTTGCCTGCGGCCCGCGCGATGTATGGCGGGCCGGGTGGGTGGGGCGTGCAGGACCGTTGGCGCCATGGATGGCGCCATCGAGCCCCCAGGGATGGGTTTACGGCGTGTCCTGCACGCCCCACCCACACGGCCCATCACGACCATCCATCAGTGCGAGAGCTTGCCGCAGAGGGGGCAGCGCCCGATGGAGTGGAATACCTCAGTACCGCTTGATCCCCGGCACGGTGCAGCCTTCCAGCTGTGCATGCGCCGACACCGCATTCTCCTTTTCGCCCCGTGCCAGGCGCGACTGCTCGATCGTCGCCCAGTGCCGGCGGCACAGCGGCCCTGTCTTCGAACCCAGGTCGACCGCCTTGCGTGCGAACGTCTCCGCCTGCGCCCACTGCCCCTGCAGCAGCGCCAGCTCGGCACGCTCCTGCAGCACCGCCGGATCACCAGCGACGATTTCCAGCGCGTGGTCCAGGCTGCTGGCAGCACCGGCCAGGTCATTGGCCTGGCGCTGTGCCTGCGCGGTCACCCGCAGGTCTTCCACCTGCGAATCACGCAGCGGCTGCACCGACAGTTCCTTGTCGTCCGGGCCAGCGGCTGCGTCCACTGCGGCCAGGCGCTGCGCCGGCGTAGTGGTATCGACCGGCTTGACCACCGGCGGCGCACGGGTCACGCAGGCGGCCAGGGCCAGGCTGAGGCCGGTCAAGGCCAGGGGCTGCAGCAGGGATCGCATGTTCATCGGCATCATCGGCCCGGAGGAGGAGTGGCAGCGGCAGGCGCCGCGGCAGGTTCGGCAGGGGTGTCCGGCTTGCGGTCCAGGCCGAACCAGCTGCGCCAACCACCACCCTCGCCTTCGGCCTCGCCCTGCCCGTCCGGCGACACCGCCGGTGCGCAGGGCGCATAGGCCGGCGCATAACCGACCACGAACGGGAAGCGGCGCGCTCCCGGGCAGCCTTCATCGGTCGTGTTGAGGCCGGTGGCAGCCACCGACTGCCAATCCAGGCCCTTGTTGCTGACCCGCAGCGGCGCACTGGGAAGGCGCTGGAAGATGCCCGACCAGACCCGCATCGCGCCGGTGGCACCGTACAGGCCGGCCTGCTCGTTCTGGTCGTTGCCGATCCAGATCACAGCCAGGTGATCGCCGGTGTAACCGGCATACCAGCTGTCACGGCCATCGTTGGTGGTACCGGTCTTGCCAGCCGGCTGCAGGCGGCCGAGGCCATCGGCGTTGAGCCGCTGCGCGGTGCCGCTGGCAACCACCTGCTGCAGGCCGACACTGATCAGGTTGGCGGCAATCGAGTCGCCCTCCTGCGCCGGTGCCGGGGTCTTGTCGTAACGCTTGAGCAGCTTGCCCTGCGGATCGAGCACGCCACGCACCGCGTGCAGCGGCTGGATCTCGCCACCGGACGCCAGGAACTGGTACAGCTGCGCCATCGCGTACGGGCTCTGGTCGGTCGAGCCGAGGATCACCGCAGGGTTGGCCTCAGCCTTGATGCCCGCCAGCACATGGATCAGCTGGGTCACGCGCTCGGGACCGACCTGCATGCCCACGCGTACCGTGGCCTGGTTGTAGGAATGCGCCAACGCATCGATCAGGCGCACCGTACCGTGGCTGCGGTTGTCCGCGTTGCCGGGGTTCCAGTTGCGGCCGCGGCCGAGCTGCACCGTCACCGGTGAATCGTCGACCCAGCTGGCCAGCGAGTAACGATCCGGCTGCGCCAGCGCCAGCAGGTACACGAACGGCTTCAGCAGCGAGCCGACCGGGCGCTGTGCTTCGATCGCGCGGTTGAAGCCCACCTCGGACACTTCACGGCTGCCGATCACCGCCAGCACGTCACCGTTGTGTACGTCGGTCAGCACCATGCCGGCCTGCAGTTCGGGACGGCGTTTGCTTTCCAGCGACTTGATGGTGCGGGTCACCGCGCCTTCGGCATAGGCCTGCGCGGACGGCGACATGCCGGTCATCACGCTCAGGCCGGCGCCCTGCAGCGCCGATTCCGGATAGTCATGGCCGAGCTGGCGGCGAACCAGGTCCACATAGGCCGGGAAGCGGTTGGCCGCCACCAGGCCCGGCGTCTTGGGCACGCCCAGCGGCGCTTTCAGCGCGCGCTGGTACTCGGCATCGTCGATCAGCGTCGCCTCGTGCAGCTTGCCCAGCACGAAATTGCGGCGATCCAGCGCGCGTTCCGGGTTGCGCCGCGGGTCGTAGAAGGACGGGCCCTTGACCAGGCCGATCAGCAGCGCGATCTGCTCGGTTTCCAGCGACTGCAGGTCACGGCCGAACCAGAACTCGGCGCCGGAGGACATGCCGTGGATGGCCTGGCTGCCACGCTGGCCCAGGTACACCTGGTTGAGATAGGCCTCGAAGATGGTGCGCTTGTCGTAGCGCGCTTCCATGATCAGCGCGTACAGCACTTCGTTGAATTTGCGGGTGACGGTCTGTTCCTTGCCGATCCCGAGCAGGCCGCTGCGGGCCAGCTGCTGGGTCAACGTGGAAGCACCCTGGCGGCTCTGGCCACCGGAGCGGATCGTCACCCACACCGCGCGCGCAATGCCGGACAGATCGATGCCGTGATGGCGGTTGAAGTCCTTGTCCTCCACCGCCTGCAGGCCGGTCACCAGCAGGTCCGGCGCCTCGTCCATGCGGATCAGGCGGCGTTCTTCCTGCTTCTGCCCGTACAGGGTGGCAATACGTGCCGGGTCCAGGCGCGCAGCCTTCAGCGCCTTGCGGTTGTCGGCGTCACGCAGCGAGGCGACCGCACCGTCGGCCAGCGACAGTTCCAGCCGGCGCGGCGCCACGCGGCCATCCACGTCGTTGTAGCCACGGCTGGAAATGATGAAGCGCCCGCCGTTCACTGCATAGGTGGCCGGCTCCTTGCCCTGCCCGTCATCGCGGTAGGCGGATGCGGCGAGCTCGGTCTTCAGGGTCGCCGCGTCCATCGCCTTGCCCGGCGTGAGCACCAGCGGGCGTGCGTACACGCGGGTCGGAATCTGCCAGCGAAGTTCGCCGAAGCGCTGGGTCACCTGTTGGTTCAGGTACAGCGTATAGGGGATCAGGAAGCCCAATCCCAACGCGACCGCAGCCATGCTCCAGGTGATCAGGCGACGACGCCACAGCGGGCTGTCGTCCTGCTGGTCGTCGTCGTCGAAATCGTCGATGTCGTCGGAATCGTAGCGTCGGGGCACGGGAATGCAGGCAGATAGGGTCTGGCGAGTCTAACGCAGGCGCCGTGGTGGCTGGCAGGCGATGGCCCGCGGTTTCACTGCAGTTCAAGCAGCGCGCGGCGCCCGCCAGCCGGCCCAGGCGCCCGCAAGCGCTGCCCAGCCCCCTTTCCAGCCGCCTCCCGCCAGGCAGACGTTGGCCAGGCGTGCGATCAACCGCGGCGCATCATGGGCGATCCAGCCTGCCTGCACATCCGCGCGGCGATACAGCTGCAGTCGTGACCAGGCCATGCGCCAGGCGAGCGCGTGAAGTCCCTGGAAGCGCTCCGGCGCCACCACCACGCCGCGCTGCCCCAGCAGATCGGCCAGGGCAAGCAGGCGCCCGGCCGTGCGCTGGCGTGCCTGCGAATCGAACAGATCGAGATGGCGCAGGCGTTGCAGGAAACCGCGGCGACGGGCCCCGATCTGGTTGTTGCCATGCTGCCGGTAGTCGATGGTCGGTTCGGCCAGCATGTCCAATCCTCCACGCAGCGACGCGTGGACAGCCAGCCATTCGTCGTGGCTCCAGCCCGGCGGGACCGGCAGCGATTCGGCCAGCAGCCCACGGCGCAGCGCACAGGTGGCACCGGTGATGAAGTTGCGCAGCAGGATTGCGTCGATCGCAAGGCCCGAGCGTTCCAGCTCGACCTCGGCCGGATGGACCACCAGTACCTCCAGCAGCCGCTGGCCCAGCGGCGCGCCCTGCGCATCCACCAACCGTGCATCGCTGTGCAGCAGCAACAGGCCCTGATCGGCGTGGAAGCGCTCCACGTAGCTGCGGACACGCCCCGGATGCCAGACATCATCCTGGTCGCACAGGAACAGGATGTCGGCCTGGCAACGCATCAGTGCGTCGGCGAAATTGCGCACATAGCCGAGATTGCGCGCGTGCTGGACGATCTCGACATGGATGCCCAGCGCCTGTGCGCGCGGCACGAAGGCCTGCAGCAGCTGCGGCGTCTGGTCGCTGGAACCGTCATCGCCGATCATGATTTCGTTCACCGGAAGATCCTGGTCGAGGATGCTGTCCAGCTGCGCCTGCAGGTAGCGCGCACCGTTGTAGGTGCACAGCACGACGCCAATGCGCTCGGCAGGGGCCGATCGGGATGGCGCGTCAGGCATCGAACGTACTCGCGGAAACAAGGGCCGGGGGATGGTAGCAGAGGCCCCCAGGCGGATGGATACGGTGGCTGGCTAGCCGTTGCCGGGATACGCAGCGATCCGCTGCAGGGCCTGGGCCGCGCTCATCGGTCGCCACGTGTCCGCGTCAGGCTGGAACGGCCGCGGATGCACGCCCAGCAGCGCCTGCAGGGGGCCGTTGTCCGCAATCAGATCCTGCTGCAGGCGTGACACCGGTCCACGCGCTCGCGGCAGCACCGCAGCCAGGCCTCGCAGTGCACCGCCCGGCAACGGCAGCGCCAATGTTGGCTGTGCCAGGCTGGCGTGCACGCGGCGGAACATCGCGTGGTACGGCAGGCGCTCGCCGCCGCCGATTTCCAGCACCCGCGCCGACGCTGCACCGGTGGCGATGCAGGCCACCACGGCGCGGGCGATATCGTCGGCATGCACGGGTTGGCGCAGGCCTCCCACCAGCGGTATCGGGAACAGGCGCAGGCGCAGCGCGCGCTGCACGATCGGGGTGATGCTGCGGTCGATGCCGGCCCCATAGATCAGGGTTGGCCGCAGGATCGTCCATGCCATGCCAAGACGCTCGGCCTGCGCGATCAGGCCCGCTTCGCCCCGCTGCAGCATCGCCACAACGTCCTGCTCGTCGGCCTGCTCGGAATGCTGCTTGCTCAGCACGCTCATCGAACTGGTGGCAATGACCTGCCGCGCCGGGGCCGCCGTCTGCCGCGACAACCACTGCGCCAATGCTTCAAGGGGGCCGAAGCTGGCCATGGCCTGCCAGTCCGGAGACGGCACGCTGTCCAGCGCAGCCGCCAGGTCCCCGCACAGCCACTGCACGCCGTCCTGTGCCGGCTGCGGTCGCCGGCTCACCGCCTGCACCCGCCCATGCGCCTGCAGCAGGCGCGGCAGCAGGAAACGGCCGATCTGGCTGGTGGCTCCGGAAACGAGGACGGTCATCGGCACTCCGTGGGGATGTTGCAAGGGGTGGCTACTATAGCGGCCCCTCCGGCAGCGGCGGGCTCAGGGCGACGACACCCCGATGTCGCGCAGGCGCTGCCGCAACTGCTGGTACTCGCTGCTGGAAGTGCCAACGCCAAGCTCGCCGGCCTGCTGGAGCGCACGTTCGGCAAAGGCGACATCACCGTTGCCCAATCGTTCGCTGCCAATCGCAAGCCAACGCTGCGCAAGGCGCTGGCGGGCCACAGGCAGGCCACCAGCGGTGGGAGCCAGCGTCTGCCAGGCCTGCAGGCAGGCACCTGCCGCCTGCACCCGGTTCTGCCGCAGGTTGTCGTCGAAGCAACTGCGGCTGGCAGGCAGCAGGCGCGCGGCAGCAGCCTTCACCCGTGCATCGCGCGGTGCCAGCGCCTGTGCTTCGCGCAGGGCATCGAATGCGCTGTGCCCCGGCGGGCTGATCCATTGCCCTGCGCGCTCGGCGCGCTCGATCCGGCGCAGGTGATCGCGCAGCTCGCGTTCACGCTGCGCGTTGCTCACCGCGGGCTGCTGCAGTGCCTCCCGGGCCTGCCGTGCACGCTGCAGGCGCTGCGCCAGTTGCTGTCGTGCGGCCTGCGAAGCGCCCAGTGCTTCTGCCAGCACGGCATCACGCTGCGCCGCCTCGAACTGGAAATCGTCGGCCTGGACCTGGCTTCGCGCCAGCACCGCCTGCAGCACCTGCTCACGGCCGCGCTGGGCAGTGGGATCATCCGGCGCCACCGCCAGCACGGCCAGGAACCCCTTTGCGGCACTTTCCAGCTGCTGTCGCTTCAGCGCGCGCTGTGCCTGCAGCAGGTGCTCGTCGACCGCCCGTGCCAGTGCCTCCTGGCTGGCGGGCAGATCGGCGTGGCCTGCGTCGAACAGGCGCGCGCGCTGCAACGTCGCAGCGGCTTCAGCCAGTTCCCCGCGTCCGGCCAGCGTGCGCGCGTGCTGCAGCAGATCGCTCAGTGCGTCTTCGCGCCCCTCCAGTGCAGGCAGGTTGTCCGGCTGCAGTGCCAGGATGCGCTGGAACAGCGGCAACGCACTGCTCTCGCCATCGTCCAGCCGGCCGGCCGCGAACGCGTTGCGGGCCTGGGCCAGCAACGCGCCGATACCGGCGCCGGCACTACGCCGCGCCTGCAGTTGCCGGGCCACGGCGTCGGCGTCGCCCTGCGGCACCTGCAGCTCGCGGGCCAGCGCCAGTGACTGCGCGCTGCCCTCAAGATCGTCGCCCTGCAGCTTGTCGCGGGCCTGCTGCAGGGCCGCCGCTGCGGTTCGTGCAAGGCCCTGACGGGCCTGCGGCCGATCACCATCCAGTGCCAGCACCGCCTGGTAGCGCTCGCGCGCACCACTGCCGTCAGCCGCACTCAGCCGACCGGCGGCGAGCGCACGATCACCTTCGACCAGCAGCTGTTCGATCTGCGGCTCGTCCCAGAACCAGTCGGCCAGCGGCTTGCGCAGCAGCACCAGCAGCACGAACACCGCCAGCGCCGCGACCAGCGCCCAGCGCCAGACCCGCCGCGCATGGCGTGCCTGCAGCCACCACCAGCGGCCCTCGCGGCGGACGCGATCCAGCGCAGGATGTTCAGCGCCATGCGGGCGATGCGGGGGCTCGCGTTCCATGCGTGCAGGGTAGCCGGGGCAGCGTGAAGCTCAGCCGAGGCGACGCGCCTCGCTCACGCCCGGCAGCGCGTCCAGCTTGCCCAGCAGGTTCGACAACTGGTCGTAGTCGCTGACCTTCAGCCGCAGGCGCAGATGGGCACGGCCACTGTTGCGCACGTTGTCACTGTGGATGTCAAGCACGTAGGCGTCTTCCTGGGCGATCAGGTTGGTGATGTCCTTCAGCAGCCAGCGGCGATCGACCGCATCGACCACCACGTCCACTTCGTAGCCGCCCCCGGCCTGGCCCCATTCCACCGGCAGGATGCGCTGCGGGCTGGTGGCCGCCAGCCGGGCCAGCGCGGCACAGTCTGCCCGGTGCACGGTGACACCGCGGCTACGGGTGAGGTAGCCGACGATCGGTTCGCCGGCCACCGGCTGGCAGCAGCGCGCCAGCTGCACCAGCAGGTTGCCCACGCCCTGCACCGTGAACTTGGACTTGCCCAGGTTCTCGCGGCGGGCGGTCGGGCGCGGAAGCGTCGGTGCCGGGGCCGGCTGGCTGGCGGCGCGCTCTGCTTCCAGCAGGGTACGGCTGACCTGGTTCGGGCCGGTATCGCCCAACGCCACCTGGATGTAGAGGTCATCAACGCTGTCGGCGTGGAACTTCTTCGCCGCCACCGCCAGATCCGAATGCTGCAGCCCCAGGCGCTTCAGCTCGCGCTCGAGCAGTTCGCGCCCGGCCTGCACGTTACGCGCGCGGTCCAGCTTGTGGAACCAGCTGCGCACCTTTTCGCGCGAGCGGTTGCTGGCCAGGAAGCCCAGCGCCGGCATCAGCCAGTCGCGGCGGGGGTCGGCTTCCTTGCCGGTGAGGATCTCGACGCGATCGCCGCTGCGCAGGCGGTAGGTCAGCGGCACGATGCGGCCATTGACCTTGGCGCCACGGCAGCGGTGGCCCACCATCGTGTGTACCTGGTAGGCGAAATCAAGCGGCGTGGCCCCCTGTGGCAGGTCCAGCACCTCGTCCTTGGGGCTGAGCGCATAGACCCGGTCCTCGGTCAGCTCGGCGTCGAGTGCCCCGGCCAGCTCATTGCCCTGCCCGTCCTGTGCCTGCTCCAGCAGCTGGCGCATCCAGGTGATCTTGCGGTCGAACGACTTTTCCGCGCCCTTGCCGCCTTCCTTGTACTTCCAGTGCGCGGCCACGCCCAGCTCGGCCTGCGAATGCATCTCGTGGGTGCGGATCTGCACTTCGATCGTGCGCCCTTCCGGGCCGACCACGGCGGTGTGCAGCGAACGGTAGTCGTTGGCCTTCGGGCGTGCGATGTAATCGTCGAACTCGCTCGGCACCGGCGCCCACAGCGCATGCACCACGCCCAGCGCGGCGTAGCAGGCGGCGACGTCGTCGACCATCACCCGCACCGCGCGGATGTCGTACAGCTGGTCGAACGCCAGCCGCTTCTTCTGCATCTTCCGCCAGATGCTGTAGATGTGCTTCGGGCGGCCACTTACTTCGGCATGGATGCCCTGTGCGGCCAGCTCGCGCGACAGCTGCTTCTTCACGTTCTGCACATAGCGCTCGCGGGCCACGCGGGTTTCGTCCACTTCACGCGCGATGCGGCGGTAGGTTTCCGGCTCCAGGTGGCGGAACGCCAGATCCTCCAGCTCCCACTTCAGCTGCCAGATGCCCAACCGGTTGGCCAGCGGCGCGTGGATGTCGCGGGTCAGCTGCGCCAGCGCCCGGCGCTGTTCGTCGTCCAGCTTGTCGGCAGCGCGCATCCTCGCCAGCTGCCGGGCCAGCAGGATCGGCACCACGCGCAGGTCGCGGATGATCGCCAGCAGCAGGCGGCGCAGGCCCTCGCTGTTGCGCCCGGCCTCCCGGCCAGCATGCAGCGCCCAGACCGGATCGGCCGCGTCCTGGCCATCGAGCAGGCCGATCACCGCCGCCTTGTGGTTGCCCAGCGGCAGCTGGTCCAGGCTGGCGCGCAGGCCGGGCAGGTCGAACAACAGCGCGGCGACCACCGCGCCTTCGTCGGCCGAGAGCATCGACAATGCATCGAGGGTATCGCCCAGCACCGACCAGCTGGCGCGCATCTGGTGGTCGCACTCCGGTGATTCCCAGTGCTCGCGCAGGGCCTGGCGCAGCGGAGCGGGCAGCACCGCTGCGGAGGGGCGGTTCAACAAGGCATCCAGGCCGGGGACAGAAGCGCGGTTCACAGCATCGAGCAGGCAAGACAGAGGTTCCTACACTAGCGCCGGTGCCGTTCAGGGACAATCACCGCGGCCACCATCACCCGGCATGAAGACATGCCGCTACACTCGCGGGCAAACCCAGGAGAGTTCCGCCATGCCCTCGATCGCCCCGCGTTTCCGCCCACGGCTGCTGGCCTGCGCCGCACTGCTGCTGTCCCTGTCGGCGCCTGCGCTGGCCCAGCGCGTGGTGGACGGTGACCTGCAGCAGCAGATGTCGCCGACCGAGTTCAAGGCGGCTGGCCTGGACAAGCTGAGCGCGCAGGAACTGGCCACGCTCAACCGCTGGCTGCAGGGCAAGGTCGAAGCGGCCACGACCCAGGCGGTGGCGGCGGTGCGCGAAGAAGCCCGCGAGCAGGGCCGCCAGGAAGTGATCGTGAAGAACCGCGGGTTCTTCGATTTCGGCAGCAGCGAGCCGATCACCGGCGTACTGCAGGGCGAGTTCCGTGGCTTCGGCAAGGGCCGTGTCTACGTGCTGGACAACGGCCAGGAATGGGAGCAGACCGACAGCACCAGCGTGGTCGGCGTGCGCAAGCAGTCGCCCAAGGTCAGCATCAAGCCTGGCGTGATGGGCGTGTGGTACATGAAGGTGGAAGGCGTGAACAGCCAGCCCAAGGTGCGCCGCTCCAAGTAATAGATCCACGCCACGCGTGGATGACATTCCACCGCACCCCGCCGGTCATTGTCCGGCGGGGTCGGGCCGGGGGTTACGAGGCCTGGCGCAATGCGGTCACCCGCTGCGCCAGCTTCTTCGCCGAGATGCCGGTGCGTGCGCCCAGCTCCTGCGCGAACAGCGACACCCGCAGCTCTTCCAGATCCCAGCGCAGCGCCTGCCATTGCGGGCGATCGCGCAGGCCCTGCTGCTCGCCCACCTCCAGCGCTTCCAGGAATGGGTACAGTTCCAGCATGCGCGCCTGGTCGCGCGGTGGATCGCGCTTGGCCCGCTCGGTACGCAGGATCATCGCCTTCAGGTAGCGTGGGTACTGGGCAAGGGCGTCGGCAGGCGTGTCACGCAGGAAGCCGGGATGGATCAGCCCGGCCAGCTGCGCTTCCATGTCGTCCAGGTTGCCGCGCGCCCAACCCATCAACGGCGCCTCCAGCATCGGCTTCAGTTCCGCCACCAGCGCCAGGATGGACTCGGCCAGTTTCAGCCGCGACATCGCCTCGCCGAACAGGGCCTTGGCCGCATGCTCGCGGCGCTGCTCGAAGGTTGCCGCATCGCGGATGTCTTCCAGGCCTTCGGCCAGCACCGCGTTCATCGCCGCATCCACCAGGTCTCCGCGCAGGCGTTCCTGCGATTCGATCGCCGCATACAGCAGGCCGGTCTTGGCGCCCACCGGCAACTGCTTGCGTGCCTGCTTGACCTTCTCGGCCAGGGCGATCTCCAGCAGCCGGCGCACGCCCAGCGGGTGGGCCTCCTGCGCCTGCTGCCGATCGGCGAAGATGCGCAGCGCCACGCTGTCGCCCTCGTCCAGCAGCGCCGGATAGGCCGGCACGCCGGCTTCACCGGGTACCTGCAGCGGAATCGGCGTGGCCGGGAACGTGCGCAGGCCATCGGCGGCCATCTCGCGCCCAGCGCGTGCAGCGAACGCATCGCCGGCACGACCACCGAATTTCGCGCGCAGTGCGTCCAGATCGCGCGAGGTGGCCAGCACCTTGCCCTGCTCGTCGCGCAGCCGCAGGTTCATGTGCAGGTGCGGTTCGATCGAACCCGGCTCGAAATCGAGCGCCGTCACCGTTGCGCCGGTTGCGCGTGACAGGAAGCGCGCCAGTTCGCCGGTAATGGCATCGGCGCTGGGCTGCGGGAACGCCTCGTAGAACGCGCGACCGAAGTCCGGCGCCGGCACGTAGTTGCGGCGCATCGCCTTGGGCAGGCTGCGGATCAGTGCCGACGCCTTGTCGGCGACGAAGCCAGGCGCCAGCCAGCCCAGCTGCACCGGGTCCAACGCGTTGAGCAGGTGCAGGGGCACGTCCAGGGTCACGCCATCGTCGTCGGCACCCGGTTCGAAGCGGTAATGCAGTGGCAGGCGCGCCTGGCCCAGCGCCAGGTACTTCGGGTAGCGCTCCTGTTCGCTGCCCTCGCCCGGCAACAGGTCGACCAGCGACCAGTGCAGGCTCTTGCGCTGTTCCGGCGCCAGCCCCTTCCACCAGGTATCCAGACCCGCAGCCGAGTGGATCTGCGGCGGCACCCGGTCCAGGTACCAGCGGGCCTGCCAATCTTCGTCAGCCACGATGCCGGCACGGCGCAGCTTCGCCTCTTCCTCGCGTGCCAGTTCCAGCACCTTCTGGTTGTCGGCCACGAAACTGGCGCGGGTATTGATCTCGCCGGTCACCAGCGCCTGGCGCACGAAGATGTCGTGCGCTTCAACGGGCTCGATGCGGCCGTAGTGCACCGGTTTCTTCGGCGCCAGCACCAGGCCGAACAGGCTGATCTGCTCGGACGCCAGCACCTGGCCCTGCGCGCGCGACCAGTGCGGATCGAAATGCTTGCGCAGCAGCAGGTGCGGCAGCTCGGCGATCACCCAGTCCGGTTCGATCGCGGCCAGGGTCATGCCCCACACCTTCTGCGTATCCAGCAGATTGGCCACCAGCAGCCATGGCGGCGGACGCTTGGACAGCGCCGAACCCGGGAACGGCAGGAAGCGACGCTGGCGTGGTGCCTGGAAATCGCCCTTCTCGGTGCGGTGGCCAATCTGCGTCGGCAGGCCCGCCACCAGCGCCCGGTGCAGGGTCTGGTAGGCGGCAGCGCGTACACGTTCGCTGAAGCCGCCGCCGGCGGGCGCCTGTTCCTTCTGCGCACGCACGGCTACCGGCGCCGGTGCGGCCTCGGCCTTGCCTTCGCGGGCCAGGCGCGCGGCACGGTGCAGCTGGCCTCGGGTGGCTTTCACTGCGGCGGCATCATCGCGCGCAGGGGCAGGCGCACTGCTGCCGGCCAGCAACGGTGCCATCGATGCCTCGATGGCTTCTTCCTTCCAGCCCAGCTCTTCGCACAGCAGGCGCAGCTGACGATGCAGTTCGCGCCATTCACGCATGCGCAGGAAGCCGAGGAAGTGGCGACCACACCAGTCGCGCAGCTTGGATTGGGTCAGGTCTTCGTGGGCCTGCCGGTAGGCATCCCACAGGCGCAGCACGCCGACGAATTCCGAACGCCCATCGGCAAACTGCGCATGCGCGCTGTCGGCCGCGCCACGCGCTTCAGGCGGGCGCTCGCGCGGGTCCTGGATGCCCAGGAACGAGGCGATCACCAGCATCGGCCGCAGGCAGCCGGCGGCCTGCGCGGCCACCAGCATGCGCGCCAGCTTCACGTCCACCGGCAGGCGGGCCATCTGCTTGCCGATGGTGGTCATGCGCCGCTCGGCGTCGATCGCGCCCAGCTCGGTCAGCTGCTGCCAGCCGTCGGCCACCGCGCGCTCATCCGGTGCTTCCAGGAACGGGAATTCTTCGATGCGGCCCAGGCCCAGCTGCAGCATGCGCAGGATCACCCCGGCCAGGCTGGAGCGGCGGATTTCCGGATCGGTGAACTCCGGCCGCGCCTGGAAATCGGCCTCGGCGTACAGGCGGTAGCAGATGCCCTCGGCGATACGGCCGCAGCGGCCCTTGCGCTGGTTGGCGCTGGCCTGCGAGATCGGCTCGATGTGCAGGCGGTCCAGCTTGTTGCGCGGGCTGTAGCGCTTGACGCGTGCGAAGCCCGGATCGACCACGTAGCGGATGCGCGGCACCGTCAGCGAGGTTTCGGCCACGTTGGTGGCCAGCACGATGCGCCGGTTCGGCCCCGGGTTGAACACCCTGTCCTGGTCCTGGTTGGACAGGCGCGCGTACAGGGGGAGCACCTCGGTATTGCGGTATTTGCGGCGCTCCAGCGACTGGTGCGCATCGCGGATCTCGCGTTCGCCCGGCAGGAAGATCAGCACGTCGCCGCGCGCATCCAGGCGGGTGATCTCGTCGATGGCCGACACGATGGCATCGTTGACGGTACGCTCGCCCTGGTCTTCGCCTTCGCCTTCCAGCGCGCGGTAACGCACTTCCACCGGATAGGTACGGCCTTCGACGCTGATCACCGGTGCATTGTCGAAATGCTGGGCGAAGCGCTCGGTATCGATGGTGGCCGAGGTCACGATCAGCTTCAGGTCCGGGCGCTTGCGCAGCAGCTGCTTCAGGTAGCCCAGCAGGAAGTCGATGTTGAGGCTGCGTTCGTGCGCCTCGTCGACGATGATCGTGTCGTAGTTCGACAGCCAGCGGTCGCTGGCGATCTCCGCCAGCAGGATGCCGTCGGTCATGAACTTGATGCGGCTGTCTTCGCTGACCTTGTCATTGAAGCGCACCTGGTAGCCGACCAGCTGGCCCAGTTCGCTCTGCAGCTCCTGCGCCACGCGGCTGGCCACCGCGCGTGCGGCAATCCGTCGCGGCTGGGTGCAGCCGATCATCCCGGCCTGGCCACGACCCGCGGCCAGGCACAGTTTCGGCAGCTGGGTGGTCTTGCCCGAGCCGGTTTCACCGGCGATCACCACCACCTGATGATCGCGGATCAGCCCGATGATGGCGTCGGCTTCACGCGCAATCGGCAGCTGCGGGTCCAGAGTAATGGACGGCTGCTGCTGCGCCCGTGTCATCCGGCGCTGCACCGACGCCTGCAAGGCCTGCTCGAAGGTGGCGGCCAGTGCCGCATCCTGTGGCTTGGCCTGGCACCGCGAGAGCATCCCCAGCAAACGGCCCCGGTCGCGGCTCATGGCGCCGTCGATGGCGGCGCGCTGTTGGCGCAGGCGGGGCGATGGATTTTTATCGATAGAGTTCATCAATCGGTTCGTTCAAAACTTTGAAAGCGACCAGTCATCACGACCGGTTTATTGTGAAGGCCAACGATTCCACAAGGAGGAACCCCATGGCGAAGACCAAGAGCACGACCAAGGCCAAGACCGGCAAGCAGAAGCTTGCAGCGGCGGCACCGTCGGCGCCGAACATCGATATCGGGATCACCCAGGGCGACCGCAAGAAGATCGCCGACGGCCTGTCGCGCTTCCAGGCCGATGCGTTCACGCTCTACCTGAAGACGCACAACTTCCACTGGAACGTGACCGGGTCGATGTTCAACTCGCTGCACACCATGTTCGAGACGCAGTACACCGAGCAGTGGGCGGCACTGGACGACGTGGCCGAGCGCATCCGCGCGCTGGGCTTCAATGCCCCGGGCTCCTACCGGGAATTCGCTGCGCTGACCTCGATCGCCGAGGAACCGGGCCTGACCGACAGTGCGGACTGGCGTGAAATGGTACGCCAGTTGGTGGTCGCCAACGAAGCGGTCTGCCGTACGGCACGTGAAGTGCTGGACGTGGCGGCCAAGGGCGACGACGCGCCGACCGAGGATCTGATGACCCAGCGCCTGCAGACCCACGAGAAGTACGCCTGGATGCTGCGCTCCCTGCTCCAGTAAGGGTTTGGGGGGTCTCGGCAGGGCTGCGCCCTGCACCCGCAGAGGCCACTGCAACGGCAACAGCCGGAGCAAAAGCTGGTTTCCTGTGGGTTGGCGGGGTGGGTCCGGCGGCAGGGGACGCCGTAAACCCGTCCATGGGGGCTTGGCCGCGGCATCCATGCCGCGGACACCCCTGCCACCGAACCCACCCCGCCTTCGACAGGTCTCCGCGATCTGCCGGCAAAGCCATTGGGGTCAGAGCCGTTTTCCGCAGKAAAACGGCTCTGACCCCATTTTGTTTGTCGATATCTGACAGATTTCATCCACGCATGGCGTGGATCTACGAGCCGCCGGTCAACTGTCGAAGGCGGGGCGGTGTCGGATTGCGGGGTGTCAGCCGCATGGATGCGGCTGCCAAGCCCCCAAGGATGGGTTCACGGCGTCCCCGCAATCCGACACCGCCCCGCCAACCCACGGATAGCCCGCTTTTGACGTTGACGTTGCCGTTGATTCGGCGGGTGCAGGGCGCAGCCCTGCCGCCGCCTCCGGGAGGTAAACTAGCTGGATGGCTTCCCGTCCCGCGCACGAACTGCTCCAACGCGTCTTTGGTTACGACGATTTCCGTGGTCCCCAGCAGGACATCGTGGAGCACGTGGCTGCCGGACATGACGCACTCGTCCTCATGCCCACCGGCGGCGGCAAGTCGCTGTGCTACCAGGTGCCGGCCCTGCTGCGTGACGGATGTGGCATCGTCATCTCGCCGCTCATCGCGCTCATGCAGGACCAGGTCGAAGCCCTGCGCCAGCTCGGCGTGCGTGCCGAGTACCTGAATTCAACCCTGGATGCCGAGACCGCCGGCCGCGTCGAGCGCGAACTGCTCGCGGGCGAGCTGGACATGCTCTATGTCGCCCCCGAGCGCCTGCTGACCGGCCGCTTCCTGTCGCTGCTGTCGCGCAGCCACATCGCGCTGTTCGCGATCGACGAAGCACACTGCGTGTCGCAGTGGGGCCATGACTTCCGCCCCGAGTACCGCCAGCTGACCGTGCTGCACGAGCGCTGGCCGCAGATCCCGCGGATTGCGCTCACCGCCACCGCCGACCCACCGACCCAGCGTGAGATCGCCGAGCGGCTGGACCTGCAGGAAGCCCGCCACTTCGTCAGCTCGTTCGACCGCCCCAACATCCGCTACACCGTGGTGCAGAAGGACAACGCCCGCAAACAGCTGACCGACTTCCTGCGTGGCCATCGTGGCGAAGCCGGCATCGTCTACTGCATGTCGCGGCGAAAGGTCGAGGAAACCGCCGAGTTCCTGTGCGGCCAGGGTTTCAATGCCCTGCCCTACCACGCCGGCCTGCCGCCTGAAGTGCGCGCGAACAACCAGCGCCGCTTCCTGCGCGAGGACGGCATCGTGATGTGCGCCACCATCGCCTTCGGCATGGGCATCGACAAGCCGGACGTGCGCTTTGTCGCACATACCGACCTGCCCAAGTCGATGGAAGGCTATTACCAGGAAACCGGCCGCGCGGGCCGTGATGGCGAAGCCGCCGAAGCCTGGCTGTGCTACGGCCTGGGCGACGTGGTCCTGCTCAAGCAGATGATCGAACAATCCGAGGCCGGCGAAGAACGCAAGCAGCTGGAGCGGGGCAAGCTCGATCACCTGCTGGGCTACTGCGAATCCATGCAGTGCCGACGCAAGGTGCTGCTGGCCGGTTTCGGCGAGACCTATCCCCAGCCCTGCGGCAACTGCGACAACTGCCTGACGCCGCCGGCCTCGTGGGACGCGACCATTCCGGCGCAGAAGGCGCTGAGCTGTGTCTACCGAAGCGGCCAGCGCTTCGGCGTCGGCCACCTGATCGACGTGCTGCGTGGCAGCGAGAACGAGAAGGTGAAGCAGCAGGGCCACGATAAGCTCAGTACCTATGCGATCGGTCGCGACCTGGATGCACGCACCTGGCGCAGCGTGTTCCGCCAACTGGTCGCCGCCAGCCTGCTGGAAGTGGACAGCGAGGGCCACGGTGGCCTGCGCCTGACCGATGCCAGCCGCGACGTGTTGACCGGCCGCCGTCAGATCAGCATGCGCCGCGATCCGGCCAACAGCACAAGTGGACGCGAGCGCAGTGCGCAGCGCACCGGGTTGTCGGTACTGCCGCAGGATCTGGCCCTGTTCAACGCCCTGCGCGGCCTGCGTGCCGAACTGGCGCGCGAACAGAACGTGCCGGCCTTCGTGATCTTCCACGACAGCACCCTGCGCAACATCGCCGAGCAACGCCCGACCAGCCTGGATGAACTGGCCCGGGTGGGTGGCATCGGCGGCACCAAGCTGAGCCGCTACGGCCCGCGCCTGGTCGAGATCGTGCGCGAAGAGGGGTGACCGTTTTTCCGCGCCGCGCTACGCGCTCGCCGGGCATGGCCTGGCGCTACCGCAACCCGTGCGCCGGGACATTGGTGCAGGTCCAACCTTGAACCGGCCATTCAGCCGGAAGTGCATCCACGCCCGCTTGCGGCTAGATTAGCGCCATGTCCCTCGCCTCGACCCTGCTTCGTGTCTTGCTCATGCTCAGCCTGTTGCTCAACGGGCTGAACGCGGCGATGGCCAGCGGTCATGAGGAAATGGGGCGGATGGCCCATGCCATGGCCGCCCCGGTTGAAGGCGGTGATGCCGACTGCCACCACCACGCCGCCATGCAGGCCGACCAGGCCCCGCAGGCCAAGGCCCCCGCCCACGACGCCCACTGCCAGATCAAGGACTGCGTGCGCAGCTGCGCCCAGCACCCGCTGCTGGTGGTGCAGCCGTTGCCGTACCTGGCGGGCCCGGCGTTGTCGCTGGCCCCGCAGCCGATGCCGGCCACCGGCCGCCCGGCGCCACCGCTGCCGCCCATCTCACGCCCTCCCATCGGCTGATTCCCGACGCACTGTGCGCCCTGCGCACCGGAGCCGGCCGCCTGCCGGCGTCTTTCCGTGTCTGGAGTCTCCACCATGAATACCCGCAATCCCCCCGGTCCGGGCGCTGTGCCCATGCCGTCGCGACGCCTGTTCGTACAGGGTCTTGCCGCCGGTGGCGTGGTCGCCGGCATCGCTGCCGTCGGCGTGCCGCAGCGCGCGCTTGCCGCGGCCACTGCCACCCCACGCCTGGCCGGTGCGCCCGCTGTCCTCAGTGACACCCGCATCGAACTGGCCATCGGCGAATCGCTGGCCAATTTCACCGGCCGTACCCGCCCGGCGATCACCGTCAACGGCTCGCTGCCAGCGCCGATCCTGCGCTGGCGCGAAGGCCAGACGGTGGATCTGTTCGTACGCAACACGCTGGAACGCCACCCGACCTCGATCCACTGGCACGGCATCCTGCTGCCGGCCAACATGGACGGCGTGCCGGGCCTGAGCTTCAACGGCATCGGCCCCGGCGAGACCTACCACTACCACTTCCAGCTGAAGCAGTCGGGCACCTACTGGTATCACAGCCACTCGATGTTCCAGGAGCAGGCCGGCCTGTACGGTGCGCTGATCATCGACCCGGCCGAACCGGCGCCGTACCACCACGACCGCGAGCACGTGATCATGCTGTCGGACTGGACCGACATGGATCCCGGCGCGCTGTTCCGGCGCATGAAGAAGCTCGCCGAGCATGACAACTACTACAAGCGCACCCTGCCCGACTTCCTGCGTGACGTGAAGCGCGCGGGCTGGTCGGCCGCGCTGTCGGACCGTGGCATGTGGGGCCGGATGCGGATGACGCCGACCGACATCTCCGACATCAACGCGCACACCTACACCTACCTGATGAACGGCACCGCCCCGGCCGGCAACTGGACCGGGCTGTTCCGCAGTGGCGAGAAGGTGCTGCTGCGCTTCATCAACGGCGCCTCGATGACCTACTTCGATGTGCGTATCCCCGGCCTGAAGATGACCGTGGTGGCCGCCGATGGCCAGTACATCCATCCGGTCAGCATCGACGAGTTCCGTATCGCCCCGGCAGAAACCTACGACGTGCTGGTTGAGCCGACCGGCCAGGACGCCTTCACCATCTTCTGCCAGGACATGGGCCGCACCGGCTACGCCGCCGGCACGCTGGCGGTGCGCCATGGCCTGCAGGCACCGATCCCTGCGCGCGACCCGCGCCCGCTGTTGACGATGAGCGACATGGGGCATGACATGGGCTCGGGCGGGCATGGCGGTCACGACATGGCCGCGATGAAGAGCATGGAAGGCGGCTGCGGCGCCAGCATGGGCCACGGTGCGCACGGCGGTGGCGATGCCGCCAGCAAGGCACCGAAGCACCCTGCCAGCGAACGCAACAACCCGCTGGTGGACATGCAGAGTTCGGCCTCCGAACCGAAGCTGGACGACCCCGGCATCGGCCTGCGCGACAACGGCCGCCAGGTGCTGACCTACGGCGCGATGCGCAGCCTGTTCGAAGACCCCGATGGTCGCGAGCCGATCCGCGAGATCGAGTTGCACCTGACCGGCCACATGGAGAAATTCTCCTGGTCGTTCGACGGCATCCCGTTCGCCAGCGCCGAGCCGCTGCGGCTGAACTACGGCGAACGCATGCGCATCGTGCTGGTCAACGACACCATGATGCAGCACCCGATCCACCTGCACGGCGTGTGGAGCGATCTGGAAAACGCGCAAGATGAGTTCCAGGTCCGCAAGCACACCATCGACATGCCGCCGGGCACCCGCCGCAGCTATCGCGTGCGTGCCGATGCACTCGGTCGCTGGGCCTACCACTGCCATCTGCTGTACCACATGGAAGCGGGGATGATGCGCGAAGTGAGGATCGAAGAATGAACCGCTCAGTGCTTTCCCCCAGCCTGCTGGCCCTGGGCCTGGCCGCCGCACTGCCGGTGTTCGCGCAGTCGCACGCGGGCCATGACATGGGCGCGATGGACGCGCCTGCGAAGACCGCGACGACGCCGGTCGATCCGGTCGATCATTCGAAGATGGATCATTCGAAGATGGACCACTCGACCATGGATCATTCGAAGATGGACCACGGCGCGATGCAGCCAGCGGCGATGGACCATTCCGGCATGGATCACTCCAGGATGGACCACGCGGCGATGGGCCACGGCACGCCTGCGCCGACCGAACCGCGCGAACCGATTCCGGTACCCACCGATGCCGACCGCGCCGCCGCCTTCCCGCCGATCGCGCATGGCGCGATGGAACACGCGCCGGAGATCAACAGCCTGCTGCTGATCGATCGCCTTGAACACTGGGACGGCAAGAGCAGCAACGGCCAGGCCTGGGAAGCCACCGGCTGGATCGGCGGCAACATCAACCGCCTGTGGCTGCGCACCGACGGTGAACGCAGCCGTGGCCGCACCGAGTCGTCATCGCTGGAAGCCCTGTACGGCCGCAGCGTGTCGCCGTGGTGGGACGTGCTGGTCGGCGTGCGCCAGGACTTCCGTCCCGCCGACTCGCGCACCTGGGCGGCGATCGGCATCCAGGGCCTGGCGCCGTACAAGTTCGAGAGCTCGGCCACGCTGTACATGGGCTCCGGCGGCCAGGTGCTGGCCAAGGCCGAGGTCGAGTACGACGTGCTGTTGACCAACCGCCTGATCCTGCAGCCGCTGCTGGAAGCCACGGTGGCAGCCAAGGACGAGCCGGAATACGGCATCGGCCGCGGACTGAACAAGGTCGAAGCCGGGCTGCGCCTGCGCTACGAGTTCAGCCGCCGCTTCGCGCCGTACATCGGTATCAGCCACGAACGCAGTTTCGGCGGCACCGCCGACTATGCCGGTGACCACGCGCGCGACACGCGTTGGGTGGCCGGCATCCGCATGTGGTTCTGATCAGCGGAATGTGAGCAACCGCCAGCCCCGGCAGCCGCCGGGGCCGGCTACACTGCGCCACGTTCCAATGCAGGCCCCGCCATGTCGCTGCAGATCCGCCGCGCCACCCTCGCCGATGTCGACGCGCTGTCGGCCATCGCCATCACCACCTACAACGCAACCTGGGGCGACTCGTACCCGGCCCAGGAGCTGCAGGATTTCCTGCAGGCGCACTACAGCAGCGAACCGCAGCGCGCCGAACTGTCCGACCCGCGCAGTGCGATCTGGCTGCTGATGGACGGCAACAGCGTGGTCGGCTACCTGGCCGCCGGTGCCAACACCCTGCCGCATGCCGAGGCCCGCGAAGGCGACATCGAACTGAAGCGTTTCTACATCCTGGGCGCCTACCAGAATGGCGGCCATGGCGCGCGCCTGATGGAAGCGTTCATGGCGTGGCTGGACCACCCGCAGCGCCGCACCCTGTGGGTGGGCGTATGGGAAGAGAACTTCGGCGCGCAACGCTTCTACGCGCGCTACGGCTGCAGCAAGGTCGGCGAGTACGAGTTCATCGTCGGCGACACCCACGACCGCGAGTTCATTCTGCGCCGCGGGTAATCGCGCCGTAGAGTCGAGCTTGCTCGACTGCTTTCCAGCCTTTTTAGAGTCGAGCAAACTCGACTCTACAAAAGCGGCGCGCCTAGAAATCAAACAGCTCCGACAGGAAGCTGTCCTTCTTCTTTTTCTTGTAGCCGTGGCCGTACTGCTGGCCACGGTTGTCCTCGTAGCGCTGGCCAAGGTGGCGGGTATCGCGGTGCATCACCGGCGGCGGCGCAGCGGCCGGCTGCGACTGCACCGGCGCGGGTGGCGGTACTGCAGCACCGGCACCGGCACCGGCGCGCTCGATGATCTTGTCCAGCTCGCCACGGTCCAGCCACACGCCACGGCAACCGGGGCAGTAATCGATCTCGATGCCATGGCGCTCGGCCATCTGCAGGGTCTGGGTCTTGCACACGGGGCACAGCATCGGCATTGCTCCTGTCGGTCTGGCATCGACTGTACCTGCCCTGTGATGACTGTGCGGCAACGCATGACCGATGGCACAGGGACTTCCGGCGTGCGCCTCAGCCGCCGCTGCGCCCGCACACTGCGCCCAGACCCGCAAGGAGTGCGTACATGACCGTCCTGTCCCGTTTGCCCGGCCCACTACGCCTGTTGCTGGTGCTGCTCGGCGTCGGCCTCGGTCTGAATCTGCGTGATGTTGCTGCGGCCGCAGGCGCGCCGATTCCCGCCTTGCCTATGCCTTACGGCGGCAGCCTGCTCGACAACGCACTGGCCGTGCTGCTGGCGCTGCTGCTGGCCGCACTGCTGCGCCCCCGCGGGCTGGGCCTGATGGCCAGCCTCGGCCTGCGGGGGAAAAGTTGGCGCGGCCCGATGTGGGTGCTGCTGGCCAGCCTGCCCTGCTGGCTGGGCCTGGCGCTGCTGGGCACGCCCAACGCCGCACTGACCGCCCTGGATGCAACGATGCTTGCCGTGCTGTTCCCGCTGGCCGAGGAAGTGCTGTTCCGCGGCCTCGGCTTCGTGCTGCTGGTGAAGCTCATTCGCGGCCCGTGGGCCCTGCTCGCGCTGCCTCAGGCGCTGCTGTTCGGCTGGGTGCACTGGCTGGGTTTCGGCGGCTTCGACGGCGGCGGCACCGCCTTGTTCGTCGGCGCGGTCATCGCGCTGGGCGGCTTCATCTTCGCCTGGCTGGACCATCTGGATGGCGACACCCTCTGGTGTGGCCTGGTGCTGCACGTGTCGATGAACCTGGCCTGGAATGTGTTCAGCCTTGATGACGCCGTCGCGCTCGGCTGGCAGGCCACCAGCCTGCGCATCGGCACTGCCCGGCTGGCAGTAGCGGTACTGGCCTGGCAGGTACGCCAGCGGCGCCAGCGCCCGCTGTAACGCCCACTTAGCCTGGCGTGCACGCCGGGATCACCCCCGGCTTGCGCATACTTGCGCGCCTTTTCATTGCTGCTTTCCGGAGCTGTAGCGTCATGTTGCTGTCCAAGCGCCACGTTGAACCCCGCGTCCTGCTGATCGAGGACGCCGAGGAAACCCGCGAGCTGAGCCGTCTTGCGCTGGAAAGCCAGGCCTGCCACGTGGTGGGCGTGAGCTCCGCCGAAGCGGCACTGGGCCTGCTGGCCGCAGGCGAGCGTTTCGACCTGCTGTTCACCGACGTCAATCTGGGCCCGATCAGCGGCATTGAAGCCGCCAACCGGGTCCGCGGCCTCCATCCCCAGCTGCCGATCCTGGTGACGTCGGGCATGGACCAGCACCAGGTGCTGCCGCAGCTGCGCGATGGCATCCATTTCCTGCCCAAGCCCTACAACATGAGCGAGCTGCTCGACGCCATCCGGCTGTGCTTCCGGCACGCCGATGTGGGCGTGTTGACCGGACCGGATGCACAGGCGGCCTGAGGCATTCATCCACGCACGGCGTGGATCTACCGGTTTTTTGCAGTAGATCCACGCCATGCGTGGATGCCGCCCACCATCAACCGCTGCTGTACGGTCCGGTACCCGGGAACACCTTCAGCAGCGCACGGGTGATCATGTCCGGGTAGACGGTGAAGTGGTCCTCGTCATCGATCACCATGTTCTCCACCTTCACCGATCGCCCGCTGCTGCGCAGCTGCTCGGCGAATTCGGCGTTGTGGCGCAGCATGTCGTTGCGGGTGAAATATCGCGGCTCAGGCTTGACCGTTTCAAAGCTGCCCACCGACAACACCACCGTGGTCGGCTGCGCCGGCGCCTTGGCCTCGGCCTGCATGCGCGGCACCCGATGGTCGTCGAACCACAGCGATGGGCTGGACAGGATGTAGGTGCGGAACATGTCCGGGCGCGTGGTCAGCACATAGGCCCCGAACAGGCCACCATAGGAATGACCCGCATAGGCACGCCGCGCCGGATCGGTGCGGTAGCGCGCATCGATCATCGGCAGCACCTGCTCAGCGAGGAAATCGCGGTAGTGCGCCGCGCCGCCGTAGCTGACGTCATCGCTGTAATCACGCGGATCGGTACGCGCCGGGTCGCTGGGCGTGTAATCGCGCGAGCGGCTCTGCTTGGAAGTCAGGCCCTCCTGCGGCGGCAGCCCGACCAGGATGAAATCCTCCAGGTTGACGCCCTTCTGCCCCACCATGTTGCGCACGCTGCGCACCAACGGAAAACTGTACAGCGCATCGGTCACGTACAGCACCGGGTAGTGCTTTTCCGGATGTGCGGCGTAGTCGGCCGGCAACGCCACCCAGACCGGGTAATCGCGGCCGACCGGGTCGTGCACGCGCAGCGCTTCGGTATCCGGCAGTACCACACCCGGCGCAGCGGTGGCCGGGCTCTCCTTCGCTTCACTCTGCGCTGCCGGCGGCGCCACCGACATCGCACAGCCACTCACGGCCAGGCAGGCCGCCACACTCCATCCACGCACACGCAGCATCCACACTCTCCCGTTGCGGGCGGCGCACCGGATGGCGCCGCTGCCGCATCCTTGCATGGTGCGCAAGCCGCTGCCAGTGCGGTCAGGGCGAGGCCGGCGGCGGCGCCGGGAACAGCGTGCGCAGCGCCTGCAATGCGGCCGGATGATAGATGGTGGCGTGGGTTTCCTCCGGCAGCGGCAGGTATTTCACCAGCGGCGACGGCGATGCCTGCTGCAGCAGCGTGGCCAACTGCGCGGCGGACGCAGCCAGCTCCGGCTGCCCACTGCTGGCCAGGAACACGCGCGGCTGCGCACGCGTCACCGCCGGCAGCCGCTTGGCCGCAGCGGCCAACATCGTGCCCCGGTTCCACCACAGGCTGGGGTCCAGCGCGATGTAGCTGTTGAACAGTGTCGGTTCCTGCAGCAGCGTTTCAACCACGAACAGGCCGGCCAACGATTCACCGATCAGCGCGCGCTCGTCGGTGGTCGGGTAACGCTGGCGCACCTGCGGCATCAGTTCATCGCGCAGGAACGTGCGGTAGGCCGCCGAGCCGCCGATGCGCGGCGCAATCTTCTGGTCCTGCGGGTCGTTGCTGGGGCCGGTCATGTCGCGGCGGCGCTCGGTGTTCTCGATGCCGACCAGCAGGAACGGACGCATGCTGCCGTTGCCGCTCAGCACCTGCACCAGCCCGGCCACATGCAGGAAGTCCTCGCCGATGCCGCCATCGGGCATGTAGAGCACCGGCAGCGGCGTTTTCGGGTCCAGGCCCCAGGGCTGCGGGCGATAGACGTTGATGCGGCGGGTCTCGCCCAGCGCCTTCGATTCGATGGTGAAGGTCTCGCCGATCACCAGCGGCGTGGCCGGCGTTGTCTGCGCGGACGGCGCCGGTTCGGCGGCCATCAGTGGCGTGGTGGAGACAGCGGACAACAACAGCGACAGCACGATGAGGCGCATGGGGAAAACCCATCCTGGGAAAGAGACCGAGGATACCGCCCTGCCGCAGGCATTGGCGGCTTCGGCACGCTCAACACCCCTGCCAGATGCGTAGATCCACGCCATGCGTCGATGGATCACTGTAGAGCCTAGCCCACGCTCGGCTAGGCCTTGGTGCAAACCGCAGCCGCGCATGGCTCGGCTCTACAATGCATCCCCCCAACGTGGACGCCAGCGCCAAGGCGTCGCAAATGCACCGATATTTGAGGACATGACTCGCAGGTCATGCCATCACTGCAGGCGAAAATCACGCCAACTTTCCGCGTGATACATCACGGCATCATCGCCGCCACCAGCTGTTCTCGACATTTGCCAACGCGATAGACCGGGCGCAAGCATGAACACGTCGCGTGCTGTCGCTTGCTGCATCAGATGCGCCTGCGCCACCATCGTCGCGCGCCTTGGTTCCGCATTTCTCTTCGGAGAATCCTCATTGAAATCCAAGCGCGTGCGTAAACACCATGCAGCGCCACCGACAACGGGTGGCCCGGGCCTGCAAGCCCGCAATGACATTCACGCTGTTGTTTGCGCTCACCCGCCGACACTGTCTTTGGACCGTGCCGGCGGGTGATCCGTCGGCCTTCATGGTGGGCGGTGCGTGGGGGTCTTCGGGCCCGCCGGTTACTGCGTGATGTCATTCCGGCTTGCAGCCACGCATCGCCTGCCACCCGTCCTGCGCGGTGGCATTCCCCCCAGCGCCGAGGAAGCCGACATGACCCAGCGTCCGACCTATGCTTCAGATACCGCCAGCGTCAACGATGACAATGACAACCCCTCGCCCGAACTGAGCACCTTCCTGGGCTGCCTTGAGCGTATCCGCGCTGGCGAGGGTGCGGATGGCCTGCCCTGGCCTGAAACCAGGCTTTCCGCCGGACGCAAGGTCGCACTGTCGCGCGTGGAACGGACGGCCATCGGCATGCTGACCGTAGCAGAGATGCTGCACGCGGCCGACCGCTGCCGGGCAATGGCAGCGCCGGAACGCCATCTGGATGAAGGCGTGGTCGAGGGGCTGTTCTTCGCCGTCCGTGGGCTGGCGGAACTGGTGTGCCGGGATGTGCGGCTGGAGTAGGCGCACAGCGGGAAGGCACTACATGCGCCCCCTCCTGCAGCGGAACATGATGCTGCTGCACGGGCTCGTGAAGTATCGGATGAATCCGGAGCCCAACGCGGGGCTGGCAAAAAGGCCCCAAGTGAAAGAGGCCGACACCGGCCTTACCGAAGCTCCGTTCAGCAGAACGGCGATGGCACTGAACAATGAATCAGCGCGACGTTGATCTACTGATCATCGCCCCCCAAGTCCGCTTGCGGGCTCCGCTGGCGTTCATCGATGCAAACCGTGCTCCCGCCACGCCCCGCGTCTACGTATCCAGAAAGTACAGCCCGCAAAGGCAGTGATGGAAACCCAGAACCACAAATGGTACGCATCCACTCCAAACATCGTCTGGTCCATCACTCCCCCCGCGCCATCATGGGCAAGGTAGTAGCTCCACAGGAAGGCGAGCATATTGAACGTGGCGTGGAACGCGAATGCAGGAACTATCGACCTGAAATGACAGAAGAGAAAGCCGCAGACCATGGAGAAGATGAAGGCATTGACGATGTGGCCGGACAACGCGTGGAACGCAGCGAAGATCAAAGATGAGACCACAACCCTCCTGACATTGCTGCCTCTGATCACACCCCGCCCGATCAGAACCCCGCGAAAAATGACTTCCTCAACGAATGGGGCAACCAGGCACGTTACGACAACGAATGCCACCACCCTGGCGCTGAACATCGAATACGTGCCATGAGAAACGACAGCTGCCGGCGTCAGAAAATCTCCCGTTCCAACACGTGAAGCAACGTCCCTGATGACCTGTTGACCTGCCACCGTAACCCCCACGAATGCAGCGGCCAGGGCAATCGCGACAAGGAGAGGTTTGCCAAGCCTGCTTCCGCTGTACATCCCAACGAGCAAGGCATCTCTGCGCAACAAGGCGAACATGACGCCATACATCACCAACTGGAACAGCAACGACCAGTAGTACGCGTCCCCTCGATACACGGATCCAGCAAGAATTTCCAATGCGGCCCGCAGGAATACGGCGGCGACCACAATCCCAACGACATCCCTGAGTCTGATGCTAGTACCCTCCGAAGGCGAGGGAAGGTTGCGCCCTTCCCTCGCACTCATTTCGATTGGCGCTTAGTTGAACGTATCGTACAGCCAGATGCCGATGGCGGATCCAATGTTATCCAGCAGCTGAGCGGCGTCGTTGAGGGTTTTCCCGTACTCCGACTGGGGATTGTCAATCGGCTGAGCCAGAGACGCAGCGCCGGAGACTTCAGACACTTCAAAGATAGTCAGTTCACGCATAAAAACTCCTTTTCAAAAAGGCGCATACCCTACGCCATGGGCTCCTGACACATCAGGAATTCCAAGCAGCGACACCGGACGGTCAATGAATCTCCCGGCACGCGCATCGACTCGACATCCTCCCACCAAGCTTTTCAAACCTGGACGATTCGTCCCTGCATCGAAATCAACATTCAATAGACATCTACATTGCCCTGCGGCGCGCCGAGGCCCCAACCGTTGAACCAATCAATCTTGGGACCAGGGATAACATCTGGGTTCTCGCTCCGTCAACAACAATCGACGTAGGAATAATTTCAATCCATTGCAGCACCCACTACTGATCGAAGGTCACTCGCAAGCCGCGCTCACTAAGAAGTAGCTATTGCGAACTCCGACTCCTTCTGTGTATTTATGGAGAACGGAAAGAACGTCCGCCGTCACCCTCTTCTCAAAGCCGCTGCGGCCACATTGGCTCTTTGGCGGCTTGGCGATTACCCAGGAAACGCGAAGCAATGGATGCTGTTCTACAATCAGAAGCTGCTGAGTGCGGCCTTGCTTGCCTAGCCATGATTGCCTCCCATCATGGAAATCGGATAGGCGTGCGCGAGTTGCGCAGGCGACATTCGCTATCCCTCAAGGGTGCGACACTCTCCCAGCTGATGGACATCGCGGTGCAGATGGGCTTTCTCTGCCGCCCACTACGATTGGATCTGGAGCACTTGGCGGATCTAAGACTTCCATGCATCCTGCATTGGGACCTCAATCACTTCGTTGTTCTCACACACGTCAGCAAGCGTCACGTTACGGTCCTTGATCCGGCATTCGGAAAACGCGTTCTGCCTTTGGCGGAGTTCTCACATCATTTCACGGGAGTTGCTCTAGAGCTGAACCCCGATACTGATATGCGTCCATCCATACCGGCGCCCGCGATCGCAATTTCACAATTGACCGGCAGGGTCAGTGGTCTATGGCGCGCACTTGGGCTCATTCTTCTTCTATCACTGGCTTTGCAGGTCTTTGTGTTGCTGGCCCCCTTCTTCATGCAGTGGGTCGTCGATCAGGTGTTGATCGCGGCAGATCGAGATCTTCTGACGGTCCTCGGCATTGGGTTTGGCTTTGCACTGCTACTGCAGATAGGAATTGGAGCGGTGCGGGGATGGGCAGTCATCCATCTCTCCAATCGACTCGGCCTACAATGGATGGGAAATGTCTTCAGCCATTTGATTCGGCTTCCACTTGATTTCTACGAGAAGCGCCATCTGGGTGATATCACCTCACGCATGAGCAGCGTGCAGGCCATCCAGCGGACCCTTACGACAAGCTTTGTGGAAGCCTTGATTGATGGCCTCATGGCGGTCGTGACGCTTGGCATGATGCTGCTCTATAGCTGGAAGCTTGCATTGGTGACGCTGCTCGCCGTCAGTCTCTACCTGATCGTGCGAACCTTGGCATTCCGTGCTCTTCGCAACGGTACTGAGCAGCAGCTGATCGCATCGGCCCTTCAGCAGAGCCATTTGATGGAGACCATTCGGGGCGTGCAGTCCATCAAGATTGCAGGCAGGGAAACGCTACGCCGCTCGGGCTACTACAACTTGATGAATGAAACGATCAATCGCGACGTTGGGCTTGCGCGATTCGGGCTGGCGTTCAACGGCACCAGTCAACTCATCTTTGGTATAGAGCGCATTGCAGTCATCTGGATCGGAGCTATCTTGGCGATGCAGAACGTTTTCTCGGTTGGCATGCTCATCGCTTACCTCGCCTACAAGGATCAGTTCGCTCAAAGGATCAGTGGTCTGATCGAAAAATGGGTAGAGTTCCGGATGCTCAGGCTGCATGGAGAGCGGCTATCTGACATCGTGCTGACCGAGCCTGAAGCTACCGGAGAGTGTGGAGGCGGACTGGGCCTGCCGACCGAGTTGCGTATTGAGGTGGAGAACCTGAGCTTCCGCTATGCGTCTGGGGAGCCGTGGGTGATTCGCAGCTGCAACTTGTCGATCGAGCCCGGAGAGTCGGTCGCAATTGTTGGGGCATCTGGCTGTGGAAAGACCACTCTTCTTAAGCTGTTGCTTGGACTCCTGACGCCAACCGAAGGGCAAATCCGGATTGGCGGGGTTCCACTGCAGAATATTGGAATGGAGCACTACCGCCGCGTCATTGGCGCAGTGATGCAGAATGATCAACTTTTTGCCGGAAGCATTAGCGATAACATCAGCTTTGAGAGTGAGAGTATTGACGAAGATCGTATTCGGGAGGCGGCCAAGCTCGCTGCAGTGAACGACGACATCGCAGCAATGAGCATGGGATACAACAGTCTGATTGGCGATATGGGCACCACTTTGTCTGGTGGCCAGAAGCAACGGGTGATCCTGGCGCGAGCCTTGTATCGGAAACCCCAGTTGTTGTTCCTGGACGAGGCGACCAGTCACCTTGACGTGGAGCGCGAACGTCAGGTCAACGAGGCAGTGCGTCAGCTTGACTTGACGCGCATCGTCATTGCGCATCGTCCAGAGACGATTGCCAGCGCCGATCGAGTACTGGTCATGCATGCAGGCGCGATCGTTCGCGAACTGCACCCTTCGACAAGTCCGGAGAGCGAGCGGTCAGTTACCAGCGAGGTGCTTGCATGAACGGGCTGTTTCGCCGGGAAGTTCTCGAAGCCAAGCGAGGAAGTTGGCTTGGAAGCATCTCACTTGCCCAGCCCATCAAGCTGTGGGTGCTCGCGATCTTGGCGGCCAGCTCTGCTGCAGTTGTGTTGGGCTTCTTCACCTTTGGAGAGTACACCCGACGGTCGAGGGTGGAGGGCGAGTTGGTTCCGGATCTTGGCCTCTCCACGGTCGTAGCGCCTTCTGCTGGCGTTGTCGCCGCTCTGCATGCAGAAGAAGGCGACCGTGTTCAGCGCCAGGCGGCATTGCTCTTGATCAACGTGCCACGAGTCACGGCAGCTGGTGACGATGCGCTTAAGGTCATGCGTGATGGTCAAGAGACTCGGGCTGTGAGCTTGGGCACGCTTCAGGACGCACAAGATCGACAACTGCAGGTCCAGCAGCGTGGCATTGAGCAGCAACGCGACGCATTGCGTCGTGAGTTGAAGCAAATCGAAGGCGAGATCCACACTCGTGGGGAGCAGGTGCGCATTGGCCAGGAAACAGTTCAGCGCTTTCGTCAAGTGGTCGATCAACGCTATGTCAGCTTGATCCAACTTGGCCAGCAGGAACAGTCGATGTTGGACATGCTCAATGCACAGCAATCTCTGCAGCGTCAGGCAACGTCAATGCGCCGCACGCTTGCTCAACTAGACCAGTCACTTGCAGAACTTCCCGAGCAGCGGCGTGCTGCCCAAGCTACGACTGAGCGTGACTTGGCGGCGCTCAGCCAGGAGTCTGTTCAGGCAGAGGCCAGCGGCGAGTTGTTGTTGCGCGCTCCGGTCTCTGGTCTGGTTGCCAGTAGATTGGTAGAAACGGGGCAGGCGGTGCAAATCGGTCAACCGATTCTTAGCCTCCTGCCAGAAGGGTCACAGTTGCGCGCACAACTGTTGGTTCCAAGCGCCGCAATAGGGTTCGTCAAGCCCGGTGATCGCGTGCTACTGCGTTATCTGGCCTATCCATACCAGAAATTTGGAAGCCACGAAGGCACGGTCATTCGTGTTTCTAGAAGTGCAGTTGCAGCTGCCAACTCCAGAGGTGAAACCGGAGAGCCCGTCTACCGGGTGCTTGTTTCCTTGGATAAGCAAAGTGTTCTGGCGTATGGGGTGCCGGAAGCACTGCGCCCTGGGATGCGTTTGGAAGCGGACATCATGGGAGAGCGTAGACGACTGTACGAGTGGATCCTCGAGCCACTCTACTCCGTGGCAGGAAGAGTTGGCGGTTAGGCTCATTGCCTTCGGAGCATGGCCAATCAGCCGTCGGCCATCAGGCTATCCACATTTCTCGCCGGACCGTGCGTATAGGAGCAACGAATGCATGCGGCGACTACTCCCCGCCGAACACGCTGGCCTGCTCCTGGCAGGCGACGGGAAGTTGCGTCGATCAGCGCATTGCGTCGTCCGGGACCCGTCATGCTCCGGCATGACGGGCTCGCCAGGTTACAGCTCCACCGCGGGCGTGCTCGTATCAACTGGCAGCTCAGTTTTTTAAGCTAGGCAATGGTCTACGGCTGCGGCACCAGAACCTGCAGGAGCCCCAGGAGGGGCGGGTAGGTGGCCCCACTCCACGCTGCTCGACGGCGTCGGCATTCTGACCGTGGCGGAGATGCTGCGCACTGCTGACCGCTGTTGATCGATGGAAACACTGGAATGCCATCTGGATGAGGGCCTGGTCGAGGGGCTGTTCTTCGCCGTCCGCAGCCTGGCGGAGCTGGTGTGCCGGGATGTGCGGCCGGAGTAGATGCACCAGTGCCACGAACCGGCCCATACTGGCGCCGGACCGATCCCGAGTCCCATCGAAACCTACAAGGAGGTTTGCATGTTGAATGTCGTGATCGTTGCCGCGCTGGCTGCTGGCCCCGCTGCATCCGTACCGTACGCCGATTGCCTGCTCAGCAACATTCAGCCTGGCCTGTCCGATCGCGCTGTGCAGCTTGTGCAGCAGGCCTGCGCCTCGAAGCATCCGGAAAGCTACGTCGCGTCGGCAGAACTGGAACGCACCTACAGCGCCCAGCGGCAGGCGCGGTTCGATGCGGATCGTGCTGCGGCCGAACGGGCCGCCAACGCCGCAGCCTCTGCCGCACAGGCAGCAGCGGAACGCGAGGCGGCCCGAGCGCAGGGTGCCAAGGCCCGGTAGGCGTTTGGCGGCAAGCAACAAAAAAGGCACCGCTTGGCGGTGCCTTTCTGGATGACCTGGGTCATTGATGCAATGGTGGGCCGTGAAGGATTCGAACCTTCGACCAAAAGATTAAAAGTCTTCTGCTCTACCGACTGAGCTAACGGCCCATTGCACTGCCCCGGCCTTTCGGCGGGGTGGGCATTCTACCCTACTTTGGTGGGTCGCGTGAAACCCTGGTGTGCCGAGGCTGCCGGCCAGCGGCCGGCACTACCTCGATCTGGGCCGCGGGCTTAAACCTTCCGGGCCAATGGCGCATCCCAGTTGTGGTCCCACCGCGGAACTCCGGATGCGCCTGCCCTTCAGCCTGCTTGCCGCCCTGCTGCTGCCCTGCACAGCCATGGCCGCCCCGTCCCAGATCGTCACCGACGACATCACCCGCTTCTGGGCCACCTACGATGCGGTGCGCGCCGAACCCGATGCCGAACGCCAGGTGGCGCTGGTCCAGCAGCACTACATCGATCCGGGCAGCCCCGGCCTGCATGCGCTGATGCAGGTGCGCAACTACACCGCCCACGAATACGCCGAGGCCATGAACGCGTGGCCGCGCTTCTGGGCCTCGGTACGACCGCTCACCGCCAACGCGCAGCAGGCCAGTGCCACGCTGGAACGCGATCTGGCCGCGTTCCGTGCGCTCTACCCTGCCCTGCGCCCGGCCACCATCACCTATGCAGTGGGTGTGCTGCGCACCGGCGGCACCACACTGGGCGACAAGGTACTGATTGGCGCGGAGATGGCGCTGGGCGATGAGCACGTGGACGTGAGCGAACTCCCCGTGAAGATGCGCGACCGCCTGCGGATCTTCTACGACAGCCGGCCGGGCACGAACAACGCACAGAACAACCTGCACGAGTACGTGCACACGCAGCAGCGTGAGACCACCGGCAGCCTTGCCCAGTACGCGGTGCGCGAGGGTGTGGCTGAGTACGTGGCAGAGCGGTTGAGTGGGCGCCGGCCGGCGTTGCCGCTGTATGCCTACGGGCCCGCGCACGAGGCTGAAATCCGCGCGCGCTTCGTCGCTGAAATGGACGGCGAGGATCTGGACAACTGGCTGTACAACAGCGCCCGCAATCCGTTCGGGGTGAGTGATCTGGGGTACTACGCCGGGTATCGCATAGCGCAGGAGTACATGCGGCAGCAGGCCGATGAGAAGGCGGGGATCGCGCGGATGATCGAGCTGGATTACGCCGATCCGGAGGCGGTGCGGGCCTTCATCGAGGCATCGGGGTGGTTGCCTGATGAGGCTGCCGGCCAGCGGCCGGCACTACCAGACTCCAGCCGCCGGTAGCGGCGGGACAGGGAGTGCGAACCAACGGTTCGCACCCACCATTGGGGGCATCAGCCCCCATTCCCTCAGGCGTACAGCGTAGGGTCCGGCACGCCGGCTTCGGCGAAGCCCTGTGCGCGCAGGCGGCATGCGTCGCAGTGGCCGCAGGCGGCGCCGTTGGCGTCGGCGTTGTAGCAGGACACGGTCAGGCCGAAGTCCACGCCCAGGCGCACGCCCTCGCTGACGATCTGGCCTTTGCTGAGGAACTGCAGCGGTGCGTGCACCTTGATGCCCGCGCCTTCCACGCCCGACTTGGTGGCCAGGTTGGCCAGCGCCTGGAACGCGGCCACGAACTCGGGGCGGCAGTCCGGGTAGCCGGAGTAGTCCACGGCGTTGACGCCGCAGAAGATGTCGTTCGCGCCGAGCACTTCGGCCCAGCCCAGCGCCAGCGACAGCATGATGGTGTTGCGCGCCGGCACGTAGGTGACCGGGATGCCGGCACCACCGGCCTCGGGGACGTCGATGTCGTCGGTCAGTGCCGAGCCGCCGATGCTGCGCAGGTCCACGTCCACGGTCTTGTGCGCGACCACGCCCTGCGCCTTGGCCACGCGGGCGGCGGCGTCCAGTTCGGAGGTGTGGCGCTGGCCGTAGCGCACGCTCAGGGCATGCACGGCGAAGCCCTGTTCCTGGGCCATGGCGATGACGGCGGCTGAATCCATGCCGCCGGAGAGAAGCACGACTGCCTTCTTCATGGGTAAAACATCCGGTTGGGAGGGGAAAGCCAGCACGCTGTCCCGCGCCGGAGCTACATCAGGGAACGTTGCCTGGGCTCATCGGCCCGGCTCGTCGTTCCACAGGATTTTATGCAACTGCATCTGGAAGCGCACCGGCAGCCGGTCTTCAACGATCCAGTCGGCCAGCTGGCGCGCGGTGATCTCGCCCTTGCTGGGCGAGAAGAACACCGTGCAGCGCTTCACCAGGCCGTGCTCGGCCAGCAGGGCCTTGGCCCAGTCGTAGTCCTCGCGGCTGCAGATGACGAACTTGATCTGGTCGCGGGCGGTCAGCAGCGGCAGGTTTTCCCAGCGGTTGCGCGCCACTTCGGCCGAACCGGGGGTCTTGATGTCGACCACGCGCGATACGCGCGGGTCCACCGCGCTGACGTCCAGCGCGCCGGAGGTTTCCAGCGAGACGTCCATGCCGGCGTCGCACAGCTTCTGCAGCAGTACCAGGCAACGCTTCTGCGCCAGCGGCTCGCCGCCGGTCACGCAGACGTGGCGCACGCCCTGGGCCAGCACCTCGGCCACGATGTCGTCGATGTCCCACCAGGTGCCGCCATGGAAGGCGTAGGCGGTGTCGCAGTACTGGCAGCGCAGCGGGCAGCCGGTCAGGCGCACGAACACGGTCGGCCAGCCGGCGGTATCGGCTTCGCCCTGCAGCGAGGTGAAGATCTCGGTGATCTTCAGGCGCGGCAGCGGCGACTGCACGATGTCGCTGGGGGTGGCGACGGCGTTGGACGGGGTAACGGCGGTCATGGCGGGCACTTCTTGGTGGGACACGTGGCGGGTGGGCTACCGTGGCCGGTAACGAAAGCAGCCGAGCATGGCTCGGCTCTACAACAGCAACCGGGCGGGCATGGCCCAGCCGGTAACGAAAGCAGCCGAGCATGGCTCGGCTCTACAACAGCGGCCGGTCGGGTGTGGCCCAGCCGGTAATGCGAGCCGGCGGGCGTGGCCCGGCGCTACCGGGTCCGGGCGGGCTTGCCGATCCGGAAACGAAAGCAGCCGAGCGTGGGCTCGGCTCTACAGGGCAGCTATTGTACGCCGGGTCAGGCGGATCAGCGGATCTGCTTGCCGAGGCGGATGGACTGCAGCCGGTCCTGGGCGGTGCGCGCGGCGTCCGAGCCCGGGTACTGCGCCACGACGGTCTCCAGCGTCTGCTGGGCCTGGTCGACCTTGCCCTCGCCATACTGCGAGAGGCCCACCTTGAGCAGGCCGCCAGCGGCCTTGTCGTGGGTCGGATAGCGCGCGAGCAGTTCACGGAACTGGGTCTCGGCCATCGGGAAATTGCGGGTGGCGTAGTAGCTCTCGCCCAGCCAGTACAGCGCGTTCGGCGCGTAGACGCCGTTCGGGTACAGCTGCAGGAAGCTCAGGAACAGCTGCGCCGAATCATCGTACTTGCCGGCCTTCAGCGAATCGAAGGCGACGTTGTAGGAGGTGCGCTCGTCGCCGGTGGCGGCGAGGCTGCCGGCATCACCATGGACCGAAGGCGGCCGCTCGGAAGTGGCCGCCGCTGCGGGTTTTGCCGGGGCCGGTGCGGCCTTCGGCGCGCTCGCCGGAACGGGCGGCAGGGCCGGGGCGGCATTGCCCCCTTCCAACCGGTTCAGGCGGCTGTCCAGATCCAGGTACTGGTCCTGGGCGGACTGCTTGAGCTGGGCGTTGTCGTGCTGCAACTGCTCGATCGAGGCCTGCAGGCTGGTGACCTGCTGCCGCAGCTGGTTGATCTGGTTCAACAGGTCCTGGTTGGCACTGTTGTTGTACATCTGCTGCTCGAGCGCGCCGACACGGTCAGCCAGGCTCTGTCGCTGTGCATGCGCCGGTGCGGCAGCCACAAGGGCTGCCGCAACGACCAGCATCAGTTTGATGCCAATGCGCATGGATTACTGCGCGGTGTAGACGATTTCGACGCGACGGTTCTGCGACCAGCAGGACTCGTTCGACTCGGTGCAGACCGGACGCTCTTCACCGTAGGACACGACGGTCAGCTGCGAAGCCGAGCCACCGTTGGCCTGCAGGGCCGAGTTGACGCCGTTGCCACGACGCTCGCCCAGGGCCTGGTTGTACGCGCGCGAACCGCGCTCGTCGGTGTGACCCTGCAGGGTGATGCGCGAGGACGGACGGTCACGCAGGTACTTGGCGTGGCAAGCCATGATGGCCTGGAATTCCGGCTTCACGTCTTCCTTGTCCAGGTCGAAGTAGACAACGCGCTGGCGCAGGCAAGCGTCGGTGTCCAGGTCGCCCGGGCCGTACAGGCCCGAGGTCGACGGACCGGTCGGGGTGGTGGTCGAGGTGCCGGTGTCGACCGGGGCTGCCGGCTCTTCCTTCACCTTCTTCGAGCAACCGGCCAGGACGGCCACAGACAGCAGGGAAACAAGCAGAACGCGGGTGGACTTGTTCATGGCGATACCTTTGTGGCTCCTAGGCCGATGAGGGGTTCAAGACAACGAAAATATTAACACTCTTTTAGCGCTGGGTACGGTATGGGGACCATGCCGGTTCGCGCACATCACCATCGGCCAGGACCAGGCGCTGGCGAACCCGCGCATCGGCCGAGACGGCATACAACACACCACGGCCACCTTCGCGGGCGGCGTACAACACCATGCTTGCGTTGGGCGCAAAGCTGGGCGATTCATCCAGCGAACCCGGGGACAGCGTGCTCCAGCGCGGCGAACCCAGCGAGCTGTCCATCATCGCGATCTTGTAGCTGTTGCCCGAGCCCTGGGCGACGGCGATCTTCTTGCCGTCGTAGGAGACCGAGGGCTTGGCATTGTAGTTGCCCTGGAAGGTCACGCGCTCTGCGCTGCCACCGCCCGCGCCGACCTTGTAGACCTGCGGACGGCCGCCCCGGTCGGAGGTGAAGTACACCGCGCTGCCGTCCGGCGCCCAGGTCGGCTCGGTATCGATGGCGAAGTGGTTGGTCAGCTGGGTCAGCTGCTTGCTGCCCAGGTCCATCACGTAGATTTCCGGGTTGCCCGAACGCGACAGGGTCAGGGCCAGCTTGCGGCCGTCCGGCGAGAACGCCGGGGCGCTGTTGATGCCGCGGAAGCTGGTGACCAGCTCACGCGCGCCGGTGCCGATGTTCTGGATGTAGATGGCCGAATTGCCACGCTCGAAGCTGACGTAGGCCAGCTTGCTGCCATCCGGGCTCCACGACGGCGACAGCAGCGGCTCGGCCGAGCGCACGATGGTCTGCGGGTTGTAGCCATCGGAGTCGGCCACCATCAGCGCATAGCGCATGGCGTCGCCCTTGCCGCTGGCGGTCACGTAGGCGATGCGGGTCCAGAAGGCGCCGCGCACACCGGTGATCTTTTCATAGATGGCGTCGGCCATCTGGTGGGCGACGTCGCGCATGGCGTTGCCACGGGCGGTCATCGCCAGGCCCAGCAGGCGCTCGCCCTTGGGCACGTCGAACAGTTCGTACTCGACGCGGTAGGCGCCAGCACCAGCGTCGAGCACGCGGCCGACCACGATGTAGTTCTGCTTCAGCGCACGCCAGGTGGCGAACTGGATGTCGCCGCCGCGCACCGGCTTCTCGACGATCTGCGCTTCGGGCAGCGTGCGGAACTGGCCCGAACGCTCCAGGTCGGCACGGACCACGCCGGCGACGTCGGTCTGCGGTGCAGCCGCCGACCCCTGGTAGGGCATCGGCACGATGGTGATCGGCAGCGCGGAGGCATTGCCGCCGATGATGTCGATATCCAGCCCCTTCTGCTGCGCGACGGCAGCAAAGGGCAGCAACAGGGCCGCAAACACGGCAAGCCAGCGAGGCATCTTTTTCATGGAGCGCTCAATAGGGGGAAACCGGAACGAGGGATAACAAAGCGGAAGTGAACCGCTTCGCAATCATGAACCAAGGGTACGTGAATTCCGGGTCAGTTCCAGCCCGTCCTCTCACGCACCGTTAACGTCGTGGCTAACATCGCGCCCGTCTGCCCCGTCACTCCGCCCTGCTGGACGGAGTTCGACAGCAGTCCACAGACTGCCCGACCGGAACCGGGCCCACCAGAGGCAGGCACGACAACCCTGGGCACGAGCGGCCGTGCTGGCCGCCCTGCCCGGCCGCCTCAGCGATCCTGGGCGGTGAAGGTGAAGTTGAGCGTGCGCGCGAACACCGATTCAAAGCCGCGGTACGGCAACGGCTGCGCATTGAGCACGGCGGCTTCGATCGAACGCTTGCCGGCCTCGTCGTACGGGCAGTTCGGGCTGACCTTGGCCTGCATCACCGTACCACCCGGAATCTGGGTGATGGTGATCTGGCAGCGCTGGCCCAGCGGCACCGTATCCGGGCGCACCCACTGCGACAGCACCTTGGCCTGGATCGCGGCGGCGTACTTGGCCGAAAGATCGTCGCTGTTGCCACCACCACCGGCGGCCGGCTGGGATGCGCCGCTGGCACCGGCGGCGGCACTGCCGGCAGCGTTGCGCGCGGCGGCCACCTGGCGCAGCTTCTGCTCGGCCAGCTTGGCTTCCTTCTCGGCCTGCTCGCGGCGGGCGCGGATCTCGGCGATCTTCTTCTGCTTCTCGGCCTCGGCCTTGTCAGCGGCCACGCGCTCCTGCTCGGCCTGCTTCTTCTTCTCGTCCGCTTCCTGCTGCTTGGCCAGGCGCAGCTTCTGCTCCGCTTCTTCCTGGCGCTTGCGTTCGGTCAGGTCGATCTGCTCCTGGCGGCGCTTGGCTTCCTGCTCCTGCCTGGCCTTCTCCTGCGAGATGGCCAGCGCGCTCACCGCTTCCTGGTCCTTGGTGTCCGGCTGCGCGACGCGCTCCTGCGCCTGTTGCTGCTGCGGCGTGGGGGCGTCCTGCGGGCGCGGTTCGGGGATGGGCTGCGGCGGCGGAATGGTGTCTTCCGGCACCGGGACCGGCTCGGCCACCGGCGGCGGCAGGTCCTCCAGCTTTTCCGACTGGCGCAGGGCCTGGTGCGCGGCGGAGGCCTCCGACGCAGACAGCGCCAGGCTGGCCTCGACCGACGGATCACCGGCGGCGGCGTCGGTGTTGCGCTCGGGTGACCAGAACCAGGCCACGATGAACACCAGCGCGACCAGCAGGTGCACCAGCAACGCCAGCGCCAGGGGCAGGCCCCAGCCGGGTTCACGCTGCTGTGGAGGTGGCAGGGCGTCAGCGTGCATCGGTGGCCAGGCCTACCTTGTCTACCTTGGCGCGCTTGATCACGTCCATCGCGGCGATGACCTTTTCATAGGCCACGGCGCGGTCGGCGGCGACGATCACGCGCACGCCCTTGTCCTGGGCGGCGATGCCGGCCAGGCGGCCTTCCAGTTCCTCGGCCGACACGGCGGTGGGTTCCTTGGCATCGGGCAGCTTCAGGCTGAGCTGGCCGTCCTGGCGCACCGAGACGATCACCGGGTCCTGCTTGCTTTCCAGCGCCTTGGCGTTGGATTGCGGCAGGTCGACGTCGAAGCTCAGCGTGAGCAGCGGCGCGGTGACCATGAAGATGATCAGCAGCACCAGCATGACGTCGATGTAGGGAACGACGTTGATTTCCGATTTCAGCTTGCGGCGCTTGCGGCGACCGATGGCAGCGGACATGGCTTGGACTCCCGGGTCAGGCGCTTACTCGTCGCCAGCGCTCTGGCGCTGCAGGATGGAGCTGAACTCTTCGGCAAAGGTCTCGAACCGCACCGACATGCGCTCAACGCGGGTGGTGAAGCGGTTGTAGGCCCACACCGCCGGGATGGCCACGAACAGGCCGATGGCGGTGGCGAACAGCGCTTCGGAGATGCCCGGGGCGACGGCGGCGATGCCGGCCTGCGCACCGCTGCTGATCATGTCGTGCATGGTCACCATGATGCCGAACACGGTGCCGACCAGGCCCACGTACGGGGCGGTCGAGCCGATGTTGGCCAGCAGTTCCAGGTTGCGCTCGAGCTGGTCGACTTCGCGGGTGTAGGTGGTGCGCATGGCACGCTGCGCGCCTTCCAGCTGCGCGCGGCCATCCAGCCTGCGCTTGTCGCGCAGGCGGGTGTATTCGCGGAAACCGGCTTCGAAGATCGCTTCCAGACCGCCAACATTGCGGCTGCGATCGGTGGCCGAGCTGTACAGCTTGCCCAGGTCGGCACCGGACCAGAAGCGGTTCTCGAACTCGTCGGCTTCACGGGTGGCCTGCTTGAACACGCGGGCCTTGCGGAAAATGATCACCCAGCTGACGAACGAGCCGACCAGCAGCAGCAGCACGATGATCTTCACCGGCAGGCTGGCCTTGGCCATCAGCTCGAGGTAGTTGATGCCGCCGCCGGTGGTGGCCTGGGCAAGGGTCTGGGTCGCGGCGTTGCTGACGTCGGCCGGCAGTGCCTCGGTGACCGTGGCCTGCAGGGCCAGGAGCGTTGCGATCATCCGTTGTTCCTCAAAGTTCGGATTCGGGGTGGAGGTGGGGTTGCAGCATGGCAAGGACGGCGTCGTCCATGCCACGCGGGCGGAAACTGGCCGCTTCCAGTGCGGCGATGCGGACCTGGGCCGACAGCAGCAGTTCGCCATCGCGCAGGATCTGCTGCTCGAAGACCATGCTGGCCTTCTTCAGCTGGACCAGGCGGGCGCTCACCTGCAGGGTGTCATCCAGCCGTGCCGGCCTGATGAAATCCATCTGCATCGAGCGCACCGCGAAGATCATGCCGTGCTCGATGCGCATGCGCTCCTGGCCGTAGCCCAGCGCGCGCATCCATTCGGTCCGGGCCCGTTCCATGAAGGCCACGTACCGGGCGTGGTAGACCACGCCACCGGCATCGGTATCTTCCCAGTAAATGCGTGTCGGCCAACTGAATCGCGGCTCAACCGACATCGGGAACCTCGGCGAACAGGTCCTGCGGCGGGTTCTTGGGTTTCAGGCCCATGTGCCGGTAGGCCTTGTGGGTGGCCATGCGGCCACGCGCAGTGCGCACCAGGAAGCCCTGCTGGATCAGGTAGGGCTCGACCACGTCTTCCAGCGTGCCGCGCTCTTCGGACAGCGCCGCGGCCAGCGATTCGATGCCGACCGGGCCACCTTCGAAGTAGTCGACCAGGGTCTTGAGCAGGCGCCGGTCAAGCTCGTCGAAGCCTTCCGGGTCGACCTTGAGCATCTTCATCGCGGCCTGGGCCACGGGCTCGTCGATGTGGCCACCGGCCTTGACCTGGGCATAGTCGCGCACGCGTCGCAGCAGGCGGTTGGCGATACGCGGGGTACCACGCGCGCGGCGCGCGATCTCCCCTGCGCCATCGGCGGTGCAGTCGATGCCGAGGATGCTGGCGGAGCGGCGCACGATCCGGGTCAGTTCCTCGACGCTGTAGAACTCCAGGCGCTGGACGATGCCGAAGCGGTCGCGCAGCGGCGCGGTCAGCAGGCCGGCGCGGGTGGTGGCGCCGATCAGGGTGAACGGCGGCAGGTCGATCTTGATCGAGCGCGCCGCGGGGCCCTCGCCGATCATGATGTCGATCTGGAAGTCTTCCATCGCCGGGTACAGCACTTCTTCCACCACCGGCGACAGGCGATGGATCTCGTCGATGAACAGCACGTCGTGCGGCTGCAGGTTGGTCAGCAGCGCGGCCAGGTCGCCGGCCTTTTCGATCACCGGGCCGGAGGTCACGCGCAGGGCCACGCCCAGTTCGTTGGCGATGACGTGGCTGAGGGTGGTCTTGCCCAGGCCCGGCGGCCCGAAGATCAGTACGTGGTCGAGCGCGTCGCCACGCCCCTTGGCCGCCTGGATGTAGATTTCCATCTGCTCGCGCACCGGCACCTGGCCGAGGTAGTCGGCAAGGCGCTTGGGGCGGATGCTGGCGTCGGCGGCGTCATCCTCGCGGGTGGCGCCGGCGCCGATGATGCGGTCGTCGGTCATGCCGTGATTATGCGGTAAATGGGCGCATTCCGGGGCCGGAAGCACGGTAGTGCCGGCCGCTGGCCGGCAATCGCATGAACACCCGTGGCATCGCGGGATGCCGGCCAGCGGCCGGCACTACCCGACCGGTCGGGGTCGGATCCGTTTTCCAACGGAAAACGGCTCTGACCCCACTCCCGGACGCGCGAAACATGGCGTCAGAGCCCTTTTCCTGCGGAAAAGGGATCCGACCCCGCACGCGTCAGATCTCCACCTGCGCGCCGAGTTCCACCAGACGGTTGCCCGGAATCCGGAAGAACCCCGTCGCCGGCGCGGCATTCCGGTGCATCAGCGCGAACAGCTTGTCGCGCCAGATCGGCATGCCGCGGTTGGCGGTGGCCACGATGGTCTCGCGACTGGCGAAGAAGGTGGTGTCCATCGGGTCGAAGTAGATGCCGCCGTGGTCGCACGAGCGCATCAGCGCCAGCGGCACGTCCGGGGTCTCCATGAAACCGAAGCGCACGTAGACCCGGTAGAACTCGTCGCCCACCGATTCGATCTTCAGCCGCTGCCCCTCCGGCGCGTACGGCACAGGCAGCGTGACCACGTGCAGGAACACGTTGCGCTCATGCAGCACCTTGTTGTGCTTGAGGTTGTGCATCAGCGCGTGCGGGGCCACGGTCGGGTCGGCGGTGAGGAACACTGCTGTGCCCGGCACGCGCACCGGCGGCGCCAGCATCAGGCCCGGCAGGAAGGTATCCAGGCGGATGCCGTCCTTGCGGATCTCATCGCGCAGCAGCTCGCGGCCACGGCGCCAGGTGCGCATCATGGTGAACAGGAAGATGCCCAGCACCACCGGGAACCAGGCACCCTGCAGCAGCTTGGCGCCGTTGGCGATGACAAAGCCGAGGTCGATGATGAAGAACACCACGCACAGCGGCAGCAGCCAGGCGCGTGCCTTCGGCCACAACGAGCGCGCCACCAGGGCCAGCAGCAGGGTATCGATCAGCATGGTGGCCGACACCGAGATGCCGTAGGCCACCGCCAGGTTGGACGAGCTGCGGAAGGCCAGCACCAGGCCGATCACCATCACCGCGATGCCCCAGTTGATGCCCGGGATGTAGATCTGGCCGATGGTGTCGTGCGAGGTATGCTTGATGCGCATGCGCGGGATGTAGCCCAGCTGCATGGCCTGGCGCGAGACCGAGAACGCGCCGGTGATGACCGACTGCGAGGCGATCACCGCCGCCATCGTGGCCAGGATGATCATCGGGTACAGCGCCCACGACGGCACGGCCTCGAAGAACGGGTTCTTCAGCGCCTCGGGATGGTTGAGCACCAGCGCGCCCTGCCCCAGGTAGTTCAGCACCAGGCACGGCAGCACGAAGAAGTACCAGGCGTGGCGGATCGGCTTGGCGCCGAAATGGCCCATGTCGGCGTACAGCGCTTCGCCGCCGGTCACCGCCAGCACTACCGCACCCAGGATGAAGATGCCGTGCCAGCTGTGCTCCATGAAGAAGCGGATCGCCCACCACGGGTTGAAGGCCTTGAGCACTTCCGGCGCGTCGACGATGTTGTAGATGCCGATCGCCGCCAGCGAGATGAACCACACCGAGGTGATCGGGCCGAAGGCCTTGCCGATCTTCTCGGTACCGAAGCGCTGCGCGGCGAACACCATCAACAGCACCACCACGGTGATCGGCACGATGAAGGCATGCAGGCCGGGGGCGGCCACCTCCAGGCCTTCGACCGCGCCCAGTACCGAGATCGCCGGGGTGATCACGCCATCGCCGAAGAACAGCGAGGCGCCGAAGATGCCGAGGATGCCCACCACATAGGCCGAGCGCGACCCGTTGCGCAGCGTGCGCTGGGTCAGCGCCATCAGCGCCATGATGCCACCCTCGCCGTCATTGTCGGCGCGCATGATGATGGTCACGTACTTCAGCGTGACCACGATGTTCAGCGCCCAGAACGCCAGCGACAGCACGCCCAGCACGGTGTCGTGGTCACTGTTGAGCCCGTAGTGCGGCGAGAACGCCTCCTTCAGGGTGTACAGCGGGCTGGTACCGATATCGCCGAAGACCACGCCGATCGCACCGATGATCAGCGCCATGCCTCCGGCTGGAGGAGCGTGACCGTGGCCGCCGGGGGCGGCTGCGTGCGGGGTTTGACTGCTGGACATGGGACTCCTGGCGAAGCTCAGGCGGTTCGTTGAAGGAAAGGAAGGCGGATCAGCGCAGCGCCGACTGCAGCGCCTTGCGGATCACGGTGGCCACTTCGTCGCCTTCATTGAAGGCGTCGCGGGCCATGCGCGCGGCTTCAGCCGGCTTGTAGCCCAGCTGCTGCAGCGCCACGGTGGCATCGGACAGCGGGTCGGCCGGGGCCGGGCCACTGCCGGTGGGCAGCGCGCCACCAGCACCGAACTGGGCGGCGCGGTCACGCAGCTCCAGCACCATGCGCTCGGCGGTCTTCTTGCCGATGCCCGGAATGCGGGTCAGCGCGGTGATGTCACCGGCCTGGACCATGCGCGCGAACTCCTCGACGGTGACGCCGGACAGCACAGCCAGCGCGATCTTCGCACCGATGCCACTGACCTTCTGCACGTCGCGGAACAGGCGCCGCTCGCCCTCGCGCAGGAAGCCGTACAGCGAAACGCTGTCTTCCTTCTGCGAGTAATGGGTGTACAGGGTGACCTCGCGGCCGAGCTCGGGCAGGTCGTAGAAGGTGCTCATCGGCGCCTCCAGCTCGTAGCCCACTCCGTTCACGTCCACCACCAGCCACGGCGGCGCCTTGTAGGCGACGATGCCGCGCAGTCGACCGATCATTGCGTGCAGCTCCTCATTTGCGGCCCCACGCCTGGCGGGCACTGAGCCCCAGGCGGTTGGCCGTTGCCCTTACGTGGGCATGGGTGATCGCCACCGCCAACGCGTCGGCCGCGTCGGCCTGCAGCTTGGTTTTCAGGTTGAGCATGAGCCCGACCATGTGTTGAACCTGTTGCTTTTCGGCGCCACCACGCCCCACCACCGCCAGTTTGATCTCGCTGGCAGCATATTCGTGCACCGGCAGGTCGCGCAGCACCACGGCCGAGATCGCCGCGCCACGGGCCTGGCCCAGCTTCAGTGCCGAATCGGGATTGCGGGCCATGAACACCTTTTCGATGGCCACTTCATTGGGCTGGTATTCCCGGCACAGATCGGCCAGGCCCAGCACCAGCAGCTTCATGCGCTGCGGGAAGTCGTCGGCGCCCAGCAGCACCAGCGGCTGGTGATGCACGTGGCTGACGCGGCCGGCGGCATCGACATCAATGATGCCGACCCCGGTCCGCTGCGAACCGGGGTCGATGCCGAGGATGCGGGTCATGCTGCACTCCTGGCGGAGCGGAACGGGATGCGCTGGCAGGCGTATGGGCTCATGACTGTCCGCGGTGACCGTTCAACGGCCCGCGCCCAGGCCGTCGAAGACGGCTCAGGCGTAGGCGTCGGCGCCGAGTTCGGCGTTGGAGTACACGTCCTGCACGTCATCCAGGTCTTCCAGCATGTCCAGCAGCTTCTTGACCTGAAGGGCGACGTCGCCTTCGACCTTGATGTCGTTGTCGGCGCGGAAGGTGATCTCGGCGTGGTCGGCAACATGGCCGGCAGCGGTCATTGCATCCTTGACCGCGTTGAACGCGTCAGGGCTGGTGACCACGTCGATCGAGCCATCGTCCGGATAGACCACGATATCATCGGCGCCGGCCTCGATGGCCGCTTCGGTGATGGCTTCCTCGTCGGCGCCCGGGGCGAAGCTGAGCACGCCCAGGCGCTTGAACATGAAGGCCACCGAGCCCTCGGTGCCCATGTTGCCGCCGCACTTGCTGAACGCATGGCGGACATCGGCCACGGTGCGCACGCGGTTGTCGGTCAGGCAGTCGACGATCACGGCCACGCCACCCGGGGCGTAGCCCTCGTAGCGGATTTCCTCGTAATCGACGCCCTCCAGTTCACCGGTGGCCTTCTTGATGGCGCGTTCGATCACGTCCTTGGACATGTTCACGGCCAGGCCCTTGTCCATCGCCACGCGCAGGCGCGGGTTGTTGTTGGGGTCGCCTCCACCGCCGCGCGCGGCAACGCCGATCTCACGGATGATCTTGGTGAAAATCTTGCCGCGCTTCGCGTCGGACGCGTTCTTGCGGGCTTCGATGGAGGGGCCTCTACCCATGGGTGCTACCGTCTGGCTGCTTCAGGATCAAGGCGCGGATTCTACCTGATCGGGCGCGGCAACCGTGTCTAGGGCCGTACTGTCGTAGAGCCGAGCCGATGCTCGGCTCAGCGGCGCCTGACCGGACAGCAGCCGAGCGTGGGCTCGGCTCTACAGAACGGTCCCACCGCCGGGCCTTACGCGGCGGCGGCGTCGCGGCTGTGGTCGAACTGGCCGTGGCGCAGGAAATGCGCGGTCTGCCGGGCAGCGTCGGGCGACACCACCAGGCCACTGTGGCTGGTACGCACCACGCAATGGTCGGCCAGGCCTGGCAGCCGGGTTTCGGCCAGGGCCACGGTGCCGTCGGAGGCGTCGTCCATCGCGCCCAGCAGGCTGCCCAGACCGTGCGGCACCGAACCGGCGATCAGGCCGACCTCGGCCTTGCCCTGCCAGTCCGGCAGGCCGTCCAGCAGCAGCTCGCTGCTGCGGCCCAGCGCCAGGCCCCAACCGTGCTCGGACAACGAGCGCGCGGTACCGCTGCCGCGCAGCGGCGAGCCCAGGCAGACCACGCGCTGCACATCAAGCTGCGGCTGGCGGCGCAAGGCCTCCAGCGCGAGCAATCCCCCCAGGCTGTGACCGACCAGCGACAACGGCCCGGCATCGGCCAGCCTCTCCAGCAGCTGCGGTACGGCCACGTCCGGGCCACCGAACACCGAGGAATAGCCAAACGCGTGCACCTGGAAGCCACGCGCTCGCAGGCGCCAGGCCAGCGGCCCGACCCAGGCGCGGGCATTCCAGATGCCATGCAGCAGCAATACGGGGGGAGTCATGCAAACAGCCTGGCAGTCAGCGGGGCAGGAACGTACGGTGATTGAACACGCGCGCGCAGCAAGCGGCGGTGAACGTCAGGCCGCGCGCGGTGCGCGGCGCAGGATGAATTCGAGATCGTGGGTGTCGCCCACCGGGAACAGGTATTCGCCGGCCTTCTCGAAACCATAGCGGGCGTAGAAGCGCTGCGCGCCGAAGTTTTCCGACCACACGCCCAGCCACAGGGTGCGCGGGCCTTCGTGTTCCAGCCAGGCCAGCGCGGTTTCCAGCAGGCGGCTGCCCCAGCCACAGCTCTGCTGGGTCTTGATCAGGTACAGGCGCTTGAGTTCGCCGTCACCGGGCTTCACGTCCGGGTGCGGCAGGCCACAGGGGCCGGCGGCGGCATGGCCGACCGCCTCCCCGTCCAGCTCCAGCAGCCACACCGCGTAATCCGGGTGGGCCAGGATCACGCGCTGGCGCTCGACCGTATAGGCCTCCTCAAGGAAGGCCTGAAGGTCCTGCGGCGGATACAGATGGCCGAAGGTTTCGGTGAACGTGCGGGCGGCCAGCGCCGACAGGGTCGGCGCGTCGTCCACAGTGGCGCGGCGGATCGAATACATGCAGGAAGTTGACGTCAGCGCGAGGGGGCGGTCAAGCCTTTTCCGACGATTCCGCTGCTTCGTCTTCCTCGTCCTCTTCCTCGTATTCCTCTTCGTCCTCGTCCTCTTCTTCCTCGCCTTCCTCGTCCTCGTCGTACTCTTCCTCTTCGTCGTCCTCGTAATCCTCGACGCCGAAGTCTTCACCGTCCCAGCGGCCTTCGCCGTCGGCGACGAAGGTCAGGGCCATCGCCGCCGGGTTGGTACCGACGCGGACCAGCCAACCACCGAACACGCGTGCACGCTCGGTGACCAGATTGGCCTCGGCGCCTTCATTGCCCAGCTTTTCCCACTCCAGCGAAAACGCGAACTCGGTCATTGCCTGGATCTCCTGATCAGTTGGTCTTGGGGCGAACCTGGATGTGCACTTCGGCCAGCTGTGCGTCGACGATCGGCGACGGCGCGTCGGTCATCAGATCCTGTGCACCGGTGGTCTTCGGGAACGGGATGACGTCGCGGATCGACTCGGTGCCGGCCATCAGCGCGGCGATGCGGTCGATGCCGAAGGCGATGCCACCGTGCGGCGGCGCGCCGTAGTTCAGCGCGTCCAGCAGGAATCCGAACTTGGCGCGGGCTTCTTCGGCGCCGATGCCGAGCAGCTCGAATACCGCGCTCTGCATGTCCGGACGGTGGATACGGATCGAACCGCCGCCGATCTCATTGCCGTTGAGCACCATGTCGTAGCCGCGCGAGACGGCGGTACGGGCATTGGCGCGCAGGTCGGCGATGTCGTCCACGGCCGGTGCGGTGAAGGGGTGATGCAGGGCGACGTAGCGCTGTTCTTCCTCGTCCCACTCGAACATCGGGAAGTCGGTGACCCACAGCGGCGCCCAGCCGTCGGCGACAAGGCCGAAGTCCTTGCCGGCCTTCAGGCGCAGCGCGCCCATGAAGTCGGAGACCTTGTTGTAGCCACCGGCGCCGAAGAACACGATGTCGCCGTTGCCGGCGCCGACGTGGGCGACCAGCGCAGCGAACGAGTGCTCGCTGAAGAACTTCTGGATCGGCGAGCTGATTTCGCCGTTGTCGGCGATCTTGATGTAGGCCAGGCCCTTGGCGCCGTACTTGGCGGCGTGCGCGGCGTACTCGTCGATCTGCTTGCGGCTCAGCGACGCACCGCCCGGGATGCGCAGCGCGGCGACGCGGCCGTCGGCATCATTGGCCGGGCCGGTGAACACCGGGAACTCGCTGTCCTTGACCAGCTCAGCCACGTCGACCAGCTCCAGCGCGATGCGCAGGTCCGGCTTGTCCGAACCGTAGCGACGCATCGCCTCGGCCCAAGTCATGCGCGGGAAGCTGGCGTCCAGCTCGACCTCGACCACTTCCTTGAAGATGGCGCGGATCATGTCCTCGACGAAATCCTGCACGTCGCGCTCGCGCACGAAGGCGAATTCCATGTCCAGCTGGGTGAACTCGAGCTGGCGGTCGGCACGCAGGGCTTCATCGCGGAAGCAGCGCGCGATCTGGTAGTAGCGGTCGAAGCCGGCCACCATCAGGATCTGCTTGAACAGCTGCGGGCTCTGCGGCAGGGCATAGAACTCGCCCGGGTGCATGCGCGCCGGCACCAGGAAGTCGCGCGCGCCTTCCGGGGTGGCCTTGGTCAGGATCGGGGTCTCGATGTCCTGGAAACCCTTCTCGTCCAGATGGCGGCGCAGGGCCTGCACCAGCTTGATGCGGGTGCGCTGCATGCGCTGCATTTCCGGGCGGCGCAGGTCCAGGTAACGGTACTTCAGGCGGGTTTCCTCGCCGGGGTTCTCGTGGGCGTGGAACGGCAGCGGCGCGGCCTTGTTCAGCACGGTGATGGTGGTGGCGATCACTTCCACCTTGCCGGTGCGCATCTTGTCGTTCACCGCGTGGCGGGCGCGCACCACGCCTTCCACCTGCAGCACGTCCTCGTAGCCCAGCGACGCGGCCACGGCGAACACTTCGGCGTTGTCGACTTCCACGGTCACCTGCACGATGCCTTCATGATCCCGGAGATCGATGAAGCAGACGCCGCCCTGGTTACGGGCCACGTCGGTCCAGCCGGCGAGGGTGACAGTCTGGCCAATCAGGGTCTCGTCGACCAGGCCGCAGAAGTGGGTACGCATGGGGGAAAGCTCCGCTGGAGAACGCCGGCACCGGATGGGGGCCGGAAAGCCTCGTATTCTGCGGCCGAGGCCCCGGCCGGGGCAAATCCGGCCAGTCACGCCGGCTTGATCGCCCCCCTCCCTATAGTCGGGCACCTGCCACCGTATGGGATGCCGCCATGAAACCGCTGTCCCTGGCCAGCCTGGCCGTGACCCTCAGCCTTAGTGCCCTGGGCACCCTTGCCCTGCCCGCCCCGTCCGCCTCTGCGCAGAACGGGGTGATCCGCTGCGAAAGCCAGAGCAACCGCGAACGGGTCTGCAACACCGGCTGGCGCGGCGCGCAGCTGGTCCGCCAGTTGTCTGGCAGCCCCTGCGAGGAAGGGCGCTCCTGGGGCAGCCGCAATGGCAGCATCTGGGTCACCAACGGCTGCCGCGCCGAGTTCGTCGAGGCCCGCGGTGGCTGGGGCGGCGGCAATGGCGGTGGCTGGGGCGGCAACAACGGTCGACCCGGCGAGACCATCCGCTGCGAAAGCCAGAACAATCGCGAACGCAGCTGCCCGGTCGGCTGGCGCAATGCCCGCCTGGTCCGCCAGTTGTCCGGCAGTCCTTGCGACGAGGGCCGTACCTGGGGTGTGCGCAACGGCGCGGTGTGGGTCAGCAATGGCTGCCGCGCCGAATTCGCCGAGGCCCGCGGCTGGGGCGGCGGCGGTGGCGGCTGGGGCGGTGGCAACAGCAACTATTCCGTCACCTGCAGCAGCAACAACAACCGCTCGCAGAGCTGCGACTGGGATGACCGCCAGGGCCGGCCGGTGCTGCAGCAGCAGTTGTCGGGCAGCGCCTGCCAGGAAGGCCGCAGCTGGGGTTACTCGCGTGGCCAGGTGTGGGTGAGCAACGGCTGCCGCGCGCGTTTCGGCACGCGCTGAGCATGAGGTCGGATCCCTGGCCAGCGGCCAGGGCTCTGACCCCATCAGGCATCCCGCATCCACGCATGGCGTGGATCTACTGGGGATTTTTCCGAGGTCGGATCCCTCCTGCGGAGGGCTCCGACCCCGCGATCACGGTGCAGGGGCCTTCTCGTCGCCCCACGGCGCCGGCGGCAGGTCGACCGGCTTGCTCAGGTCGAACTGCACACGGAACCGGCGGCCCTCCGGGCGCGTCAGCTCGTAGACGAACGTCTGGTCCGGATCGATCTCCATCGCCCAGGTGTTGTGCGTGGAAGCCAGCATGTCGGCGCGGCGGAACATCGCCACCGAATCGGCATCGGCCGGGAACTGCTGGCGTTCGGCGGTTCCCGGCGGCGTGCTGTCGCCACCGTACAGGGTGATCGCGTCGGGGCTGCCGTCTTCGTGGCGATGGTCGTGTTTCAGGCGCAGCCCGTTCGGCGTGCGGGTCAGCACCCAGGTCCGCGAGTGGTCATCACCGACATGGAACGGGATGCGCAGCTCATGCGCCGGGTCGGCACAGCCGCGCACATGCATCACCAGGCGCTGTCCGGCGAACGGATCCTTGCCGGTCGGTGCCGGCGTGTCCTCCACCACCTTGCCGGCGTAGGCCTGGCCGCAATGCGCGGCGATGGCGGCCATGAACGCATCGGCCGGTGCGGTCGCCAGATCATGGGCGACCGTATCGGAGCGCTGCGTGCATGCAGCGAGGCTGAGCAGGAGGGCGGCGGTAGTGGCAACGGCAATCGGTCTCATGCCCCAACCCTAACGGCCATGGCCGATGGGCGCAAACCGCGCGCCCAGCCCCTCAGCGCTCGGCAGGCGATGCCGCCGGCAGTGCTTCGGTCGCCGCCACCGGTGCGGCCTCGCCCTCGCCGGCCGGCTCCTGCTCCACCGGATCAACGTCAAACGGTGTACGGAACACCAGCGACGGCAGCAGCGTGGTCAATGCCGCATACAGCAGCAGCGCGCCGAACAGCACCGCCGGAATCTGGAAGCGCTCGCGCATGATCGCCGCCAGCACCAGCGTGAAGATCAGCGTCGGTGCCAGTGCCAGCGAGACCCGCAGACTGCTGCGGAAGCTCTCGCCGAACATCACCCGGCGCTGCAGCCAGACCACGCCGATGCGCAGCGGCAGCACCACCAGGGTGATCACGATGCCCAGCCCCAGCGCCTCGAAGCTGAGCGCTTCACTGGGCACCTTTGTGCCGGCGTTGAAGAAGTAGAACGGCACGAAGAACGACGCGAACAGGCGCAGCGCGTGCAGGTTCTCGTGCGAAGCCAGCAGCGGCATGCGCTGGTGCAGCAGGCGCGCGACCAGCCCGGCGATGAACGCGCCCACCAGGTAATACACGCCCAGCAGGTAGGTGATGTAGGCCGCCACCATGCCCACCATCACCAGCAGCGAGAACTCTGAACCCGGCGCGTGCGGCGCTACCCAGCGTCCCAGCGCGATGAACAGCAGCGGCAGGCCGATCATCATCGCCAGCAGGGCCAGGCTGGACAGCGCCATGTGGCCCGGGTCACCGGCCTGCAGCACGATGAACAACGCCGCCAGCGCCAGCAGTTCACCGGCAATGGCCTTGCTGGTCACCCAGAACCGCTCGTCTTCGCTGAGGCCCAGCCGCGACAGCGAATCCATGATGAAGCCGGTGGAGGGCGTCAGCAGCGCCAGCGCCAACAGGCCGGCGGCCTGCCATGGCAACCCCGCATAGCGCCAGGCCAGCCAGCCCACGCCGAACAACGTCGCACTGCGGATCACCAGGTGCGCCAGCAGCGGCCACATGCCACGGCGCAGCGCCTGCAGGTCCACTTCCAGGCCGGCGAACAGGAACAGCGAGGAAATACCCAGCGTGGCCAGCAGGCCGATCACCGCATCGTGGGCCTGGTCGCCCAGCCAGAGCATGCCGATGATGCCGAACAGCAGGCAGGTCAGTGGTGCGGGCAGGCTGAAGCGCTGCAGCGCGCGCGGGATCACCAGCAGCGCGAAGATCAGCAGCAGGTAGATCAACTCATGGCTCATCGGGGTCTTCCGTGGGGTTCGAACGCGCGCAGGATGCGCGCGCCGAACCGATCCGGCAAGCCGTCCCGGGATGACTCCCGGTTACCTCATCCGATCAGGCGATCGGCGATGCGGCCCACCTGTGCCAGCACGGTAGCGCGTTGCTCGTAGCTGATCGCACCCGCCTGCAGATAGGCGGTCAGCACCCAGGGCGCGCCCCCGGCCACGGGCCACAGCACTGCAATATCGTTGCGCGCGTCCTCGCCATTGCTGCCGGTCTTGTCGCCAACGCGCCAGCGCTTGCCGAGGCCCGCACGCAGGCAGGCGTCGCCGGTTTCGTTGTCGATCAGCCAGTCGGCCAACTGCTGTCGCGAAGCCGGTTGCAGCACCTCGCCCAGCACCACGCGCTGCAGGGTCGTGGCCATCGCCGCCGGCGTGGTGGTGTCGCGTGGATCGCCCTTGGCGAAACTGTTCAGCTCCGGCTCCAGCCGGTCGCTGCGGCTGACCGTATCGCCGCTGGCGCGCAGGAACGCGGTCACCGCGGGCGGCCCGCCGACCACGCCGAACAACAGGTTGGCAGCCGTGTTGTCGCTGGTGATGATCGTGGCCCGGCACAGGTCGCGCACGGTCATGTCCTTGCCGGCATGGCGACGGGTGACCGGTGCGTGCGAGAGCAGGTCGGCCTCGCGCACCGGCACGCGCCGGTCGAGCAGCGACGGGGTGCGCTCGGCCTGGCTGAGCACGGTGGCGGCCAGCATGCTCTTGAAGGTGCTGCACATCGGGAAGCGCTCGTCCTGGCGATGGCCGACGCGGCGGCCGCTGGCGGTATCGAGCAGGGTTACGCCCAAGCGTCCTGCGCAGGCCTTCTCCAGCGCGGCGAAATCACTGGCGGCGGTGATGGCGGCATCGGTCGGGGCGGCGGCGGTCGTCACGCCCGCCGCACGTGCCAGCAACGGCAGGGCAAGCGAGGAAGCAACAGCGGCACCACTGAACTGCAGGAATCGGCGACGGGCGAGCATGCGGGGTTCTCCTGGGGACCATTCGATTATTGGAGCCCACGGCCAGGACGACCAGCGCGAAAACCCAGCACCAGCCATTAGATTTATTGATGCCTATTACGATAATCCCTGCGATTAACGGTATTTCCCGTTCAGGCGTTAGGATCAGCCATCACCCAGGCTCACGACTCGACGATGCTGCACCCGACTCTGCCGCTGAACGCGCTGCGTGCCTTCGAAGCCGCCGCCCGCCACCAGAACTTCACCCGTGCCGCACTGGAGCTGTGCGTCAGCCAGGCCGCGCTGAGCCATCAGATCCGCGGCCTGGAGGACCGGCTGGGCATCCGCCTGTTCCATCGGCTGCCGCGTGGCGTGGCGCTCACCGATGAAGGTGCGGCGCTGTATCCCGTTCTCAACGAATCGTTCGAGCGCATCTCTGCCAGCATCGCGCGCTACACCGGTGGCCCGGCCCGCGAGGTGCTGACCCTGGGCGTGGTCGGCACCTTCGCCACTGGCTGGCTGCTGCCACGACTGGCTGCGTTCGAGAGCGCGCATCCGGACATCGAGCTGCGCCTGCAGACCCACAACAACCGCATCGACCTGGCCGGTGAAGGCCTGGACCTGGCAATCCGGTTCGGCGATGGCGACTGGCAGGGCCAGGCCTGCACGGCGATTCTGGATGCGCCGTTCGCGCCGCTGTGCGCCCCGGCGCTGGCACGGCGCCTGAAACAGCCGCGTGACCTGGGCACGCTGCCGCTGCTGCGCTCCTACCGCAGCGACGAGTGGCCGCGCTGGCTGCAGGCAGCCGGCGTCAGCGGCGTGGACGCCCGCGGGCCGGTGTTTGATTCGTCGCTGACGGTGGCGATGGCCGCCGCCGGGGGTGCGGGCGTGGCCCTGCTGCCGCTGCGCATGTTCGAACAGGAACTGGCCGAGGGACGCCTGCTGCAGCCGTTCGGCACCACGCTGGATCTGGGGCGTTACTGGCTGACACGGCTGCGCTCGCGTGCCGAACGTGAGCCGGCCAAGCGCTTCCGCGAGTGGCTGCAGGCGCAGGGATGAAAAAGGGGACGGAGGGGATTAAGTCGTTTGTGCCACAAACGACTTAATCCCCTCCGTCCCCTTTTTCGGTTGCAGGTCAGGACTCCAGCAGTTCCATCCACGCGGCTTCGGCTTTTTCCAGCTGGGCCGCAGCGGTTTCGCGGTCACGGCCGATCACCGCCATGCGCGTGGCATCGGCGTAGTTGGCCGGGTCGGCCAGCTGCCGGTCCAGTTCGGCCAGCGTACCTTCCAGCTCGGCCACCTTGGCTTCGGCGGCGGCCAGCTTGTGCGGGTTCACCGGCTTCTTCTGCACCACCTGCGCCACCGGAGCGGTCTTGACCACCACCGGCTCTTCCACCTGCTCCATGCGCGCCTTGGTGCCCTGCGCCTGCGGGCGGGTACGCAGCCACGCGGCGTAGGCATCGAGGTCGCCGTCGAACGGCTCGACCACACCATCGGCCACGCGCCAGTAGGTATCGCAGACCAGGCCGATCAGGTGGCGGTCATGCGAGACCATCACGATCGCGCCCTCGAAGGTGGCCAGTGCTTCGGCCAGCGCTTCGCGCATTTCCAGGTCAAGGTGGTTGGTCGGTTCGTCCAGCAGCAGCACGTTCGGCTGCTGCCAGGCGATCAGCGCCAGCGCCAGGCGGGCGCGCTCGCCACCGGAGAAACCATCGACCGGCTCGAACGCGCGGTCGCCCGGGAAATTCCACTTGCCGAGGAAGTCGCGGAACGACTGGTTCGGCGCATCCGGGGCGATCTCGCGGAAGTGCTCCATCGGCGACTGGCCTTCGTGCAGCGACTCCACCGTGTGCTGGGCGAAGTAGCCGATCTTCAGGTCCGGGTGCGCCATGCGCTCGCCGACGATCGGCGCCAGCTCGCCCACCAGGGTCTTCACCAGCGTGGTCTTACCGGCACCGTTGGGGCCAAGCAGGCCGATGCGCTGGCCCGCTTCCAGGCCGAAGCCGACGTTGTGCAGGATCACCGCGTCCTTGCCGTAGCCGGCCTCGACGTGGTTCAGGCGGATCAGCGAGAACGGCAGCTTGGCCGGCGGCGCGAATTCGATGCGGAACTCGCGCTCGGCGCGCACCGCTTCGGTGCCGGCCAGCTTGGCCAGTCGCTTCATGCGGCTCTGCGCCTGCGCGGCCTTGCTGGCCTGCGCCTTGAAGCGGTCGATGAAGCTCTGCAGGTGGGCGCGCTCGGCCTGTTCCTTCTCGTGCGCGATCTGCTGCTGGCGCAGCTGTTCGGCGCGCTGGCGCTCGAAGTCGGTGTAGCCGCCCGGGTAGAGCTTGGCGCCGCCACCGTGCAGGTGCAGGGTGTGGGTGGCCACGTTGTCGAGGAACTCGCGGTCATGCGAGATCAGCAGCAGGGTGCCGGGGTACTTCAGCAGCCACTGCTCCAGCCAGTACACCGCGTCCAGATCCAGGTGGTTGGTCGGTTCGTCCAGCAGCAGCAGGTCGCTGGGCATCATCAGCGCGCGTGCCAGGTTCAGGCGCACGCGCCAGCCGCCGGAGAACGAGGACACCGCGCGGTGATGGGTCTCGGCCGGGAAACCGAGGCCGTGCAGCAGCTTGCCGGCACGCGCTTCGGCGTCGTAGGCATTGAGCTCGGCCATCTTCGTGTGCGCCTCGGCCACCGCTTCCCAGTCTTCGCGGGCGGTCGCCTCGGCCTCGGCGGCCAGCACCGCGGCCACTTCGATGTCACCACCGAGCACGAAGCTCAACGCCGGGTCCGGCAGCGACGGGGTTTCCTGCGCCACGCTGGCGATACGGACCTTGCCGGGCAGGTCGACGTCACCCTTGTCGGCCTCCAGCTCGCCCTTCACCGCCGCGAACAGGCTGGACTTGCCAGCACCATTGCGGCCGACCACGCCCACCCGGTAACCGGCGTGCAGGGTCAGGTCGACATTGGACAACAGCAGCCGCTCGCCGCGGCGCAAGGCGAAATTACGAAGGGAGATCATCGGGGGAGGGGTCCATATAACCGAATGGAATGTGCTGGTGAGCACTGTTCCTGCGACGCAATTCTAGCGTTAACGAATACTTGACGCGCCCCGGGATGCGCGGCGGCAGGCCAACTCTCTCCCTCGTCGGCCCCGCGCAGCCCCCGGGCCCCSCCCCCCGCCGCCGCCCTCTGCCGCTAAATGGTTGCTGCTGCAACGTTTTTTTCCTGTTGCAACCATTTGACAGGCACTGAATATCCCGTTAATTCCTGCCTTGCGCACCGCAACAACCGCCGTCCGCCTCACGTCCGTGATGTCGATTCCGGTGCCGCCCCCGCCAACCGGAGCCCCCTCCCGATGACCCGCAAGACCAGCCTGATCGCCGCCGCCGTCGCTGTCGCACTCGGTGGCTCTCCGTTCGTTGCCGCTGCCCAGCAGGCCGGCACCGCCGCCAACACCCTGGACACGGTGATCGTGACCGGTACCCGCGTGGCCGACCGCACGGTGGCCGAATCGCAGTCGCCGATCGACATCATCACCCCCGAAGCCCTGCAGTCCACCGGCACCAGCGAACTGGCCACGGCGCTGTCGCGCGCCCTGCCCTCGCTGAACTTCCCGCGCCCGGCCCTGACCGATGGCACCAGCGGCGTGCGCCCGGCGCAGCTGCGTGGCCTGTCGCCGGACCAGGTGCTGGTGCTGGTCAACGGCAAGCGCCGTCATACCTCGGCGATGATCAACGTCAACGGCAGCATCGGCCGTGGCTCGTCGGCGGTGGACATCAACGCGATCCCGATCGCCGCCATCGAGCGCGTGGAAGTGCTGCGCGACGGCGCGTCGGCGCAATACGGCTCGGATGCCATCGCCGGCGTCATCAACATCGTGCTCAAGGGCAGCGGCAGTGGTGGCAGCCTGGCGGTGGACTACGGCCAGTACTCGGCCGGTGACGGCAACAAGTACCAGCTTTCCGGCGATACCGGCGTGGAGTTCGGCAACGGCCGCGGCCGCGTGCACGTGGCCGGCCAGATCAGCCAGCAGGACGAGAGCAACCGCGCCGGTCCTTACCGTGGCACCACGCCGAACACCGGCAACTACCCGAGCGTCGGCCAGACCACCTTCATCGTCGGCGACCCGCGCGTGGACGCTACCGCCGCTTCGGTCAACGCCAGCTTCGACTTCAGCGACCACGTGACCGGCTACGCCAGCGCGCTGCTGAGCAACCGCGACATCACCTCGTTCGCGTTCTATCGCTCGCGCAACCATCTGAACCAGACCGCGCTGCTGGCGCAGACCTACCCGGATGGCTTCGTGCCGGAGATCAACCAGTATTCCAAGGACCGCTCGCTGGTGGCCGGGGTCAAGGGCAACACCGACAACGGCTGGACCTGGGACCTGAGCCTGAACCACGGCGAGAACACCCTGGACTTCCACACCCGCAACAGCATCAACTACAGCCTGGGTGCAACCAGCCCGCGCTCGTTCTACGACGGCACCCTGAAGTACCAGCAGGACATCTTCAACGCCGACCTGACCAAGTCGCTGGACTGGGGCCTGGCCTACCCGGTCACGCTGTCCTTCGGCGGTGAGTACCGCAAGGAGAAGTGGGACCAGAAGCCGGGCGAACTGAATTCGTATACCGGCAGCGGCGCGCAGGGCTTCGGTGGCTTCACCCCGACCAACGAAGTGCATGCCGACCGCCACAACTACGCGGTCTATGCGGGCCTGGAAGCGGACCTGACCGAGAAGTTCTCGGCCGGCATCACCGGCCGCTATGAAGACTACTCGGACTTCGGCGACCGCTTCTCCGGCAAGCTGTCGGCGCGCTATGCGTTCACCGACAAGGTCGCGCTGCGGGCAACCGCCTCCAGCGGCTTCCGTGCACCATCGCTGGCGCAGCAGGGCTACCAGGCCGTCACCAGCCAGTTCACCAACGGCGTGTTCGTTGAACGCGGCACCTTCCCGACCACCAGCGCGGCCGCACAGGCGCTGGGTGCCTCGCCGCTGAAGGCCGAAACGTCCACCTCCTACAGCCTGGGCCTGGTGCTGCAGCCGGTGGACCGCCTGTACATCACCGTCGATGCCTACCAGATCGACATCGACAACCGCATCGCGCTGTCGTCCAGCATCACCACCAACGCCGCCAGCAGTGCGCTGCTGTCCAGTCTCGGCCTGCCGCAGGTGACCGCGTTCTCGTACTTCACCAACGGGCTGGATACACGCACCCGTGGCGTTGACTTCGTCTCCAGCTACACGGTGCCGTTCAGCGCCAGCAGCCTGGAGCTGACCGCGGCCTACAGCCTCAATGACACCGAAGTGCGTCGCGTGGGCGGCACCCCGGCGGTGTTCGGCACGCTGGGCCTGACCCAGTCGCTGATCGGCCGCGATGAGATCGGCCGCATCGAGGACAGCTATCCGCGCGACAAGGCGATCCTGAGCGGCACGTGGCGTTCGGACCACTGGGAACTGGGCCTGGCTGCCACCCGCTACGGCAAGTTCACCGTGCGCAACTCGGCCACCGCCCTGCGCGACCAGACCTACGGCGACGCCTGGGTGGTGGATGCCTCGGCCAGCTACAAGCCGAGCAGCAACTGGACCCTGACCGTGGGCGCCGACAACCTGCTGGACAAGTACCCGGACCGCACCGAAGACCTGCAGAACTCCACCTTCGGCATGCTGCCGTACAGCAACTACTCGCCGTTCGGCTTCAACGGCGCGTACGTGTACGGCCGCATCAAGTACACCTGGTAAGCGGTATCGGTAGCGCCGGGCCATGCCCGGCGGTGCTCTGGTAGTGCCGGCCGCTGGCCGGCATCCCCWCGCCGCATCTGGAGGCGCGCCCCTTCTTGTTGAHGGGGCGCGCCGAAGGCGGGGTAGAGGAAAAATGCGTGGGCAAACCCGCCGGCCACGGCACGTGACCGGCGGGTTTGCCGTATCTGGCCTCATCGGTGAAAATCGGGGCATCCCCCCGATTTCTGCGAGTGCCGATGCACCATGACACCGACCTGATCAACATCGTGGCCGTTGGCCTGGGGCTCGCCTTCATCTTCGGCGCGCTGGCCAACAAGCTCCGCTTGTCTCCCCTGGTCGGTTACCTGGTTGCTGGCATCTGCGTAGGCCCGTTCACCCCCGGCTTCGTCGCCGACCAGGCGCTGGCCAACCAGCTGGCCGAGCTGGGCGTGATGCTGCTGATGTTCGGCGTCGGCCTGCACTTCTCACTGAAGGACCTGATGGCGGTCAAAGCCATCGCCATCCCCGGTGCCATCGGCCAGATCGCGGTGGCCACCCTGCTCGGCTGGGGCGTGGCCTCGCTGATGGGCTGGCCCGCCTTGCACGGGGTCATCTTCGGGTTCTCGCTGGCCACGGCCAGTACCGTGGTGCTGCTGCGGGCGATGGAGGAACGCCGCCTGCTGGAGACGATGCGCGGCAAGATCGCGGTCGGCTGGCTGATCGTCGAAGACCTGGCCTGTGTGCTGGCGCTGGTGATGATGCCGGTGATGGCCGGCGTGTTCGGCCCCGACGCGGCCAAGGAATCGCACTCGCTGGGCAGCGTGCTGGCCGATATCGGCTGGACCTTCGTGCAGCTGGGCCTGTTCGTGGCGGTGATGCTGGTGGTCGGGCGCCGGGTCATTCCGTGGATCCTGGAACGCATCGCCGGCACCGGTTCGCGCGAACTGTTCACCCTGTCGGTGCTGGCGATCGCGCTGGGTGTGGCGTTCGGCTCGGCCATGCTGTTCGGCGTCTCGTTCGCGCTGGGCGCGTTCTTCGCCGGCATGCTGCTCAACGAATCGGAGCTGAGCCACAAGGCCGCGCATGATTCACTGCCGCTGCGCGATGCGTTCGCGGTGCTGTTCTTCGTCTCGGTCGGCATGCTGTTCGACCCCAACATCCTCATCCAGCACCCGTGGCAGGTGCTGGCCACGGTGCTGATCATCATGTTCGGCAAGTCGGCCGCCGCATTCTTCATCGTGCGCGCATTCGGCCATCCCACCAGCACCGCGCTGACCATCTCGGCCAGCCTGGCGCAGATCGGCGAGTTCGCCTTCATCATCGCCGGCCTCGGCGTGTCGCTGCAGATCCTGCCGAAGGAAGGCCAGTCACTGGTGCTGGCCGGTGCGTTGGTGTCGATCATGCTCAACCCGCTGGTGTTTGGCCTGCTTGATCGTTGGCAGGCCAAGCAGGAGCAGTCGCCACAGGCCGCCGAGCCCGAAGAGGCCATCGGCCCCTCGCGCGACCTGCATGACCACGCCATCGTGATCGGCTATGGCCGGGTCGGCAGCGAACTGGCGCAGGTGCTGCGCGATCGCGGCGTGCCGGTGCTGGTGATCGATGACAACAAGGAACATGTCGAGCAGGCGCACGCCAAGGGTCTGGCGGCGATCCGCGGCAGTGCCGCCGCCGACCGGGTGCTGGCCGAGGCCCATCCGGAGCGCGCGAAGATTGCGGTGCTGGCGATTCCGCAGCCGCTGGAAGCCGGTGAGGCGTTGGCCAAGCTGCGTGCGATCAACCCGGAACTGACCCTGCTGGCGCGTGCGCACAGCGATGCGGAGGTGAAGCATCTGCTGGAACACGGTGCCGATGGCACGGTGATGGCCGAGCGTGAGCTGGCGTACTCGCTGGCGGAGATGGTGATGTCCACGCCGCCGTATCGCGGGTTGGGACAGCACAGTATTCCGGTGGTGTGAGGGGTGTGCGGCAGGGCTTGCAGCCCTGCACCTGCTGAATCAACTTCAACGGCAAAAGCAAAAGCTGACTCTCCGTGGAATGGCGGGGTGGGTCCGGTTGCGGGGGGCGCTGCAAGTACGTCCATGTAAGCTCGGTCGCCGCATCCATGCGGCTCACGCCCCCGCAACCGGACCCACCCCGCCTTCGACAGTTCCCCGCTGCTGTTGGTAGGTGTCGACCTTGGTCGACACGGCGGTGCATGGGGTCAGATCCGTTTTCCGCAGGAAAACAGATCTGACCCCGAAAACAAAAAAATCCCCGGTCGACCCGCATCGACCGGGGATCTGGATCGCCACGTTGCCACGCCTTGGAGAGGCAGTTCCACCGTAGCGCATCGCGGCGCCGGTGGTGATCGCCTGTGGCGATGACGACCAAGCGCGCGGCTATCAGGCGCCGGCCAGGGCCTGCTCCAGGTCCGCGCGCAGGTCGCCGATGTGCTCGATGCCGATCGACAGCCGCACGGTGTCTTCGCTCACACCCGCTTTGGCCAGTTCAGCCGCGTCCAGCTGGCGATGGGTGGTGGACGCCGGATGGGTGGCCAGCGACTTGGCGTCACCCAGGTTCACCAGCCGGGTGAACAGTTTCAACGCATCGAGGAAGCGTGCGCCGGCTTCACGGCCACCCGGCAGGCCGAAGGTCAGCACGCCAGAACCGTGCCCACCCAGATAGCGCTGCGCGGCGGCGTGCTCGGGGTCGTCGGCCAACCCGGCGTAACGCACCCAGGCCACCTTTGCGTGCGACTTCAGGAACTGCGCGACGGCCAGCGCGTTGGCGTTGATGCGTTCCATGCGCAGGGCCAGGGTCTCGATGCCCTGCAGGATCAGGAAAGCGTTGAACGGCGACAGCGCCGCGCCGGTATTGCGCAGCGGTACCACCCGCGCGCGGCCGATGTAGGCGGCAGCGCCCAGGGCCTCGGTGTAGACCACGCCGTGGTAGCTCGGGTCAGGCTGGTTGAGGCGGGCGAAGCGCTTCGGCTGCGCGGCCCAGTCGAAACGGCCCGAGTCGATGATCGCACCGCCCAGGCTGTTGCCGTGGCCGCCCAGGTACTTGGTCAGCGAATGCACCACGATGTCGGCGCCGTGCTCGAACGGGCGCAGCAGGAAGGGCGTGGCCACGGTGTTGTCGACGATCAGCGGCACGCCGGCCGCGTGAGCGACTTCGGCGATGGCGGCGATGTCGGTGACATTGCCGCGTGGGTTGCCGATCGATTCGACGAACACCGCCTTGGTGCGCTCGTCGATCAACGCGGCGAACGCGGCCGGATCGGCCGGGTCGGCGAAGCGCGCCTGGATGCCGTACTGCGGCAGCGTATGCGCCAGCAGGTTGAGGCTGCCGCCATACAGCGCGCTGGAGGCGACGATGTTGTCGCCGGCCTCGGCAATGGTCTGGATGGCATAGGTGATCGCGGCCTGCCCCGAGGCCAGCGCCAGCGCGCCGATGCCGCCTTCCAGCGCGGCCAGGCGCTGCTCCAGCACGTCGGTGGTGGGGTTCATGATGCGGGTGTAGATGTTGCCCGGCACCTTCAGGTCGAACAGGTCGGCGCCATGCTGGGTGTCATCGAAGGCATACGCCACCGTCTGGTAGATCGGCACCGCCACCGCGCGGGTGGTCGGGTCGGGTCGGTAGCCGCCATGCACGGCCAGGGTTTCCAGTTGCCACTGCGGGTCGCTCATTGCACCAGGCTCCATCCGGGGAAACCGCCACCATAGGCCAGCCGGGGCAGCCCGCTGAAAGCCGCTGGCGATGACGTGCGTACCGGCGGTTATCAGGTTGGCCGCGATTCAGGCAGCCGTCATGGGCCGTTGCTAGGCTTCGCCGCCGGGCGCTCCTGCCCGGGCACGGAGGCCCCACGCGCATGCAGCCATCCCCTTGGACACCCACCGCCAACGGTACGCCGACACCGGTCCTGCTGGTGGAGGACGATCGCCGCCTGGCCGAACTGGTCAGCGACTACCTGCACGAGCATGGCTTTGCCGTGCAGCACGTCGCCCGTGGCGACCAGGCAGGCGCGGCCTGCCGCCAGCATGCGCCGGAACTGGTGGTGCTGGACCTGATGCTGCCCGGCCTCGGTGGCATCGACGTGTGCCGGCAGATCCGCAGCTTCTCCGACGTACCGATCCTGATGCTGACCGCCTGCGAGGACGACATCGAACAGGTGCTGGGCCTGGAATCGGGCGCCGATGACTATGTGCACAAACCGATCGAGCCGCGCTTGCTGCTGGCCCGCCTGCGCGCGCTGCTGCGCCGTCGCCACGGCAGCAGCAACACCGGCACGCCCTGCCGGCTGATGCATGGTGAACTGCTGATCGACCGCATGCAGCGCGACGTACACCTGCACGGCCAGCCGGTCGAGTTGGGCACCACCGAATTCGAGATCCTGTGGTTGCTGGCCAGCCAGCCCGGGCAGATCCTCTCCCGCGACCAGATCCTGCAGGCGGTGCGCGGCATCGGTTTCGATGGTCTGGACCGCAGCGTCGATGTCAGCATCGGCAAGCTGCGCCGCAAACTCGGCGACGATGCGCGTGAACCGCGGCGGATCAAGACCGTGTGGGGCCGTGGCTACCAGTTCAATCCATCGGCCTGGTCGGCGTGAAGCGGCTGTTCCTGCGCCTGTGGCTGCTGGTAGGCGCGAGCTTCCTGATCACCCTGCTGCTGATCAACCTGATCTTCGACCGCATCTACCTGCCCACCCAGCAACGGATCTTCGCCGAACAGGTGCGTGGCCAGCTGTACGCGCTGCGCCAGGGGCTGCAGGGCAAGGATGACGCCGCACAACAGCAGCAGTTGGCGCAGTGGCAACCGCATTACGGTATCGCGTTGGCGTTGCTGCCCGCACCGCCACCTATCACGGCGGAAGAACGGCAACAGCTGCAACGCAACGGGATGATTGCCCGGCAGAAATTCGAGATCGTCTGGGCCCCGTTGGAGCCTGCACACCCCGACGGTCGCTGGCTTCAGCTGCATCTGCCTGGTGAACCGCCCACCTCGCTGTACCTGACGCTGGTCGCGTACTCGGTGATGCTGGCGCTGTTCGGGCTGTGCCTGTATGCGTGGTCGCGCCTGCTCTGGCGCGACCTGGATGCCCTGCGCGTGCATGCCGACCGCATCGGCGCCGGCGACCTGCAGGCGCGCGCGCAGGTGTCGCCGCGCTCGCAGATCCGGGTCATCCTCGAACACTCCAACCGCATGGCGGCGCGCGTGGCCGAACTGGTGCAGCGCCAGCGCGACCTGACCCATGCGATCTCGCACGAACTGCGCACCCCGATCGCGCGCGTGGCCTTCGGCCTGGACCTGATGCAGGGCAGCGATGATCGCGAACGTCGCGAGCGACTTGCGCAGGGGCTCCACGGCGACCTGGCCGAACTCAACCGGCTGGTCAGCGAACTGCTGGCCTATGAGCGGCTGGAACACCCCAGCGAAGGCGAGCCGCTCCAGCGCATCGAAGCCAACGACTGGCTGCAGGCCTGCCTGGCCGATGTGCGTCGTGACGCCGAACGCGCCAGCCTGGTGCTGCGCGTGCTGCCCAGCGCGCTGCCGCGCGTGGACGCCGAGCCGCGCCTGCTGCAGCTGGCGTTGAGCAACCTGGTCGGCAACGCGCTGCGCCATGCACGTTCACAGGTCGAGGTCTCGCTGGTCGGCGTCGACGGCCGCGCCTGCCTGCGCGTGGATGACGACGGTCCCGGCATCGCCGAGGCCGACCATGAAAAGGTGATGCGCCCCTTCACCCGCCTTGACGACAGCCGCAGCCGCGATACCGGCGGCTTCGGCCTGGGCCTGGCCATCGTCGGCCGCATCGCGGCCCGCCACGGCGGCGAGCTGCACATCAGTCGCGCCACGTTGGGCGGCGCACGCCTGGAAATGCACTGGCCGCTGGCTGCCAGCTGAACGCCCGAGGGCGCGATTACAGTTGATTACAACTCCCGCACAACTGCGGAGGGATCGATCGCCGGCATATCGCCACGCTGGCGACCCTGCAGCGCACGCCGGATGCGCGTGCTGCTTTCCTCCCATTGCCGAGAGTTTCCATGTCCCAGCTTCGCCGTTCCCCCACCCTGCTCTGCCTGGCCCTGCTGCCGCTGTTCGCGGCGCCGATCGCCCATGCCAAGGATGACCACTGGACCTTCGAAGTCGCCGCTGGCGGCGGCGTGACGCCGCGCTACAGCGGCAGCGAAGAGTACCGTGCAGCGCCGTCGCTGTCCTTCGATGTCACCTCGCCGGGCGGCTGGTTTCTGGGCACCAGCGGCATCGGCTGGGGCACGTCCATCGGCGAACACACGCGCGTGCGTGCCTATGTCGGCGCCAGTGGCATCCGCAAGGACAAAGACTCGCTGCTTGGCGGTTCGGACTACCTGCGCGGCATGGGAGATATCGATACCCGTCCCCTGGTCGGCGTCTCGGCGGGTTATACGCTGGGCGAAGCCGTGCTGAGCGGTTCCTGGCAGTTCACCCGCAAGGATGAGGACAAGGCCGAGAACGGCCTGGCCACCCAGCAGGTGCACTTGAACCTGACCATGCCGCTGTTCGACCTGGCCGGTGGCGTGGTCAGCGGCAGCGTCTCCACCGACTACGGCAACCGCAGTTACATGCAGACCTGGTACGGCGTCAGCCCTGAACAGGCGGCGCGTACCGGCTTTGCCGAACACAAGCCGAAGGGCGGCCTGGTCAGCGCCGGTGTCGGCCTGAAGTGGAGCCATCGCGTGGGCCGCAACGGCAACTGGTACATCTCGGCCGAAGGCACGCGCCTGCTTGGCGATGCCGCCGACAGCCCGATCGTGCAGAAGCCCAACCAGTTCGGGTTGATGAGCGGGTACACGCACCGCTTCTGAGACGTCGCCSGGCAWGGCCCGGCGCKACCGGAGAAAACGAGGCGCTGCGATCAGGCAGCGCCCCGCATGATTCACGCCTTGGCGAACACCAGATGGCCGCCGTCGTTGCCGACTTCGATGGTGTCGCCGTTGACGAAGGCGCCGGACAGGATCTTCTGTGCCAGCGGGTTTTCCAGCTGTGCCTGGATCGCACGCTTCAACGGGCGCGCGCCATACACCGGATCGAAACCGACGTTGCCGAGCAGGTCGAACGCTGCATCGGACACCACCAGCTTCAATCCGCGCTCTGCCAAGCGCTTTTCCAGCCCACGCATCTGGATGCGCGCGATCTGCTTGATCTGCTGCTTGTCCAGCGGATGGAACACCACGATATCGTCCAGGCGGTTGATGAACTCCGGACGGAAGTGCGCCTGCACCACGCCCATCACCGCCGCCTTCATCTGCGTGTAGGCCTCCGGGCTGTCGTCGCCGCTCATGTCCTGGATCTGGTGCGAGCCCAGGTTCGAGGTCATCACGATGACGGTGTTGCGGAAGTCCACGGTGCGGCCCTGGCCATCGGTCAGGCGGCCATCGTCCAGCACCTGCAGCAGGATGTTGAACACATCCGGATGCGCCTTCTCCACTTCGTCCAGCAGGATCAACGAGTACGGACGGCGACGCACGGCCTCGGTCAGGTAGCCACCTTCCTCGTAGCCGACGTAGCCCGGGGGCGCACCGATCAGACGGGCAACGCTGTGCTTCTCCATGAACTCGCTCATGTCGATGCGGATCATCGCGTCGGCACTGTCGAACAGGAACTCGGCCAGCGACTTGCACAGCTCGGTCTTGCCGACACCGGTCGGGCCGAGGAACAGGAACGAGCCGGCCGGACGGTTCGGATCGGACAGGCCCGCACGCGAGCGGCGGACCGCATCGGAGACGACCTTGATCGCTTCCTCCTGGCCGACCACGCGGTTGTGCAGCACCTCTTCCATGCGCAGCAGCTTGTCGCGCTCGCCTTCGAGCATCTTGTTGACCGGAATGCCGGTCCAGCGCGAAACGACTTCGGCAATCTCCTCGTCGGTCACGCGGTCCTGCACCAGCTTGAAGTCCTTGTGCTCGGCTTCCTGCGCGGCGGCCAACTGCTTTTCCAGCTGCGGCAACAGGCCGTACTGGATCTCGCTCATCCTGGCGAAATCCTGCCGGCGCTGCGCGGCCTCCAGTTCCAGCCTGGCCTGCTCGACCTGCTCCTTGATCCTGGTTGCACCCTGCAGCGCGGCCTTCTCCGACTTCCAGATTTCATTGAGATCGGAGAACTCGCGCTCCAGCGCCTCGATGTCGTTCTCCAGGTCGGCCAGGCGTTGCCGCGAGGCTTCGTCCTTTTCCTTCTTCAGCATCTCGCGCTGGATCTTCAGCTGGATCACCCTGCGTTCCAGGCGATCCAGTTCCTCCGGCTTGGAGTCGATCTCCATGCGCAGGCGCGAGGCGGCTTCGTCCATCAGGTCGATGGCCTTGTCCGGCAGCTGGCGGTCGGTGATGTAGCGGTTGGACAACGTGGCCGCCGCCACGATGGCCGGATCGGTGATTTCCACGCCGTGATGCACCGCGTACTTTTCCTTCAGCCCGCGCAGGATCGCGATGGTGTCTTCCACCGACGGCTCACCCACGAAGACCTTCTGGAAACGGCGCTCCAGCGCGGCATCCTTCTCGATGTACTTGCGGTACTCGTCCAGCGTGGTGGCACCGATGCAGTGCAGCTCGCCGCGCGCCAGCGCCGGCTTCAGCATGTTGCCGGCATCCATCGCGCCATCGGCCTTGCCGGCGCCGACCATGGTGTGCAGTTCGTCGATGAACAGGATGATCTGGCCTTCGTTCTTGGCCAGATCGTTGAGCACGCCCTTCAGGCGCTCCTCGAACTCACCGCGGAACTTGGCACCGGCGATCAGCGCACCCATGTCCAGCGACAGCACGCGCTTGCCGCGCAGGCCTTCGGGCACTTCGTCGTTGATGATGCGCTGGGCCAGGCCTTCCACGATCGCGGTCTTGCCTACGCCGGGTTCGCCGATCAGCACCGGATTGTTCTTGGTGCGGCGCTGCAGGACCTGGATGGTGCGGCGGATTTCCTCGTCACGTCCGATCACCGGGTCGAGCTTGCCGCTCTCGGCGCGCGCGGTCAGGTCGATGGTGTACTTCTCCAGCGCCTGCCGCTGTTCTTCAGCGTTTTCCGACTGCACGTTCTCGCCGCCACGCAGCTTGTCGATGGCCGCCTGCAGGCGCGCCTTGTCGGCACCGGCGGCGCGCAGCGCCATGCCCAGCGTGCCGCCATCGTCCAGCGCGGCCAGCACGAACCACTCGCTGGCAATGAAGGCATCGCCGTGCTGCTGGGCCAGCTTGTCGGTCTGGTTCAACAGGCGCCCCAGGTCGTTGCCCATCGAGACGTTACCGGCCTGGCCGGACACCTTGGGCAGCGCATCCAGCGCCTCGGTCAGGCGCTCGCGCAGGACCGGTACGTTCACCCCCGCCTGGGCCAGCAGCGGGCGCGTGCTGCCGCCCTGCTGGTCCAGCAGCGCGCTGAACAGGTGAACCGGTTCGATGATGCTGTTGTCGCGGCCCACGGCCAGCGACTGTGCGTCTGCCAGCGCCTGCTGGAAACGCGAGGTGAGCTTGTCCATCCGCATTGCGAATCCTCATCGGTCATCAGGGCCGGCCCGCGCCGGCGATGCTGGAAAGATGCGGTTGCCCCACCCCGTTTCAAGGGTGACTGCGACTGCACCCCGAGGCTAGTCAGCCTGCGGCCAGCATGCCGGAGCGCATGTTGCCGCCGCGTTGATCCTGCGCAAGCCAGCGCGCGCGTAGCACTGGAATCGGCGCATCACGGATGCCATACTTGCGAATCATTCTCATTTCGATCAGCGCCGCGCGTCTCCTTCATGCCTCCCCACCACGAACAACTGGGCGTGCTGTACCGCGATCACCGGGCCTGGCTGCAGGGTTGGCTGAGCAGTCGCGTAGGCAATCGTGATGTGGCCGATGACCTCACCCAGGACACCTTCGCGCGACTGCTGCAGGGCCGCGACCTGGCCGCGCTGCGCGAGCCGCGTGCCTTCCTGACCACCATTGCGCGCGGGCTGGCCGCCAACTGGTTCCGGCGCCAGGCACTGGAGCGCGCCTACCTGGAGTACCTGGCGCAGTTTCCAGAGCCGGTGCTGCCCTCGCTGGAGGAACAGGCGCTGGTGCGTGAGGCCCTGCAACAGATCGACGCGATGCTCGACGGCCTGCCCGCGATGGCACGCCGGGTGTTCATGCTGGCGCAGTTCGATGGGCTGCGCTATGAGGCCATCAGCGAACAGCTGGGGCTGTCACTGTCGACGGTGAAGCGGCACATGAAGCGGGCGCTAATGGGCTGCCTGGCGCATGCCGGCTGAGACCGCCGCCGCACCGGCCCTTCCGCCGCGCGTATTGGAACAGGCCGCCGACTGGCTGATGCGCCTGCACGAGGACGACAGCGCGGCGCAGCGCGCGCAATGGCCACGCTGGCACGATGCCGATCCGGCACACGCCCACGCCTGGCAGCGCGCGGAACGTCTGTTGGCGCTGACCGCTCAGGTGCCTACAGCGCTGGCCCAGCGCACCCTGCAGCCGCCCGCGTCGGCTGGGCGCCGCGCCGTACTGCGCAGCGTCGCCGCTCTGCTGGTGGCGCCACTCGGTGGATGGCTGGCCTGGCGGTTGTGGGACGACGCAGCGTGGGATGCCAGTGCGCGCACGGCCGTGGGCGAGCGCGCCCAGCAGGTGCTGGACGATGGCAGTGTGCTGCACCTGGATACCAGCACTGCGGTCGACATCGCATTCGATGCACATGCGCGCCTTCTGCGGCTGCGGCAGGGGCAGATGCTGGTGCAGACTGCCGCTGATCCCCAACGCCCGGCGAGGCCGTTCCGGGTCACGACTCCCTACGGCACGCTGCAGGCACTTGGCACCCGTTTCAGCGTGCGCCTGTTCGGGAACGACGCCCTGCTGGTGGTTCAGCGCGGCGCGGTGCGGATCTCCACGCCGGGTCAACAGCGCCAGGTCGACGCCGGGCAGCAGGTGCGCTGGAACCTGACCCGGCTGCCACGGCCCATGCCTGCGCCACCCGGCGCTGACGCGTGGGTCCGGGGCATGCTGGTCGCCGATGCAATGCCGCTGCAGCAGGTCTTGCAGGAGCTGGGGCGCTACCAGCACCGCTGGCTGCGCGTGGATCCGCGCATCGCCGGCCTGCCGGTGTCCGGCGCATTCCCGCTGGACGACCTGCAACGCAGCCTGTCGATGCTTGCCGCCACCCATGCGCTTCGGATCGAGCAGGGGCTGTGGATCCGCGTGTCGGCTGCGGGACATCGCGGCTGACACTTTTCCGAGCGTCGCGTGGCAGAGGGTATGAACCCCTCACTTTCCTCCCCATGACCGTGAACCTGCCCCGGCTTCGACTGAGCCTCCTCGCCACCGCGCTCGCCGCCACACCCGCGCTGGCTCAATCACCGCCCGATGAATCCCTGCACGTCCAGCGCAGCACCGTCTCGCTGGGCAGTGCACTGGGCGCGTTCGCCGCCGAACATGGCGTGGCCCTGTCCTTCGACCCCGCGCTGACCCGTGGCCGCCAGGCTCCCTCGATTGCCACGGGGCTGGACGTGGACGCAGGATTCGACGCACTGCTGCACGGCAGCGGGCTGCGCGCGGTGCGCCGCGCCGATGGCAGCTACACCTTGCAGCGCGCGCAGCTCTCGGCAGGCGCACGACGCACCAGTACCCTGCATGTGCCGGGGCGGGACACTGGTTCGACCTTCGGAGGCAGCCTGCAACTGGACCGCAGCTACGTCGCGGCGCAGGCCGCCGGCAACGGTGACATCACCCGGCTGCTGCGCATCCATCCCGCCGTGCAGTTCGACAATGCCGACCAGGGCAGCTTCAGCCCCGGCGAAATCCGCCCTGCGGAAATCAGCATCAATGGTGCGAAGTTCTATCAGAACGCGTTCATCGTCGATGGCATGAACTTCAACAACGACATCGACCCGGGTGCGGACCCGGAGGTATACCGGCTGTTCTCAGTTCCAGGCGGCTCGCAGGCGCTGGCGCTGGACAGCAGCCTGCTGGAAGACTTCACCGTGCATGACAGCAACGTTTCGGCCGCCTATGGTGGATTCAACGGCGGCGTGGTCGAAGCGAGCACCCGGCGACCATCACGCACCTTCAGCGGCCGCCTGTCCACCCAGTCCTCGCGATCTTCGTGGACACGCTACCACCTGGACTCCGCCGTCGCAGACAGCTACCAGAAGGCGTCCGGCGCGAATGACGGGCAGCCGGAATTCAAGAAGACCACCACGCGTGCCGATCTGGAAGGCTATCTGACCGACCGCATCGGCGTCCTGGCCAGTTTCACCCGCAAGCGCTCGACCATTCCCACCTACAACCTGCAGTCGCACCTGGTCGACGACGCGCATCCGGAGAAACAGATCCAGCGGCGCAGCATCGACAATCTGTTCGTCAAGGCGGTCTGGGAAGCGAGCGACACGCTCGACATCGAGGCGAGCTTTACCCGTGCGCCGGAGGAATCCCACTACTTCCGCTCCAACGTCCCCGGTGCCGGCATCGACATCATTGGCGGTGGCCGCCAGGCGATGCTCAAGGCGACGTGGTCGCCGCAATGGGGCACTCTGACCCAGCAGGTGGGCTGGAGTTCAACCGAGCAGTCCCGCCATCCGCAGTCTGCGGACTACATGAGCTGGCACTGGGCCGAGGGCAAGGACTGGGGAACTTCAGGCAGCTCGCTGGAAGGTGAATTCGGCGACATAGACCAGGCACAGAAGACGCTCCAGTACCGTGCCGATCTGATACTGGCACCGCAGCGCTGGCTGGGCATGGAGCATCGTTTCGCGGCAGGCGTCCAGTACCAGCACCAGGAAGTCGACTACGAGCGCCTGGACGACACCTACATCTATGTCTCGCCGGCGCGCACCACCAGCTGTACCAACAAGGCCGGCATCACCGACACGCAGACCTGCTGGATGGGCCTGACCCGCACCGGCCGCGCCAACACCAGCAACTGGCCCGGACAGTTCTTCACCAGCCGCACCTATTACACGCGCGGCCGGCTGGACTTCCAGATCGACAGCTGGAGCGCCTACGCCGAAGACAGCATCCGCGCGGGGCGCCTGTCGTTGCGTCCCGGCCTGCGCATCGACCATGACAGCTACATGCAGCACACCACGGTCGCACCGCGCCTGGCGATGTCACTGGATCTCGACACCGCCGGCGAAACCCAGCTGATCGCGGGCGCCAACCGCTACTACGGCCGCAACGCGGCCACGTGGCGGCTGCGCGATGGCCTTGATCGGCTGCAATACAGGAACCAGCGCCGCCCCACCCTCGACAGCGAGTGGACCGCAGGTACGCAGACCGCCAACGGGCTGCATTTCGATCGCCTGAGAATCGCCTACGACGATGAGCTGATGCTGGGCGTCAAGCAGCAATGGAAGGGCTGGGAGTTCCTCGGCAAGGTCGTCAACCGCAAGGGGCGTGACCAGGTCGTGCGTTCCAGCAGCCGGGTGCAGGACGAACGCGCGGATGACCCTTCGCTGGCCACCCACTACGAAACCTGGAGCAACGACGGCCGCAGCGAGACACAGATCATCAGCCTTACCGTGCGCCCCCTGCACCGCCTGCAGTTCGGCGGAACCAGCACCACGGGCCTGCTGGCGCTGGACTGGACCGACAGCCGCTCTTCTGCGCCCGATTACGAGGACGACTTCAGCACCGCGTACTACGAGAATCCGATCATCCGCTACGACGGCAGCTACATCCGCTACCGCGATCGCCCGGCAGACAACTTCAACCGCCCATGGACCGCGCGACTGGCCACCACCACGCATATCCCGGCAGCTCGGCTGACCTGGGGCAATACGCTGCGCTACCGGGCCGGGTATCGCGCGATCCGGGACACCGGACTTAAGGATGTCCATGACGGCCAGAGCGTCGCGGTCTGGGAAAGACGGCGGTTTGCCCCTTCGTTGATCTGGGACATGCGCATCGGCTGGGAGCAGCCGTTGTCGACGATGGGCACGGTGTTCGCCAACGTGGATGTGTTCAACGTGCTGGATCGGCGCGCGGTGAATGGCGTATCCAGCAGCGTCAGCCGCGCGCCGTACTACGAGATGGGACGTTCGTTCTGGCTCGAAGTGGGTTACCGGTTCTGAGGCCCGCGCGCCGCCGCAGGCTTGGCTGGATTGCAGTGCTGGTCAGCGCCGTGCTGGCCAGCGCTGCACAGCCACGTCCTTCCCAACCGATCTGCGCGCCTGCTCCGGGCAAGGCGGAACGCTGGGATGGCGCCTGCCTGCGTGCGCTCTACAGCAGCCCCAGTACGCGCTGGCCCGCGCCGGAGGTCGAACCCGGCGTGGCGTGGAAGGAACTGGCCCCACTGCCGTCGCCCGTCGATCCACCGGACAATCCTTCCACGCCAGCCAAGGTGGCACTGGGGCGGCGGCTGTTCTTCGATCCGGTTCTTTCGAAGTCGCGGCAGCKGGCCDGCGCCMGCTGCCACGATCCGGACCTGGGCTGGGCCGACGGTCGTCGCGTGTCCTTCGGGCACGGACGCCAGCCCGGCCGCCGCAATGCGCCCAGCGTGGCCACCAGTCCGCACGTGGCACCGCTGTTCTGGGATGGACGCGCGACCACGCTGGAAGCGCAGGCGCTGCATCCCATCGCCGATCCCATCGAGATGGGGTTCAGTGCCGGCGGCGCCGTGCGTCGCCTGCGCCGCGATGCGTCCTATCGTGCTGACTTCGCCGCGGTGTTCGCGCAGCCGCGCATCGATGCCGCCCAGCTCGGCCAGGCCATCGCCGCGTTCGAGCGCAGCCTGTCGCCGCGCAACAGCCGCTTTGATCGCTTCCTGCGTGGCGATATACGTGCACTGGACGACGCCCAGCTGCGCGGCCTGCATCTGTTCCGCACGCAGGCCGGTTGCATGAACTGCCACAGCGGGGCAGCGCTGACCGACAACGGCTTCCACAACCTGGGCCTGCATTTCCACGGCCGCGCGCGGCAGGATCTGGGGCGTTATGAGGTCACCGGTGATCCCGCCGACAGCGGCCGTTTCCGTACACCGTCGCTGCGAGGCGTTGCCGCCACAGCGCCCTACATGCACAACGGCATGATCCCGAAATTGTCGGGCGTGCTGGCGTTCTACAACGTGGGCGGCGCGCGCCCGCGCGCCCCGGCCGCGCTGCCGGCTGATGCGGCGCCGTTCCCAGAGCCGGATCCACTGCTGCAGCCGCGCGGGCTGGGCCGCCAGGATCTGCAGGACATCGAGGCGTTCCTGCAGAGCCTGTAGCCGTGGATCAGCCGCCTGCAGGCGGCGTGGGAGCCGGCTTCGGCGGCAACWGCGGTGGCGCCACCGCAACGGCCACCGGGCAGCCATAGGTGCCTTCAACATCCATGTACAGGCTGTAGCGCTGGGTCGCGGCAAAGCCCACGCGCCAGTCCGGGTTGAACAGCGGGTTGGGCCCGGGCGACAGCCCCAGGTCCATCGGCAGGTTCAGCACTTCCTCCCCGATCATGACCGGCGTGGTCGCTTCCACGAACTGGATGTCTTCGCTGCCTTCGGTGGTGATCACGTTCTTGCGCCGGATCGCCGACGCGGGTGGCGTGGTCGGCAACGTTCCGCGGGCCTGGAAGGCACCGTTGAAGCCGGTATCCACCTTGACCAGCACGTTCTGCTTGCCAGCGCGGATCGGATAGCGGACGTCGTACGCATCCGCCCATAGCGAGGACAGCGTGGCCATCCGCCGCGTGCACGGCACCGGGCTGGCCGTGGCCTGGATCACCAGCGCATCCTTGTTGACCCGCACCCGGCCCAGCGCGCGCAGTACGTCCAGGCCGATGCGTGGCAGGTCGTCCTGGCCCAGTACCGCAAAGGACACATCGCGCACGGCGACACCACCGATGTCCAACTCGACCGGTGCCGCCAGCGCATACAACTTGCCAGGGCTGCCATCGACCGCCATGAAGCCCTCGGTCAGCGTCAAGCCCAGCTCGGTCGCCAGCGCTCGGCCGATGCGCGAGTATGCGGCGCCGCTGTCCAGATGCACGCGCAGCTCGCGTTCACCGGCTGCGGTGCGCAGCTTCAGGCTGAGCGTCGGCAGTTCGTTGTCCAACTGCAAGGGGACACTGATGTCGCTGGCTGGCGCCTGCGCTGCCATGGCATTACGCGGCCATGCGGTAAACCGCTCGAAGTGCGGCTCGCTGAGGCCAGCAAGATGGATGTCGCGCAGCTTGGGGCTCAGCATCGGCCGGATATCGCGCTCCATCAGCGTGCGAACCTGGAGCATCTGCGCCGCCCAACCCGCGATATCGCCCTGCAGGAGCAGATTGCCGGCCAGGGTGGCCGAACACAGGTACTCGACCCCCTTCACACTGTCGGCCGCCTCGCTGGCCACGGTCTTCAGGCACTCATGAGCCGCCTGGCTGGAGCGGTCCAGCTCGCCGCGCACGCGGTAGAAACCCGCCTGGCCCAGCTTGCCCTTCACACCGGGTGACTTGCCCAGCGTCTGCAGCCGGGACAGTTCGGCAAGGCGCACGCTGCGGGTGTAGCCGTAGGGATCGCCCAGTTCGCCATCGCGCGTCTCGACGGCCGCAGCCGAGGCCACTGTCGTGGCGAACAACGCACTCACGCCCAACCACATTCGATGCATCAAGGTCACTCCTGTCTACCTGATCCAGACCCTATCACGCTGGCGATGACACCTGCCCCTGCAGTCTTCAGCCTTCAGCCTTCAGCCGCGAGCGATCGCGCTGCGGATCGCCTGCAGCTGCTGCTTGACCGCCCGCGCCTGCGCCGCGTCCATGCGCAGCAGCGCCTTCTGGCCGATCGACCTCGACTGCAACGTGGGATCGACAAAGCGGTAGCGGCCGCGTTCATCGCGTTCCACCTGCGGCGACTGCACCAGTTCCGGCGTGTCCAGCAGATGGTCGATCACCGCGACCAGGCGATCGTTGAAATAGCCTTCGGGCCGGCCCAGGTCGACATAGGCCTGCTGGATCAGCGGATAGAAGCGCTTGTACGCAGCCGCCGTCGCCGCGGGGTCCAGCGCAGTGAACGCCTGCACGTAGGGCGCATAGCGCGCCGCGCTGCTGGCGGCGATGCGTTCACCGCCCTCACCGGGCTCGACCTGCAGGTTGCCCGGCAGTGGGCGCGCGGCCAGTGCGGTGGGCGGCACGCTGGGCTTGTCCAGGTTGTCGACCTGGGTCACCAGGCGCTGGATCAGATGATCGCGCAGCAGCAGGGTCAACGGCCCCTCGCCCTGGAACAGCTGGCTCAGCGCGCCCCAGGCGGCGGCATCGCTGTCAGCCAGCTTCGGCAGCGCCGGGTCGGCGGCGGCCCCGGTATCGAGCGGATGCTTGATCGGCGGGGGTGCTGGCGCGGGCGCTGTGGTTGCCTTCGGTTGTGGCGGTGCACCGCTGCTGGCGGGAGGTGACTGCACCGGCACCGACACACCGTCTGCCAGGCCCTTCAGCTGATCGCGGAACAACCAGCCCCCCGCGCCACCGATCACCACCACGCCCAGCACCCAGGGCCATACCGCCTTTCCACTCTGCATGATGCAGTCCCTCGTTGTTCACCTGCATGGACAAGGTGTGACCGGATTGATTGCGGTGGGTTCCCCGTCTGTTCCGCTGCCGTTGGGGTTGGGGCCTGCGCATGCGCCACGCTCACGCCTGCTTTGCACACCCTGCGCGAGGCTGTGGGTCTTGTCGTGCGGAGACGCTGCCATGCAGTACGCGCTGTACTACTGGACCGGCATCCAGGGCCGTGGCGAGTTCGTGCGGCTGGCACTGGAAGATGCAGGTGCCGACTACATCGACATGGCACGGGTGCACGGCGACGCGGTGATGCAGCCGTTTCTGGACGGTGGCAGCGAAGGCGCACAACCGTTCGCGCCACCGTTCCTGAAGGCGGGACGACAGGTGATCGCGCAGGTCGCGGCCATCCTCGATTTCCTCGGCCCGACGCTGGACCTGGTACCGCAGGCGGCGTCGCGGCGGATGCAGGCGCTGCAACTGCAGCTGACCATCGCTGACCTGGTGGCCGAGGTGCACGACACCCATCATCCGATCGCCGCATCGAAGTACTACGAAGCGCAGAAGACCGAGGCCAGGGCGCGTGCCGTCTCACTGCGCAGCGAACGGTTGCCGAAGTACCTCGGCTACTTCGAGCAGGTGCTGGCGGCCAATGGCGGCCGCCATGCACTGCGCGAGCACTCGTATGTGGATCTGTCGCTGTTCCAGCTGCTGAGCGGGCTGGACTACATGTTCCCGCGCCGCATGCAGGCCCTCGGCCCCACCCTGCCCCAGCTGCGTGCACTGCAGGAGCGGGTGGCGAAGCGGCCGAACATTGCTGCCTACCTGGCCTCGGAGCGGCGGTTGCCGTTCAACACCCACGGCATCTTCCGCCACTACCCCGAGCTGGACGCCGAACGGTAGTGCCGGCCGCTGGCCGGCTGGGCGCGTTGCGGGCGCGGCTCGGAGCAGCCGAGCGCAGGCTCGGCTCTACAAAGCCCCCCGCAGCGGAAGGAGCGGTAGTGCCGGCCGCTGGCCGGCAGGGCGCGTTGCGGGCGCGGCTCGGAGCAGCCGAGCGCAGGCTCGGCYCTACAAAGCCCCCGCRGCGGAAGGAGCGGTAGTGCCGGCCGCTGGCCGGCAGGGCGCGTTGCGGGCGCGGCTCGGAGCAGCCGAGCGCAGGCTCGGCYCTACAAAGCCCCCGCRGCGGAAGGAGCGGTAGTGCCGGCCGCTGGCCGGCAGGGCGCGTTGCGGGCGCGGCTCGGAGCAGCCGAGCGCAGGCTCGGCYCTACAAAGCCCCCGCAGCGGAAGGAGCGGTAGTGCCGGGCCATGCCCGGCGTCCCCGGTCAATGATCGGTGCGATCACCCAGCGGCTTCACCGCCTGCTTCTGCAGTGACAGCAGGCCCAGCAGAAGCGCCAATGCCACGTAGGCGCCGGCGAACTGCCAGCTGATTATGCGCGCCAGGCCTTCCAGATCCCACGGCAGGTAGATGCCGCCGCGCGGGTCCACCGAGTGGATCAGCCCGAACAGGGTCAGCAGCGCCGCCACCAGCAGGAAGCCACAGGCGCGGCGCAGGCGGCCATCCACCATCGCCGCCACCGCCGAGATCCACAGCATCGAGGTGATGATGAAGCCATTGCCGAGGGTGAAGATCACCGCCAGCTCCGGCAGGCCGTGCCCGTCGAGCTTGGTCAGCAGCTGCGGCAGCTGGTCCGGTGCGATCCAGCCCGGCGCCTTGATTGCCAGCAGGTAGGCCACCGATGGCAGGAAACCGAACACCATCGCACCGGCATGGTGACGCGGCGTGGCCTGGAAAGCCTGGGTGGTGATGTCGATGGCCACGTACACGATGATCGGCGCCAGCACCGCCAACGGCAGCCACTGCACCAGCCCGGAGATGATGCCGAGCATGCCGCCGATGCCGACGAACAGGCCGGTCAGCAGCGTGTAGCCGCTGCGCGCGCCCATGTGCTTGTAGGCGGGCTGGCCGATGTACGGCGTGGTCTGCGCAACACCGCCGCAGACACCGGCCACCAGCGTGGCCACCGCTTCCACCAGCAGGATGTCGCGGGTGCGGTAATCATCGCCGGCCGCGCGTGCGCTTTCGGACACGTTGATGCCACCGACCACCATCAGCAGGCCGAACGGCAGCAGCAGCGGCAGGTAGGTCATCGCCGTGGGCAGGCCCTGCAGGAAGCCCAGCGTCGGCAGCGGCAGCACCACCTGCGGCGGCACCCACTCCGGCACGTGGAAGCCCGGCGCACCCAGCCCGGCCAGGCCCAGCCCGTAATACAGCACGGTGCCGAACACGAAGGCCAGCAGCACGCCGGGGCCACGCACCGGCAGCTTGCCCTTGGCAATCAGCACATACAGCAGCAGGCCCAGCGTGGTGAAGCCGACCAGCGGCGAACGCAGCGTTTCCAGCAACGGCAACAGGCCCATCAGCACCAGCGCGATGCCGGCAATGGAGCCCAGCAGCGCCGCACGCGGCAGCGCGCGGGTGACCGCTTCGCCGAAGAACGACAGCACGAACTTGAGCACGCCCATGATGACCAGCGCGGCCATGCCCAGCTGCCAGGTGGCGATGCCCGCAGCATGCGGGTCCAAGCCCTGCTGCTTGAAGGCGATGAAGGCCGGGCCGAGTACCAGCAGCGCCATGCCGATGCTGGTCGGTGCATCCAGGCCCAGCGGCATGGCGGTGACATCGTCGCGGCCGGTACGCGCGGCCAGCCGGCGTGCCATCAGGGTGTACAGCAGGTTGCCGACCAGCACGCCAAAGGCAGTGCCGGGGAACATGCGGCCGAACACCACGTCGGCGGGGAACTGGAAGATCCCGACCAGGGCCATGGCGATGAAGCCGAGGATGGAGAGGTTGTCGACGACCAGGCCGAAGAAGCCGTTGAAGTCGCCGGCGACGAACCAGCGACGCGGTGCGGCGGAAGCGGGAGCGGACATGGAAGGGGTGGTGGGGGTGGGGACCGCCGATGGTAGGCCCAGCGGGGCCCGGGCGCCAATTCCGCGGTGGAATGATGGGTTCCAGCCAACGGCGGGGCCCCTCGTGGCTGGGCGCAAATCGCAAATTCCTGGGCTGGCCCGGGCGGGTGGGCGTCGCGGGGGACGCCGTGAACCCATCC